>NZ_JAMZAN010000030.1:0-2823 GCF_024181865.1 Vibrio sp. Y58_MX_L22
CGCCTGTGGCGGACATCGTGGCAGATAAAGCGACGGTTGTGGAAGACACGCCGACCATCATCAAGGTCTTAGGTAACGACACGTTCGAAGGCGACGACAAAGTGGTGTCGCTGGATACCAATAACGGTCCAGCAAACGGCACGGTCTCGGTCAACCCGGATGGCAGCGTCACTTACACGCCAAACGACAACTTCCACGGGGCAGACAGCTTCACCTACATCGTCACCTCCGGTGGGGTATCGGAGTTCACCACGGTGAACGTCGATGTCACACCAGTCAACGATGCACCAGTGGCGACCAATGACAATGCCGTTACTGACGAAGACACGCCAGTGACGATTGATGTCCTGCCAAACGACACCGACATCGACGGCGATAAGTTGTCTATCCAATCAGCGTCCGTGCCGAGTGACCAAGGTACAGTTGAAATTATTGATGGAAAACTGGTCTTCACACCGGCCGAGAACTTCCATGGTGACGCTGAAATCACTTACACCGTTAGCGATGGTGCACTGACTGACCAAGCAACGGTCAACGTCACCGTGAATGCGGTGAACGACACGCCTGTGGTTGAAAGCAACATTGCAGACCAAACCTTGGCGGAAGATTTTACGCCATACAGCATCGATCTAAATACCGCTTTCAGCGATGTAGATAACGTGGATGGCGATCTGACCTTCAGCGTCTCCGGCAACAGCAACATTCAAGTGGCGATCGTCAACGGTATTGCTACGTTCACTCCAACCGCGGACTGGAACGGCTCAGAAGCGTTGACGTTTACCGCCACCGATCCAGGCGGTGAAAGCGTTAGCCAAACGGTGAACTTCGCGGTAGCCCCTGTGGCGGACATCGTGGCAGACAAAGCGACGGTTGTGGAAGACACGCCGACCATCATTAAGGTCTTAGGTAACGACACGTTCGAAGGCGACGATAAAGTGGTGTCGCTGGATACCAATAACGGACCAGCTAACGGCACGGTCTCGGTCAACCCGGATGGCAGCGTAACCTACACGCCAAACGACAACTTCCACGGCACAGACAGCTTCACCTACATCGTCACCTCAGGTGGGGTATCGGAGTCCACCACGGTGAACGTCGATGTGACGCCAGTGAACGATGCGCCAGTGGCGACCAATGACAATGCCGTTACTGACGAAGACACGCCAGTGACGATTGATGTCCTGCCAAACGACACCGATATTGATGGTGATACGCTGTCTATCCAATCGGCGTCTGTACCTGAAGCACAAGGTAAAGTCGAAATTGTTGATGGCAAATTGGTGTTCACACCAGCTGAGAACTTCCATGGCGATGCTGAAATCACTTACACCGTTACCGATGGTTCACTGACTGACCAAGCGACGGTCAACGTCACCGTGAATGCGGTGAACGACACGCCTGTGGTTGAAAGTAGCATTGCAGACCAAACCTTGGCGGAAGATTTCACCCCATACAGCATCGATCTGAATACCGCTTTCAGCGATGTAGATAACGTCGATGGCGATCTGACCTTCAGCGTCTCTGGTAACAGCAACATTCAAGTGGCGATCGTCAATGGCATTGCTACGTTCACTCCAACCGCAGACTGGAATGGCTCAGAAACCCTAACCTTTACCGCCACCGATCCAAGCGGTGAAAGCGTTAGCCAAACGGTGAACTTCACAGTAGCGCCTGTGGCAGATATTGAATCTGACCGCGCGACGGTTGTGGAAGACACACCAACCATCATCAAGGTTTTAGGTAACGACACGTTCGAAGGCGACGACAAAGTGGTGTCGCTCGATAGCAATAACGGTCCAGCCAACGGCACGGTCTCGGTCAACCCGGACGGCAGCGTCACTTACACGCCAAACGACAACTTCCACGGTACAGACAGCTTCACGTACATCGTTACCTCCGGTGGGGTATCGGAATTCACCACGGTGAACGTCGATGTGACGCCAGTGAATGACGCGCCAGTGGCGACCAATGACAATGCCGTTACTGACGAAGACACGCCAGTGACGATTGATGTTCTGCCAAACGATACTGATATTGATGGTGATACGCTGTCGATTGAATCGGCGTCTGTACCTGAAGCACAAGGTAAAGTCGAAATTGTTGATGGCAAATTGGTGTTCACACCAGCTGAGAACTTCCATGGCGATGCTGAAATCACTTACACCGTTACCGATGGTTCACTGACTGACCAAGCGACGGTCAACGTCACCGTGAATGCGGTGAACGACACGCCTGTGGTTGAAAGTAGCATTGCAGACCAAACCTTGGCGGAAGATTTCACCCCATACAGCATCGATCTGAATACCGCTTTCAGCGATGTAGATAACGTCGATGGCGATCTGACCTTCAGCGTCTCTGGTAACAGCAACATTCAAGTGGCGATCGTCAACGGTATTGCTACGTTCACTCCAACCGCAGACTGGAACGGCTCAGAGAGCCTAACCTTTACGGCCACCGATCCAAGCGGCGAGAGCGTTAGCCAAACGGTGAACTTCATAGTAGCGCCAGTGGCGGATATCGTGGCAGATAAAGCGACGGTTGTGGAAGATACGCCAACCATCATCAAGGTCTTAGAGAACGACACGTTCGAAGGCGACGATAAAGTGGTGTCGCTAGATACCAATAACGGTCCAGCCAACGGCACGGTCTCGGTCAACCCGGACGGCAGCGTGACTTACACGCCAAACGACAACTTCCACGGTACAGACAGCTTCACCTACATCGTCACGTCCGGTGGGGTATCGGAGTCCACCACGGTGAACGTCGATGTCACACCAGTGAACGATGCGCCAGTGGCAAACGATGATACCGCTGTTACTGACG
>NZ_JAMZAN010000031.1:0-2783 GCF_024181865.1 Vibrio sp. Y58_MX_L22
GGCGAACCGGGGGAACTGAAACATCTAAGTACCCCGAGGAAAAGAAATCAACCGAGATTCCGAAAGTAGCGGCGAGCGAAATTGGACTAGCCCTTAAGCTTTACACGCGTTAGACGAACAGCCTGGAAAGGCTGACGATACAGGGTGATAGTCCCGTAGTTGACGACGTGTGTTCAGTGAAATCGAGTAGGGCGGGACACGTGATATCCTGTCTGAATACGGGGGGACCATCCTCCAAGGCTAAATACTACTGACTGACCGATAGTGAACCAGTACCGTGAGGGAAAGGCGAAAAGAACCCCTGTGAGGGGAGTGAAATAGAACCTGAAACCGTGTACGTACAAGCAGTAGGAGCAGGCTTTGTCCTGTGACTGCGTACCTTTTGTATAATGGGTCAGCGACTTATATTCAGTGGCAAGGTTAACCATCTAGGGGAGCCGTAGGGAAACCGAGTCTTAACTGGGCGTTCAGTCTCTGGATATAGACCCGAAACCAGGTGATCTAGCCATGGGCAGGTTGAAGGTTGAGTAACATCAACTGGAGGACCGAACCGACTAATGTTGAAAAATTAGCGGATGACTTGTGGCTAGGGGTGAAAGGCCAATCAAACCTGGAGATAGCTGGTTCTCCCCGAAAGCTATTTAGGTAGCGCCTCGGACGAATACTACTGGGGGTAGAGCACTGTTAAGGCTAGGGGGTCATCCCGACTTACCAACCCTTTGCAAACTCCGAATACCAGTAAGTACTATCCGGGAGACACACGGCGGGTGCTAACGTCCGTCGTGGAGAGGGAAACAACCCAGACCGCCAGCTAAGGTCCCAAATTACTACTAAGTGGGAAACGATGTGGGAAGGCTCAGACAGCCAGGATGTTGGCTTAGAAGCAGCCATCATTTAAAGAAAGCGTAATAGCTCACTGGTCGAGTCGGCCTGCGCGGAAGATGTAACGGGGCTAAGTAGTAAACCGAAGCTGCGGCAATGCACTTTAGTGCATTGGGTAGGGGAGCGTTCTGTAAGCGGTTGAAGGTGTGTGGTAACGCATGCTGGACGTATCAGAAGTGCGAATGCTGACATGAGTAACGATAAAGGGGGTGAAAAACCTCCTCGCCGGAAGACCAAGGGTTCCTGTCCAACGTTAATCGGGGCAGGGTAAGTCGACCCCTAAGGCGAGGCCGAAAGGCGTAGTCGATGGGAAACGGGTTAATATTCCCGTACTTCTTACAATTGCGATGGGGGGACGGAGAAGGCTAGGTGGGCCTGGCGACGGTTGTCCAGGTTCAAGTGCGTAGGCTTGAGAGTTAGGTAAATCCGGCTCTCTTTAAGGCTGAGACACGACGTCGAGCATCTACGGATGTGAAGTCATTGATGCCATGCTTCCAGGAAAAGCCTCTAAGCTTCAGATTGTAAGGAATCGTACCCCAAACCGACACAGGTGGTCGGGTAGAGAATACCAAGGCGCTTGAGAGAACTCGGGTGAAGGAACTAGGCAAAATGGTACCGTAACTTCGGGAGAAGGTACGCTCTCGACGGTGAAGTCCCTCGCGGATGGAGCTATTGAGAGTCGCAGATACCAGGTGGCTGCAACTGTTTATTAAAAACACAGCACTGTGCAAAATCGCAAGATGACGTATACGGTGTGACGCCTGCCCGGTGCCGGAAGGTTAATTGATGGGGTTAGACTTCGGTCGAAGCTCTTGATCGAAGCCCCGGTAAACGGCGGCCGTAACTATAACGGTCCTAAGGTAGCGAAATTCCTTGTCGGGTAAGTTCCGACCTGCACGAATGGCGTAATGATGGCCACGCTGTCTCCACCCGAGACTCAGTGAAATTGAAATCGCTGTGAAGATGCAGTGTACCCGCGGCTAGACGGAAAGACCCCGTGAACCTTTACTACAGCTTGGCACTGAACATTGACCCTACATGTGTAGGATAGGTGGGAGGCTTTGAAGCGCAGTCGCTAGATTGCGTGGAGCCGTCCTTGAAATACCACCCTTGTAGTGTTGATGTTCTAACGTCGACCCCTTATCGGGGTTGCGGACAGTGCCTGGTGGGTAGTTTGACTGGGGCGGTCTCCTCCCAAAGCGTAACGGAGGAGCACGAAGGTGGGCTAATCACGGTTGGACATCGTGAGGTTAGTGCAATGGCATAAGCCCGCTTGACTGCGAGAATGACAATTCGAGCAGGTGCGAAAGCAGGTCATAGTGATCCGGTGGTTCTGAATGGAAGGGCCATCGCTCAACGGATAAAAGGTACTCCGGGGATAACAGGCTGATACCGCCCAAGAGTTCATATCGACGGCGGTGTTTGGCACCTCGATGTCGGCTCATCACATCCTGGGGCTGAAGTCGGTCCCAAGGGTATGGCTGTTCGCCATTTAAAGTGGTACGCGAGCTGGGTTTAGAACGTCGTGAGACAGTTCGGTCCCTATCTGCCGTGGGCGTTGGAGAATTGAAAGGGGCTGCTCCTAGTACGAGAGGACCGGAGTGGACGAACCTCTGGTGTTCGGGTTGTGTCGCCAGACGCATTGCCCGGTAGCTAAGTTCGGGATCGATAACCGCTGAAAGCATCTAAGCGGGAAGCGAGCCTTGAGATGAGTTCTCCCTGATACTTTAAGTATCCTAAAGGGTTGTCGTAGACTACGACGTTGATAGGCAGGGTGTGTAAGCGTTGTGAGGCGTTGAGCTAACCTGTACTAATTGCCCGTGAGGCTTAACCATACAACACCCAAGGGGTTTTGATGGACTCAATGAAAGAACATTGAATGTGTAAGAACGAGAATTAAA
>NZ_JAMZAN010000032.1:0-1185 GCF_024181865.1 Vibrio sp. Y58_MX_L22
GCAGGACATCAATTGTCACTGGCGTGTCTTCGTCAGTGACAGCGGTATCATCTTTTGCCACTGGCGCATCGTTGACTGGTGTGACATCGACGTTCACCGTGGTGGACTCTGATACCCCACCGGACGTGACGATGTACGTGAAGCTGTCTGTACCGTGGTAGTTGTCGTTTGGTGTGTAAGTCACGCTGCCGTCCGGGTTGACCGAGACCGTGCCGTTGGCTGGACCGTTATTGGTATCCAGCGACACCACTTTGTCGTCGCCTTCGAACGTGTCGTTACCTAAAACCTTGATGATGGTTGCCGTGTCTTCCACAACCGTCGCTTTGTCTGCCACGATGTCCGCCACAGGCGCTACCGTGAAGTTCACCGTTTGGCTGACGCTTTCACCGCTTGGATCGGTAGCAGTAAAGGTCAACGCTTCTGAGCCGTTCCAGTCTGCGGTTGGAGTGAACGTAGCAATACCATTGACGATCGCCACTTGAATGTTGCTATTACCAGAGACGCTAAACGTTAACTCACCATCAACATTATCCACATCGCTGAAAGCGGTATTCAGATCGATGCTGTATGGCGTAAAGTCTTCTGCCAAGGTTTGGTCTGCAATGCTGCTTTCAACCACAGGCGTGTCGTTTACGGCATTTACGGTGACATTGACCGTCGCTTGGTCAGTCAGTGCACCATCGGTGACGGTGTAAGTAATTTCAGCGTCACCATGGAAGTTCTCAGCCGGTGTGAACACCAACTTGCCGTCAACAATTTCAACCTTACCTTGTGCTTCAGGTACAGACGCTGATTGGATAGACAGCGTATCGCCATCAATATCGGTGTCGTTTGGTAGGACATCAATTGTCACTGGCGTGTCTTCGTCAGTAACAGCGGTATCATCTTTTGCCACTGGCGCGTCATTGACTGGTGTGACATCGACGTTCACCGTGGTGGACTCCGATACCCCACCGGAGGTAACGATGTAGGTGAAGCTGTCTGTACCGTGGAAGTTGTCGTTTGGCGTGTAGGTTACGCTGCCGTCCGGGTTGACCGAGACCGTGCCGTTAGCTGGACCGTTGTTGGTATCCAGCGACACCACTTTGTCGTCGCCTTCGAACGTGTCGTTACCTAAGACCTTGATGATGGTCGGCGTGTCTTCCACAACCGTCGCTTTATCTGCCACGATGTCCGCCACAGGCG
>NZ_JAMZAN010000033.1:0-1134 GCF_024181865.1 Vibrio sp. Y58_MX_L22
GGCTGCAAAAGAAGTAGGTAGTTTAACCTTCGGGGGGACGCTTACCACTTTGTGGTTCATGACTGGGGTGAAGTCGTAACAAGGTAGCGCTAGGGGAACCTGGCGCTGGATCACCTCCTTAAACGATGATTATTGCGATGAGTGTTCACACAGATTGATACGGTTTATGAAGTTTAAGAGATAGAACATCCCCCAAGATGTTCACTTAGTGTCCCGTTCGTCTAGAGGCCTAGGACACCGCCCTTTCACGGCGGTAACAGGGGTTCGACTCCCCTACGGGATACCATTGGGTCGTTAGCTCAGTTGGTAGAGCAGTTGACTTTTAATCAATTGGTCGCAGGTTCGAATCCTGCACGACCCACCATTTCCTTCCACGAAAATTAAAACTATGTGGGCGATTAGCTCAGTTGGGAGAGCACCTGCCTTACAAGCAGGGGGTCACTGGTTCGAGCCCGGTATCGCCCACCATTCTCTAAGTATTTTTGGAATAAAACGTCCAAACCAGAACAAGCAATTGATACTGGTTGGTCTTTTTGACTCTAAAAGTCTTTAGAAAATGTAACTTCCTTGTGAAGCAACATAGCTCTTTAACAATTTGGAAAGCTGACAAAACAACAATTTATTGTTGTTTGTAAAGTTCTCAATGTTTGTCTTTAAGACAAACACCAATACAACACATTCAAGTGTTCTTGGCTTTTGTCTTACTTTTTTAAAGTAAGGGAGAAGAAAAATTGAGTCCGGCAAAATCGAGTCTGCATCATGTTTAAATAATTGCAGACAACTTTGGTTGTTTAACAACATCCTCAAGATTCGCTTCGCGAAACTCTTTGGGGTTGTATGGTTAAGTGACTAAGCGTACACGGTGGATGCCTTGGCAGTCAGAGGCGATGAAGGACGTATTAACTTGCGATAAGCCCAGATTAGGCAGTAAAAGCCACTTGAGTCTGGGATTTCCGAATGGGGAAACCCACTTGCATAAGTAAGTATCCTTACCTGAATACATAGGGTAAGGAGGCGAACCGGGGGAACTGAAACATCTAAGTACCCCGAGGAAAAGAAATCAACCGAGATTCCGAAAGTAGCGGCGAGCGAAATTGGACTAGCCCTTAAGCTTTACACGCGTTAGACGAACAG
>NZ_JAMZAN010000034.1:0-1067 GCF_024181865.1 Vibrio sp. Y58_MX_L22
TAAGGAGGTGATCCAGCGCCAGGTTCCCCTAGCGCTACCTTGTTACGACTTCACCCCAGTCATGAACCACAAAGTGGTAAGCGTCCCCCCGAAGGTTAAACTACCTACTTCTTTTGCAGCCCACTCCCATGGTGTGACGGGCGGTGTGTACAAGGCCCGGGAACGTATTCACCGTGGCATTCTGATCCACGATTACTAGCGATTCCGACTTCATGGAGTCGAGTTGCAGACTCCAATCCGGACTACGACGCACTTTTTGGGATTCGCTCACTTTCGCAAGTTGGCCGCCCTCTGTATGCGCCATTGTAGCACGTGTGTAGCCCTACTCGTAAGGGCCATGATGACTTGACGTCGTCCCCACCTTCCTCCGGTTTATCACCGGCAGTCTCCCTGGAGTTCCCGACATTACTCGCTGGCAAACAAGGATAAGGGTTGCGCTCGTTGCGGGACTTAACCCAACATTTCACAACACGAGCTGACGACAGCCATGCAGCACCTGTCTCAGAGTTCCCGAAGGCACCAATCCATCTCTGGAAAGTTCTCTGGATGTCAAGAGTAGGTAAGGTTCTTCGCGTTGCATCGAATTAAACCACATGCTCCACCGCTTGTGCGGGCCCCCGTCAATTCATTTGAGTTTTAATCTTGCGACCGTACTCCCCAGGCGGTCTACTTAACGCGTTAGCTCCGAAAGCCACGGCTCAAGGCCACAACCTCCAAGTAGACATCGTTTACGGCGTGGACTACCAGGGTATCTAATCCTGTTTGCTCCCCACGCTTTCGCATCTGAGTGTCAGTATCTGTCCAGGGGGCCGCCTTCGCCACCGGTATTCCTTCAGATCTCTACGCATTTCACCGCTACACCTGAAATTCTACCCCCCTCTACAGTACTCTAGTCTGCCAGTTTCAAATGCTATTCCGAGGTTGAGCCCCGGGCTTTCACATCTGACTTAACAAACCACCTGCATGCGCTTTACGCCCAGTAATTCCGATTAACGCTCGCACCCTCCGTATTACCGCGGCTGCTGGCACGGAGTTAGCCGGTGCTTCTTCTGTCGCTAACGTCAAAT
>NZ_JAMZAN010000003.1:0-616007 GCF_024181865.1 Vibrio sp. Y58_MX_L22
GCAGAGTCCGTAGATATCTATAATCAAATGAGGCCTCATACGGCTTTAAAATACAAAACGCCCGATGAAGTACATCGAGCGTTTTAGTTAAAAAGTGTCAACCCATATCAGGACGGGTCAGTGATACTTCACTTAGCTTTTCCTACTTATTTGGGTTCTCTTTTAGTTTCTCCATCACTTGATCGAGCGAGAAGCTTGCTGCTTTTTGCCTTGGTGGGAACTCTTTAAACGTTTCAAGGAATCTGCCTACGTAAGCTTGCGCAGGAACAAGCATGTAAGCACGGTCTAGCATCCAATCGTAGTAAGTGTTAGAAGTGATATCAGCCACTTCGTAAGGATCCATACGCAAGTTGAAGATCTTAGGAACACGAAGTGTGGTGAATGGTTCAGCCCAAATACGCAACGTGCCTTTTGCTCGTTGCTCCATAAAGACCAGCTTCCATTTGTTATAGCGAAGTGCAGTTAAGTCTCCATCATCTGAGAAGTAAAAAATTTCTTCTCGTGGGGCCTTATCCTCTTTACCAGTCAAATATGGTAGGAAGTTATAGCCGTCTAGGTGAACTTTGAATTTCTTACCATTCGCACTATAACCTTTGAGCAATTTCTCTTTGATCTTGTCATCACCCGCGGCAGCAACGAACGTTGGCATCCAGTCCATGTGATGCATGATATCATTCGAAACAGAGCCAGCTTTAATTTTACCCGGCCAACGTACCATCGCAGGAACTCGGTACGCACCTTCCCAGTTGGTATTTTTCTCTCCACGGAATGGCGTTGTACCTGCATCTGGCCACGAGTTCATGTGTGGGCCATTATCGGTGGAGTAAAAGACGATTGTGTTGTCTTTAATACCCAAATCATCCACTTTTTTCAGTAGCTGACCTACATGGTTATCATGCTCGACCATACCATCTGCATACTCGCTGATACCTGTTTTTCCAGAGTTCTCTTCTTTCACATGAGTACGGAAGTGCATACGAGTTGCGTTCCACCAGACAAAGAAAGGTTTTTCAGCCTTGACGGCACGATCCATAAAGTCGAGTGCCGCATCTAACGTCTCTTCATCCACGGTTTCCATGCGCTTGCGAGTTAGAGGTCCTGTATCCTCAATTTTGCCATCAGCGTACGAACGGATAACGCCGCGCGGACCGAACTTTTTACGAAACTCAGGATCTTTAGGATAATCGACGTTTTCTGGCTCCTCCTCGGCGTTCAAGTGATAAAGGTTGCCAAAAAATTCATCGAAGCCGTGATTAGTAGGAAGGTGCTCATCTTTATCACCTAAGTGGTTTTTACCAAATTGCCCTGTCATATAGCCCATCGGCTTCAGCATTTCGGCAATGGTTGCGTCCTCTTCCTTCAAGCCAAGATCAGCACCTGGAAGCCCCACTTTACTCAAACCTGTTCTAAGAACGGTTTGGCCCGTAATGAAAGTAGAACGGCCCGCTGTACAAGATTGCTCACCGTAATAGTCAGTGAACATCATGCCTTCTTTGGCGATACTATCTATATTTGGTGTTTTGTACCCCATCAAGCCAAACGTGTAAGCACTGAGATTGGACTGGCCAATATCATCACCCCAAATGACGAGAATATTTGGTTTCTCTGCTGCGATACTGCTACTTGTCGCACCGATTAAAGCGGCGGCAAGAATCGCTAATCGGCGTTTAACGCCATATTTCGCTGTCATATAAACCTCTGTGTGTATTAGAAAAGTGCTTCCTGCAACAGAATGTATAGTTCACAAATAGCGGATAAGCGAATTTACTAAATGAGAATTCTTTCTATCTTTGCCTAACATTACACCGTTATTTGTAGCTAATACGCACTCCAATAGCACTTTAGTTCAGAGCGACATCGCACCATTCATCACTACTGTTAATCTCAAGTATTAAGATTGTCTACGCATATCACAGTGCTCATAAAGTACCTGATTGCTTTTATATAAATATTAATGATAATACGTTTTACTACTATTAATAATTAAGGTACCCGTGTGCTTGACTCCAAGGTTTCAAATGGAAAAACTTCCCAATGCCAACACAACGGCGTTCACCATAATGATGAGGAGCTATTACTAGATAAGCACACTCACTCTGTGGTACTCAATTACTTGCCAAACAAGAAATCTGTTCAGTTAACAAGCATTCAATTTAAGCTGCTGCAAACTCTCACTCACCATCAAGATCAAGTACTTAGTAAGCCTTTTCTTTACGAAACAGTACTAAAACGTGAATTTACTGAACATGATCGAGCACTCGATATGCACATGAGCAGAATGAGAAAGCGTCTAGTTCACGAAGGTGTTCCAACAGACAGAATTCAGACAGTCCACCGCCAGGGTTATATTTTCAAGCGCTCAGACAATCAACAGAAAAATTAACGCTAATTGACCCAACTTTTGGTAATTGACCGCTTATTTTGCTTTAATTAATGCAAATTCTAATCACGTAAAATAACTCAATGAATTTGCGCTTAATTTTTACACTTTGCATTGCTACTTTGTTTGCCGGCTGTGCAACCTATGCTGGTCTTAACTATGACCAACTGTTTGGTCCACAGCTCGTGCGTGAACGCACAGTTGACGTAGAAACCCCTCAAGCAAACTTCTTCCAAAGCGAAGTTAAACCCATTATGGATAACCGCTGTGTCGTCTGCCACGCGTGCTACGATGCACCATGTCAGCTTAAGCTCTCTTCTGTTGAGGGCATTGACCGTGGTGCGAGTAAAGCACTGGTATATGAAGGAACAAGACTCACAGCCGCAGCACCAACACGCTTATTCGAAGATGCAGAAACAACCCAAGAGTGGCGCGATGCGGGTTTTCATCCGGTTCTCAACGAACGTGATCAAAGCATGGCAGCCAACATTGACGCAGGCCTTATCGCACGTTTGCTACAGCAAAAAGAGCGCCACCCATTGCCTGACCAAGTCCAGTTAGAAGGCTTTGACTTTTCGATAGACCGAGAGCAAACCTGTCCAACGATTGAAGAATACGAGCAATACGAAAAGGATAACCCAACCTGGGGCATGCCTTTTGGTATGCCAAATCTATCAAACAGTGAATACCACACACTCATGACTTGGTTGGAAAACGGCGCAATAATGAACGTTCACCAACCTGTTAGTGAGAATGAGCAAGCGCAAATAGATAAGTACGAAACATTACTTAACCACTCTGATTTGAAAAATCAGCTGATGGCTAGGTATATATATGAGCATTTGTTTTTATCTCATCTCTACTTTTCGGAACTCGATGAAGATCCCCGATTCTTCACGCTCGTCCGCTCTGCTACACCACCAGGACAGCCCGTCAAACGTATTTCAACGCGTCGCCCGTACGATGATCCAGGGGTTGAACGTGTGTTTTATCGAATTATTCCAGAGCAAGGGACCATAGTAGATAAAACTCACATGCCATTCGCGTTAAACAAGCAACGCATAGAGAACTGGAAAACTTGGTTTATTGATGCTGATTACATGGTTAGTCAGCTACCGAGTTATGAACCAGAAGTTGCTGCAAACCCGATGACATCATTCATCGACCTTCCAGTGAAGTCGCGCTTTAAGTTCATGCTAGATAATGCACAAAATACAATAATGGCATACATCAAAGGCCCAGTTTGTCGTGGCCAACTGGCATTGAATGTTATCAATGATCGCTTTTGGGTGTTTTTCCTTGATCCAGATAAAGCAGACATCCCAGAAGTAAATGAGTTTTACCGATCTCAGGCTGATAATCTAAAACTACCGGCAGAGCAAGAAAGTAACACGCTACCTGTTACCAACTGGGTCAAGTACGCGCGTCAACAAGCTCGCTACCTAGAGGCTAAATCTGAGTTCACTAATAACTGGTTTAAAGAAGGTGAAAACCTATCCACCGAAGTAATTTGGGATGGTAATGGCACCAACCATAATGCGGCATTAACGATATTCCGCCATTTTGATAGTGCTTCTGTTGTTCAAGGGTTAGTTGGTGAACAGCCTAAAACAGTGTGGATTCTTGACTACGCGTTACTAGAGCGTATCCACTATTTGCTTGTTGCTGGGTTTGACGTTTACGGTAACTTCGGCCACCAGCTCATGACACGAATGTTTATGGACTTCTTGCGTCTAGAAGGCGAAAGTAACTTTATCTCGTTGTTACCCGCCGATATGCGCCATGAACTTCAATCTAGCTGGTATAAAGATCAAAGCCCGCAGTTGAGTGACTTTTTACAACGAAATGTGAAGCCGTTTAACCAACCAACCAGCGTTCAGTATAAGAGTGACGATCCAAAAACGGAGTTGGTGGAGTTGTTGAGAGAACATGTCTCAGATGTGCTTCTGCCTCGCTACGAAATTCAAGACACGGCTCTTTCTGCGAGTAGTGAAAAGCAACTAAAACGTATTGACCACGTTCGTGGTGAAGGCCTGAAAACCGTTCCGCAAATCACTATGCTTATGGTGAGAAGTAAATCAGGGGAAGATGAATTGTTCACCTTACTTCACAACAATGCACACACAAACATCTCTAGCTTGTTTGATGAAGAAAGTAACCGTGACTTTGCTAACGATGACATGACCATTGTACGCGGCGTTGTGGGAAGCTACCCTGCGGCATTTTTCTCGATCAACGAAAACCAAGTAAAAGATTTTGTCGATCAATTTAGTGCCATCCAAAACGAGTCCGATTACGTTAAGTTATTGGATAATTTTGCGATTCGTAGAAGCTCAGAAAAATTCTGGTCATTTAGCGATCGTTTACACAATTGGTACCGTACAAAACAACCGATCGAATTTGGATTACTTGACTATAATCGTTTTGAGAATCGATGATGATTTAAGGGGGTTCTCATGGGTATCCGAGATAACATTGCCGCTCTTGAACAACAGATTTACGTTGCTTGTTCTGAGGGAGACTACGAAACGGTCAATATGCTTGAGCATCAACTCGAATACTTGCGTGGCAAAGTGGAACATCCTTTTGATGATGACCCTTATGCCCTAGACACTCGATTCGAGTGGGAAGATGACATGACCGAATAGAAAAAACCTCCGGAAAGCCGGAGGTTTTTTTATTTTCAATGCTCGATGGATTACTTCGCCATTAACTCATCCAGAGCTTGAATTGATGCAGACACTTGAGAAACTAAATCATCTTTAGTCGCATTATAGGTATCTAAAGGTTGAGCCGCGGCTTCAATTGCTTGGCAAGCGTTCATTAATGCAGTTAGTCCTAAACTTCCCGCGCTGCCCTTTAATTTATGGGCAAGGTTCTTTACTTCTTTACTATCATTGTCCTC
Organism: Vibrio sp. Y58_MX_L22; assembly: GCF_024181865.1. Taxonomy (NCBI): domain Bacteria; kingdom Pseudomonadati; phylum Pseudomonadota; class Gammaproteobacteria; order Vibrionales; family Vibrionaceae; genus Vibrio; species Vibrio sp. Y58_MX_L22. Next base: position 5,286 of record NZ_JAMZAN010000003.1, read on the forward strand.
AGCAGACGCTTGCAGTTTGCTTAATACATCAGTGCTGGTGGATCTAAACAGATTAATAATGTGCAACATCTTATCTCTGCCCAAGATTTTCATATCGGACTCAATCACGCTCGGATTAATGATAACCACATCGGGTTCCTTTTTTTGGGGTGCTTGAACGACCTTTGATTGTAGCTCTTGTTCTTGAGGCGAAATTTGATCAAACGGGGTACAGTCGGCATTTTGTGGCAACAACAACGGCTTTCCGTCTAGCGCATCCTGAATCAATGCCGCGAGTGCCTCTTTTGCCAATGGCTTAGGCAAGTATCCGTCAAAACCAGCGGCTAGATAGCGCTCAACTTCTTCCGCAAAAACGTGCGCAGACACTGCAATCATTGGCGTGACGGCAAGCGCTTTATTGGCCGGCTTATCACACTCAATCCGCTTTAAGCGTTGGATCAACTCAGTTCCATCACAATCAGGGAGGTTGATGTCGACCAAAGCGATATCAAAATCTTGTGTGCTGATCAGTTGCTCTGCTTGTGAGCCGTTTTCTGCCATCACGACTTGATGCCCCATGCTTTCTAGAAAACCTTCCGCGACCACTCGGTTGACTTCATTATCTTCTACCAGCAAGACCTTTGCTTTCACTTTGCAACGTGCGGTTGCCACGGTTCCTGTTTCAACAGGTTCGCTTTCCTCTAACGGAATAGAGAACCAGAATCGGCTACCATTTCCCTCTTCGGAATCGACTTCTAAAACACCGCCCATCGCTTCAATGATTCGCTTACTGATAGCAAGTCCAAGCCCCGTGCCTCCAGTTTGGCTCATCCCACCTTCAGCTTGCGTGAAGGCATCAAACAACGTTCTCTGGTATTTTTTGGCAATTCCTATTCCAGTGTCTGATACTTCAAACAGGACTTGCGACTCGTCCTCTGGGTTCAGGCTAACGTAGATATCAATTTCTCCTTCGTCAGTGAACTTAATCGCGTTACCAACAAGATTGTTCAGCACCTGACTGATTCTGGTGACATCCCCTTTCCAGTAGCGACTAACATCACTTTCAATATGGTAGGAGAACAGCAGCTTCTTCTCTTGTGCTCGACTGTTCATTAACTGGAAAGTGTCCTCCACCATTTGGTGTAAATCAAAGCCCATGTGACGAATTTCTAAATGCCCCGCTTCAATCTTGGAGTAATCCAGTACATCATTAAGGATCGCGAGCAACGTTTTACCACTACGATTAATGATTTCCGCATAACGCTTTTGAATTGGGTTGAGGCCTGAGTCAATCAGCAAGCGTGCTGTCCCCAACACTCCGTTCATTGGCGTTCTTATCTCATGGCTCATCGTCGCCAAGAAAGCCGATTTTGCTCGGCTCGCTTGCTCTGCTTGCTTGCGAGCTTTAGCGTGATTCAAAACCTCTTCATTCAAACGGCGGTTTGCTTGTTTTAACTGCGAAGTGCGCTGCTCAACGAGCTCTTCTAAATGCTCTTTATGCTCCTCAAGCTCTCGCTTGGCTTGAGCTTCACCCTCTGCTACCACTTTCAGTGCTTGCGCGGTATTACGAGCCGTGATGATGGCCTGCCCCATATGCGCCAACTCATCTTTGCCTTTCACTTCCAACTCAACCGCTAAGTTACCCTGTGCCACAGACAGTAACGCAGCGGAATATTCCGCTAACCGCTTCACAACAGAAAGGTACACCACACGCCATAAAATCAGCACCAATACAATCAAACCAACAATTGAAATAACGGTTAGAGACCATTGAGCGAATTTCAATGTGCTGGTCAATTGGTCTACAGCGACGGTAGTGGTTTTGTTTGAATCATCAACCAATTTGTTGACCGTGCCATTAAGCTCTGAGAACAACTCTAATGTCTTTTGCATCAGCTGTTGTGACTGTTCGTTATTCTCGTATTGCTGCATCAGTATAGAAAATACGACCTGACGCTTACCAAGCTCTATGAGCAGTTGGCTCATTTGCTTAGAGCGCGTAGGATCTTCCACAGCGAGTACACGGCGTTGCATGATTTTGAGGTTGCTATCGAAATCACTTTGAACCTGTTGAATTCGCTCAATATTCGTTAATGTCCGAGCCTCTTCAATTTGATTCAACATTTTAAAGGCCAACAAGTGCAGTTCATGCAATCGTTCCGTCAGATCAAGATCGACCTCCACCAGTGCATCTAGCGCCTGATAAACTTGCGATTTTTTATTCGATTCCAATAAGTCATAAATATGCGTGACGTTAGCAACAGCAATGGTGCTCGTATTCTGAACTTGCGTACGAGTTAGTTGTTCTAGCTCTTCACTGAGCAGACGCATTTCTTCAACACGAGTATCTATCTCTTTTGCAAGCCACAGCTTTTTTTCAACCGAAACACCGAGTTCTGCCAAATTGTCGATAACGTTCTGGACGTTATTCTCTAAAGCTTCTAACAATTGAGAATCGAACGACTCACTCCCGAGCTCCTTGATGTGAGTGAGTAAAGACTCGAGCTGTTCGAACAGCACTCGCCCTGACTCCTTTCTTTCCTGCTCGTTTCTTGCGTTCGACAACATTTGTACAGACGAAATAATACGAGTACTCAACTCAGATACTTGCCTCGCCTCAATCATGGCGGGAATCGCAGAATCCACGACATTTCTTTCGGTTTTGGCAACCAAAGAAAATCCAGACACACCAATAAGTGCCGATAACATGACCAGTATTGCCATCGCAATGAAAGACAACAAAAGTTTACGACCGATGCTTGCAGTTGCTAGCAGCATATTTTCATGACCTTAATGTTCGTGTTCAGCGACATATTACGTTATATTTTGCAGTGTTTACTTAATCTATGCCAACGAACTTCATTTCATGGTTAAAAATCAACACGCATTTCGCACATTTTTCAAACATTCTGCAGCCATTTTAACCCTAGTTGCTTCTTTGCCAGCGGTTGCCGCAGAGAAAATATGTGCAATATACCCTCACCTAAAGGATTCATACTGGTTGTCAGTAAACTATGGAATGGTGTCCGAAGCGAAAAGAGAAGGTGTCGAGCTACGAGTCCTTGAAGCGGGCGGCTACCCAAACAAAACCCGTCAAGAACAACAACTCGCACTGTGTAATCAATGGGGAGCAGATGCGGTTATCCTTGGGACCGTGGACCCACAGGCTTACGAGCATTCACTTAAAAATTGGGTGGGGAATACTCCCGTTTTTGCTACTGTGAACCAACTCGACTTGGATGAAGAACAAAGTGAGTTGCTAAAAGGGACTGTCGGTGTTGACTGGCATTGGATGGGATACGAAGCGGGTCAATATTTGGCAGCTCGCCATCCAAAGGGGTCAGGAAAAACCAACATTGCCTTACTTTTGGGGCCGCGAACTCGTGGTGGTACGAAACCCGTTACTGCCGGATTTTATGAAGCGATACAAGGAAGTGATATCAACATTGTTGACTCATTTTGGGCAGACAACGACAAGGAGTTACAACGTAACCTAGTTCAACGTGTGATCGATATGGGAAATATAGATTACATTGTTGGCAGTGCAGTGGCGATTGAAGCGGCCATCAGTGAGCTGCGCAGTGCCGGCAAAGCTGAGGAGATCGGTTTAGTTTCTGTGTACTTAAGTCATGGTGTATATCGAGGCCTGTTACGTAACAAAGTACTCTTCGCACCAACAGATAAAATGGTGCAGCAAGGTCGGCTTTCCCTGATGCAAGCAACGCATTACTTAAGAGGTGAAGCTTATGACAAACATGCCTCACCAACCATCAAACCACTGACTCCGAAGACGCTTCATGACGACACGATCGAAGAATCGTTATCTCCGTCAGAATATAGGCCGACATTCCGTGTTAAGGCTGTTGATTGAAAGACCAAAAACGTGTTCTATTGAGTCACAACAATTTTAAAATCATACAAACGGAAACATCTTGATGCAAAAAACCATTCGTACCATGCCAACCCATAAACATGTGGCTTTGGTTGCTCACGACAACTGCAAACCTGAGCTACTTCGCTGGGTAAAAGAAAACAAAGAAAAGCTACAGAGTCACTTCCTTTACGCAACTGGCACGACAGGACACATGCTAAGTAAAGAAACTGGACTTGCGATCAAGAGCATGATCAGTGGTCCGATGGGCGGTGATCAACAACTAGGCGCTCTCATTTCAGAAGGCAAAATCGACGTTCTCGTTTTCTTTTGGGATCCACTGAATGCCGTACCTCACGACCCAGACGTTAAAGCGCTTCTTCGTATTGCTAGTGTTTGGAATATTCCTGTAGCAACGAACCGAGCCACCGCTAAGTTCCTGTTTAACTCCCCTCTTCTTGAGCAAGAAGTAGACATCGAAGTGCCGGATTACGAAGCCTATCTTGCTGAGCGTATGTAAGCTTTGATGCCAACCAAATAAAGCAAAGGCGATACCAAGTATCGCCTTTGCTGTTTTTAACATTCTAAACGCTGCATTTAACGGGAAGTCACGATGGGATAGTCACCATTAAAGAGCTCTTGAACGAACGCAGACCCCGCACCAGTATGCGTGATCCAAACCTTCTCTTTTGCACGTGTAATCGCCACGTAAAATAGCCTGCGCTCTTCTGCGTAAGGGAATTTGTCTTTGGACTCCGTCAACGCACCATCAATGTGAATTTGCTTCTTCTTAGCGGGGAATTGCCCCTCATCCACAGAAAGAATAATCACAAAGTCAGCTTCGCGTCCTTTACTCGCATGGCAAGTCATAAAGCGAATATCGAGATTAGGGAAACGTCGCAACCAATCGTCGAACAAATCGGGCTTGTGATAATGGTTACGTCCTAGCAATAAAACTGACTTGGTTTGCTTGGCTTGTTGATTCAAGTGATCCAAGATCTTTTCCACTTGATTGCTCGGCGCGGTATGTACGCTCTTCTGCTTGCGTTGTTTGTGGCTGTTTAGTGTTTTCGGCAACTGCGATGGGTTTTGCTGCACGAATGTATTCGCTACATCACCAATCTGATTGTTGAAACGATAAGTTGTATCTAAGTGATGAACGGTTGAGTGAGCAAAGCGTTCTTTAAAGCCAGTGATAAGATCGACATCCGCTCCTGCAAACTGATAGATCGCTTGCCAATCGTCGCCAACAGCAAATAACGTCGCACCTGCTTGTTTCTGAGTGGATTCACACAGTGCTTCAATCAATGCCAGACGGTCTGGAGAGATATCTTGATACTCATCGACCATAATAAAGCGCCATGGCGAGACAAACTTTCCTTTATTCACATAATCTGTCGCACGACTGATCATGGTTGGGAAATCCACTTGGTTGCTTTCTTTAAGCATTTTCTGCCACGCTGTAAAACATGGCCAGCATAAGGCGAGTTCACTATTTAAACGCGTATAGTCTTGGTGGTTTACGAGCTTTTCTTGTACTTGCTTTTTGGTCAACCCTACCGCCGCTAAATGAGACAGCTGCGAATCTAGCCAAGCGATCAGTTTTGGATTTTCTGAATGGCTTCCTAACTCATCATCCCCTTTTAGGTACGCAATCGGCCATTTGTCTAAATGTTTTTGCCAACGTTTAAAGTTGGTGGGTGTCATCCAATGTTTTTTCAACCAGTCTACACACCATGCCGTTCGTTGATTTTCGTCCAACGCTAAAGGGCTAATTTCGACAGGTTGCTGTTCGACTTGTTTAAGAATATACAAGCCCAACTGATGGAATGTGTTGACGCGCACACCGTCTGCCGCCATGCCCACTTTATCTACTAAGCGTTCTTTCATTTCAGTCGCCGCATCACGACCGAACGCTAACATGAGAAGCTCTTCTGCTTGAGCCTGATGGCTTTGCAACAAATAGGCAACTCGTGCGGTTAAAACGCTGGTTTTGCCCGAGCCGGCACCAGCAAGAACTAAGTTGTGGTCGTCGTTGAGTAATACCGCATATTGCTGGGATAAATTCAAAGGAGAGGATTCAATTTGATTAAACAGCACTTCCCAATTTGGACGTTCTGCTTCTAGCCAATCGCGATTACGCTCACCAAGCGCCTCAGAGGTATCAATGAGCCAAGGCTCTATTTGCGACATACGATTCGGCATTCGCATTTTGGCTTCTTCTAGGGTGGTTTTCATCTCGCTTAACTCTTGGTTAAGACTTTCAACCCAGGAGACCACTTGAGAATGCGATAAGTAAGCAGGCAAGTGCTTTAGTTTGTAAAGCTCTTCTTCCCACTTAGGTAGATACTCAGCCAGTTTTCGGCACTGAGTGTTGTGCCACTCTTGATATTGACGAACGGCCTCAAGCGCGAACTTTCGGCATTGTGGCCACGGTAAACCTTGGACTAGCCAGCTTTGTTGTTTGCCTTCGTGTTCATGAGCAAAAAACTGTAAAGAGCTCCATAATAACCCACGCTTTACGCTAACTTTGCCATTCCAGATCGTAAAAGGAATATGTTCTTCACTGCCTATCGAGCTTAATAAAACACTGTTCTCTTTTATTTCGACGTGATGGTACTCATTTTGAATAAAAAACTGTGCTTTGCTAGTGGCAGTAAGCTGCATGAAACGTGCGCCTTTTAGTTTAGAAGTTGTCGATTTATATCATTTTAAGGCGCTAAATTGTAGCAACGGCGAGCTCCTAAGTAAGCTTCTTCTTCTATTCTTTAATAAAATTCACATTACTGTCGATTTAATAACCTAAAGCTGAGGTTATTTGAAGCTGGCTTTACAATCCTCAATACATGACCTGGCAGCTTTAATATAAGTCAATGACATCCCTGCTGATTTTATCAGCAACCACGAATTTTTCTTAAAGTAAATCATAAACGCGCTATAGTGGGTCTGGTAGTATTCCCCCTGTTCTTCATCGGAAACATAAGGCGCATTGTGCAAGCAACTTCTAAATTTCGGCTATATTGGGCAAACAAGACGATAAATTACAGCGTTCTTATCCTCATTACCTTACTGGGTGTGGTTATCCCAACTTGGTACTTCGAGCAAAACACGCTGATAACGCCATTAATATTAGGCGTTATTGCTGCTGCTTTGGCTGAAAGTGATGACAGTTTCACTGGACGCATCAAGGCTCTGATTCTCACCTTTCTCTGTTTTGCGCTTGCTGCTTTTTCAATTGAAATCTTGTTCGATACCCCATGGGCTTTTGCGTTGGGATTATTTATCTCAACCTTCGGCTTCATCATTCTTGGGGCGATAGGTCCTAAGTACGCGAGTATTGCTTTTGGTTCGTTGCTGATCGCTATTTATACTATGCTTGGCGCACATGAAAGCACCAACATTTGGTTTCAGCCACTACTGCTTTTGACTGGTGCCGCCTGGTATTACTTCATGTCCATGATTTGGCAGATATTTTGGCCTCTTCAACCGGTGCAACAAAGCTTAGCCAATGTGTTCTTCCAAATGGCGAATTATCTTGATGCGAAAGCCAAGCTTTTTCACCCTGTGACCAACTTGACGCCACAACCGCTGCGGATTGAAGCTGCAAAATGCAATGCTGCCACGGTTACGGCACTAAACGTTTGTAAAACCACATTACTTAACCGATCGAAACGGGGTCACATTGATGGGCCTAGTGACCGATTTTTAAATATTTATTTCATCGCTCAAGACATTCACGAACGAGTCAGTTCTAGCCATTATCGCTATCAGGATTTAGCGACCGAATTTGAACGTTCTGATGTGCTGTTTCGTTTTAAATATCTTTTGGAGTCTCAAGCCCAAGCGTGTCGTGATATTGCACTAGCCATTCAGCTAGGAAATGAATACTCCCATACCGATCAATCTATTCTGGCATTAGCTGAAGTACAAAACTCTCTTGCTTATCTAGAAGAACAAAAGCAAGGGCACTGGAAACGTCTTCTGATGCAGTTAACATATTTATTCAATAACTTAGCGACGGTAGAAAAACAGCTTAATAACATTAACAACCCAGATGTTGAAGGCCTCGAAGAAGATACCCTCGCCGATACCAACCCACACACGCTAAAAGCGATGTGGCAGCGTATATCAGCAAATTTACACAAAGATTCGATGCTGTTTCGGCATGCATTACGTATGTCAATTGCCTTAACGATTGGCTATGGAATCATTCAAATATTCAACATCGACCGAGGTTACTGGATACTCTTAACCACTTTATTCGTATGCCAACCGAACTACAGTGCCACTCGCCAAAAATTGACGGCGCGAGTAATAGGTACATTAGCTGGTTTGTTGATTGGTGTACCATTGCTGACTTTTTTCCCTTCTCAAGAAAGCCAGTTAGTATTTATCGTTATCTCTGGTGTGATGTTTTTCGCCTTCCGGATGAACAACTATGGGTACGCGACTGGTTTTATTACACTGCTCGTCCTCTTCTTATTTAATCAACTAGGTGAAGGTTACGCAGTTGTCCTTCCTCGACTAGCAGATACCCTCATCGGGTGTGTGCTTGCAGTAGGAGCTGTATTAGTTATTTTGCCCGACTGGCAGTCGAGAAGGCTTCACAAAGTTATGTCGGATGCGATAGAGGCGAACAAGCAGTATCTCGATCAGATCATTGGTCAGTATAGAATCGGCAAGAAAGACAATTTGAGTTACCGTATCGCTCGCCGCCAGGCCCACAATAATGATGCCTCACTCTCTTCTGCGATTAGTACGATGCTGGCGGAGCCTGGCAAATATCGCGCAGCTGTTGATGAAAGTTTTCGCTTCCTAACGTTAAATCACGCAATGTTGAACTATATTTCTGCATTAGGCGCGCACAGAACTCGCATCGAAGATGAGTCAATTCATAAACTCGTTTTAGATGCTCACCGTTGTATTCATCAGCATCTGGATGTACTTCATAAACAGCTTCACCAGCATTGTGAGGAGTGTGACCTATCTAATATTGATGATGCTGGACTCGAGCAACGCTTAAACGAATGGCGCGATGAAGACGACAGCTCTGCCCGCATGGTATTGCAGCAACTTCATCTTATCTATCGCATGCTCCCAGAGCTTCATTCACTTGCTAGTAAGTTTGCCGTCAGGGTAAGTTAGTAACATTCAAACCATATGTAAGAGGGAAGCGCTATATCGCTTCCCTTTTTCTTTTTACGCTTCCATCTACCCCAAAGTGGGTAATTATGTACCTTCTTAGGAAAAATCTGACGTATCACTTAACACACCTTGACAATATTCGGACAAAAAGCAATCGATCAAATTCTAATCTATTTTGGTTGAATAAATATGTTGTATCCAAAGGATGAAGAATTTCGGGCAACGACGGATAAACCGAATCACGACGAAGGTATTGAGATGAACGCACAACAATTTAATGAACTTAAACAAAAGCTCAGTGATTTAACGGCAAGTCAGTTAAAGTCATTACAAGGTGAGATCAGCGTGAAACTAAATAAAGCGCAAAAACCGGTTCTATCTGGTGAAGAAAGAGAAATGCTTGCCAAACTGTTTGCCTAATCAAGTCATTGATATAAAACACTTGAACGTTTTATAAACTCCACCTATGCTCTCACTATCATAATGTTGGGAGTAGTGATATGCCTGTATCGGGAATTCAATCTGGACACCACATCGTTCAGATGTCACAACAAATGGCCGAGAAAGCTGCACATGGCATTAGCAATAATGTAAGTAAGGTAAAAGAAGAGCTTTCTGATCACAACATCGATTTAGCTGCGGTTTCGGATGTCGCAATAACAGCCTCAACACCTAGCCTTCCCTCTCAAAAAGTTGAATCTCTCATCAACCTAGCACAAGCCGCTGGTTATAACCGAGTTGGCGCGTCTGTCATAGAGAAAAACAATGAAATCATTGGCAGCTTGCTAGACATCCACGTTTAGGCGATTTAACGTCAAATTATCGCTATTTTAATTTCCAACTATCACTATAACGTCGTAACAAGATAACCCCTTTGCTTCGCTCTTTCTTTCTATTTCGATTCAAATATCTCCTGTTTAAAATCAAGCTTTCCCGAAAAAAATGGGCGGCTTATCAGAGCCGCCCATTTTTATGTTGCATACAGGTTTATCCGTTATCAATAACACCGTTGTTGAGCAATGACTCTACAATCTCGTTGGAGCTGAGACCGTTGAAGTCGATTGAAGTACCTAAGTTTTCCACGACAATAGTCTGTTGAACATTTGCATCCGTCGTAATGTTCAGAGAAACACTTTCCGTCGATGCATCGTAGTCTGCCGAAATGTGACCAAGCAGATCATCCATGTCGATCATTGAGTTATTGAGATCAGAGATAACTTCACGTAAATCGATGCTGTCTTCGTTAACAGTGAAGTCAGTAATGGTATCCACTGCCCCTTCATCAACGGAGTCTACCGTCCACTTGAAGATATCGCTGCCGTCTCCACCCGTTAAGATATCTGAGCCTAAGCCACCGATAAGAACGTCATCGCCATCGCCACCCAGAATAACGTCGTCACCGTCGCCACCAATCAAATTGATACCTGTGTCTCCACCGACTAAATAGCTGTCGTCCACTGCGGTTGACTGGTCAATATCGTCGCTATCACTACTCACATTCAAACTAAATTGGACAGGTGAAGACTGCGCTTCATCGCCATTAGATTCCGTTGATATCGCCGTAAGCGAAATATCGTAAGAACCGACATCAATACCACTGTTAGTATCTGTTGCGACAATTTCTAGCGTATCAATTTCATCGCTTGGTACTGTCCAAGTGGTACCATCGAAGCTAATGCCTGATGGAGAAACGCCACTTGTTACCTCAGCACTAGCTGGTACGCCCGTTAGCTCCAAAGACAGCACCTCGTCAATATCAGTAAGCGCCGCCATGATTCCGACAATCGCTAAACCTTGACTGCTCGCGGTTTGGCTAGCCGCAATTTGACGAATGTAATTAAACTGAGGATTGATACTCAATGTAGGTGCATCAGCTACAGGTGTCACATTGATAGTGAAGTCTTGATTCGCTTCCAATGCGGTACCCGATGCATTTTCGAAGTACACGCCGTTGTCTTCGACTTTCACCGATAAAGTGATTGAAGCTGCGTTGACATCTCCTGCATCCACAAATACACCCTCAGAAGCGTCTGTTGCTCCAAGAACGGAGTTAATATTATCTGGTGTGCCCATTAGGGTTATTTCACCAGCCATCCCCGCCCCAACAGTCACACCACTACCTGCTGACGGCTCGACACGAAGGTCGCCCTCGGTAACTGTAAGAGTCACGGTCATGCTTTCATTTGCTTGTGCGCCCGCAAAGTCGACGTCACTCACACTAATACCCGTTACTTTCTGGCCATCAGCTTCATTGATCGTATCCGTTACCGACGTTACAGTGATTTCAGGTGCGTCATTGGTCGCTTCAACATTCAACACTGCAGTGCCCGCGATTGTAATTGGGTCTGGAGCGCCGTTAGTGGTTCCGTCATCTGTGATTTCATAAGTGAAATTAACGTCACCAAAGAAATCTGCTGCGGGTTCAAACGTCCACTCTGTCGCACTCACTTGAGTCAGCGTGCCGGAAGCTGGATCCACTAACACAACATTATCGACGGTCAAGTTGTCTGACTCAGGATCACTTGCGTTGCTCAGCAACTCAGTAGCCGTAATAGTTACCGAACCACCATCTTCTTCGGTACTACTCAACGTTACCTCTGATGTTACCGGTGCATCGTTCACCTCAGTGACTTCGAAGGTCGCCGTTCCTGACACCGTTTGAGGATCTGAAACGCCGTTCGTTGTACCGTTGTCGGTAATGTCGTAGGTCAGATCGACCTTGCCGTTGTAGCCAGGCGCAGGAGTAAACGACCATGTACCTGTTACGTTGTCGAAATCCAATGTGCCGCTGCTTGGATCAACCAACTGGACATTGCTCACCATCAAGGTGTCGTTTTCAATATCAGACGCATTCGCCAACAAATCAGCTTGGGTAATATCAACCGCCGTACTGTCTTCTGCGATATCAGAAAGTGTCACTTCAGACGTCGTTGGAGCATCATTGACTTCCGTTACGTTGAACGATGCGCTGCCGTTAACCGATTTAGGATCGGATGCACCATTTGTCGTGCCATCATCTGTAATGGTGTACGTGATTTCAACTGGACCGTTGTAATCTGGTGCTGGGGTAAATTCCCACTCTCCCGTGCCACTGTTGAAAGTAATGCTGCCCGAATTCGGATCCGTTAACTGAACATTGCTAACCGTGAGATTATCGTTCTCTACGTCTGTCGCATTCGCAATAAGATCCGCTTCAGAGATGGAGAACACACCACTGTCTTCTTCAATATCCGGTAGCGTCACTGGCGTAGTTTCTGGGGTATCATTCACCGCTGTTACTTCAATATTGAAGCTGCTGCTGTTGGTATTTAGGGTGTCATCTACCCCACCAATTACGATACCTTCATTACCTTGGTCATCGACTGTCACGTCCACCTGAACGTCACCAAAGAAGTTCAGGTCTGGATTAAACTCAATCAGACCGTCTGCAATGGCATTGTTTAGATCGGCCACTGTGCCTTTCAGTTCAACGGAGTCCGTACCATCACCGCTCACGGTTAGGTTGTAAGTAGTGATGAGCGTTGGATTAAGCTCCAAGATACCGCTGTCGACGTTCACATTGAGTACGTATTCAGCATTCGGATCATCGAGTACGGCATCAATATCGGTAATGCTGAAACCATCAAGCAGCAATGGCGTATCTTCTGGTGTTTCCACATCCACGGTGTTGACGAACTCTGGACGATCGTTCACTGCTTCAACATCAACAGTGACATCAAACTCCTCTGCGGAGCCCAAGCTTTGACTGCCATCGAGTCCAGTATCAACGGCTTGCACTTTGAAATGCAGCGAACCATCCCATGAGTTATCGTTGCGATCCCCAGAATTAAACACCACTTGATCCAAGTCTTGAGCATTGATTTCTAAGACAAAAATGCCGCCGCCTTGGTCAGTAAACACTGTCCCATCAGGTAATGAAACACTCGCCCCATCAGGGACATTGGAGACCTCAACTCTCAGCGTCTCTGGATCATTTTCCTGGTAGTTTGCACCATCTCCGATGGACTCTTTGTTATCAACCACTAACGCATTTACATTAATAACAATGTCTTCGCCCTCATTACCTGCAGCCGAAGTGTCGGGATTCACATCAACATCATCACCAATAGGATTAACAATCAGCGTAAAGTTGTTGTTTCGTTCCGTTGGTACTTGTAGCAACTCCTCTTGAATGAAGACCGTAATACCTATCTCAGCCTCGCCACTAAAGTGTTTTGGCGGTTTAATTTGGATGTCACTCAGGTCAATGGACGTCTGAGTGAGATCTTTTAGTTGAATACTCCATTCGCCCCCACCGTTGTTCTTAACAACATAATCAGAGGAATTGGATTTAACGATAAAGTCATCAGGAAGTCCCGTTAACTTGAGTGAAACGAAACTCTCAGAACCGTCATTATCGTTCAGGCTGATCGAAACACCAGAGCCCGATTGATTCAGCGAAATTAAAGTATCTTCGTCACCAATCACCGTGATTGGCTGCGTCGGATCGGCACCTGTAATGGTAATGTCATCAACGACTGGCGTAACTTCAAATGTGACATCGTCAGTGAAGGTTCTCACATCTATATTATCGCCAGAGTTATTCAAGATAGACTGATCAAACACAGCTTCATCAGTAATTTCTCCCTCGATATTAATCTTGACGGTATTTTGGCCACCACCTACGGGGTAATTTTCTTTTGGCTTAAACAGAACATTGTCAAGCGCACCAGCTAAAATCTCAGCTTCATTAAACTCAATACTGGTTCCTAAGCTGTTACCATTGGCATCAACAAACTCACCTAATGTTGTGTCATCAAGCTCTAACTTGATGTTCGTTAGTGTTTCTCGACCACCTTGAGTGTTGTTAAATTGATCGGCAAAATCAACACTCAAGTTAAGTTGGATTAAGCCATCTTCGTAACCGACACCATCCGCCGTGGGAACGTCGTTATTTAGATCAGTTACAGGTTGTTTGTTTGCATCCAAGCCGAAAGTACCAACGATATCTACTTTTACATTCGGTGTGACATCGCTATCCAACGGCTGATCCCCGGCTGAACTCGGAACGTCTGCAACCGGTAAAACCTGAACTGGAAACTGGACATTATTTTCTTTTTCATCACCGGACTCAGTGTCTTTAGTGACGAACCGAATTGGTAATTCGAAATCACCTGCGTAATCTTCTGCCAAGTGCATCGTCAAACCATCAAGGCCAGTAATATTTCCACTCGCATCGATATGGGCTTGGAACACGTATTTGCCATTGACAAAGTCGATATCCGTCCCCGTAATCACCAAACCAGGAGGAATGCCAGGAGCTGAAGGATCGACGATAATAGTCAAGACATCCTCCACGCCATCTGCATTAATCGCATCAACTTTCGACGTTAACTGAGCACCAAGGTTGATAGAATTATCTTCCAACGCTTGAATTTGGACATCATCAGCCACCTGAATCTCTGCCGCTACACTCATTTGCGGTGTGAGAACGGTAGGAAATTCAAGTGTCACATCCGTTTGGCGCATGACCGTCGCATCTTTTTCGTTGCCCAAATCTTCGCCCAAATCATTCACTTCTGCGTAAATGGTTAAGCCAATTTGAGAGAGACCGCCGTTATCGCCATCGTCGCTGTCATCGTTTGGTGTTAAATCAAGACCAGACGGCGCTTTAATTGAGAAGTTATCTTCATTGGTTACTGTCCAACGACCCCCACCTTCATTTAGTGCACCGACGATAACCAATTGGTTGAGGATCTCAGGGTCCACATTGTGAAATTGAACAACAAGTTGAGTCACCACTTCATCTGAAGACGCATCAAACTCTTGATATTTAATGATATGAGCACCAGATTCGCCCCCCAAAGAAGTGTTGATCGTAAAGTCAATGTTACCTTGATCGTCTGACTTCACGATATCGGTAGCACCACCACCACTTTCAGTGACAAGCAGACGGGTTTGGTCATCTATTGCCCCCGTCTTATCCTCTGGCTCAACGATTGGATTAACTTGGACATTCACCGTACCATTGATGGTTTTCTCAGCGATACCTTCACCGGGATTCGAAGCGTCAACATATTCATGGTCAATCTCTTTCACAGTGACGGTCGTGGTCAAGTCAAAGTCAGTACTTGAATCCTGCTCCAACTGGACTTGAACATAGCCACTTTGAGAGATTCTAGCGGAAAAATCTTGCTCTGATTCACCGGCTTGCGGCGAAAGCGTTAGTGTTCCAGAAACAAGCGTTTGTGCCACACCATCTACATAGACCGTGCTGCCTGGAGGAAATCCAGAGATGGTTACATCACTAAAGAATTCATCGGTATCAGGGCTTTGTACGAGCGTCGGTTTCCAATCGATGTCAAAGCGCGTATCTTCATCTCCCTCCGATCGAACAACGTAGTTATCTTGGGCGTCAATAACGGGTTCGACCTTGATCCTTACCTCTCTTTCAATCACACGACTATGACCATCATTCTCGGTAACAATGATCGTCCCTGTAATCGCAATGTTTTCAGTTGAAGAGGCTTCCGGAATAATTTGAATACCGGAATTAAAATTCAGCCCAGTGATGTTTGCTTCGTAAATCGGTTGACCGTTACCATCATAGCCAACAAAGGTGAGGTCAACGCTTGAGCCGTCTGAATCTACGACACGAACACCGTCGGGGATGTTGGACAGGATAACAGTAATGGCTTCTGAATCATCCTGTGGTCTATCGGCAACTTCACCAGATACAACCGAGAAGTTAAGGTTTACAACACCATTCTCTTCGATAGTCGTCTCTATCCCGGCCACATCTCCGTCTACGAACCGGTTCCAAACGTTCCCCGCGTCAATTAATACCGTGTCTGGTATGTCAGCAACACCTTTTACACCAACGATGACAGTCTTACTGCCCAGTGACAACACATCTTCTGTCGTACCGGTAGACAATGATGCTGTGTCTTTCACAATGCCTTCGACATTGAAAGTAAAGTCATCATTGCTGTGCAACGGAGGAAGAACTTCGACGTTCGCTAATTCAGACTCTGGCACTTCGTAATAAAGTATATTGCCGCCTGAATCGGTCACTTCTACTATCTGACTTGGGTTTGCTGAGTCCAGCCACACCAGAGTAACCCCATCAATTGAGAAGTTAGAAATGCGCACAAATAACGCTTCAGAACCATCTAAGTCCGCTGATGGTTTCATGGTGATCACTTCACTTAATTGGAGTGGGTCGTGATCAGTGACAGGGTCTACCGTATTTTGAGTTCGAGCATTATCCTCAAACACATTAATTCGGTTTACAGTAAAACTACCTTTATCCGCAACTGGGTTTACATCAATAATGATGGTTTCGGTTTCTGAGCGAGCGGTATCTTTCCCAAGCAGTGGATTGTTGTTTTCCGTCGTAATAGCGGTGACATCAATTCTGATTTCGCCCGAGAAGTTATCTATCGGATCAACTTGAACTTCATCAATTCGGCTTGCATCCACCAGATAAACACCACCGGATTTTGGTATCGCACTACCATCTGAATAGACTAACTCTGCGTTACCTTCTCCTTGTGTAAAGACAAGCTCGTATACAATGCCTTCAGGGTTACTAGTGTCTTGAGTTTCAGCCGTGATGTTAAGGGCGACATTGTTTCCATCTTCGTCAACCGAGTAGTTAAATTCGCTGCTTGCCGTCCACGTTGCAATATCTGCGACTGCAGCAACTTCAATGTCTAAACGACCATTAATCGTATGATCTGGCGTACCATTGTTAAGAATTTCCACGCGGATACGAGGATCGATACCAGAAGCATCGGTTGATGTATGACGATCTGGTACGAAGTACAAGTTATCTAGCGAGACAAGCTCACCATTGAATGACTGCTCAACATTTGATGCGTCGAGAACAACCGTATTGCCCACAGATGTTAATTCAATGTAGTTGCCACTGCCGTCTCGGTAGTAGAACGTACCGTTGTGAGTATCAGCATCTCGAATAGTGATGTCACCTAAGCTCTCGTTACGGTCGATATCATGTAAATTGATAACCAAGTCGACTTTCGCAGGGCTAACATCCAGCGTCGACAAGTTGTCCTGAGTATTTGCAGAGTCAACGCCCACAACGACACCATCACGCCCTTGGTCTTCGAACGCAGTAACGGTAGACGTGTCAATTTGCGCATTGCGGTCTCTTATCGAGATATCCACATCGGCATCTGCGATATCGCCATCACCATCGGTTGCAACAACGTTTATGGTGAAATCAATCGAGTCGGTTTCGGTATGGTCAAGATCGTCATTCGGACGGAATGACACACTGCCATCGGTTCGAACAACCAAACGACCGATTTCAGTATCCACTCCGTCAAGAACCTTGTGAACAAATACGACTTGGTCGCTGCCGTTCAAATCGACAGAATCAGAATCAACACCGTTCTGCTTAAAGTAAATGCCTGAATCATCAGCCGAGAATGAAGTCACTTGTGCGCCGTCAGCACCAAGGTCATCATCCCCCTCTACAGGGTCTCGGAATAAACGAACCGTGCGGCTGCCTTGTCCCTCAACACGCGAAATAGATGCATCGTGCAAGGTTGGAACATCATCGGTAATCGTCACTGGTAAGTTAATACCTGCCGTATCGCCATCGACATCGGTCGCAAAGACTGGGAGATCAAGTATGAGTGTATCTTCGCCTTGAGTTGAGTGATCTAGCGCACCCTCAAGCGTAAACTTGTAAGAGCCGTCAGCGTTCAAAACTAGTGTGAACACTGAGTTACCATCAGGTGTTTGACCTTGATAAGTAAAGTTGTTGTTGCTTACCGCGGTTTGAACTAACGTCACCGCAAGACCACCTGAAGTTACTCCTGGTATCGGGTTAGAAGTAAGATCCAGCTGATAAGAGACAACCGTATCTGCCCCTTCCACCGTATCGAAATTACCTGTTGCTTCTAGGCTGTCTTTGTTGGTTGCCTGAGAGCCGTTCGCGAGATCATCCTCGTCAACAGCCAAAGCATCTGCTGATGTAATTTCAGGAATGTCATCAACAATGGTGATTGGAAGGTTCAGTGATGATGACGTATCGCCATCAAAATCTGTCACTGTAATTGGAATATCAATGACAAGGTTGTTTTCACCTTGAACAGCGTCATGGTCGATTGGTCCCAATAGTTCAAATTGGTAACTGTCGTTATTCGCATCAAGAGACAACGTGAAGATCTTAGTTGATGTGCCAGTAATGACCGCTTCGTAACTGGTTACACCACCAACCGAGCTCACCACATTCAACTCGATGCTGTTGCCGTTCGAAGTTAAGCCAGACACAACGGCATTGAGGTCAGAAACTTGGTAACTGACAATCTCATCCGCACCATCAACGACTTCAAATCCACCAGTTAATACCGTTGAATCGCTACTTGTCGTGTCTGAGCCACCAGCAAGATCATCTTCATCGACTGTTTGTTGGCTAGTGTCTGTCACTTTCACAATCGCAGGAACATCGTCCACCACGGTGATCGGCAAGGTGATATTATTTGAAACATCGCCATCAAAATCGGTCGCGTTGACTGGGAAGTTGATGACTAACGAGTTCTCATCGTTACCCGCAGGATGATCAAGTGCACCCAACAGTTCAAATTCATAACTGTCTGCTGAACCATTTAGCGTCAGTTTAAAGACGGTGTCTGTCGTACCTTGTACATAAGCTCGGTACTCAATCACACCGTTTGAGTTTGAAAACTCAACCAACTCAAGCGGTTGACCACCTGAGGTAAGTCCAGATACAGGCGACGTTAAGCTATCCAACTGGAAGCTAACGATAGAATCGGCACCATCAGTAACGTCAAAGTTGCCACCAATGATATTGGATTCTGGCGTGTCGTCCGAACCTTGGCTTGGAATATCATCCTCATCCACAGACAAGGTACTACCAGAGCTAATAGCATCAATGGTTGGTTTGTCATCTACGATGGTCACTGGCAAGGTCGCAGTGATGATATCGTTGTCGCCATCCGTGATCTTCACAGGTAGATTCAACAAAATTTCATCAGAGTTAACCGCGTGATCTAACTGACCAGATAACTCAAAGTCGTATTTACCATCTTGATGAAGTGTCAACGTGAAGACCGTCACTCCACCCGGTGTTTGTCCCACGTAAACAAGCGCGTCAGCAGTTGAAGCGCCAACGTCTTGAGAAAGTGTTACCTCTTCTCCACCCGATTTCAGATTCGGGATAGGATTTGAGCTTAGATCCAATTCGAAAGCATCAATACCATCTGCGCTAGTGACTTCGAACTCACCTGATACAGTTAATGGCTCTTTAGTACCATCAGAACCAAGAGGTAAGTCATCTTCGTCGACACGTAGACTTTCAATATTGGTAACAACTGGAATATCGTCCACAACGGTAATTGGCAATGTGAAGGCTGGTGAAGTATCACCATCATTATCTGTCGCCGTCACAGGGAGGTTAATAACAATCTCGTTTTGCTGATTACCATCTGGATGATCAAGCGGCTTCTGTAAATCGAACTCGTAGGTGTTGTTCGTTGCATCCAACGTCAGTTCGAACACCACTTCAGCAGGATTGCCAGCGACACCTTGGTATACGTTCACGCCATTTGCGCTAGAAGACAGAACTAAGGTGATAGCATCACCATCTGAAGTCAGAGAGGCAACAGGCGTGGTCAGGTCACTCAGCTGAATAGAAGCAACTTGGTCAGCACCTTCGGTGATATCAAAAGTACCTGAAATAACAGTATCTTCTGCACTTGCAGCATCCGTACCTGCTGGTAGGTCATCTTCATCAACCGTTTGTTCGCTGCCTGCTAGTAAACCATCAATGGTCGGAACATCATCCACAACCGTAATTGGTAAGGTGATGTTGTTCGACACGTCTCCATCAAAGTCAGTCGCGTTTATCGGTAAATTGATAACCAGTTCATTTTGGCCATCAGCATTTGGATGATCGAGAGGAGCAAGCAAATCGAAGGCGTAGCTGTCATCAGAGGCATCGAGGGTCACACGGAATACCGGTGTCGTCGTGCCATCAATACGAGCTTCGTAAACTGAAACGCCACCTGCGTTTGATACTTCAACCATAACCAGTGATTGACCGCCAGAGGTCAGGCCTTGTACTGGCGTCGTCAGGTCAGAAACGCTGTACTCCACAATGCCATCAGAGCCATCAGTCGCGATGAAGTTACCTGCAATGCTGTTCGACTGCGTACCATCAGATCCGACTGTTGGGATATCGTCCTCGTCAACCGTTTGCACACTTGTTGCTTCGATGCCACCAAGTGTCGGTTTGTCATCAACGATCTTGACAGGAATTGTCTCAGCAGACGTGTCGCCATCAAAGTCGGTTGCGATGATTGGGAAGTTCAGTGTCAGCTCGTCACTATCTACCGCGTGGTCGATTGGACCTTCTAGCGTGAAGTTATAAGAGCCATCGGTATTCACTGTCAGCGTAAAGACCGCTTCAGTCCCCGCTGCCGCTTCGTAAGTAAAGCTACCATCGCCGTTTGCGGTTTCCGTCAGTGTGACTGCCACGCCTTGTGATGTAAGGCCAGCCACTGGTGTTGCAGACGCGTCAAGCTGATAACTTACCACTCGGTCCGAGCCTTGTGTGGTAGTGAAGTTGCCATCGATTGAAATCGGGCCAGTCTGATCTGAGCCAATCGTGCCTAGGTCATCTTCATCAACGGTAATCGCATCGACATCGGTAATGGTCGGCTTATCATCCACAATGGTGACTGGGATCGTTTCTGTGGTGGTATCACCATCAAAATCCGTCGCGATGATTGGGAAGTTCAGCGTCAGCTCATCACTGTCTACCGCATGGTCGATTGGACCTTGAAGCGTGAAATTGTATGAGCCATCCGTGTTTACTGTTAGCGTGAAGACCGACTCAGAACCTGCCGTCGCTTTGTAAGTGAAGCTACCATCACCGTTTGCAGTTTCCGTCAGGGTCACTGCCACACCTTGCGATGTTAGACCATCAACTGGCGTTGCAGCAGCATCCAATTGGTAACTCACCACCCCATCAGAGCCTTGCGTTGTAGTGAAGTTGCCATCGATTGAAATTGGATCTGAGCCGTCAGAGCCAATCGTCGCTAAGTCATCTTCATCCACACGGATCGCGTCTACGTCAGTGATGGTTGGTTTATCGTCAACGATGGTAACAGGCAGTGTTTCTTTCGACGTATCGCCATCAAAGTCTGTTGCGATAATCGGGAAGTCGATTTGCAGGCTGTCGCTATTCACCGCATGGTCTAATGGACCTTGCAGGGTAAAGGTGTAGCTGCCATCTGGCTTCACAACCAATTCAAATACGGCATTGCCATCTGCTGTGGCAGTGTAAGTAAAGCTGCCATCACCATTTGTTGTCTCAGCAAGCACGACAGGCTCACCTTGAGAGGTCAACCCTGCTACTGGATCTGCTGTTGCATCAAGCTGGTATTTAACAACACTGTCCGAGCCTTCAGTTGTGGTGAAAGAGCCCGACATAAACGCATCATCGTTTTGGTCTGAGCCAATTGAGGCAAGGTCATCTTCGTCTACTGTTAGTGGGACAACGTTATCGATGGTTGGAACGTCATCAGTAATCGTGACTGGAATAGTCGCGGTTGTCGTATCGCCATCAAAGTCTGTTGCAATGATTGGGAAGTTCAGAACCAATTCATCGCTGTTTAACGCGTGATCCACCGGCCCTTCAAGGCGGAAATTGTATGTGCCATCAGCATTAACATTCATGGTGAAGACCGGATTGCCATCCGCGGTAGCCACGTAAGTGAAGCTGCCATCAGCATTCGCAGTCTCTACCAAAGTAACAGGCTCACCTTGAGAAGTTAAACCTGAAACAGGATCAGAAGTTGAATCAAGTTGGTAGCTCACCACTCGGTCTGAACCTTGAGTAGTCGTAAACGCGCCTTCAACAAACACAGCGTCAGTTTGGTCTGAGCCAATGCCTGATAAATCATCTTCATCAACAGCCAGAGGCACGACATTATCAATGATTGGTGCATCATCCGTGATCGTGACTGGAATGGTCGCCGAAGTCGTATCACCATCAAAATCGGTGGCAATAATTGGGAAATCAATCGTCAGGCTGTCGCTGTTAGCTGCATGGTCAATCGGGCCTTGCAGCGTAAAGTCGTACGTACCATCTGTAGCGACATTCAACGTGAAGACAGGATTGCCGTCAGCGGTAGCCACATAGG
Organism: Vibrio sp. Y58_MX_L22; assembly: GCF_024181865.1. NCBI lineage: Bacteria > Pseudomonadati > Pseudomonadota > Gammaproteobacteria > Vibrionales > Vibrionaceae > Vibrio > Vibrio sp. Y58_MX_L22. The sequence continues at coordinate 27,459 of NZ_JAMZAN010000003.1, forward strand.
TAAAACTGCCGTCACCATTCGCGGTTTCCACCAAGGTAATCGCCTCACCTTGAGATGTCAGCCCCGCAACAGGATCTGCTGTTGAATCCAGTTGGTAGCTCACCACTCGGTCAGAGCCTTGTGTGGTCGTAAACGCGCCTTCAACGAACAGATCGCCGCCTGGGTCTGAGCCCACACCGCTAAGGTCATCTTCATCGACACTCAACGCATCCACCGCTGTAATGGTCGGTACATCATCAACAATCGTGACTGGAATGGTTTCCGTAACGGTGTCGCCATCAAAGTCGGTTGCGATAATTGGGAAGTTAAGTGTCAACTCGTCACTATCAACCGCGTGATCAATCGGCCCTTCTAGCGTGAAGTTGTAAGATCCATCAGTATTCACTGTCAGCGTAAAGACCGCTTCAGAGCCCGCGGTTGCTTCGTAGGTAAAGCTACCATCACCGTTTGCAGTTTCAGTTAATGTGACCGCCACACCTTGCGATGTTAAACCGTCAACTGGTGTTGATGAGCCATCTAACTGGTAGCTCACCACTCGGTCTGAACCTTGTGTGGTGGTGAAGTTACCATCAATAGAAATTGGATTGCTTTGGTCTGAACCGATTGACGCTAGGTCATCTTCATCAACCGTAATGGCATCTACGGCAGTAATAACTGGCTTATCGTCCACGATGGTGACCGGGATAGTGGCATTTGTGGTGTCACCATCAAAGTCGGTCGCGATGATTGGGAAGTTGAGCGTTAACTCATCACTATCAACAGCATGATCGATTGGGCCTTCAAGCGTGAAGTTATAAGAGCCATCAGTGATCACTGTCAGTGTAAAGACCGACTCGGTGCCTGCAGTTGCTTGATAGGTAAAGCTGCCATCACCGTTTGCGGTTTCAGTCAGCGTGACGGCCACGCCTTGCGACGTTAAACCGTCAACTGGTGTTGATGCGCCATCAAGTTGGTAACTCACCACTCGGTCTGAACCTTGTGTGGTGGTGAAGTTACCATCAATAGAAATCGGATTGCTTTGGTCTGAGCCAATTGACGCTAGATCATCTTCATCAACCGTAATGGCGTCGACGTCAGTAATAACCGGCTTATCGTCCACGATGGTGACTGGGATCGTTTCTGTGGTGGTATCACCATCAAAATCCGTCGCGATGATTGGGAAGTTCAGTGTCAGTTCATCACTGTCTGTCGCATGGTCGATTGGACCTTGCAGCGTGAAGTTGTATGAACCATCCGTATTAACGGTCAGCGTAAATACTGCTTCAGTTCCTGCTGTCGCTTCATAAGTGTAGCTACCGTCACCGTTTGCGGTTTCAGTCAGCGTGACGGCCACACCTTGTGATGTTAGACCGTCAACAGGCGTTGCAGCAGCATCCAATTGGTAGCTTACTACCCCATCAGAGCCTTGCGTTGTAGTGAAGTTTCCATCGATTGAAATTGGATCTGAGCCGTCGGAGCCAATCGTCGCTAAGTCATCTTCATCCACGCGGATTGCGTCTACGTCAGTGATGGTTGGTTTATCATCAACGATGGTGACAGGTAACGTCTTCGATGAGGTGTCGCCATCAAAGTCTGTTGCGATAATCGGGAAATCAATTTGTAGGCTGTCACTATTTACCGCATGGTCTAGTGGGCCCTGCAGAGTAAAGGTGTAGCTGCCGTCTGGCTTCAACACCAATTCAAATACGTCATTGCCATTTGCTGTGGCAGTGTAAGTAAAGCTGCCATCACCATTTGCTGTCTCTGCAAGCACAACAGGCTCCCCTTGAGAGGTCAACCCTGCTACTGGATCTGCCGTTGCATCAAGCTGGTATTTAACAACGCTGTCTGAGCCTTCAGTTGTGGTGAAAGAGCCCGACATAAACGCATCATCGTTTTGGTCTGAGCCAATTGAGGCGAGATCATCTTCGTCCACCGTGAGTGGAACAACGTTATCAATGGTTGGAACGTCATCAGTAATCGTGACTGGAATAGTCGCGGTTGTCGTATCGCCATCAAAGTCTGTTGCAATGATTGGGAAGTTCAGTACTAGCTCATCGCTGTTTAACGCATGATCGATTGGACCTTCTAGACGGAAGCTGTATGTACCGTCTGCATTCACGTTCATGGTGAAAACCGGATTGCCATCCGCGGTAGCCACGTAAGTAAAGCTGCCATCGGCATTCGCAGTCTCTACCAAAGTAACAGGCTCACCTTGAGAAGTTAAACCTGCAACAGGATCAGAAGTTGAATCAAGTTGGTAGCTCACCACACGGTCTGAACCTTGAGTAGTCGTAAACGCGCCTTCAACAAACACAGCGTCAGTTTGGTCTGAGCCAATACCTGATAAATCATCTTCCTCTACAGCCAGAGGCACAACATTATCGATGATTGGTGCATCATCCGTAATGGTGACTGGAATGGTTGCCGAAGTCGTATCACCATCAAAATCGGTGGCAATAATTGGGAAATCAATCGTCAGGCTGTCGCTGTTAGCTGCATGGTCAATTGGGCCTTGCAGCGTAAAGTCGTACGTACCATCTGTTGCGACATTCAACGTGAAGACTGGATTGCCGTCTGCGGTCGCCACATAGGTAAAACTGCCGTCACCATTCGCGGTTTCAACCAAGGTAATCGCCTCACCCTGAGACGTTAGCCCCGCAACAGGATCAGCAGTTGAATCCAGTTGATAGCTCACCACTCGGTCAGAGCCTTGAGTAGTCGTAAACGCGCCTTCAACGAACAGGTCACCGCCTGGGTCTGAACCGACACCGGTAAGGTCATCTTCATCGACACTCAACGCATCCACCGCTGTAATGGTCGGTACATCATCAACAATCGTGACTGGAATGGTTTCAGTAACGGTGTCGCCATCAAAGTCGGTTGCGATAATTGGGAAGTTAAGTGTCAACTCGTCACTATCAACCGCGTGATCAATCGGCCCTTCTAGCGTGAAGTTGTAAGATCCATCAGTATTCACTGTCAGCGTAAAGACCGCTTCAGAGCCCGCGGTTGCTTCGTAGGTAAAGCTACCATCACCGTTTGCAGTTTCTATCAGTGTGACAGCCACGCCTTGCGATGTTAAACCGTCCACTGGTGTTGCTGAAGCATCGAGTTGGTAGCTCACCACTCGGTCTGAACCTTGTGTGGTGGTGAAGTTACCATCAATAGAAATCGGATTGCTTTGGTCTGAGCCAATTGACGCTAGATCATCTTCATCAACCGTAATGGCGTCGACGTCAGTAATCACTGGCTTATCGTCCACAATGGTCACAGGGATCGTGGCGTTTGTGGTGTCGCCATCAAAGTCGGTCGCAATAATTGGGAAGTTGAGTGTCAACTCGTCGCTATCTACTGCGTGGTCGATTGGACCTTCAAGCGTGAAGTTATAAGAGCCATCAGTGTTCACTGTCAGCGTAAAGACCGCTTCAGTACCCGCTGTCGCCTTGTAAGTAAAGCTGCCATCACTATTTGCGCTTTCAGTCAGCGTGACGGCCACGCCTTGTGATGTAAGGCCGTCAACTGGTGTTGCAGAAGCGTCAAGCTGATAGCTCACTACTCGGTCCGAGCCTTGTGTGGTGGTGAAGTTGCCATCGATTGAAATCGGGTCAGTTTGGTCTGAGCCAATCGTACCTAAATCATCCTCATCAACGGTAATCGCATCAACATCGGTAATAGTTGGCTTATCGTCCACGATGGTGACAGGCAATACGATTTGGCTTGTGTCACCATCGAAGTCTGTAGCAATAACGCTAAAATCAAGGGTTAAGCTGTCGCTATTTGCCGCATGGTCAATTGGACCTTGCAGCTCAAAACTGTACGAGCCGTCGGTATTCAAAATTAATGTGAAAACTGCACTGCCATTTGCCGTTGCGCTGTAGGTGTAACTGCCATCTGCACTTTGCGTTTCGGCAATGGAAACGGTTTGACCTTGAGATTGCAGGCCATTTAATGGATAAGCGCTTACATCCAACTGATACTGTACGACGCCATCAGAACCCTGAGTCGTCGTGAACTGACCTTCAACCGACGTCGGCTGTGATTGGTCAGAGCCTACCGAACTTAAGTCATCTTCATCGACGGTAAGAGCGACAACGTCATTAATGGTTGGCACATCATCGGCAATGGTTACCGGTAGAACAAGTGAACTGGTGTCACCGTCAAAGTCCGTTGCGACAATAGTGAAGTCTAGAGTTAAGCTATCGCTACCCGCAGCATGATCGATTGGACCTTCAAGGGTAAATGAATAAGAACCGTCAGGGTTCACTTGTAAGGTGAAGATAGCATCCCCTTCTGCTGTTGCAGAATAGGTAAAGCTGCCATCTGAATTGGTTGTTTCCGTCAGAGAGATAGATCGACCCTGTGATTCCAACCCATTGAGTGGATCAGTGCCGATCTCTAATTGATAACTTACGACACGGTCTGAGCCCTGAGTCGTCGTGAAGTTGCCTTGCGCGAGCACAGAGTCGCTTTGATCGGAGCCGATGCTTGATAAATCATCTTCATCGACGGCTAGCGCATCAACGCCATCAATCGTAGGAACGTCATCTTGAACTTGAATGACAATTTGCGCCGCTTCTGGTGTGTTCGAACCGTCGGTAATCGAGGAGCGATCACCATCCGCATCTACTGCGTAAACTGGCAGTGAGAAAGTAAGCGAGTCATCGTTAGCACCCGTATGGTCAAGTTGTTCATACAAGTTGAATTGGTATTCGCCCAATGCAGGTGCATCAATCGCCACATCAAATACGGTAATACGCACACCATCCAGCTCGATGAAGCCTTCGTAAGTACGTACGCCGTTACTCTCGGACGCTAGTTCTAGTTGAACAACCTGCCCTTGAGATTGGAGTTCTCCACCAACATTGAACTCTGTAGGTTCCAACTCATAGTGATCAATGATGTCACTTCCGACCGCTGTCGTGATCGACCCAGTACCACTTGTTACTGCCGCGCCTTCCTGTGAACCTTGGTCAACCCCCGCCTCGTCTAAAGACAAGCCCGTCACGTTTTCAATCACCGGATTATCGCCATCAAGGATGGTCATCGTAAAGGTGTTGCTTGCCGTATCTTGGTCAAAGTCGACGATTGTGGTTGGTAAAGAGAGCTCAATTGTATCTTCACCGTTTGTTTGTTCCAACGGCTTAAATTGCTCAAATTGGTAGGTACCATCAGTATTCAGACTGATGGTTAAGACGGTTTCATTCGAGCCCGCAATGGACAAGGTGATAGTACTACCGTCTTCAGAGAGTACCGCTTCTGTCGCCTGATTATCACTCAGTAGGCCATCGAATTGACTAAGCCCTTCTTGATTAAACGTGACCGTTGCCAATTGATCACTACCAATATCAACAAAGGTGCCAGTGATTGGTGTAGAAGAAGATTCAACGTTTTCAAAAGTAACGTTTTGCGGCGCAGGATCGTCGCCATCAATAACGGTTGTCGTAAAGTCAATAGGCGCTTGAATGCTGTTACCACCAATATCTGCGCCTGTAATATCAAAAGTAATATTGATTTGATCACCGACGATCGATACTTGGCCATCAGCAACAGACGCAACATGGTCAATACCCTGGCTAATCGTGGTAACGACCTCTAACTCTAAATCACGGCCTAAAGATGTCGCTTCGATCTCGATACGAAGTACTTCGTTACCTTCTTGGGTGCCGATAATGGCATTTTGCGCTTCGTCATAAACGAACGCTACTGGCTGACCACCAGAAGTAATGTCACTATTTAACTCGGTTAACAAAGACTCTAATGAGGACGTTTCAGGTACAAATGAAGCAGTATCAAGTGCGAGATCCCCTGCTTCAACCAGCACACTAGAAGAAATGGTTTGCGGGTAGCTAGATAGAGAAATTGAGCCTTCTGTTACGCTAGATTGCAGTGACTGCCCACCATCAGCAAAGATCGTGACATTCAAACCGTCATCTTCGTCGCGATCATCTTCTCCGCTGCGAGTCGCAGACGTTTCAAAAAAAGTAGACGCGAGTACTTCCGGGTTATTATATTCAACCGTCACGTAGCCAGCATTAGCCGAGCCCTCAGCACCTGCGCCAGCAGCTGTTGCTTCTAAGATAGCGGTAGGGTCAGCTCCGTCTAAAATAGCTTGCTGGATAGCGGCAATATCGTTGGCGTCGAAGTCAGCACTTCCAATAGCCGTTGGGTCAAAAGTCACTAAGCCATTAACTGGAGATTGTACCAATACTGGTTCTAACGGTTCAGAAGAAGGCACAGGAAGACAAGCAACACAATTTGCGTCGACCAGATAAAGCTCATTATTTATCTGTACGTCGAGAGAGGCATTATTTTCTGTGATAATAATCTCGCCAGGTCTTAACTCATCCCCTGATTTTATGACCTTAACGTTTCCGTCCAGGCCCAAAACCAAAACTTCACCTTTGACAGCATTTACAATCGCGCTCTGCGGTACCGTGTGCGTACTCATCTGACCTCCGCTAATGGCTTACGTTTCCCATTAACCTTTTTAGATAATTTCTTATTAATTTAGTGCGGCATACTGCACACCTTTATGCGATTAAACTAAGTATTGAATCATTAAACAATCGATAAATACCCTACTACCGAGCAACATAAGTAAAACTTACTCGTAGTCACAGAAATGTGACACATGTGCTGACGCGTAGATATCGAATAATTATATGAAATTGATACCTTATTCTAATTAAGTGTAGTTGTTTTAAGAAAAGAAGAGAGATGAAATCATTCAGCTAAACGCCAGACTGCCGGTTGCGATCAATAATGGAAGAAAAGCAATGAGAATGTTGTATACACCGGAGCGTGATGACATCTTAATCAATATCGGTGACGAAAAAAACGTAACGATTAAATATTGAACAACATAAATTGCAGGACAAAATGCAACGATACAAAAGTGGCTTACGATATGAATCCCCGCACACCACGAGTTCGGTTTTGTTCTGATATACAGCAAAAAAAACACGACCAAGCTAATAATAAAATACATAAACACATCACTTGAAAATAATTATCATTTTCAATCATATGTAAATATTCCCTTACTTTCAATGGTGTTTGAGCTATTAATGTCATCGTTATTATCAATCAACACAATAAGTAAAATTATCAGTAATTCCAGTCCTAAACGTTTGCGTAATCGCTAACCTTCTCTTAACCTTGATTTGAGGCTTTTATCACGGTTTTTCCATTGATATAGTGCGTCCATACAACAAAAAAAGACCATTCGAGGCATGGAGCTTCCTCATTAATCTCAAGATGAGAAGAATTGGTACCGACAAAATTCGGCAGATTTTAAGAGGGTCAAAAAATGGACATGAATATGGTTGAGATTTTAGGTTATGCAGCTTCAATCATGGTCGCTATTTCGCTAACTATGAAAGATATTGTTAAGCTTCGTATCCTTAACTTTATTGGTTGTGCGCTATTTACTGCTTACGGACTAATGATTGATTCTTGGCCTGTAGTATTAACTAACGGTTTTATTGCTTGCGTTAACATCTACTTCCTAGCAAAAATGCAGCAGGAAAAAAAAAGCCTAGAGCCTGAGAAAGCGCAATAGCATTCAAACAATAAAAGCCCGCAAATCATAAGATTGCGGGCTTTTGCTTTTAACATTCCATTTCTATCACAGCATCCCTAAACGAGCGCTAACGAACCCAGCTAAGTGCTAATGTTTCTCGACGAGAAAACATATCCATATGCGATGAAATGATCGCCTTAACCGTATTCAGTTTCTCTTCTGAATCCGCCTCACAGGTTATAGTTAAGCTAGATGCACAAAGGTTAAACTCCGCTTTTCCCGTCGGAAATGTCACCAAACCGCTATTTTCATTCCAAGTAGCAGGAACTTTTCGTCCAAAATGCCGACAAAGCGTCACTAAGTATTTGTCAGCGTGTTCGCTATCTATTCGGGTGCTTTCTTTAATCATGAACTTACTCGTTACTTTGAAACGTCCTATGAAGAACCTTGTTAGAATTGATAAGCTGCAGAGAGCTTGAAGTTGCGACCCGGCTCGTAGTCATCAAGCGTGAAGCCACGTGCAGTACCAGAACGAGACGCGTGAGAGCTGTACAACTCGTCAAATACATTATCAATACCAAAGGTCACCGACAGTCCATCAATATCAGACGGCACCCATTGAGCGTATAGATTATGTACATCATAACTTGCTTTCTTTGGCTGACCATCAAAGACGTTGTCTTCCTCTAGAACAAACATTGAGTTCCACCCGAAGATCGTTTCTAAAGCGTCTGACTGGTAATCCAAAGTTAGAGCAATGCTATCACCCATATCAATGCTACGCCCATTGCCCCCAGCAACAGGACCACCAGTATTCTTGTTTTTGGTGTCCGACTTAGAGTAAGAAAGTTTGCTGTTAAACTTGTCGTAACCATAAGAAGCACTTGCCTCAAAGCCTTTAATCTCAACATCACCTAAGTTGTAAATCAGGTAAGTTTGAGTCGCGTTTTGGTACTGATCTGCAATGTAATCATCAATTTCCGTTTGGAATACCGTAATATTCGCCCCAAAGAAATGCTTATCAAAGGTTTTATCAAAACGAACACCACCCTGCGTGTTCAATCCCGTTTCTGGCTTTAACCCATCCTCTAAAAATGCAACGTCTTGGTAAGCAATAAAGGTTTCCATTAGCTCTGGACCTTTAAATAGAGAACGTGCACTCGCAAACAACGTCCAATCTTGAGTCACCGCCCACTCTGCTGCTAGAGCCCAAGTCACATCATCATAATTACTGGTTCCTGTCTCAGCTTTGCGTTTGTAATCATCAAAGCGCATACCTGCGGTAATAAAGAAGGCATCAGAGAAGAAGAACTGATCTTCTACAAACAGTGCGGTTGAAATCGCCGATTCGTCCATAAACTTACGACTACCGTAGTAACTCGAAGACGTTTTATCCATGTAGTCGAAGCCATAAGTGACTCGATTATCAAACTCACCTAACATAACATCTGACTGGAATTTGCCATTCAAACCAAAGTTTTGGTTTTTGGCGGTGTTCTTTGATAAACGGTTCGAGGGCCAACGAGGGGCCATCACCGTTTCGTCACGTTTAATTTCTGTCTCGGTATTATAAAGAGTGACGTTTCCTTGGTGTTGTTCGCCTCGCAACTCGTAACTCAAGGTAACGGTATCGCGGTCATAATCCGTAGGGATAAGTAACTTGCTCGACAGGCTATTATTTGCACTACCCGACATATCAGGACGCGGACTGTAATCTCCACTGTCTCGGTACATGTCATAAGAGAGCTCAAAACGATGGATGTCATTTAGTTCATACCCCAGCTTAGCCAGAATGTTGTAAACATCACCTGCAGCACCATAGGTTTTATTGCCATCACCATCTTCAAAATCATCACGCGTAACGTAATGGCCATAGACCATCGCATCAATGTTTTCGGACAAAAGTCCGTACAGTGTCAACGAACCTTGCTGGTTGTCGTTAGATGCATAGCCGCCATAAACACGCGCACCAAACTTTTCATCGTAACGAAGTAAGTCACGAGCGTCTTTCGTTTCAAAGTAAACCGAACCGCCTAACCCGTTTTGAGTCACAGAGTTATTACCTACCTGAATGTCCGCAGATTTGAGAATGTCAGGGTTCAGCGTCAAGTTACCAATATGATGGAACATGCTCGCATGCTGAGAAGCACCGTCAAGACGAATGTCCAAATCGGTTTCGCTCAAACCACGAATCGTAATACGTTGATTCACAGAGTGTGTGCCACCAACATCCACACCGGGAATATCGCGCAGTAAATCAGACATATGATCGGCTTGCTTCAGTGACATGTCGTCCGCAAACATCGACTCAGTGTTGCTGGAAACTTTCGTTCCCCATACAACGACCTCTTCAAAATGTGACTCAGTATCTTGAGCTAAAACAGGGGTTGATAGCGCCATTCCCACTGCAAGGCAAAGGCTTGAAAGCTTGATAGGTGAACAAGCAGGGCTTTCCATAACTTCATTCCTAAATATTAATGATAATAATTCTCAGGTATAATAAGCATGAGTTTTATAAATACAAAGGCGATTTGGTTATGCGAAATCGCACAAGTGTTATGAGGAAGTGTCAAATGCAGGAAGTCACAACAAAACGAACTAAAATTGCCAAGATAGCTTTAACCCAAAGACTAGAGGCGACAGAGAAACAATGGATTGTCACGCAAGGCCAACCTTGTCAAACTCAACTGGCCGAAGGTAAGTTCCTATCATATCAGTACAATGATCAAATTTTTGTTCATGGCGGGCGTTGTCTAGAACTTATTGATTCGAATATTGTTTCTACTGCACACGCCTCACTGCTGGTCACTATTCTTTTAGAAGGTAGACTCTCGTTTGGCTACGACGATTTGCAATTTGATTTAGACGCGAGCGACGGCCCTAAGGGTGTAGTGGTGAACTTACTCAAACCTGCAAATTTTCGTCGTTCACTGCTCAAAGATAACCTCATTAATAAGATCAACATATTGGTTAAGCCCCAATGGCTAGAGGCCCGCCTTGAGCAAAATTGTAGCCATCGAGCCTTTTTTAACTCTCATCAGGCGTTTCAACAGTTGGAGCTTAACCAGACGCTATGCGAGTTGGCTGAGACGTTAACAAATAGAGAAACACCGCAAGAGTTCCAAGAGAAGCTAGAGGTCGAAAGCTTGATCTATCAAATTTTACATCAAGCCACCAAGCAAATTCCTAAGAATTTCAGTGCTAAAAACAGCAGTATTGAACGACACATTGATGGTCGGATTGAGGATATTGTCAGCTATATTGAAACTCACCTTGATCAAGAACTACGCTTGGAAAAGTTGGCGAGCCAATTCTCAATGAGTGTTTCAAACCTGCAGCGCCGATTTAAACAATCACTTAATATGACCATAAACGGCTACATTCGTTTTCGACGTCTTGAGATTGCTAGGCAACATTTGGAACGTGGCCTAGTGACGATAACAGAAGCCGCCTATGAAGCCGGATACCACCACCCTTCTAACTTCACTTATGCCTTCAAAAAGGCATTTGGTGTGCCACCACATGAAGTGATTAAAGAGTAAGGGGACTCTAGGTAACTGACTGTTATTTAGGAGTGTCTTATCCACAACATCGGTATATACTCGCCTTAAACGTTATGGAGGTTAAACATGAATATTGGTGCTGTCGCGAAGCTCACAGGGCTTTCATCTAAGTCGATTCGATTATATGAAGACAAAGGGATCATATCTCCACCAGCGCGTAGCGACTCTGGCTATCGCGAATATTCAGATAATCATATTCAAGAGCTTAACTTGGTATCACGCGCAAAAAGCGCAGGCTTTTCGTTGCAAGAATGCAAAGAGTTCGTACAACTTGCTCATAACCCCAACCGCAAAAGTAGCGAAGTAAAAGCAAGAACCATGGACAAACTGAGAGAGGTTGAAGAAAAAATTGCACACCTCATGGAGATCAAAACGCAACTTGAAGGTTGGGTTTCTTCTTGTCCTGGAGATGCAGAGAGCCGATGCCCAATCATAGACGAGCTCACCAAGTAAGCCCGCCTATCTATTGATCTCGTTTAAAACGAACTAGCTCGCTTAATGATAGGTACACATGCGCTTACCGTTTAACTCTATGATGTTAAATGGCGTTTCGTAGATGTCCTCTAGCGTAGATGCTTGAATAACCTCTTCAACCGCACCACTCGCCACAACCTTGCCTTTCTTAAGCGCCAATATGACATCTGAGTAACACGCCGCGAAATTAATATCATGAATCACGACCACCATGGCTTTATTCATGTCATGGGCTAACTGCTGCACAACTTTCATGATCTGAAGAGAGTGTTTGATATCTAAGTTATTAAGAGGCTCATCAAGAAAGACATAATCTGTATCTTGTGCAATCACCATAGCAATAAATGCAAGCTGTCGCTGACCACCACTTAATTCATCCAAGTATTTGTCTTGAATATCTTGCAAATCTAAGTAGTCGATCGCTTGTTCTATGACCTCATGATCTTCTTTAGTCAGATTTCCTTTAGAGTATGGGAAACGACCAAAAGAGACTAACTCTTTTACGGTAAACCGCATTGTAATCGAGTTAGCTTGGCGAAGTACTGCCAGTTTTTTCGCTAGCTCTTTTGTGTCCCATTCCGCGATTTCCTTGCAATCAATGATAACACTACCGCCATCTCGCTCCGTTAAGCGCGAGGCCATAGATAACAGCGTGCTCTTTCCCGCGCCATTTGGACCGATAATCGATGTTACCTTGCCCTTTTCAAACTGAGTATTGGCCTCGTCTACGACTTTGTTTGAACCGAAAGCCTTCGTTAATTTGTCTATTACTATCATATTTATACAACTTTGTTTTTCAGCAGCAGGTATAAGAAATACGCACCGCCGATAAAGTTAATTACGACACTCAACGTCGTCTCAAAACTGAACACGTTTTCGATTATCCATTGCCCAGCAAGTAATGAACTGATGGATAGAAACGAACATCCGACCAATAGCGTTTTATGTTGGTAACTTCGGAACATTTCTCGGCTTAAGTTGGTCACTAGTAAACCAAAGAACATGATTGGCCCTACCAAAGCCGTAGAAATAGCAATCAAAACCGCCGAGATAATAAACACATTTCTCGTCACTTTAGGTACATCAACACCCAAACTTTTCGCATTGTCTTGGTCGAGCCAAAACACATCTAAAGTGCGATGCATCCTAAACAACAACCAACATGCAAACATCAAAGCCGGAGCACTAAAGTAAACCAAGTTCACTTTGACATTATTGAAACTGGCGTACAGTTTCGACTGAACAATTGCATATGTGTTTGGGTCCATCAGCAAAGAAAAGAATGACGCCGCATTGGAAAATAGCTGACCAAAGATCAAGCCGACCAATAGCAACGTAATCAAGTTCTTGCTGCCTTTTGAAAAGTAAAACCCAAACAGCAGTAGCGAAAACGACACCATTACAATTACTGCAATCGCGAAATTGACGTACAAGTTAAGAACTAAGGTACTCAACCCACCAAAAATCAACACGATCAAAATTTGGGTTAACACATACAGCGCATCAAAACCCATGATACTTGGCGTTAAAATTCGGTTGTGCGTAATGGTTTGAAATACAAGTGAAGACTGAGCAATGGCCACACCCGCTAGCACTATCGCCAATACTTTAGGAACTCTACGAGACAAAAAATATTGGTAGTTGTCAGCCGTTAGCCCAATACCAATAAACAGACACGCGAAAAGAATCGCAATGCCACCTAGCAGCAGGATTTTCGTTGAATCACGCATGTTGCTTACCTCGCAACAACATAGCGATGAATACCACGCCACCCAATATGCTGATCACGATAGAGATTGGCATTTCATGAGGGAAAATAATTAAACGACTCACCAAGTCGCAACACAACACTAAAATGGCCCCATACATGGCCGTAAGCGGAATGTTCTTTTTGAGGTTATCGCCATAAAAGTGACTCACGAGATTAGGCACAATAAGCCCTAAGAATGGCAACTGGCCAACAATCATCACGACACTTGCTGACATGATGGACACCAATAGCACGCCAATCGTCACAACCTGCTGATAATTCAAACCCAAGTTAATCGCGAAATCTTTTCCGATACCTACGGCAGAGATCCTTGCGGCAAAAAGATAGCTGAGGATAACCATTGGTACCGCGATGTACAGCAGTTCAAAATCACCACGCAAGATGTTGGCGAAGTTTGCGACTGTCCAAGCATTCAGACTTTGAAGTGCATCATATTTGTAAGCGATAAACGTAGTCATGGATTGGATGACATTGCCGAAAATAATCCCGACAAGAGGCACAAAAACCACGCTCTTAAATTGAATGCGCTGAATAAAGAAAACAAACGCTAGCGTCCCAAATACCGAGATGCCAAATACGAGCCAAAGGTGATTGTCGTTACCAAAGAAAACCACGCTCAGTACGTAGCCCAGCATGGCACATTCGATCGTACCAGTTGTAGAAGGTGCAGCAAATCGGTTCTGGCTGATTTGCTGCATGACAAGACCCGCAATACTCAAGCCAGCACCAGCAAGCAGTATGGCAAATAAACGTGGTATACGGCTAGTAAAGAAAAGCTCTAATGCTTTCTCATCACCTGAAAAGAGTTGTTGGGGCGTCATGTTTGCCACCCCAACAAATAACGAAACCGTGCTTAAAACCACAAGGGTTAGCAATAACTTCTTCAAAGTTAACCTCTGCTATCTTGGATTACAGTTCAACGGTTTGCTTTATCTCACTGACCATTTTTTCTGTTGCTGTCACACCAGACATCGACAAGTACCACGCGTCCACATCTAAATAAGTGATTTTATGATTTTTATATGCTGCGGTCGCTTTGACTAAGTCGTTATCCATGGATTTACGAATATCGTTATCCGGCGTACCTGTCAGAGAATTACGGTCAACCACGAGAATATTTTTCGGGTTAGCTTCACGAATAAACTCATAAGAAATGACATCTCCGTGAGTGCCCGTTTTCACGTGCTCAACCGTTTCCAAGAAGCCAAAGTCGTTATAAATGACGCCAAATCGCGACTGGGCACCAAACGCGCTGATGTTGTCACCCATGCTTAAAATCGTTAGTGCATCATTTTTGTTCGATTGGTTGTAGTCACGGATTGCTTTGAATTGAGCATCTAGCGCTTCAATTTTCTGCTCTACTTTTTCTTCGATATTGAAGATCTTACCAATATTGCGCCATTGCGCTTGCGTGCCTTCCCAATAGCCTTGGTTCTCTTTCGCCGCAAAAACAACTGTAGGGGCAATTTCACTCAGCTCTTCATATTTCGCAGACGCTCGCGGACCAACCAAAATCAAATCCGGTTTTTGCATGTAGATGGTTTCAAAATCAGGTTCAAACAAACTACCCGCAGAGGTGTAGTTATCTTTGCTGTATTTTGAAAGGTAACTAGGAAGATTAGACGAGTTAGATACTGCAACGGGATCGATACCAAAGTTGTCCAGCGCATCTAGCGGGCCAAAGCCAATCACAACCACACGCTCTGGGGATTGTTCTAGCTCTGTTTGACCCATGTAGTGGTCAATCACAACTTTAGCAGCGAAAGAAGGAGAAACAGTAAATAACGACAGCATAGCCGCACCGACGAATTTTTTCATTTTGTTAAGCCTTAATGAGATCTATTATCATACGCGTTCGCAATATAACGCTACTCTTTAATGCATTCAACAAAATTTAAGGTACTTTACATTAGTTACGTTTACTCAAGACTTAGATATATCAAAGACTTATAAAACCCATCAGTTTCAATACCTGGGCGTATCATTCATGCGCTTCAATAAACGCTTTGAGTGCCAGCTCATCAATAATCTCCAAACCGTTGTCCGTTTTTGTAATCAATCCCTTTTCAATCAAGTCCTTAACTGCACGTCGATAGACTCGGCCTGAGGTGCCAAACCGCTCAGCCTCTTGGTTCACTTTATCAAAACCACCAAGCAACTTATCCGTCTGATTACGGACGAGAAGATCATAGGCAATGTTGTAAGTAATGGGATGCAACAAACGATTAGTGTAGATATCCATGGAGTCTTGATAATCCTCAGCCAATGCTGAAGCGAAGAACACCATCATTTGGGGATGATTTTGCAGTGCTTCGGTTAGTTTTTGGATACAGATAACATCAACCTGCATATGTTCATCTGCTATCACATTCCATTGACAAGGGGTCTGAGTGAAGAACTCCATTTCACCATAAATATGATAGTCGCAGTTAGCTTCCCCTAATTGAAAACGTCGTCCATTTGCGGCCAATATGTTCATCGAGACTCGACCTACTGGCACAACATACAAGTACTGAAGTTGCTCACCTTGGCGGAGAATTGCTTCCCCAGCATCAAAGTAACGCGAATTTATTTGGCATTGATAAATCAAATCGCGAAAGGTGGCACTCTTTTCTTCAAGGTATGTTTTGAAGCGACCAGTCGGATAAGGGCTGATTTTCATTTTCTGCTCTCTCAGAAAAAGTTACGGACAACTATTTAAGGTGGATTGTACCCCGTAACTCCAAATAAAAAAGCGACAGTGACCTGTCGCTTTACATCTATTCTGTTTATGTGACTTACTGAGATAGAGACTGGCTAACGCTGAGCAACCAAGGCTTCTAATGCCGTAATCGCGGCACTCTTCTCACCTTGCATCATTACTTTGGCCTCATCAACGTACTGACCAACCCCTTCTTTCACATCTTGTTGATACAGCACCACGTTGTTTAATATCGAAGCCACATGAAGGCCTCGTAGTCGACCGACCGTAAACAGCGCAGAGGTTTCCATATCTGCACCTAAGATGCCTTTCTTGTTCCAATGTTGGCATATTGCATCCTCGTCATCGGTATAGAAACTGTCGTGAGAACGCACCACACCAAAATGATAATGCACTTTTTGCATCGACAAGTAACGCTCAACTTCCTTTAACAGTGAAAAGCTTGCGTAGGCTGGATAAGACGAATCGACATACGCTTTAGAGCCGCCCTCATCTCTTACCGCGCCTTCGGCAATGATCAACTCGCCAATATGAATGCCTGATTGCATTGCCCCCGCCGATCCAACGCGTACCACATGAGTCACACCGCACTGTTTTAGCTCTTCCACTGCGATGATCATCGATGGCGCACCTATACCTGTACTACACACTGAAACAGGCTTGCCTTTGTAGTTGCCGGTAAACACACGGTACTCGCGGTTTTCCGACACCATTTCTGCATCATCAAATAATGCCGCGATACGATTCGCTCGATCTGGCTCGCCGCATACAATAACGAGGGGAGAGATTTGTGTTTCATCCACTCCGATATGAGGTTGTTTGGCCATTTTTCGTTCCTTACGCAGCAGCGTGCGCTAAGGTTTTATCGCCATTGCGCTTAGCGCTACGAGCCCACTCACGCGTGCCATTGGCAGCGATGAACATAAGAATCGCGTACTGAACAGACATTGCGTAAACACCTTGCGTCGCGTAGATACCCACACTGATAATGTTAATCACAACCCATAGAATCCAGTTTTCGACGTATTTACGTGTCATCAGAATTTGTGCAACAACAGAAAGTACTGTCATGGTTGCATCCCAGAACGGGAACGCGTCAGGCTCAAGCACCGGTTCAGCCAAGCCAGCACCAAAGAGATTCAAGCTATCAACAGCAATGTTTGCTAGCGCAAAGAAAAATGGGTCGATATAGATCGTTAATAATGCGATACATGCAACGCTAATAGAGGCAGAAGTAATAAGTTTCTGTTTATTTAACCAGCGAACTTCCAGCGTTTCACCTTGTGCGTTTGGGCGGGTCCACGCATACCAGCCGTAAATGTTCGCACAGAAGAAAAACAATTGAAGAAGCAATAATCCGTATAACTGAATTTGAAAAAAGATAACGGCAAAAAGCGTGACATTCAGCAAACCGAATAAGTAGTTGATGGTTTTTTCTTGGCTGGCAAACCAAATGCAAAGCAGTCCAAAAACGGTACCGAAAGCTTCGATCCAACTCATTGCGTAGCCGTCGCCGATCGGAATGTTAACGAGAGTATTATTAATATCGAGTAAGGCAAAGAGGTCCATAACATGTCCTTTATTATTTTGTTTGGAATACGCTTATATTAGAGCGTGATCCCCAACAAAAAGGAGGACATTTGTCCTCCTCTTGATGCACTCGATCATAATTCAGTTCAATGTTTACTTGAAAGCAATAAATGATGCTATTGAACGATGTTGGAAATAGACGTGCCTATGAATCCAAGCCTAGATAGCGTTTTTTGAATGCAGAAGCTGATGCAAATAAAGCTGACGCCAAAAGTGTAATAATAAAGCCAATTGCGTACTCAAATGCTTCATTAACCAGTAGCTGATAGCAGCTCACAAAAAAAATCAATACAACTGTAATAACATTAACTCGGTGAAACCAAGGGTGTTTTACAGATAACTTAGCGTAACCTTTTGATAACATTTAACTAATCCGCCAGACAACAATTAATAGTTTTATTTATAATCAACGACGATAGTAAGGCTTTATCGTATAAAGAGAAACGACTTTTTTAATTTTTTAGCTCAACATCACACGTCATTCAGTGACGTTTGACTTTAACCTCTTGACGCTTTTTCGTTCCACTAGAGTCGGTTCTAATTGTACGACCTGTGCCTCTGTTGACTTTTCATCCAACTTTCGGACAAGAGTCTCAACGGCAGCCTGCCCCAAACGGTACTTAGGCTGATGAATGGTAGTTAGCGATGGCGACATAAATTTCGCGATATGGATGTCATCGTAACCAATAATGGACAGGTCGTCCGGCACTTTAATATCGAGCTCATTTGCGGCGTTAATCACCCCCATCGCCATCATATCGTTAGAGACGAAAATCGAGCTAGGTAATGCGCCACGCTGAGCCATTTTTTTGAACGCTTGATACCCACCCTCACACTCGAAGTCCGATTCAATGATCCAATTGGCATTAAATTCCAAGCCCGCTTCGTTCATTGCTCGCTTATAACCTTCGTATCGCATTTGCGCTTGGTGTTTAATCAAAGGGCCAGTGATGCACCCAATTTCGGTATGGCCGCAATCAATTAAGTATTTCGCCGCTAAGTAACCGCCACGAAGTGAGTTGTCTTGGATTTTATCGCTTGTAAATAGCATCGGCCCCCAGTCCATTACCACTACTGGGATATCTGGGTAACGCTCAAATACATCGATACGCTCTCCTTCTAGCGACGAACACATCAAAATCAAACCATCGACACGCTTTTGCAATAGCGTATTAATGGATTGACGCATACGTTCGTTATCACCCTCGGTGTTACATAAAATGAGGCTGTAGCCTTTTTGGTAGCAGCTGCGCTCTACGCCTTTTACGACTTCGCCAAAGAATGGGTTGGTTGAGGTTGTCACGAGCATACCAATGGTTTTGGTACGATTGACTTTGAGGCTACGCGCCAACGCAGAGGGCGCGTAGTAGTTAAGCTCTTTTGCGGCATTGTTAACGCGTTCAGAGATCTCTTCGCTCACAAAACGCGTCTTGTTAATAACATGGCTCACTGTTGAAGTGGAAACCCCTGCCAGTTTTGCGATGTCTTTCATCGTCGCCATGTTACTACTCCTATTTTAATGAGGCGTTGTGCGCCTTATTGTTCAGCGAGAAACGCGTCCACCTCTTCGCGGGTTGGAATCGACGTTTGCGCGCCAAAGCGGGTCACAGAAATTGCAGCCGCCGCATGTGCAAACTTAATCGCTGATTCTAAAGGTAAACCTTCTAGGAGACCAGTGACGAATGCCCCATTAAATGTATCGCCCGCAGCGGTAGTATCCGTCGCTTCAACGCGGAAACCCGAGATGATTTCGCCTCGACCGTTTTGGCTTAGCCAAACGCCTTTTGCACCGAGTGTGATCATAACAATTTCTATACCTTTACCATGTAGCACATTCGCCGCTTCTTGCGCGCTTTCGTTGTCTGTTACAGTAATACCTGTCAGAACTTCAGCTTCCGTTTCATTTGGTGTAATCACGTCAATGCAAGACAGTAATTCATCTGACAGTTCGCGAGCTGGCGCTGGGTTCAGAATGACATTGGTTTTGGCATCTTTCGCGATTCGCGCAGCTTTCTCAATGCCGCACATCGGCGTTTCCAATTGCATTAGCAAGTAATCTGCTTGGCGAATACGCTCTAAATCTGGCTCAATCGCTTCTGCTGTCAGTTTGGCGTTCGCTTCAGCTGAAATGCAAATGCTGTTCTCACCACTGTCCGACACTTGAATCATCGCGATACCTGTCGGGCAATTTGGCTGCATCTTCACACCAGTGATATCGATGCCGTCCATTTTGAAGTTTTCGCGAATGTTAATGCCGAATGAGTCGTCGCCCACACAAGCGATAAAACCGATGTCTGCATTTAATCGCGCCGCCGCGACGGCTTGGTTGGCACCTTTGCCACCTGGGATAACTTGATAGTTGCGACCATGCAGCGTCTCGCCTGGGCGAGGGAAAGAAGGCACTTGAAGAACATGGTCAGCGTTTACACTACCTAACACCACTAACTTATTCATACGGTTATCCTCGGTTCTGAATGAACCCTTTTTAAAAACTGTTTAGGAAAATACATTAGATGACTTTAACTTCTCTTCCTGACGAAGGAGTCTCGACAAAAAGCCAAAGGCATCTATACCCCACACTTTGCAGTATTTTGGGTAAGTTTGCCCTCACCTCCTAAACGACAGATATAAACGGAGGAGAGAGCAAAAATTAGGATGATTTATTGAACTTAAAACTTACTTAGTGACTACTTTTAGTGGTACTGGGATGTACTCTTCTACTTCTTCACCTTTCAAAACTTTGTCAGCCGTTTCAACACCTAAAGCACCGATAAGGTCTGGTTGCTGAGCAATAGTTGCCGCTAGTTTGCCACGGTTAACTGCTGCAATGCCGTCTTCCGTACCATCAAAACCAACGATAACGACATCTTTGCCAGAAGCTTGAACTGCACGAAGTGCACCTAGCGCCATTTCATCATTCTGTGCAAATACCGCTTGTACATCCGGGTTAGCCGCTAGCAGGTTTTCCATTACGTTTAGACCTTTTGTGCGGTCAAAGTCAGCCGGTTGGCTAGCAAGAAGATCCATATCGCTGCCCTTCACTGCATTCATAAAGCCTTCACCGCGCTCACGCGCTGCCGATGTGCCCGCAATACCTTCAAGTTGAATGACTTTTGCTTTTTCGCCGACTTTTTCCATGATGTAGTGGCCTGCCATTTCACCACCAATTACGTTGTCCGACGCGATGTGACTCACAACTTCACCACGGCTTGCACCACGGTCTAATGTCAACACAGGGATCTTAGAACGGTTCGCCATACGAATTGCATTAGACACTGCATCAGAATCCGTTGGGTTGATAAGAATTGCTTTTACGCCGCGAATACTTAAATCCTCGATGTTCGACAGTTCTTTACTCGGGTCATTTTGCGAGTCCAGTACAATTAAGTCGTACCCCAATTCTTTCGCTTTTGCTTCCGCACCGTCTTTCATCGTTACGAAGAACGGGTTGTTTAGCGTCGAAACCACAATCGCCATGGTATCTTGAGCTTGCGCCGCTACCGATACGGTTGAAGAAAGAAGTGCAGCAGAGATAAGAGTTGCAAGTTTTTTCATCGTTCTAGTCCTTTGTGTAGGGTGAGCCAGTACACGTCCCCTGACTCGGTTTGTATTCACTGTTTTATATATACAGATTGTTATGAATTACTTGTTTTTGTTGTCTACCAATACCGCCAGCAAGATAACCACTGCTTTTGCAATCATTTGGTAGTAGGAAGAAACATCAAGTAGGTTAAGTGCATTGTTCAAGAAACCGATGATCAGCGCACCAATCAAGGTACCCATGATACGACCTTTACCGCCCATCAAGCTGGTACCGCCAAGAACAACCGCTGCGATAGCGTCTAGCTCGTAGCCCATACCCGCTGTTGGCTGCGCCGAAGAAAGACGAGACGTTACAATAATGCCTGCAAGCGCTGCTAACATACCGCAGATGGCGTAGACACCAATCTTCACTCGGTCTACATTGATACCTGATAGGCGAGTCGCAGACTCATTGCCGCCTAGTGCGTAAACATAGCGACCAAAGCGCGTGTGGTTAAGTAAATACCAAGCCGCTGCAAACACAACCACCATTAACCAAACAGGAACCGGAATGCCTAGCGCGTAGCCAGTACCAAACCATGCGAACGCATCCGCGGTGTCAGTAAAGCCTGTCGAGATTGGACGACCTTCGGTGTACACCATGGTCACACCGCGTAGTAACGTCATGGTAACCAGCGTAGCGATAAATGCCTGCACCTTACCCTTCGCAATAATGATACCGCTGATCGCACCTAACGCTGCACCTGCGACTAAAGCAGTTGGAACCGCCACCAGCACCGGAACCTCAAGCGCAATCATGCTTGCCGCAAAGGCACCACACAATGCCAATACCGAACCAACACTTAAGTCGATGCCTGCTGTTAAAATAACTAATGTCATACCCACTGCGATAATGGCATTCACGGAGGTTTGACGAAGAATGTTGAGAATGTTGTCGACCGTAAAAAAGTTCGGGTTCAAAAATGACACAACAACGATCAGAAAGATCAAAGCTATCAGTGATTTTTGCTCAATCAGCCACTCTTTTGTGAACAACTTCTTGTTGCCAGTTTCGGTTGGTTTGCTCATGGTATTCGTACTCATGCTGCTTCCTCATTGATCTCTTTGCCTACGGCACAGGCGAGTAATTTTTCTTGATCGGCGTCTTTCGCATCAAATTCGCCAGTGAT
The DNA here is from genome assembly GCF_024181865.1 of Vibrio sp. Y58_MX_L22. NCBI lineage: Bacteria > Pseudomonadati > Pseudomonadota > Gammaproteobacteria > Vibrionales > Vibrionaceae > Vibrio > Vibrio sp. Y58_MX_L22. The sequence goes on from NZ_JAMZAN010000003.1 coordinate 49,774, forward strand.
ACGACCTTCATGCATCACTAAAATACGGTCGCTCATGCCGAGCACTTCAGGCATCTCGGAAGAAACCAAGATGATGCTCATGCCTTCGGCCTTAAACTTGTTGATGAGCTGATAAATCTCTTTTTTTGCTCCGACATCAACACCACGTGTCGGCTCATCCAGAATCAGAACTTTAGGTTTCGTCATTAACCCTTTCGCTATCGCAACTTTTTGCTGGTTACCACCAGATAAGTTGCCGATGATTTGATCTCGCGTTGGGGTTTTAATGTTGAATAACTTAATAAAATCTTCCACAGCAATCACTTCGTCGCTGTGTTGAATCTGGAAGCCTTTGGTCAGCTGGTTTAGCGAACAAAGTGACATGTTCTCCTTAACCGAAAGACCTAAAACCAAACCATCGCCTTTGCGATCTTCAGAGATGTAAGCGATACCATTTGCCAAGCCATCTTGCGGGCTAACCGGGTTAATAGTTTTGTTATCAAGATTGATAACACCATGCTCACTAGGTAATGCGCCGTAAATGACTTTCATGAGTTCAGTGCGGCCTGCGCCCATCAAGCCAGAAATTCCAAGAATCTCACCACGCTTGAGAGTAAAGCTCACATCCTGAACGCCAGACCCAGTCAAACCAATGACTTCAAGACAAGTTTCGCCATGTTGGACATCAATACGTGGATATTGCTCTTCTAATTTTCGGCCAACCATCATTTCAATTAGGCCATCTTCATCAGTGTCGGACACCTTGCACTCACCGATAAACTTACCATCACGAAGCACCGTAATATCATCACAGATTTCAAAGATTTCTTTAAGACGATGCGAGATGTATACGATGCCGCATCCTTGAGCACGAAGCTCATTAATCACTTTAAACAGTGATTCCGTTTCGGTATCGGTCAATGCGTCCGTTGGCTCATCCATAATGATGACTTTCGACTCAAACGAAAGTGCCTTTGCAATTTCCACCATTTGTTGTTCACCAAGGCTTAAATCGCCAAGCAATGTTTTTGATGAGTGCTTTACATTCAGACGTTTTAAAAGCTTGTCAGCCTCGTCATACATTTTGCCCCACTGGATACGCCCTAAGGAGCCAGTGAACTCTCGTCCCAAGTAAATATTTTCGGCAATCGTCAGTTCAGGAATCAGGTTCAGCTCTTGGTGAATAATGCTAATACCAGCTTCCTGTGAATCGCGTGGACCTTTAAAGGCCGCCGGCTGACCTTGATATTGAATGCTCCCCGCATCCATGTGGTAAATGCCTGTCAACACCTTCATTAACGTTGACTTGCCTGCTCCATTTTCACCCATCAGCGCCATAACACGGCCTAGATAAACATTCAGGCTTGCTTTGTCGAGTGCTTTTACGCCCGGAAACGCCTTCTCAATTTCGCTTAGTTGTAGAATGGCTTGAGTCATAATCTGTCCTCAATATCTCTGGCTTAAAAAACCACGCCCGCTTGGAAAATAACGTTCGCATATGGCGAGCATTCGCCGGTTCTTACGATAGCGCGACTTTGCGCCGTGCGTGCTTTAAACGCTTCATGTGACACGTAGCTCACCTCAATAGATTTGCCCGTTTCTTCACTCTCTTTGCTCAGTTCGTTGAGCAACGCTTCATGCAAAACTGGGCTTGCATCAGAGAACTCTTCCGCAATGATGATCCCTTCGATTTGGGACTCAGATAGAATTACGCGAACAGTATCAAGAAAACTTGGTACCCCATGCGTTAGCGCCAAATCGATTCGCTGAACATGCTCTGGGATTGGTAGACCAGCATCACATATCGTGATCTCGTCAGTGTGGCCTAGCGTCGCCACCAAGTAAGAAATATCTGAGTTAATTAGGGTACTTTTTTTCATCTCATCGACCTTTCGGTTACACGTTCATACAACCATGAGCGCCTGTTTTAAAGTGTTTTCGTTATTAACAGAAAACTCATCGAAACGTTTCGATGAAATAATAATTCGTCATCGCAATTTGACCAGTGTGAGATCGATAAGGTGTGAGAATGATCTGTAATTCAATTGTCATTGAATAGGAAAAGTGCACTTGAGTCACACTTTACCATCGAAACGTTTCGATGACGGTATTTCCCTGTCATTACGGTTAGGTTTTATACAGGGAGGAAGGAAAAGAGACGTCCTACTACTGAGAAAACCTCTAGTTAATAAACTCGAAACCTTTCACGTCATCACAATTCTTAGATAGCTGCCTGATTTTGGAGAACGCTCACCTTACAATCTGGTTACAATTTGCCAAAACACATCATCCGTTCAGTACCTTACCTGGTACGCGACGTTTGTAGGGACACAAACGGAAACTAAGAACCATAATGAAGTTAAGCAATAGAGTCATTTTGCTTGTCGCGCCAGTGATCTTATTAAGCGCGTTAGTATCTAGCTATATTATTTATAGCATTCAAAAAGTGACGCTCATCAAGCGGGAAGACAGCTATATTCAGTTGCAGATGGAAAAGCTCGCCGGGCAGTTTCGACAAGCGAATATTTTTCTTAATAGCTATGCCTATACGCTCAGTAAAAGTGATGTATTACAAGACTATTTGGTAAATCATAACAACCCCTATCGTGAACGAGTCTTGTTTAACCGATTAGACGAGACCGCTGAAGTATTGAGCCATGGTTACAAAGGCGATGCGAGCATGGCGATCCTCGACGGAAAACAAAACCTTCTCTACTACACAGAAAACAAATATTACGAATCATCGGGCGTGGTCGACCCAAAGGTGTTAGAGTACATATCACGAAGTTTCAATGAGAGAGAGGCTTTCAGTCACACTGGCTTTATTTATAACTCCAGTGGACAAAGCATTCTTCTTCAATATGAGGTCGTCGACAAAAGAACGGGGACTCACCCTTTGAGCTTTGACTCGAAAAATGTGTTTTTTGTGGTAGTTTCCGTATCACTTGAAGCCTTTAACGAGATTAAGCATGAAATCGAGTTTGACACGCACAGCGTGATTACTTTCGCCGACAAACCCATTTATCTTGATATTCCTCTCGCTCAAACCATTGAGCTGCTGCCGCACTTTTATGCCGTGCTTTCTCCTGCCGAATATTTAATGTGGAATAAAGTCGATAAAGTGTGGCTAGAACTTGCTTTCTCCTTTGGCGTAGCGGCGTTTTTCACCATCACATTAATCATTTTGGTGTTGTACCGCTATGTGTTGCGCCCTGTTTCTCGCCTTGATAAGCAGCTGAACGAACTTGAATCTAATCAACGTGACAATATTGAAAAGCTAGAAACAAACGATGAAATAGGACGCCTCTCTGCACGCTTTTTTGATATGTATGAGGAACTTAATGTCATCTATAAAAAGACAAAACGCCTAGCTGAAACGGATCACCTGACGCAACTCGCCAATCGCCATCGTTTTCATGAGCTTGCCACTCGTGAACTTATCTCCCCTTCGCAGTTTCTGTGGGTTGTTTACGTCGATCTTGATAACTTTAAATACGTGAATGATAAATACGGGCATGAATTGGGAGATAACTTATTAAAAGTGTTCTCATCACACATCAAGAATGCTTGTCAAAAGTTCTCGCACGATTACAACAGCCCCTGCTTTGCCGCCAGGTTATCTGGTGACGAATTTGCAATTTTGCTGAGCTCAAATCAAGAGGTAAAACGCTTGCCTGATTTGCTTGCATCAGAGTTACTAAAACCGATTAGTAATCTCAGTTCATCTTGGAGTAATTCATTTCCCGTTACGGCAAGCGTAGGTATTGCACAATATCCTCAAGACGGTACTGACATCGCGAAGTTACTCTCCAGTGCCGATGCGGCTATGTATCAAGCAAAACGGGCAGGGAAAAATCAATACGCCTATTATTCAGCCGCTCTCAATATTGAGTCTCAAAGACGAAGTCAGCTTGAACGTGCGCTCCGAAAAAGCAATGTAGAGGAAGAATTCCACCTTGTTTTTCAACCCTATATGAACAATCGAAGCAACGAAATTGAGGGGTTAGAAGTCTTGTTGCGCTGGGAAGCCGAAGGTATCGGCCCTATCCCCCCAAAGGAGTTTATTCCAATTGCAGAGCAAGCCGGATTATTTGATAAAATTGACCGCTGGGTTTTCGCCAATGCAACGGCGGAATACCATCAATTAAGGAATATTTTCGGTAAGGATATTGTTCTTTCGGTCAATCTTTCATCAGCAGAGCTAAACTCGATAGAAATGGCAAACTACATCCATGAACAAGCGACACTGCACAGTGTTAAACCAGAATGTATTGAGATAGAAATAACCGAAACCTTTGCCGCAGAACAACAAGGCACGGCCCTACTTGATGAGCTATCAAAACGTGGCTACCATCTTGCAATTGATGACTTTGGTTCTGGTTACACATCGTTAACTCAGCTCGTTCAGTATCCGGTTCAAAAAATCAAATTTGATCGAGAGTTCCTCGTTACATTGATGAACACCAACAACGGACATGTGATCAAACCTATTATTGAGCTATGCCATGCCCAAAATAAAACGGTTACAGCAGAAGGTATTGAACACAATATGATGCATGAATGGTTATCGGCATACCGCTGCGACTATATGCAAGGCTATTTATTTGGCAAACCAATGACTAAAGAACAATTGAGCTTGTGGTGGCAATCGGCAAATGACGACAGTCGATTTGATGCGTCCATGGTCAGCTCAATTAGGGTTTCAAGAACATAAGTTAAGGGGAGACGTACAGCAGTCACAACTGTGGCGGCTGTATTTAGCTGTATATGAGCTTCATTGATAGATGCTCAGCTTTTGTTCCCCCATACCTATATCTATGACTTTAGTTGAGTAAATCACTATTTATTCGTTTTTAAACCAGCACTTCCTTGAAATCCAAACCGGTCAAATTCAGCGCTTTGACGCTATCGTACAAGCCACCTTTTTTGTCCGTACAAAACGTTCTGAGCCCAGCACCTTTTACTCTGAACAAGTCAGATTCATTAACGGCTTCTCTATTCAAAACGAGTTTCTTAAACGGTCTAGCACGACTTAGCTTACCATGACGAAGATTATACTCGGTAGCAGAGGTATCAATGGCATCAATTTGAGTGACAATGTTTAATGCTCGCCAAGGCTTTCCTTGTAGATTTAATGGTAAAAATTCGACATTCTCGCTCAACACATCGAGCTTATCCGCAATAGAAGCGGATACAGCAAGAGTAAAAGATCCCCATGCTGCAATATCAGGCCTGGGTAATGGCTTTTCACCCTTAACGTCTAACCATTCAATATCAATACTTTTCCAACTGGCTTTAACAGACTCTCCATAGAGTTGGATAGGTTTGCTTGCCGTTACTTGAAGAGACATTTCCAATGGCGACTCTTGCAACATTGCAAAATCATTAACATTGGGAGTGACAATAAACACTTTATTAAATGCTGTCATAACCGTCCTTAAATAAATTTGAGCGCTTTTCTTAATGAGACGAGCACTCTCACACCAAACCAAACATAATAGATAGAGTTTACTCTCATGTTCAAAAATTTAATGAATTAATATCTGGCGTTCTTATCTTTTAATTTCGAATTTTTACTATTTATATTTTTTAATCCACACGATAGAATTATTTTTTCAATTTTTACTATCTACCCTTCCTTATGTAATCGAATAAATTAGAGAATAAACAATAGCACGCATCACTTCACTTTTGTCGAGCTCATCACTCTCACTTAAACGATACATTCACAAGTTCAATTTTTGTACGACTTGGACTTAGCTTTGTCAATCGTGAATTAAAAACAACCGATTCACCGCTGTTTTACTGCCTTTTCTTACCACCCTGTTGTTTATTCATACATTATAAATGCACTTATACACATAACGATTCGGCGTTACGATTTGTTACGAGTTAAATCACAAACTTTTGAGGTATTGGATAAAGCGTAGAAAAAGAAAACACATTGAAATAAAAAGAGTTTCTAAAGCACGAAAAATAAAACGCCGTTTTTATAAATTAGCAACTTCACAAATATCCTTAAACACAGTTTTATTAATTACATATATCAGATATTATTTACGCTGAAGTTTATAGAAACCATCGTTAAACTTCATATTTTATATAAGTTTCAATTAGTTAGTTTTTAACTCGAAAACTTATCGTCAACCCAATATTAAGCACCTAAGCGTGCAATAAGAAACATTGGGAATAGAATTATATTGATGTGCATGTTGTTTTAACGAATGCATGAAGCAATCGGTAAATTTGTAACACCATAGAGTTTTATTTAGCCAAGATGAAAAAGTTAATTTTATTATTTACATGTGCGCTGTTGTCTGTCTCACCTTTTGCTTTTGCAAAACAATCAGATAACGAACCCAGGGATCATTTACGACCAAAGCAAGTTGAGCATGTGTTTAAACAAGCCAAGCTAGATGGCATAGTAGACTTTAAGTTGTTCAGTGACGCTTACATCGCTTATCAGAAGACACCCGATAGAAAGAAGTCGGTACTAACGATCATCGACTATAGTAAACCATCAACTGAAAAGCGTTTTTATGTGGTTGATTTAGATAAAAAGAAGCTAATCTACAATACGTATGTTTCTCACGGCGTGAACAGCGGAAAGAAAACAGCGACACAGTTTTCAAATGTCGTGAACTCGCGAAAAACATCATTGGGCACTTTTTTGACTGATACCACTTACTACGGCTCAAATGGCTATTCACTTCGATTAGATGGGCTAAGCTCTGGATTAAACGACAAAGCTCGCGAGCGTTACATTGTCGTGCACGGTGCCGATTACGCAAACCCTTCCTTCATCAAGAAGAATGGATACCTCGGACGCAGTTGGGGTTGCCCTGCTTTGCCAGAGAAGTTGTCTCGCGAGATCATTGACACTATAAAAGGCGGCAGCGTTATTTACGCAAGCGCGTAATACCGATGCGACACATATGGGGAAGAAAAAAGAAGATTCTATTTCTTCCCCAGTAATAATCCTGTTAGCTTAATCGTCCTTGTGCAACGACTCTCTTTCCATTTTCGCTTACTCGAAAGCGAAAACTATTGTGTTATTCGCTGATATACCTAAGTGCGATCAGAAAACTCTGTTCATCCCCCTTCCATCTCGTTAGTATACGCTGAGTTCATCAGACACTGGCTTTCATCGTTATCATAGTTCCACTAAGATTCCTTAATCATGGTGGGTAACTGTGGCTTTATATGTTTAGGGTTACTTCTTGCGTTATCTACACCGTATATTATTGATGCTTTCTTTGTCCCTGCTCTCAGGGCTCATCACAGCTTCATATGCGCATGAGTGGCACCACACCAAACATTACACTTCCGAGCGCCTACTTAAACTCTCTCAACAAGACGATTTTGAGCTAGCACACACTGATTTTCATGCCTCAGCTTCTCTGAGTTCTTGGGGATCAGAAAGTTACTACCTACATATAAAGCGCGAGTTGTTCGGGCTTGTCTCCTGTCGCCGAACATCAGCTACTGATGGCGTTTTATCATCAGATTTTACTCCTGATTATTTTTTACTTATTGCTTTCTCTTCTCCGCCACTACTGGAGTTGGCAAAACAAGCATCTCGCTTACCTCTAGACAGTTATGGCGGACTCATGAGTCAACGCTCTCTTTATCGCCTCTCAGGAAGAAAGGAAGCGAACTTAATGTACGTCTTTACTCATGGTCGCAACGCCTTCTCTGTTGTTTAACTTTTTATGACATACAGAGAACACGAAAATGTAACGATAAGAACCAATATGCTCATTGTTACTAGAACCAATTTGAGGTCCATATAATGACAAGAATCGCTACAACCATCGCACTAGCATTACTATTTGCAGCGGGCTCAACCTTAGCAAACACAGACACTAAGCCAGAAGAAATGAGTAACGACACTCTGTTAGAGTGTGCCAACGTTTCTAACGCACGTATTGCAGTTCCGGAACACAGAGCGATGTTCAGACACTACTTAATGTCTGAGAGAGACTACAGCTTTGACCAGCTATCGTCTGCCGAACTTGAATTTAAAGCAGCAGATAAGAATGAGTCTGAAGTAGAGAACATCTACAAGTCTCAGTGCAAAGAAGTTGGCGAATACCTATATAGCATTGGCTATTAAATTCGAAACCCTAACGACACTCAAAAAGAAAGGCGCAATGTATGCGCCTTTCTTTTTACTGGGAAAACTCAGACACATCCTTGGGTTTACAGAACGCTCGACGTGCTTTAACAAACAAGAAACTAAGCACTCCAATCACAAGAGTAATTATTGGTGCCGCCATTAATAGCATTGTGATCGCTTTGCTCATATTTTCTGGTAACAAAGGAAGTAATGAACCAAAACCGCATAATATCAGCGTCCATAAAATCGCACTCAGCCACGCAAAGTAATGGAATTTACTAATACGTTTCACTCGCAACCCCATCATTAATGGCAATAGGGAACGAACAACCGGAATAAACCGCGCGCACAAAAGCGCAACCAATCCATGTTTACTGAGTAATACGTCGACTTGTTCCAAACGCTTTTGAGGAACCGCACTCACCCAGCCTTGGACCTTAGGTAAGCGATTTAGCCACTTGCCTTGTAAATAAGCCGCCCAACTTCCCAACCCCGCACTAACAGCTATTACCAACATGATCATAATTGGGTCAAGGACGCCAACCGCCGCCAGCGTACCGGATAATACGACGACACTGTCGCATGGGAAAGGTGCAGCAGGAATAAAACCACTTTCCAAAAAGATACTCACAGCAACAACAAAATAAACCAAACCTGCACTGCCTGGCGCCATTAACGCCGTGAAATCTTGATGCCAAAAAGCACTCAAGACCTGAATGATCGAATCAAACATAAACCGCTCCTAAGCATAATTAACCAAAAGTTGCAAAAACATGGAATGTGTTAGCGAGCATGTATAAAGCGGCATATGAAATTCGACTCTTTTCTCACGCCGATTCTGTATTTAGAGTGAGTAAAAATACTTTCAATACAACAACCTAAAGCCTCATTACCGATGCGTTTTAGCCGCTTCATCGAGTAAATTGCCGAACGATGCGCCCACCATGCTACATCAAGCATTTCAAACCATTCGGGTTCTACATCGTCGTTCGAGCTCATTTCCTTAGCATGGATAACCCTCAATATATTCCGGCTGTTTAAACTCGGATAGTCTTGTTGTATTGGAGAGATAGGATGTTCTGAAAAGTGCTTCGACTTAGCGTCAACAGCGATATTCTGGTTATGAAAGGAAAGAAAATTTGGGTGTGAGTGCGCCAAGCTCATGCTCGGAGCCAACAAGCAGAAAAGTAGTCCGAGTAAAGCAATCAGAATCGTACGCACAAAGGTAACCAAAACCAAAATAATAAGTTCTTTTAACCCTGTGCGTAACTATTGGCAATTAGTATTCTTAATCGTTAAGAATACTAATTATTTTTCACCGTAAGGGTAGCTTTCAAACATCTTCGCGATTTCTTCTTGGATGAGAGATTCTCTTTTCTCAGAGCTCATTGACTCAGACAGTTTACGACTTGAAACGCCTTTCCAAACGACTTGATTAGCCTTTGCATCAACCAGTTCAACCACCAACTTCCCATACTTACGTTCTTTATATCTTTCCGGGCTTGAAGTGATCACACCAAAGCTATTCCAGCCATAGCCAAAGCTCACCGACGATCCTGAAGAAACAAGCTCGGATTCTTCTACGATATCATGATGTACGTAAAGGTCACCGCCACTATTTACCTTAATTAAACCCTTACCCTCAAGCTGTTCAGCAAGCCCTTGCTCAATACGTCGACCATCAATACTGGTAGGAGCTTCCGCCTGAGCACCGAAGTCAAACGTTCTGTAAGCTGAAAAGTCGGCTTGTTTATCCACATCGGTTGTAACGGTAGTACAAGCAGATACCAGCATCACCACCAGCCCTAATATCAAACCTCTCATCATGTTAAATCTCCTTTGGTTAAGCTGACTGTTTCAGCAGAATTACCCTGTGTTATACATACGCATCAACAGTAAAAAGTAATCATTTCAATATCTAGTCTTGACCATGAAACGTGACTGTTCAATAAACGAGATTAACCTTTACACAGAAAATCTTGAATATCATCAACATCTAAACACCCAAGAATTCGGTGTTTACGACCCTCTAGGCTTAGTAGCGAAATCGCGAGTGCCACAAAAAACCAGAGACAATGAACACTTTAACATCAGTCCGCTACTTTTTTAGGCAACTGACAAACATTTGATGAGAAAAGACTTTTCTTTTTCGTCCAGTGTGGCATATTAACTGAGTCCTATCGATGCGCGGGCATCGTATAATGGCTATTACCTCAGCCTTCCAAGCTGATGATGCGGGTTCGATTCCCGCTGCCCGCTCCAATCTCTTTATCTCAATTTACTCATAAAAATCCGATGGCGGAGCGAACAAACGGCGACAGCGTTGTTTCCATGATAAGTTTGGTCTAGTTACGTCATAAAACATGTCTTTCCATTCTGCAAACGTCACGCGGATGGGATTAAAGCTGTTTACAGGTTTAGAAACCCCATACCGAACCGTTTCCACCTCTGGTTCAAACGTTCCGAACATTCGATCCCAAATAATTAATACACCCGCATAATTTTTGTCGATGTACTGACGGTTCACACCATGATGAACGCGATGATGAGACGGCGTGTTAAATACCCACTCTAGTGGCCCGAGCGAACGAATTGATTGGGTGTGAACAAAAAACTGTAAGCCCAGATTAAACAACACAACGAAGACAACCCATTTTGGCTCAAAACCAATAATCACCAAGGGCAACCAAAAAATCCACATCCCCGCTAGCGGATACATTAAACTTTGACGAAAGGCGGTACTGAAGTTCATTCTTTCCGAACTGTGATGAACAACGTGCGCGGCCCACATCCAACGAATACGATGGCTAGCCCGATGAAACCAGTAATAGAAAAAATCTTGCAGGACAACAAGTAAAAGAAAAGCTGAGACGCTCATTTCGATATCAAACAAACGCCAATCGAACCACCACAAATACAACTGAGCAATCAGTAAACCCGTGAGTATGTCTGTCGCTTGGTGTAAGCCCGCAAGAACAAAATTACACGCTACTTCAGGGAAGTAATACGTCGCGCTTTCAGGCAAGCGTCCCCTTCTTTGTCCGAACCAATATTCGGCAAGCATGCAGAAAAAGAAAACTGGAGCCAGAATCATCAGAAGTAATTCTGGGCGGTCCATCAACTGCGTCCAATCCATTGTGTTTCTACCATTTTGCATAGTGATCTTCAGTAAGACCCATAACTTCTTCTAACTGATGTTTGATACCATTTCCATCGATAATATAGCCAGAGAAATAACCGATGTACTGACGAAAGTTACTTTTGAGAAGCCAAAAATTTTTCTTCTCTGAGCGTCGATTCAAAGGCATGAACTGTAAGTTAACTCGTTTATCTTCAGACGTAATATGCCACTTTTGCCCTTCATCACTTCGTGAAAACTGAAACTGCACAGGTTGCAAAAAGTGACGCTGACCATTAATCCACAATACATTTTCGCAATAGCCAGTTTCATTAACGCCAGCTGCCAAGTTCAACCCCAGACGCCTGTCATCCTCAAAGCAATTGATACTCGCCCAGCGCCAACTTGTTTCTCGCCGCATGTACCCAGCGGAAAAATCGTAACCAGCAGCCACCTCTGAAAGATCTTGCTCTTTTCCTAATATGAACAAGTTACCGTCTACTGCTAACGCATTGTGCTTCTGAGTATATGTCCAACCCGCATAACCTGTTGGCGTACACAACATTAATGGCAAACTCATATTTTCTGGACGTAAATAGAGATCCGCATTGACTGACTCTGTCACAAAGTGGACGTGCCAAATACCATCCTTAATAGAAAACTGAATTCTTTTGTTAGCAAGATGGGCAAGACTGCACCAACTGGAAGGCTGAGTTTGATAACCTATATTAAAAGGTTTCAACCATTGTTGCTCAATCAACTTATTCTTTTTAATATCAAACAGGTAGCAAAAGCCGGATGCTAAATACCGTATATCAGCAATCGCTACTCCAATGACGTAATCAGGTGTGACCAAATTGACGAACTGAAACTGCTTATAATCGCGGTAACGGCGCCACTTAGACACTGGCTTATCCATCTCATCGAGGTAAGTAAATTTATCTAGCTGTAACGATGTTGGAATTCCATCAAGGTGGCCAAACGCTGGTAGACCATTCTGCTGAATAAACGAGTTCAGAACCTTAAGCTCATCCATATAGTTGTCTTTTCACAAGTTATCACACACCAAAACTTTAACATGACGTTAACATAAACAATTTGCGTAACTGCACAACAACATCGACTAAAGTGATTTCTGCTTGTTATATGTGAAACTGATCACTCAACCACCCGCTTACTTAGCTCGCCCTACCTATCTCAACCAACACTGCCTGGGTTAGAAGCTGCACATTCTCATCCGCAGGAAAGACCACTACAACCATTGAATCTTGGTCAAAATCACTATTTAATGGAAATACATTCATATAAACTGATTGCCTATTCACATCAAGGAAGAAATCTATGTCATACATACACGATACTATTGTTGCGTTGCAACACAGTAGCCCTGCGCAAAAAGAATTTTACCAAGCGGTAGAAGAAGTATTAACTTCTCTCGCGCCGGTAATAGAAGGCAATAATAAATATAAGGAACAAGCGATTATCCAGAGGATCGTCGAGCCAGAACGTCAAATCATGTTTCGAGTTCCTTGGGTTGATGATGCTGGAAATGTACAAGTAAACAAAGGTTATCGAGTTGAATTCAACTCTGCTTTGGGGCCGTACAAAGGAGGATTGAGATTCCATCACTCAGTCAATGCGAGCATCATAAAATTTCTCGGCTTTGAGCAAATCTTTAAAAACGCACTGACTGGCCTTCCTATCGGTGGCGGCAAAGGCGGTTCAAACTTCGATCCTAAAGGAAAATCCGACGGCGAGATCATGCGATTTTGCCAATCATTTATGAACGAGTTGTACCGTCACATCGGTCCTACCACCGATGTGCCCGCAGGCGATATCGGTGTCGGGGCGCGCGAAATTGGCTATATGTTTGGTCAATACAAACGATTGACGGGCCGCTACGAAGGTGTGCTTACAGGCAAGAGTCTGCTTTGGGGTGGCTCACTCGCCAGAAAAGAAGCGACAGGATATGGCGCCGTCTATTTTGCAGAGTGCATGCTCAACGACCGCAACGATTCATTGAAAGGGAAAACTTGCCTCGTTTCTGGTGCTGGCAACGTGGCTATCTACGCCATTGAAAAACTGTACCATATGGGAGCAACGCCAGTTACATGCAGCGACTCTCGAGGTACGATCTATCATGAGCACGGTATTGATCTTAAGCTCCTAAAACAACTGAAAGAAGTGAAAAGAGCAAGCTTAGAAGAATATTTAGAAACTTACCCTGAAGCAGAATACACACCAGAGGGCGACTATCCTAATGAAGGACATGCTGTTTGGCGATATCAGGCTGATGCTGCCTTCCCTTGTGCGACTCAAAATGAATTAACGTCAGACGACGCACTGGCTCTTATCGAAAACGGATGTATTTTGATTAGTGAAGGGGCGAACATGCCAACCACCCGTGATGCTGCCAATATTATCGTGGACTCGGACATAGCTTATGGGCCTGCAAAAGCAGCCAATGCAGGCGGCGTTGCAACCAGTCAACTTGAAATGGCGCAAAACGCCAGCATGCAAAACTGGACGTTTGAACAAGTGGATAGTCAGTTGCAAACCATCATGAAAAATATTTTCATCAATGCAAACGAAACCAGTAAAGAGTTTGGCCAACCTGGAAATTTAGTTTTAGGCGCCAACATTGCAGGCTTTAGAAAAGTCGCTGATGCAATGATTGAGCAAGGTGTCGTCTAGATGAACGAGCCAGCAGGATGACTGCTGGCTTAATATAACTCCGCAATAGGCCGCGCTTTTTGATAAAGAGCTCCACTTAATTCGCAATAAGCGTTGTCACTTCTGTTTTAACGGAGTTGGCGATAAAGCAATTCTCATGGGCCATGTGGTGCAGTTTTTCTAATTGAGATGGTGTCGGTTGTTTTTCACCTGAAAATGTTATCTTAGGGTTTAACGTTACCTTTGATACCCACTCTTTTCCGTTTTCGCCTTTTTCAAGCTCCCCTACCGCTTCATCGAAGTAACTGTCCACAACATAACGTCGCTTTGCTGCAATAGACAGGAAAACGAGCATATGACAACTAGAAAGTGCCGCGACAAACGCTTCTTCTGGATCAACGTTTTCTTCTACGGATAGTGGTAATGGTACTACGTGGGGAGATGGAGATGCTGGGACTTGCAACCCTCCATCAAATTGCCAAATGTGTGCCCGACTATACTTATTATCACTAAACTCTTCGCCAGCTTTACGATGCCATTTGATTAAAGCGGAATGCTTACTCATTCTAACTCCCTGATTTTCCGACGACGAATCAACACTATCCGTCCTTGCCACAGTAAACCACAACAAAATGAGTTAAGGAAAGCATCGCACTCACAGGGACTATAAAATCTGTTGAGGATCGGCATTGTTCTTCTGGATATCATCCAAAAGTCTATGAGACTGATGGATGTTGACCTGTAACCGATTGATCAGCATCTGTAACTGCTCAATCTCGGGACTTTGGTTGGCTTTAAGTTGAGTTTCCAGGGTCTCCGTTTGGCTCGCCAAAATAGGTAAACTTAGGTTCAGTGCCATCCCTTTCGTTTTGTGCAACGTCAGCGCTAATGAAGCAAAGTCTTCAGCCATAAAGTATTCAATAAGTTCATCAACCGAAGTCTCAAAATCGACAATAATGCTTTTTAGCAACTCGTCGAGCGCTTCTGGCTCATCTCGTAAAGAAGTAAACATGCCTGAGCGGGAGAGTTCTTCCTCTGTTAACCTTAAGTTCTCGATTGGCTTACGTTGCAATTGAAGCACATTGCTGTCACTCGTTAGTGGCGGATTCTGTTTCGGTTCGAGTCTGGCGGCAAACTGTTTGAGAGCGTCTGAAAAGCTCTCATGCTGTAGCGGTTTCGTAAGCACATGGTCTGCTCCTGCTTCAATAAAGCTATCGTGAGCTTCACGAAATACGTCTGCCGTGTACGCAAAGAGTAATGTCTTGATACCTAACTCTTGTCGGATAACGCGTGTCGCCTCAACGCCATTCATCTCGGGCATATGGTTGTCCATCAAGATCAGGTCGTACTCGTTCTCTTTCGCCTTTTTAACCGCGATTAATCCATTTTCTGCAACTTCCACTTCATGCCCAAGCTTTTCGCAAAACCCTTTTGCCACAATGGCATTCACACGGTTATCATCAGCAAGTAGTATCTTTAAATGGTGTGATTTTGCGCGAGGTTTCGGTGCTTCTTGCTGCTTTTTCGGAGCAGATTCTACCCAAGGAATCGGCAACTCAACGATAAATTGACTTCCAACGCCTTCTATACTCTTCAGAGTAATATGGCCACCCATCAAATCGGTTAGTTTTTTGACGATGGCTAACCCAAGCCCTGTTCCGCCGAACCTTCGAGTCGTTGATGAGTCTGCTTGCTCAAACGAGTTAAAAATATGCTCGTGTTTGTCTGGCGCAATACCAATACCGGTGTCGCTCACGCGCATGACCAACAACTGATTCGATTCATCTAACTCAGTTCTAACCAGCACATGCCCTTCGTTGGTAAACTTCACCGCGTTACCGGCGAGATTAAACAAGATCTGTCGTAAACGCGCACAATCTCCAGTAAATTCAGTATATTCAGAAACCTCGTTTTCCAAGATTAACTCGATATTTTTTTCATCAACAAGTGGTTTTATTGCGCTACACACCGGAGAAAGCACTTGATCGAGCTTAAACTTAGCTTGCTCAAATTCCAGTTTGTTTTCTTCAACTTTAGAAAAATCCAAAATATCGTTGAGGATAGTCATCAGATGCTGGCCAGAATCAAGAATAACCCTAATATGCTCTTTCGTCGTCGGCTCTTTGGTCTCTTCTGCAATCATTTGAGAAAGCCCTAGTACACCATTCATCGGCGTCCTTAGTTCGTGACTCATTGCAGCGAGAAAATTTGATTTCGCTTTTGCCGCTCGCTCGGCTTTGTTTCTCGCCTCTTCAATTTCAAGATTCAACTGTTTTAAGTTATGCATTCGGTGATGTGACTGATAAACAAACGCGCTAACTAGAAACATCACCGCGATAAATACAAACAACCACGTAAAACGCGCCTCACTTTGAGCAATATTGAGTAACCGATGCTCTGAGCTTTCGACAAACTCAATATAAGTGTGATCAAGCAGTTCATTCGTCAGCAATTCAATTCTTTTATCACTCGTTTGAAGCCGTTTAAGGAAGTTCGCTTCCTTTTCACTCTCAACTTCAGTTTGTGTTAGAAGCAACTGGTTGAGAAATTCAAGATAACGACTGCCACCCAAAGATTGACCGCTCTCGGTAGAAACATCTTGCTGATATAAATTGAACAACATGAGTAATGCATACCGATTTTCTACCTGAACACCAATTAACATATCAAGCTTCAACGTTGTTTGAAGCACTCGCTCCTTAAACTGTTCAAGCGTATCCCTAACTTTTATACGATTGGGTGTCACGGGAAACCAAACTGATGCCTTTGATGATTCCAACAGTGCCTGTGCTGCGATTTCTATCTCTACTAAAGATGTTGTTAACTCATAGTTTTTCCTATCTTCAACGGCATATCGGTTCACGATAACATCACGCTCTTCAATCAACTCATGTCCGATATTCATTAGCCCTGCATGAAATTCTTGAGCGTTTTTTGAATTCATATACGACATATACGCCAGTGTGCAGCACGTCAGTATCCCAATAAAAAAGCAAAAGTTGATCAGTTTGAATTTATTCATTTTCCAACACCTCTAAAATTATGGGTCTAGGTGCTGTCAACGACTGCAAGAATGCTTCAATGTCCGCGACATTCTCATCGTTCATCGTTATACCGAGCTGGGTTTTAGCCATGATTTGTATCGCGTCGGATAACTTATCGACTTGCCCATTATGAAAATAAGGACTCGTTAGCGCGACATTGCGTAAACTGGCTACTCTAAAATAGAATCGCTCTTCATCTTCTATCGTAACGAGTTGCCTGCCCGAGTCCTCTACTACTGGCTTATCCTTGAAATAGGCGAACCTTTGGATCATCGCTCCGCCGATATTTTTGCCCTGATGACACTGCACACAACCTGAAGTCTGAAATGTTTTCCAACCTCTGATTTGCTGTTCACTCAATACATGCGTGTAACCCAATAAGTAAGCATCGAATGGTGCGCCAGGCGTCTGCAGCCCTTCAACAAACTCCACAATAGCGGACTTGATATTATGAACGTTAATCGGCAATTCACCGTCACGATTAAATAGCGCTTGATAATGTTCACTCTCTTTTACATATTGCTCTATTGTTTGCCAGTTTGAGTCCATTTCCATTGGATTATGGATTGGACCATCAATCTGAGCCATCAAGGTGTTTTCCGTACCATCCCATAAAAAACGATAATTTAACGCTGCATTAAACACTGTTATAGAATTTCTAATTCCATCACCTTTCACCCCCGTAGAGACTGGTGTATTTTCAGCGCCATTGGTTTGCAGATTGTGGCATGTCGCGCAGCTGACATTACCATTTGACGATAATTGAGGATCGCGGAAGAGATGCCAGCCAATTCTCGCTAGCTTAATATCCACATTAGGATCACCCTGTATGGGCTGAACTAGGGAGATATCACCTAACATCTTCGCGTTTCTTGCGGTTGTTGTTTGGCTCAAAATGAGTGTTACAACAGCTAGTGCGATTGCGCTGAATTGCCTCATCAACTACATACCTTAAACTTGTCATTGATATGAATTTAGTTGCATTTTGGCGTTTTTTCCACCGACAGGAAGTTGAAAAAACGAGTTAAGTATTGCTTTGTTTAAGGCTTTGGTTGAAGAGGGAGTAATAAGGCGAATAGGAAGAAACCTATCGCCTTATGAGTAGCTAACGTATTGAAATCTGAGTTTAGTGTAGAAAAGCCAAAAACCGTTGAAACCAAGTCACCTCTCCATAGGAGATCAGATCGAAAATAGTAAAGAATACGGCACAGATAACGGCCAACTTAATCAAACGCTGAACAATAAACATAAACATCACAATTACCAATAATTTGCTTTAGTTTACTATCTCACACAGCGTTTATATATAAAAAAGTAGTCTCCTAATTAGCCTCGGGAACTTATTCATTAGAACCTATACTCAAGCATCTCTAAGTTATTTGGATATACTTGAATTAGGATTTCAAAAAGTCCCTGTGACCACACAAGGAGGACTGCATGAAACGACTATGGATATGGTTCTTACCTTTACTCTTGATTGCCAGTCAAGCACTGGCGAATACCGTTTGGATTGTTCCTATCAAAGGCGCTATAGGGCCTGCTACTAGCGACTATTTATCTCGTGAAATAGAAGAAGCTCAACTAAACGGTGTCAGTTTAGTGATCTTAGAGATGGACACACCAGGCGGCTTAGATAGCGCAATGCGAGATATTATTCACGCGATTACCACCTCCTCGACTCCCATTGCAACTTGGGTCGGCCCATCTGGTTCTAGAGCTGCCAGTGCAGGAACATACATCTTGCTCGCTAGTCACGTAGCCGCCATGGCTGAAGCGACAAACCTCGGAGCTGCAACGCCCGTCGCGTTAGGTGGTGCGCCTCAACCTCCTTCATCGGATGATGGCAAAGATCAAAACGCGGAAGAAACGCCAGAAGGAACCAACGAAAGCTCAGAGAAAGTTCCCGCTAAAACCGCAATGGAGAAAAAGGTAATTAACGATGCCAAAGCCTACATTAAAGGCTTAGCAAAACTTCATGGACGAAATGCAGAATGGGCAGAGAAAGCAGTAAGCGAGGCGGCGAGCTTGGATGCAACAGAAGCATTAGAATTAAACGTGATCGATTACATCGCCAATTCGCCAGAGGACTTAGTCAAAGCCATAGATGGGCAAACTGTTAAAGTAAACAATCGCACTGTGACATTGTCACTTGAAAATCCAACATGGGTTGAAAGAACGCCAGATTGGCGAGCAGAAATGTTAGCCGTTATCACCAATCCAAACGTTGCCTACATCCTAATGCTCATCGGCATCTACGGTTTACTTCTTGAATTTTACAACCCAGGAATTGGCTTACCCGGTGTGCTAGGTGGGATTTGTCTGCTTCTTGCCATGTACGCACTACAAATGATGCCCGTCAACTACGCAGGTCTTGGTCTGCTGTTACTCGGTATTGCACTAATGATAGCGGAAGCATTCAGCCCGAGCTTTGGTATTTTGGGCTTAGGCGGCGTTGTCGCCTTTGTACTCGGTTCGATATTTCTCATGGACAGTGAGTTACCAGGATTCCAGATCGCCCTTCCTTTGATTTTTGGTATTGCCATATTTTCCGTGGCTCTAATCGTGCTGACCGTCGGCCTGCTGCTCAAAATTCGTCGCCGGCGTGTAACGACGGGTTTAGAGACTTACCCTGGGAAGGTCGCCGTGGTAAGCGATGACTTTATCGATGGCGAAGGACGCGTTCAACTCAACGGTGCGTTATGGCGAGCTAAAGCCAAAGACCATCAACAATTCAAACAAGGTGATCACGTCACCATTGTTAATGTTAAAGGGCTGACCTTAACTGTGATGCCTGATGACCGCCAAAATAAATAGGAGGCGCTTTATGATGCTCTATACCGTTGCGGTGATCGTGGTGCTGCTGTTCGCACTAGCGACCCAAATGTTCAAGGTTTTGAGAGAATACGAACGTGGGGTTGTGTTCTTTCTTGGTCGATTTCAAGAAGTCAAAGGACCTGGTTTGATCATCCTTATCCCATTTATTCAGCAAATGGTGAGGGTTGATTTACGTACTGTCGTTTTGGATGTGCCGACACAAGATTTGATTACCAAAGATAACGTTTCTGTGCGCGTCAACGCGGTCGTTTATTTTCGCGTAGTCGATCCTCAAATGGCGATTAACAATATTGAAAGCTACAGCGATGCCACCAGCCAGTTAGCACAAACCACGCTGCGCTCGGTATTGGGTCAGCATGAACTCGATGAATTGCTATCAGAGCGAGAACGCCTCAATAAGGATTTACAATCCATTCTCGATCAACAGACTGATGACTGGGGAATCAAGATTGCTACGGTTGAAGTCAAACATGTTGATTTAAATGACAGCATGGTCAGAGCCCTAGCCCGTCAGGCAGAAGCAGAACGTAACCGTAGGGCGAAGATCATTCACGCTACTGGTGAGTTAGAGGCTTCAAATAAATTAAAAGAAGCAGCGCAAATGCTCAACGAAGCACCGAATGCACTGCAATTACGTTACATGCAGACACTCACTGAAATCACTACAGACAAAACATCCACTATTATTTTTCCAATGCCGATCAATCTTGTCGAAGCTGTCAGTGATATCGCCGAAGCGGTGAAAAAGAATAAAGAGACACAAGATAAGTAAGGTTCTGACCCTAGGAAGTAACGACCACTCACGTTACTTCCTTATTTAGTACTCGCTTTAAGGATGTGCCCATCTTCTTTATCACATTCTTGTTTCATTACTTCTAAGCCCGTTTTAAAGCATGTTCGCCAAGCGGTTTCAACATCGGCATCATACCCGGAATCACACTGTCGAACCGTTTCTAACAAACTCTCAAGCCAAACATCAAAATCCTGCGGCTCTATACCAATATCTGCACTTGCATGCTTTTTCCCATACTTTTCCACCATTTTGTGCGCTTCGGTCGAGGTATCTGCCATCATAAAAAATACGATAGACCCTCTAAGCATTCTCACTTGTTGGTGCATGTCTATACCGTCAAACTTCTGTCTAAAGTTGGCACTTTTCGACCATAAATTTTTGTAGAACAAGTCGAAAAACTCCTGATCTGAAGTACAACGTTCATAGCTATCATTAAAAACTTCAATCACGTTCATGTTGCTTTCCCCTACGCCTCAATATGAGTTTAATTTAGTATCAAATAAAAGCTTCCAAATAAGGACATTTAAGTTTCAAATCGATCAACTCACATCGATTTTCAACAAAAAGTAAAAAGTGATTTAAATAAACACCCTCTTATCAATGAAAAAATATCCATTATCATGAACCCATATTCGAGGTACGCATGGTTGTCGATGCTAGTGCATCCTCATCTGTCATCACATAAAGAGGATATAAACGTGTCCCATCAAATCATTACCGATCTAAATAGCCGTTACACTGCAAAAAAATATGATGAAACCAAGCGCGTTTCTCAAGAAGACATGGCGATAATCAAAGAAGCACTGCGTTTGTCGGCGTCTTCTATCAACTCACAACCATGGAAATTCATCGTTATTGAAAGTGATGAAGCGAAGCAACGTTTCCACAATACGTTTGCAAATATGCATCAGTTTAACCAACCACACGCGAAAGCCGCATCACATACGATTCTGTTTGCTTACGATCCTAAATTTACTAAAGAGAAATTTGCGAAGCGTGTGGATGCAGAAGTAACATCTGGCCACTTGCCAGCGGAGATGTACAACAACTTTATGGGTGCTTACGCTTTTGCCGATGCAAATACGGACGAAAATGGCTTCAACGGAAACTGGACAAAAGCACAAGTCTATTTGGCACTAGGCAACCTACTACACACATTGGCACGACTAGGCATTGATTCAACACCGATGGAAGGTGTCGATCCGGCTCTGATTGGAGAAGAGTTTAAAGAAGAGCTCGAGGGCCATATTTGTGAAGTTGCGCTAGCGATTGGCTACCATAAAGATGGGGAAGATTATAATCATGGTCTTCCAAAAGCGCGCCTTGCAATGGATGACGTAATTACGACTCTATAGTCGACCATTGTCTTAGCTTAGCGACTTAACTCATTGTTTAAACTAAAAAGAGCCGCATTAATGTGCGGCTCTTTTTTACTTGGTTCTGCGTCAACTTTACGCAACTTGCTCTGACTTAAAATTACCAAGCAATGCATCGTAAAGCTCATTGTCGCTTAACACACCAACCAGCTTATTATCTTCAACCATAAGCAGAGGCTGATTGCTACGCTGTTTAAGTTCAATCGCTTCTCGCATACTGATTTCTGGGCTAACCTGAACCAGAGAGTTTTCATTAACTTCGTCAAGGTTCGAAGAATTGCTCTTCCATTGAATCAACGATTTACCTTTATCCGCTAAACTTAACCCCTTGCTCTCTTGTATCACCCAAATATCTTTATCAGGGCAAATCAGAACACGCGTATCTTCGCGAACCAAATCGTCACGCATTAAGGAACGTCCCTTCAGCACATTTAATGGATTAGTGTGAGCAACAAAGTCCGCCACATAATCGTTTTCTGGAGCAAGAATGATCTGTTCTGGCTTGCCATGTTGAATCAGCTTTCCTGATTCCATAATGGCGATGTTGTTGCCGATTTTAAGCGCCTCATCCAAGTCGTGACTTACAAAAAGAATGGTTTTGTTTAGCTTTTCTTGAAGCAGAATCAATTCATCTTGAAGCTGAGCACGAATCAATGGATCAAGTGCTGAAAACGGTTCATCCATTAACAAGATATCTGTGTCCATCGCAAACGCTCGCGCTAGGCCAACACGCTGCTGCATACCACCAGAAAGCTCGTGCGGGAATTTGGTTTCCCACTCAGATAAACCGACCATTTCGAGCTGTTCACGCGCCTTTTTACGACGCTCTGCTTTACCAATGCCTTGCATCTCTAGACCAAACGCTACATTGTCTAACACCGTTAACCAAGGCATCAATGCAAACTTCTGAAACACCATGGACACGCGGTGCGTACGAAGGTGGCGCAGTTTCTGTTCGTCACAGTTAGAGAGCTCAACCATATCGTCGCCATCTTTAATTTTCAGAGAGCCACGAGAAATATCGTTCAATCCGTTAACCGTTCGCAGCAAACTTGATTTACCCGAGCCTGAAAGCCCCATCAAGACACAGATCTCACCCTGTTTCACGTTCAGCGAAACATTATCAACCCCAACCACTTGGCCAGTTTCATCAATGATTTCTTGTCGAGACTTCCCTTGATCTAGTAGTGCTAGCGCCTGTGCTTGTTGCTGACCAAAAACGACATCAAGATTTTTAATAGTAATAGCGTCCATGATTATGCCTCCTTCTGGTTTGGTGCTTTACACAAGCGATCAAGAATGATGGCAACGAGTACAATCGCTAAACCAGCTTCAAAACCTTGCGAGATGTTTACCGTATTCAGTGCGCGTACGACTGGTTTACCAAGTCCATCAGCACCAACAAGCGCCGCAATGACCACCATAGACAGAGACAACATAATGCACTGCGTAACGCCAGCCATAATACTTGGCAATGCCGCAGGTAACTCCACCTTAAACAGTAGCTTCATGCGGCTGGCACCAAATGCTTTACCCGCTTCAAGTAGCTCCTCCGGCACTTTAATAATGCCGAGGTACGTCAATCGAATTGGCGCAGCGATAGCGAAAATGATGGTCGAGATTAGACCAGGGACAATACCTAAGCCAAACAGAACCAAGGTTGGAATTAGGTAAACGAATGTCGGTACGGTCTGCATCAAATCGAGTATTGGCCGCAACAAGGTGTATAACCAAGGACGGTGCGCCGCCATAATGCCCAACGGCACGCCAATTAATACGGAAATCGTTGTCGCTGCAAACACAAGGACAAAGGTTTCCAGCATTTCTTGCCAGTAACCAAGGTTGAGAATTGCGAGTAAGGCCAACACGATAAATACGACAAGAGGAATGCTGCGATGTAAGAACCAAGCAATTGCCGCCGTCATAATGATTGGCGCTGCAGGTGGCATCCATTTAAAAATGTCCACCACGAAAAGAATGATCGTTTCAAGTGTAATAGAGATTGCATCGAAAAAACCCGATGCATTGATGGTTAACCAATCGACGCCAGTTTCCATCCATTGGCCCAACGGTAGTTTGTTGTCCGTAATAAAATTCAAAATAAAACCTTTGTGTTAATGAAGCGGGCAAAATTCTGCCCACTTTCTTTAAAAAAACGAGCTCAAATACTGCTTATTAAGCGTTTGTTTTTAAGTAGTTTGTAATAGCTGTTAGCGCATCTTGGCCATCTACCGTTTTCACGCCCTCTAGCCACGCTTCAATTTGCTCTTGGTTTGCATTCAACCATGCTTGCGCTGCTTTTGATGGCTTTTGTTTCTGGTTAAGAATCGCTTCCATCAGTTCATTTTCCATTTCTAGGTTAAACTCTAGATTTTTCACTAGCTGACCTACATTTGGACACTCAGCGAGGTAATTTTTACGTACGTTTGTGTAGACGTTCGCGCCGCCGTAGTTAGGACCGAAGAAGTCATCGCCACCCGCTAGATATTCCATTTCAACGTTACTATTCATTGGGTGCGGCGCCCAACCTAGGTACACAATCCATTGATTGCGGCGTGCGGCACGTGATACTTGAGACACCATGCCAGCTTCACTGGACTCAACTAGGCTGAAATCTTTTAGGCCGAATGCGTTGCTATCAATCATTGACTGAATTAAGCGGTTGCCATCGTTTCCTGGTTCAATGCCGTAAATGCGGTCTTTAAATTTGTCGGCATGTTTTACTAGGTCAGCGAAGTTGGTTACGCCTGCGTCATAAACGTATTTTGGAACAGCTAGCGTGTACTTTGCGCCAACGAGGTTCGCGCGTACGGTTTCAACAGTACCTGCATCACGGTATTTCGCGATATCACCTTCCATCGTTGGCATCCAGTTACCTAAGAAAATGTCGATATCGCCATTAGCCATAGAGGAGTAAGTTACAGGCACAGACAGAAGATCAGTCTTCGTTTTGTACCCCAACCCTTTAAGTAACTCTGATGTAACGGCAGTGGTCGCAGTGATGTCAGTCCAACCTACATCTGCGAAACGAACCGTTTCACATTGGTTGGCGTAAGCGCCTGTTGCTAAAGTACTTAGTGCAATTGTTGAGAAGATTTTTGTCATCTTAGACATGTTGAATTCCTTGTAATGATTACTGACTTTTTCATTTTATGAGATCGAATCGAGATCTCTTTTTGGCGGATGCATTCGTTGCATCTCTTGCCAGTCCGGTGCAATCCAAACTGGTACGTTGTTCGACGTTTCTAGGGCGTTATCCAAAATCATATCCGCGGCGCGTTCTGCCACCATAATCGTTGGCGCATTTAAATTACCGTTCGGAATGGTTGGGAAAATAGAAGAGTCCACCACACGCAAGCCTTGAATACCGCGTACTTGGCATCGCTCATTTAAGACGGCTAATGGGTCATTATCTGCGCCCATTTTGCAGGTACAAGATGGATGGTAAGCACTCTCGACGTTTTGCTTCACCCATTCATCAATCTGTTCATCCGTTGTGATGTTCAGACCGGGTTGGATCTCATCCCCACGAAACTCATCCATGGCTGGCTGATTGAGGATCTCGCGAGTAAGGCGAATACAATCACGCCAATCCTGCTTATCTTGTTCAGTGGAAATGTAGTTAAACTCAATCTTCGGCTTATCATTCGGATTCGCAGAGACAACTTCGACCGACCCGCGACTTTCTGGCTTGTTAGGTCCAACGTGCACTTGGAAACCATGACCATCAAAAGCAGCTTGCCCGTCATAACGCATTGCCGCTGGCAAGAAGTGATATTGAATATTTGGCCACTTTAGCCCTTCTCGAGAGCGGATAAATGCACACGATTCAAAGTGGTTAGTCGCACCAAGGCCTTTGCGAGTTAATATCCACTCAGTGCCAATCAAGCCCTTGCTCACCAAACCTAATTTGCTGTTGAGCGTGATAGGTTGTTTACAGTGATATTGGAAGTACACTTCTAAGTGATCTTGCAGGTTTTTACCTACTCCCTCCAACGAGTGTTTCACCTCAATGCCCGCTTTTTCTAATACTGCCTTAGGGCCAATGCCTGAAAGCTGCAACAGCTGAACGGAGCCAACCGAACCCGCACTCGAAATCACTTCATTATTCGCAAAACATTGCTGAATTGAACCTGACTTTTCAAATTCAACGCCTACCGCTTTCTTTCCTTCTGCACCAGTTTCTTCTAATAAAACTCGATGAACCGTCACCCTCTTCATTAGGGTGAAGTTTTTGCGTTTTTTAGCACGGCTTAAGTATGCATTAGAGGTCGAAGCGCGTACGCCTTTGTCGACGGTCATATGCATTGGGCCAAAGCCCTCTTGCTGATAACCGTTGTAATCTTTTGTTTCTGGGTAGCCCGCTTCTTTGCCTGCATCAATAAAAGCTTGGTACAGCGGGTTGAGCTTCATATCGTTGCCGTTACATGTGCCGACTGGACCGTGATCACCCCGATATTCATCAGCACCACCAATCCAAGACTCTGCTTTACGGAAATAAGGCAAACACGACTGATAATTCCAGCCTTTCGCGCCTTCCTCTTCCCACTGGTCAAAGTCACAAGCGTGTCCGCGAACGTAAACCATGCCGTTGATAGATGAGCTACCGCCCAGAACTTTTCCGCGAGGACAATGAAGTTGGCGACCATCCAACCCTTGCTCTTCAACCGTCTCAAACTGCCACGCGTATTTTTCAGTGTTCATCGGGTAAGAAAGCGCTGTTGGCATTTGGATAAAAATACTTTTATCCGACCCACCCGCTTCGAGTAATAGGACCGAATTTTGACCACTTTCACTTAAGCGATCCGCTAACACACAGCCGGCCGAACCCGCACCGACGATGATGTAATCGTAGTGTTGTTGCATTTTTATTCTCCTAGGAGTTAATACTCATCACCGTAGATAAGTGAACGAAATTAGCGTAGGAAAAATGCTTGAGAACAAGGCGGAAATTTTGATAAGTAGTTAACCTACAATCAAAATTGACAACGTAGTTATCGAGCATTTTAACAAGCTAAAGTGGTCAGTTATCTACTATGAGTAGTATCATTTGTAAGGGCTTTCGAAGTCGCTTAGCTGAACCAGAACACTCTTCGTTTGTGTGTAATGTTTAAGGGTTTCGACTCCGTTTTCACGGCCAACACCTGATTGCTTGTAGCCGCCAACTGGCATTTCCGCAGGTGAGTCACCCCATGTGTTCACCCAACAAATACCCGCTTGAACTTGATGGATCACACGGTGCGCACGAGATAGGTTTTGAGTAAATACACCTGCCGCTAAGCCATAATCGGTGCCATTTGCACGCGCAATCACTTCCGACTCATCGCGGAATTTCAGAACTGACATTACCGGGCCAAAGATTTCTTGTTGAACGTGGCTCATGTCATCATCGCAATCGACAAATACGGTTGGAGCAACAAAGTTACCATTAGCTAGGCCATTGTCTGTTACTTTGTAGCCGCCAGTCAGTAACGTCGCGCCACTCGCTTTCGCGGCTTCAATCGCTCCTAGAACTTTCGATTCATGATCTTTAGAGATTAGCGCGCCAATTTGCGTGTTCTCATCAAGCGGATCGCCGACGACTAACAACTCGGTTCGGGCTTTAAGCTGTGCGATAAAGTCGTCATAAATACCTTCATGGACAAATACACGTGTACCGTGCGTACAAACCTCACCTTGGGTGTAGAAGTTCGCCACCATGGCCGCAGAAACGGCATCGTTTAACTTCGCATCATCAAAAATAATCAGTGGAGACTTACCACCAAGCTCCATCGTTACTTGTTTTAGTGTCTTAGCGCTGTCACTCATGACGACTTTACCGGTGCCTGACTCACCCGTGAATGACACTTTTGCGATATCAGGATGCGCCGTTAGCATCTGTCCTACTCGGTAATCCCCTTGCACGACATTAAATACGCCATCTGGCATGCCCGCTTCTGAATAAATTTCGGCGAGCTTAAGCGCCGTTAATGGTGTTTCTTCTGATGGCTTGAAGATCATTGCGTTGCCCGCAGCCAGTGCTGGCGCCGATTTCCACATCGCAATTTGAATTGGATAATTCCAAGCGCCAATACCCGCGCAAATGCCCAATGGCTCACGACGTGTATAGAAAAACTGATCGTCGCTGAGCGGCTGCTGTTCACCTTGTAGACTTGGAGCAAGGCCAGCGTAGTACTCAAGAACATCGGCACCTGTTGTGACATCAACCGCGATAGCTTCTTGAATGGGCTTACCAGTATCTGCCACTTCCAATGCAGCCAACTCGTCATTACGCTCACGTAAAATGGCAACGGCTTTGTGTAAAATACGGCTGCGCTCAATCGCAGTCATCGCCGACCATGCAGCAAAACCTTTTTTTGCCGATTCAATCGCTGCTTGAAGATCGTCTTGGTTCGCTTGTTTAATGTTGGCCAATGGCTCACCATTCGCCGGATTGTAAGTGGTGAAGTGTTCATCTGAACACCCGTCGTACATCGCACCATTGATATAGTGTGCTTTCATTTCCATTTTGAAGACCTGTAACTTTTATATTTTTTCAGAATAAAACGTAAGTTGTTTTTCGAGATAATCGTTGATGATGATTCTCGCTCTTTCTGCATCAATGCCTTGCGGGTTGAGCGTTCCGCGCAGCCAAATTCCATCAATAAGTGATGCAATACCATGAGCAACCAATTCAGCCTGCTCTGCATTTAATAATGCTTTGAGTTCTTTTCTTAGGTGGGACAATAGACGTCGTTCGTTGACACGCTGTAAACGCTTGAGCTGCTCGTCATGCATTGAGTACGACCAAAACGCCAGCCAAGTCTTAGCAACTTGGTTTTCTGCCTGATAGCCGACAAAGTTACCGTCAATGATTGCATTAATTCTTTGGTGATGAGCATCACTTGGCAGCTCACGTAACTTCTGTGTGATAGTGGACGAAAGCTGACGCAAGATTTCTCGCATCGTTTCCTCCAGCAATCCGTGCTTACCACCGAAATAGTGGTTGATAATCCCCGTTGATACACCGGCTTCTTTGCTGATTAACGAAATACTCGCCGCGTGTAAACCGACTCTATCAATCACTGACATTGTCGCTTTCACAAGCTGCGGTTTTCTGATTTCAGGCATCCCCACCTTTGGCATTTTGCGTCCCTGTTATTTTTAATTGAACGGTTAGTTAAATATAAAATGCCTGAAAATTAATTCGAACTCAAATTATTTTTAAAGAAAAATGTTAGTAAAAAAGGATGAAAAGTTGAGGGTGTACGAAAAATCGCTCGGTAAGAACTTGTCGGGATAACTAGATTTCAGTTTAAGAACAAACAAACAAGAAAAACAAAATCAAACACTTAACTCTTTCTCTATTTTTAAAACGATGATGAACGAGTTGATTTTTGAACAACAAAAATCTGTGCCACAAAAAATTTATATCGACCACTAATCATTTCACCTGTACACGGTTTATTTGTACAAAGAATAGACACACTAGTTTGTTATAGTTTTGTAGACACAACTGGCATTCGCACTTTGAAGGTGAAGGAGGCAAAAAGAGAGGTTATGTTGAACGCCATGAATATGCGATTCGATATCCTTAAGCCATTTTTAAGTAATATCGCCAAGTGACTTTAAGATGTTAGATTCAGCGTTTTATATTCGAAGCAAGGATCTCAAAGTCACTTGGCTATCAAAGTAAATGGGAGGGATAAGTTCAGATTCATCGTGCGATGAGCCTGAACTCTTGATTTCTGTTACGCTAGCGAGCGACCTTTCACGCAGTTGCGTCCGTTCGCTTTCGCTTGATAAAGCAATTTATCGGCCTGATCGCAAAGTGATTTAAAGCTCATCTCATTATCTTCAGTGGTAACGACTCCAAAACTACAGGTCACTCTCACTTCTTCTTTCTGTTCCGTAACAAAGCCATGTAGGGATAAAGCGCTACGTAAACGTTCGGCAGTAATAAGGGCGTTTTCATGGTCTGTATTGGGCATAACAACAACAAACTCTTCACCACCAAAGCGAGCAACAATGTCGTTTTCACGTACAGTTTCCTCCAACACTTTGGCAACGCCCGTTAGTACGGTATCTCCAAACACATGCCCATAGGTATCATTTACCTGCTTGAAATAATCCACATCGATTAACGCTAAAGTTACTGGCCCCGATTGTGGTTTATTTGGCACCATTTTCTGTTTATCGAGTTTGCTATCTACCCATTTATTTAAAGCTAGATAACCGTACTTAACTTGCTCGACTTGCTCAAAAACAAAGTGTTGTATTTTTTCTTGCTTAGATTGAGGTACCGGTTTCTCTTTTCGCTCACGCCTCACTTCTACTGGCATAGTGAACCAGTCCTCTAAAAAACGGCGATTGAACAACCCTGTCAATGTGTCTGTCTTTGCGAGGCGACGCATTCTCAAACGCGAGCGATTGACGACGAGAAATACTACCGCCATCAAAAATAGAACACCGATGAGCGCAAGTAGCGCTTCACCCAATAAGTAAAAAGTACGACGGTTATTTTCTAGCTCCATACGCTGCAAAACATTGTTCCAGTTGAGATCTTCGTTCTCATATTCAAGTCGTTCCAACTCAAATAACGTCTGCTGGCGCTCAAGATTTTCAACTTCTCTTTGATTGCTAAATTGGATAAATTTATCGTGATAGTTACCGTAAGTTTCGAATGCTAGTTTAAAGTCATTGCTTCCCGCATAGGCCATAGCGGCGACTTTTAGTAGCTCCATTTGCTGTTGCTTGACGTATCGACTCTCTATAGTCTCCGGCAGCATTGGCGCGATCATCGCTAAAAGTATTTCAAATTGCTGCTGCTCTAACATATATTCGGCTTGTAACAACTTAAATGTTGCCAAATACGCGCTAGACGTTTCTCTGTACTGTAAATTCTCCGCCAGCTTCAAGTGATTAACCATCTTCTTTTCTTGTTTCGTCTCGCGATATAAAGCTGCAAGTTCAAGGTTAACTCGAAATCTAAAGCGTCCATCACCGATAATTTGAGCCAGCTTTAACGCTCGCTGATATGACGCTATCGCCTCTTCGTATTGGAACTGTGCTTTATGAAGTTTCGCTATCGTCAAAACGCTCAACAACTCATTGAACGACATACGCCTATCCCTAAAATAGCGATATGCTTGTTCCAAAAGCGCCTCAGATCGGTCGTAACCCTGAATTTTGACAAGTACGTCACCTAGCTCTAGTGCTGCACGTTCGACCAGCCCGTGAACACCTGAAGATTCAGCCGCATCCATGGACGACATAAGTGCAGCATAGGATTTTTTAAACTCACCTTGCTCATCGTAATAGCGTCCTTTTAGCAACAGGATTTCTGATTCAAGTTGCTTATCACCATTCTCACGCGATGTTTCCAACAAGCTATCCAACGCAGAAAGCGCGGTATCGATATCGCTCTTTCCAACCATAGTTCGCATCTGAATCAACTTAAACAGGAGATACTCATGGCTCTGTGGACGTACAAGCTCCAATCCTTTTTGAACGACACTCTGACTATCTTCTACGCGCCCTAGCAGCTCTAAAACCGTGGCCTTGGCAAGCCAGTAACGCACCAACAGCGCTGTTGGTTGGTTTTGTAGTAAAGACTCTTCTTCTAACGCTTCAATCAAAGCTAAAGAACTCTGAGGTAATGCGTAAATTTGATTTTCGATGCCTTCTAACGACTGTAAAAACTTACCTTCCTGTTCCACCTTTTCTGTGGAGGCCTGAACAGAAAAACACAGACACCCCAATAATAGCGGCATCGTCCTAAGCGAATGAAATAGTGACATTATTGCTCTTCCCTAATGGGTAGTTACTTCAGTGTAATTGAGAATTCTGATTATTTATTATTAAGACAACTGAAGGTTATTCAGTCAGCCTCATATTCCCATGTATTTTGCGCTGAATAATAAATCACCATCTTTAGATGCCGAAATAGTTTTCGGTTACAATATGACCAATAAGAGTGTTTTTTACACACCAAGAATGACGATCTCGTTAGTGAGACAAAAGATCGTCTTAGTTGTGAGTTAATACATTTACATGACAAGCAATATAGAACTAACCATTCACATTAGAAATAGAATCAATTTTTATACCGTTCGATGAGATAGCAGTCGACCATGCATCCAATACATTTTTCAGATAGAAGCAATAAAAGAAAGAAGAAAGTGGAAGGAAGCGGACAATCAAACTCGCTCCCCTTTTTTATGTTGCAGAGGGGGTTACATTCGCATTCCGCCATCGACTTCGAACACTCGTCCGGTCACGAATTCGTTGGTTAACACGTATTTTATGGTCGATGAAATTTCATCCGCCAAACCTAAACGTCCAACCGGAATCATTCCGATTAAACGTTCCATCGCTTCAGGTTTTATTTGGTCTGTCATGGCAGTTTTGATGACACCCGGAGCAATCGCCACTGAGCGAATTCCGAAACGCCCTAACTCTTTCGCCCACACCGTTGCCATGGTGGCTACCGCCGCTTTAGATGCTGAATAGTTGGTTTGACCAATATTCCCGGCACGCGCAACGCTGGATATGTTGATCAGAACCCCTTTGCTATCGGTGTTCAGCATTACCTTGCTCGCTTCACGGCCACACAGGAAAG
Source organism: Vibrio sp. Y58_MX_L22 (assembly GCF_024181865.1). Taxonomy (NCBI): domain Bacteria; kingdom Pseudomonadati; phylum Pseudomonadota; class Gammaproteobacteria; order Vibrionales; family Vibrionaceae; genus Vibrio; species Vibrio sp. Y58_MX_L22. The sequence continues at coordinate 82,311 of NZ_JAMZAN010000003.1, forward strand.
TGCCTGTTACATTCACATCTAGAACAGACTGAAATTGTTCCAGCGACATCGTGTTAACCTGACCATCTTTGACTTTAATGAACATACCATCACGCATAATACCTGCGTTATTGATAACGCCATTGAGCTGCTTGAAATCTGCCTCAATTTGCTCAAAAGCAGTGCATACCTGCTGTTCGTCAGTCACGTTCGTCACATAAAAACGAGCGGTAACGCCGAGAGATTCACATTCCGCTTTCGTTTCAGCCAGTTGCTCTGAATTGAGGTCGATAAGCGCAAGATGAACGCCATTTTCCGCCAGTGACAGTGCCATTTGTTTACCCAGCCCCTGCCCTGCCCCCGTGATCGCAATGACCTTATTTGCTAACTCCATAAGCGCTCCTTAGGCCTGATTTTGCTTTTGGTAGAACTCAAACAAGCTTGAAAAATCTTTTTGCCCGTTGCCCTGACCGTTGTGAAAATTAAACAGATTACGAGCCAAGCTGCCCATTGGCGTTGAGGTTTGACAGGCAACCGCCGCTTCCATCGCAAGACCCAGATCTTTAGCCATTAACTGGCTCATAAAGCCGCCTTGATAACCATTGCTTGCAGGCGTATTTTCCATCACACCTGGACAAGGGTTATAAAGCTCTAGCGCCCAGTTACGTCCTGAACTTTGCAACATGATGTCGGAAAGCACTTTGGGATCGAGTCCGTTTTCCATCCCTAAATTGAGTGCTTCACAGGTGCCGCTCATCAAAATGCCCAACATCATGTTATTGCAGATCTTCGCCACCTGACCAGCTCCAGCATCGCCTGCATGGAAGATGTTTTTACCCATGTGGCTAAGCACCGCTTTGGCTTGAACAAAGTTCTCTTGTGAGCCGCCAACAATGAAAGTTAACGTACCTGCTGCTGCGCCCGCAACGCCACCAGATACTGGTGCATCAACAAAACTGATACCAAGTTGCGATGCTTTTTCGCCAACCAAACGAGCAGTCGTAGGATCGATGGTGGAAGAATCAATCAGCAAGGTACCTGATTCGACGCTATCTAAGATGCCATCTTGACCAAGATAAACGCTTTGAACGTGTTGGCTCGCTGGCAGCATAGTGACAACCACGTCAACACCTTGTACTGCCTGCTGAACGGAATCGGCACTTGAAGCGCCCAATGCGGTCAACTCCTCAACTGCGTTTGGGTTCAAATCAAATACTTCGACGTTCAAGCCCGCTTTGAGTAGATTCTTAGCCATAGGCGCACCCATGTTACCAAGGCCAATAAATGCAATTTTGTCCATATCGTATTTCTTCCTTGTACTAAAGTGCCGCTATAGCTACCGACGATGCGGTCAGTGGGTATTCTGCTGAGTCAATTGGCGAGAAGAAGCGCTCCAAAACTTGTGGCGTTATGTCAGAAACCGTGCGATGTTGCCAAGTCGGTTGATTGGTTTTATCAATAATCAGCGCACGAACCCCTTCTCTAAAATCACCTTCTAAGCCACAACGTAGTGTTAGGTTAAATTCCATATCAAAACACGCTTTCAAAGAGAGGTTTTGATACTGCGTTAACTGCTGATAAGTGATACTGAGCGACAACGGACTGCCATAGTTCAGTGACTTCTGCGCATTGACGAACCACTTGTTATCAACGTTAGCACGGCTGATTGCATCAACAATTGACGCTAAGTCACCCGAACATAACTGCTCAATCAATTCCGCATAGGGCATCAACATCCCTTCGGTTGGCTCGTCCACGTGTACCGAACGCAGCGTAGTGGCGATTTTTTCGTTGATGTTCGCTTCACCTTTCCAACTTACCGATGCCAGCAGATCCAGCAGCACTTGCTTGTTTTCTGGCTGTGCAATCCATTGGCTTAACCCCAACGCTTTCATATCTGTTGCGTTAATTTGACAAGCCGTCAAACTTAAGAACAGTGCCAAATGTTTTGGCAACTGGTTTAGGAAGTACGTCGCACCTACATCTGGGTAAAGGCCAATTTTAATCTCTGGCATTGCAAAGCGTGTGGTGGTTTCTGCAACGCGATGGCTGGCACCCATAAACAGGCCAACTCCCCCGCCCATCAAATAACCATGTCCCCACGCGATGATCGGTTTTGGATAAGTATGAATAAGATGATCACAGCGATATTCGAGGTCAAAGAAGGTTTCCATCGCTGAAAACGCAGAATCAAAATCTTGCTCTTTGTTTTCAAGTGCACGGTAGATCGCTTGAATATCTCCGCCAGCACAAAACGCTTTTTCACCTTGAGCATGCAAGAATACCGCGACGACGCTGTCGTCCGTTTGCCATTCATTCAGCTGTTTGTACAACTTCTCAATCATCACGTAACTCAACGCGTTGAGAGCAGCTGGATTATCAAGCTCCAGCACACCAATAACAGAGCCATCAGCGCACTTAAGCTTTGAAACATTTACTGTACCTGTCATTTGGCCTCCGCTAGCTGTTTGTCCATTGTGGCTTGCGCTTTTGCAAAAACGCATTCACACCCTCAGTCTGATCTTGTGTATTGAACAGCTGTAAAAACAGTTCACGCTCTAAAACCAATCCAGCCGCGTGAGTTTGGCTGCGTCGACCTTGAATGAGCGTTTTGCACGCAGAAATGGATTTCGGTGATTGGCTCGCAACACGCTGTGCTAGCTCCATAGCCGCTTCGAGTGCTTGACCTTTCGCCACCACCTCTTCGACTAAACCAATTTTTTCCGCTCGCTCGGCCGTCACACGCTCGCCACACAGGATCATACGCTTCGCCCAACCTTCACCTACCAACGCGGTCAGGTTTTGCGTCCCTCCCGCACACGGCAACAAACCTACCGATGCTTCAGGAAGTGCCATTTGTACTTGTTCTTCTGCGATACGAATGTCACACGCCATCGCCACTTCCAGACCGCCGCCCATCGCATAGCCATTAATCGCTGCGATAGAAACCCCATCGAATGCAGACAGCGCTTCAAACGCTTCACCAAATGCGAACGCCATGTCTGCTGCTTGTGATTTATCACCCGATGCAAAGTTATTAAGATCTGCTCCAGCAGAAAAGAACTTCTCGCCTTCGCCTGTTAAAACCAACGCATAAATAGAGCGATCATTGCTAAGTTCAATCGCCAACTCTTTTAGCTGATTCAAAGACTCAAGTGTCCAAGTGTTCGCTGGCGGATTACTAATCGTGAGCTTGGCAATATGCGCTTCGCGCTCTAATTTGATTTGTGCCGTCATAATCTTTCAGTCCTTTTTAATTTCTTTGGGTAAGGCTGTGTCTCGCTGATTAAAGCAGCTCAACGCCTTCCGTTAGTAATCGTCTTGCGACGATCAGACGCATGATTTCGTTGGTACCTTCAAGAATTTGGTGAACACGAACGTCTCGGAAATGGCGCTCGACTGGATATTCTTTGATGTAGCCATAGCCACCGTGAATTTGCAGCGCCTGATCGCAGACTTTAAAGCCCACATCAGTAGCAAAGCGTTTTGCCATGGCACAGTACGCACTTTTTTCTGCGTGCTGGGCATCGAGTTTAGCGGCAGCGAGTCGCACCATTTGACGCGCAGCGACCAGCTCAGTCGCCATATCAGCAAGCTTGAACTGCAACGCTTGAAATTGCGCCAGTGAACGGCCGAACTGTTTGCGTTCGTTCATATATTGCTTGGCTTCGTTCAGTGCTTGTTGCGCAGTACCGACGGAACAAGTAGCGATATTGATTCGACCACCATCAAGGCCAAGCATGGCGAACTTAAAGCCTTCTCCCTCTTCACCCAACAGATAGTCAGCCGGAATGCGGACATTTTCGAAGGTAATCATGCGAGTTGGCTGGCAGTTCCAACCCATTTTGGCTTCTTTTTTACCGTAGCTAATGCCTTCGCAATCAGCAGGAACAACGAATGCAGAAACGCCACCCGCTCCTTCGCCGCACGAACGCGCCATCACGACAAGAACGTCCGTATCACCCGCACCAGAGATAAACACTTTTGCGCCATTCAGGACAAACTCATCGCCGTCACGCACTGCACTAGTCGTTAGAGAAGCGGCGTCAGAGCCGGCATTAGGTTCGGTTAAACAGTAGGAAGCGAGCTTTTCACCCGAAATTAGATCCGCGCTAAATTGCTGCGCCACTTCGGCTTTGGCAAAGCTGGTGATCATCCACGTCGCCATGTTGTGAATGGTCATAAACGCAGTAGTCGCGGTACAACCCATAGCCAACTGCTCGAAAATGATCGCCGCATCCAAACGAGATAACCCCAAGCCACCGTGCTCTGGTGGCGTGTAGATACTCAAAAAGCCCAGCTCACCCGCCTGACGCAGTACATCTTTAGGGAAGTGATGGTTTTCATCCCACTCGGCCGCGTGCGGCGCTAACATTTGGTCTGCAAACTGCTTTGCTACTTCGGCAAACGCGAGTTGATCTTCGTTTAATTCAAAATCCATCTTGAAGTCCTAAGGTCTAATTCGTTGCATTTGTATCCGAGCCAAGCCCTCTAAAAGGATGAAGGGCTTGGCTAGAGGTGTCGCTAATCCAGTAATTAGCTAAGTTGAATAGTCATGTTTGGACCGCTTGGAATGTCATCTTCAAACCAACGCGCGGTGACAGTTTTCGTCTCGGTGTAGAAGCGAACCGCTTGTTTACCGTAAGCATGCAGGTCGCCGTAGAAGCTGCCTTTCCACCCAGTAAACGAAAAGAACGGCAATGGCACCGGAATCGGTACGTTGATTCCTACGTTACCTACTTCGATATTGTGTTGATACTTTCTCGCGGCAGCGCCGTTCGCCGTGAAAATAGACGTACCATTACCAAAGCGGTTTGCATTGATCAGTTCAATCGCTTCATCTAGGTCATCCACTTCCATAGTTAACAGTACAGGCCCGAAAATTTCTTCCTGATAAATCGACATGTCTGTGGTCACGTTAGTAAACAGTGTTGGCCCCACCCAGTTACCGTTCGGGAAGCCAGGTACTTGGCAGTCTGTCCCGTCCAGAACACAATTCGCGCCTGACGCTTTGCCTTCATTAATCAGATTCACCACTCGCTGCTTCGCTTGAGGGCTAATCAGTGGACCATAACCGGCGGTTTCATCATCCCACGCGCCAGGCTGAACCTGAGCTAACGCCTCTTTAAGCTCTGGAATCCATTCTTTGGTTTCGCCGACAAATACGGCAACCGAAATCGCCATACAGCGTTGGCCTGCTGCACCAACTGACGCGCCAACTAGGTTATTGATGACTTGCTGTTTGTTTGCATCCGGCATGATGACCATGTGGTTCTTAGCACCTGCAAATGACTGCACGCGTTTCAGGTTGTCTGTACCTGTTTTGTAGATGTACTCACCAACGGGCACAGAGCCAACAAAAGAGATCGCACGAACAGCTGGATCAGTCAGAATGCGGTCGACTTGCTCTTTGGTCCCGTGAACAACTTGCAATACGCCTTTTGGTGCGCCAGCTTGTTCAAACAGCTCCGCCAGTTTCATTGCCGTTAGTGGCACTTGCTCTGACGGCTTCAAAACAAAGGTGTTGCCACAAGCGATCGCCATCGGGAACATCCACAATGGAATCATCGCAGGGAAGTTAAACGGTGTAATGCCAGCACAAACGCCGAGCGGTTGAATGTAAGAGTAACCATCAATATTGGTCGCGACGTTCTCAACCGTTTCGCCCATCATTGAGCTACAAATGTTCGCCGCTTGTTCTACGACTTCAATCCCACGCCAAATGTCACCCTTTGCATCCGCGAGGGTTTTGCCTGTCTCACTTGAAAGCAGTATCGCCAACTCATCGTGTTGCTCTTTTAACAGATGTTGGTAGCGCAACATCAATCTAGCACGCTCCGGCGCTGCAACTTCTTTCCAGCGTTTGAACGTTTCTGTTGCGCTGGCAATCGCCGCATTCATTTCCGATTCCGTGGCACAAGGTACTTGTGCAATCACTTCGTTGGTTGCCGGGTTGGTTACATCTAGCCATTGTTTTGAATCGGAGATGGCAAATTCACCACCGATATACTGCTTTACTTGTTCTGTCATGATGACATCCTTGTATTTTTCAGCTTGTTACTGACTACTGTTATGTAAGTGAAACTTTGTTGAGAGTGATTTAGCAGATTTCAATCGCGATAGCGGTAGCTTCGCCGCCGCCAATACAAAGCGATGCAACGCCACGCTTACCACCAGTTTGTTTTAGCGCATGAATCAAAGTGACAAGGATTCGATTGCCACTTGCGCCTATTGGATGCCCCAGCGCACACGCCCCTCCGCGAGGGTTCACTTTGCTCTCGTCCAGTTCGAGAGCTTTCACCGCGTATTGAGTCACGACAGCAAAAGCTTCATTGATTTCCCAAAGGTCCACGTCTGATTTGTCCCAGCCCGTTTTTTCCAGCAGCGATTCAATCGCGAAGACTGGTGCGATGGTGAACTCATCAGGCTGTCTTGCATGCGTGCTGTACGCGACAATTTTGGCTAGAGGCTGAAGGTTTTCCTGACGACCAAACTCACTATCGACTAAGATCATTGCCGACGCACCATCCGAAATGGAACTAGAGTTTGCTGCGGTTACGCCGCCATCTTTGGCAAACGCAGGGCGTAAGGTAGGAATTTTAGTGACGTCGAGTTTGCTCGGTTGCTCATCATCTACAACCAAGGTTTCGCCGCGCCGACTTTTTACGTTAACAGGCACGATCTCTTCTTTGAACAAACCTTGCTCGATTGCTTGCTGCGCACGAGTCACCGACTGCTGCGCCCAGGCATCCATACTTTCACGGCTGAACTGATACTTTTGCGCCGTCTGTTCTGCAAAGACACCCATCAGCTCGCCTTGGTAGGCATCCTGCAAACCGTCATAAAACATGTGATCAAGCACTTGCTCGTGACCTAAACGGAAACCATCACGCGCTTTCTTTAATAGATAAGGAGAAGACGACATGTTTTCCATGCCACCAGCGATGACAGCATGCGCATTACCAGATTGAATAAGGTCATATGCCAGCATCACGGTTTTCATACCCGATCCACAAACTTTGTTCAGTGTCGTACAACCAATCGATTGTGGCATTTCAGCTTTAAGGCTTGCTTGTCTTGCAGGCGCTTGCCCCACACCGGCGGGTAAAACGCACCCCATCAACACTTCGTCTATTTTGTGCACATCGAGTTGGCTTTCGGCTAGCGCCCCTTGAATGGCTTTCGCACCGAGTTCCGTGACATCTGTTGAAGCTAATGCACCTTGAAAAGAGCCGATAGGCGTTCGCTTAGCGGCAACAATCCATGTTTCATTTTTCATTCCATTAACCTTTTGTTGACGTTTACGTCATAACTATACTAACATTTACGTTAACGTCAAGTTTGAGATTATTGTTTGTTCGAGTGATTCTTTGATTTCGAGTAAATGCGAGTGATATCAAGGCTCAAGAGTGGATGTTGTTTGTTTACTTTAACGTTAACGAATTGTATATTCATGTAAATGTTATACGAAAGTCGTAAGGTTAAGGAATGAACACATTTAAGATCAGCGAGCTCGCGAAAGAGTTCGACATTACTACTCGAAGCATTCGCTTCTACGAAGATTTAGGTCTCCTAACTCCAGAACGTAAAGGCAACACTCGAATCTACAATGGTCGTGATCGAATTCGACTAAAACTGATTTTGCGAGGTAAGCGATTGGGCTTTTCTCTTGCAGATATCAAAGAGTTATTTGAACTCTACGATACCGATCAAAGTACTGAGCAGTTGAACTATATGATTCGGTTGATCGAAGAGAAGAAGGCAGCATTGCAACAGCAAGCAAACGACATTCAAGCGGTAATGATGGAGTTAAATGCTGCGCAGTTGCGATGCCAAAACACACTGAGATCCATGAAAGGCGAAAAAGTCACCTAACACCTCAACTCTGGGATGTAGGTGACGTAAAGGCAAGGACACGCAATGAAATCTACCTACTCTTCCCTGAACTTTGTTTATGACGAAAATACCGATTTGCTTCGCGAGCAAATCAATAGTTTTGCTGCAAGAGAAATTGCGCCGCTAGCGCAATCTATCGACCAAACTAACGACTTTCCAAACCATCTTTGGTCCAAATTAGGTGACATGGGTCTTTTAGGTGTGACCACCAGCGAAGAGTTTGGTGGTGCAGGCATGGGCTATCTCGCCCACGTTATCGCTATGGAAGAAATCAGCCGAGCATCCGCTTCGGTTGCGTTAAGTTACGGCGCCCACTCCAACCTTTGCGTCAACCAAATCCACCGTAACGGCACACAAGCGCAAAAAGAGAAATACCTACCTAAGCTCATCTCCGGTGAACATATCGGCGCCCTTGCTATGAGTGAACCCGGCGCCGGCTCTGATGTGGTCTCTATGCAGCTTAAAGCCGAACGTAAAGGCGATATTTTCCTGCTAAACGGCAACAAAATGTGGATCACCAACGGCCCTGATGCACACACCTATGTTGTCTACGCAAAAACCGACCCAAGCCAGCACTCCAAAGGCATCACGGCATTTATTGTGGAACGCGGATTCCCTGGATTTACTCAAGCACAAAAACTCGACAAGTTGGGTATGCGCGGCTCGAATACGTGTGAGCTGGTCTTCCAAAACTGCGAAGTCCCTGCGGAAAACATTCTCGGCGAAGAAAACCAAGGCGTGAAAGTATTGATGAGCGGCCTCGACTACGAGCGTGTGGTGCTTGCAGGCGGCCCACTTGGCATCATGCAGGCGTGTATGGATATCGTTGTGCCTTACATTCACGACCGTAAACAGTTCGGTAAATCCATCGGTGAATTCCAGCTAGTTCAAGCAAAAATCGCGGATATGTACACACAAATGAATGCCGCTAAAGCGTATGTTTACGCCGTCGCTGCCGCTTGTGATCGTGGTGAAACCACACGTAAAGATTCTGCTGGCGCGATCCTCTACAGCGCAGAGCTGGCAACCAAGATGGCACTGGATGCGATTCAACTACTTGGCGGTAACGGCTACATCAACGAGTTTGATACGGGCCGTTTGTTGCGAGATGCCAAGCTGTATGAAATCGGTGCGGGCACTTCAGAAATTCGCCGCATGCTTATTGGTCGCGAATTGTTTAACGAAAGCGCCTAATCAACATACCTAGGCGTTCTGAATCTAAATAAATTCCTTATTCAACCTAAATCTTATTCAACATAGATAAAGGCGGGTGGTGTCACCCGTCTACCGAATGGAGATCGGCTATTTATGGCTTGTTTGACGACCAATATTAATACCCACTCAGAGCAGTATCAGGAAAACTACCGCTCTATGGCGTCACTTGTAGATCAACTTTATACCGTGACTGCCCAAATAGAAGATGGTGGTGGTGAGAAAGCCCGCGAGCATCAGCAGAAGAAAGGCAAACTTCCGGTACGTGAGCGCATTCTTGCCCTCCTCGATCCCGGTTCATCCTTCTTAGAAATTGGCCAGTTCGCGGGTTGGGATGTGTATCCAGATTACGTTCCATGCGCGGGCGTAGTAGCGGGTGTTGGCGTAATTGACGGCACCGAGTGCATGATCGTCGCCAATGACGTGACGGTAAAAGGCGGCAGTTACTACCCACTTACGGTGAAAAAACACTTACGCGCACAAGAAATTGCAAAAAAATGCCAACTGCCGTGTGTTTACTTAGTCGATTCTGGCGGCGCTAACCTACCCCGCCAAGATGAGGTCTTCCCAGACAAAGACCACTTCGGTCGTATTTTCTATAACCAAGCCCGAATGTCAGCCAAGGGTATCCCGCAAATCGCTGTGGTCATGGGGCTATGTACCGCTGGCGGCGCTTATGTTCCTGCGATGTGTGATGTTTCCATCATAGTCAAAGAACAAGGTACGATTTTCTTGGCAGGTCCACCTCTTGTAAAAGCAGCGACAGGTGAAGAAGTCAGCGCGGAAGATCTTGGTGGCGCAGACGTTCACTGTCGCACCTCTGGTGTGGCGGACTATTACGCAGAAAATGATCACCACGCGTTAGAGTTGGCAAGACAAGCGGTTTCACAAATCAACCACTTGAAACCCGTTCAACTCAAGCAAAAAGCACCTCAGGAACCACGTTTTCCTGCCCAAGAGCTGTACGGCATCGTCGGAACCGATCTTAAAAAGCCGTTTGATGTTAAAGAGGTCATTGCCCGAATTGTTGATGATTCCCAGTTCGATGAATTTAAAGCCTTGTTCGGCGAAACCTTGGTCTGTGGCTTTGCCCATATTCACGGTATGCCGATTGGCATTGTCGCTAACAACGGCATTCTATTTTCGGAATCAGCACAAAAAGGCGCGCATTTTATTGAGCTGTGCGCACAACGCAAAATTCCTCTGCTCTTCTTGCAGAACATCACGGGCTTTATGGTCGGTCAGAAGTACGAAGCCGAAGGCATCGCCAAACATGGTGCGAAAATGGTAACTGCTGTTGCGTGTGCAGACGTGCCGAAGTTTACCGTGGTTATTGGTGGATCGTATGGCGCAGGAAACTACGGCATGTGTGGCCGCGCTTATGATCCAACCATGATGTGGATGTGGCCAAACGCGCGCATCTCCGTCATGGGTGGAGAGCAAGCGGCTGGCGTGATGGCGCAAGTGACCCGCGATATCAAAACTCGCAAAGGTGAAAGCTGGAGCGTAGAGGAAGAAGAAGCGTTCAAACGTCCAATTGCGGAGCAATATCAGACTCAAAGCCATGCATACTACGCCAGTGCACGCCTGTGGGACGACGGCATTATTGACCCTGCGAAAACCCGTGATGTTGTCGGCATTGCTCTGTCTGCTGCGCTTAATGCGCCAATACCAGACAGTAAATTTGGCATCTTCCGCATGTAGCCGGATGCAAGGCAAACCTTAACTCCTCGCGAATACCGATGTTTAAAAAGTAATGGTTAGCGAGCATTGAAATACAGACTGAAATGTCAGACAAAGGAAGTCACATGACCGGACTACTGCTTGAAAAAGACAGCAATGGCGTTGCTTGGTTGAGCCTCAATCGACCAGAGAAACACAACGCGTTTAATGATGAATTAATTGCTTCACTTATCGACACCTTGGAAAAACTTGAGAGAGACAACTCTCTACGTGCATTGGTACTAACGGCGCAAGGTAAACACTTTTCTGCGGGTGCGGATCTTGGCTGGATGCAGTCAATGGCCACCAAAACCGAGGGGGAAAACCTGCAAGATGCACAGCAGTTAGCGTTGCTCTTGCACAAACTGGATACCTTTAGCAAACCAACCATTGCTATGGTGCATGGCGCTGCATTTGGCGGCGCACTTGGGCTTATCTGCTGCTGCGATATCGCTATCGGTACACCTGAAAGCCGCTTCTGTTTGAGTGAAGTGAAACTCGGTTTGTTACCCGCGACAATCGGACCCTACGTCATTCGAGCGATTGGACAACGACAAAGCCGACGCTACTTTTTAACCGCGGAACTGATTGATGCCGAAACCGCACTATCGATGAGTATTCTTCATCAGATAGACTCTCAACCACGTGAAGCCGTCAATCGCACCATTGATCACCTGCTCAACAACGGTCCACAAGCCATGCAGGCTGCAAAAGCACTTTGTTTACGCTGTGATAACCAACCTATCGATCATTCATTAATTGAATACACCAGCCAAGCTATTGCAACCGCTCGCGTGTCCAGTGAAGGACAAGAAGGACTAGCTGCATTTTTTGAAAAGCGCGCCGCCAATTGGAGGAATCATGTTTAAAAGAATACTGATCGCAAACCGCGGTGAAATTGCCTGCCGAATCATTAAAACCGCAAAAAGCATGGCTATAGAGACGGTTGCCGTCTATTCCGAAGCGGATCGCAGCAGCTTACATGTTAAACAAGCGGATTTCGCTGAATTCATTGGCCCCGCTCCGGCGAGTGAATCGTATCTCGATATCGATGCGATTATCGGTGCTGCGAAAAAATGGCAAGCCGATGCTATCCACCCTGGGTATGGTTTTCTTTCCGAGAACCCGAAACTGGCGAAAACGTGCAGCGAAAATGGCATCGCCTTTATTGGCCCTTCCACCAGCGCAATTGAGGCAATGGGTTCTAAATCTCAAGCCAAGGCAATCATGTCAGAGGCGAACGTGCCCTTGGTTCCCGGCTATCACGGCACAGACAACAGCGTAGAGCACTTATTAGCGGAAGCTGAAAAAATCGGTTACCCAGTGATGCTTAAAGCAACCCAAGGGGGCGGCGGTAAAGGCATGCGAGTGGTCAATAGCGCAGCCGAAATGCCTCTGGCCATCGACGGTGCGCAGCGTGAAGCACTTTCAAGCTTTGGCGATAAGCAGCTTCTAATCGAAAAATGTATATTGCAGCCTCGCCACGTTGAAGTTCAGGTATTTGCTGACCAACATGGCAACTGTGTCTATCTTTCTGATCGCGATTGCTCCATTCAACGCCGTCACCAAAAAGTAGTCGAAGAAGCACCAGCTCCCGGTCTTAGTGATGAACTGCGTAAACAAATGGGTGAAGCTGCGGTTCAGGCCGCTCAAGCGATCGACTATGTTGGCGCGGGCACGGTGGAGTTCTTGCTCGATAGCCGCGGTGAGTTTTACTTCATGGAAATGAATACTCGTCTGCAAGTTGAACACCCTGTTACTGAATTGATCACCGGCGTTGATTTGGTGGAGTGGCAATTAAAAGTCGCAGCTGGCGAGCATTTACCTATTTCGCAATCTGAAATCACCCACAACGGTCATTCAATTGAGCTGCGAATTTACGCAGAAGATACAGACAATGACTTTATGCCGTCGACTGGCCGCATTGACTACTTAAAAGAACCCGTATCAGACAGTAGTGTGCGCCTAGCGTGCGTACGCGTTGATAGTGGTGTTACCCAAGGCGATAGCATCAGCGAATATTACGATCCAATGATCAGCAAACTGATCGTCTGGGGGCAAACTCGTGATATCGCTCTAAAGCAGATTAAGCAGGCGTTAACTCAATATCACGTACGTGGAGTAACGACAAACATTGGTTATCTGCACAGTATTATTTCGCAGCCAGCCTTTGCCGAGATTGAGCTCGATACAGGTTTCCTCGTAACACATCAACAAGGCATAAATGAGCAGCAAGACGTGTCGGATTCAATCTGGCTTACATTGGCGGCGGTTGCTCGTTGGAATGATCTCATTTCAAAATCAGACAGCTCAACGTTACCCGCGCCAACCAAACGAGGTTTTAGACTGTCAGTTGACAACGTTTACCGATTTAACTTCACGGATGCCAATGCCAACCATCAGGCACGTTTGCAACAATCATCGCAAGATACAGGATCTCACTTCACTGTCCGATGCGGTGAGGAGTTGCATCAGGTCATCCTGCTTGAAAGTGACAACCAGTTTATCGTCGATATTGATAATGTGCGTTACACCTTTAATGCACTTAGCAACGAACAAAAGACAACACTATTTTATCTTGGTCAGCAGCGCACGTTCGCTCATCAACCTAACTTTGACTCTGCAAAAGATGTAGATGATGAACTAAGTCCAACCGCACCACTCAACGGCATAATTTCAGCAGTTATGGTGGCTAAAGGTGACGAAGTGGCGGCGGGCGATCCGCTTTTGGTACTCGAAGCAATGAAAATGGAATACACCATCACGGCTCCGGTAGCAGCAAAAGTCGACGAATTGTTTTATCAGCACGGGGACCAAGTACAGCACGGTTCCATCCTGCTGAATTTGGCTTTGATATCGGATAACGTCAGTGAAGATAAGGAGCGCGAATATGCTACCAGCGAAGGTTAATATCGTCGAAGTCGGCGCTCGTGATGGTCTGCAAAATGAAACGTCAGTGACGCTGGTTGATAAAATCCGTTTGATTAACCAACTAAGCAGCAGTGGCTTAAAGCATATTGAGGCGGGATCTTTCGTCTCTCCAAGGTGGGTGCCTCAAATGGCCGATTCCGATCAGGTGTTCGCTGGTATCTCAAAAAAGCCTGACGTGGTTTATAGCGCGCTCACACCAAATCTCGCAGGGTTAGAACGTGCGCTGGAAAGCGGTGTAAAACGAATTGCGGTGTTTGGCTCCGCTTCAGAAACGTTCAGCCAGAAGAACATCAACTGCAACATTGCGGAGAGCCTTGCCCGTTTTGAACCCGTTATCGAATTGGCGAACCAGCATAACATTCCTGTACGCGGGTACTTGTCTTGTACCATGGTGTGCCCATATGAGGGAGTAATCAAGCCAGAGCAAACTACCAAGGTCGCCAATACGTTGTTTGATATGGGATGTTATGAGATTTCGCTCGGTGATACTGTCGGTAAAGCAACGCCTAATCGCGTTATCGCCATGCTGGATTCGTTGTTAACGCTACTGCCAAAAGACGCGCTCGCAGTACATTTTCATGACACTTATGGGCAAGCTTTAGCCAATATTTACCAAGCCTTGTTAATGGGCATCAACACCATTGATAGTGCGGTTGCTGGTTTGGGCGGCTGCCCTTACGCGAAAGGTGCCAGTGGCAATGTTGCAACGGAAGATGTACTTTATCTGTGTGAGCAACTTGGGATTGAAACGGGCGTTGACCTTAGCGTCATCAATGAAGCGGGTTGGCAAATTTGCCGTGCGTTAGGAAAACCTCCAGCTTCTAGGGTCGCATTGGCTCTAGGCGATCCGTATAGCTTGTAAATCATCAACCATCATAATCAAATAATGTATTTAAACGGGCATGCAGACGTACGTGCCCGTTTTTTATTGTTACTCATAAAAACCTTAACGCTCAACGGTCTTCATCACATTAATTAGTGCCTGATTTCAGCTACAATTTAGTTTCAAAGCGAACATATAAAACAGGATCAGGTAAATGCTCATAACATTTCGTTGTCGAAGCCACTCAAACGTCACAATGTTTGGTGATATTGCATTAGATATGCTCAAAATGATGGGTCACAGCGGCACTGTGCCGGGATCAATTTCCGCTCAAGATGTTCCTGACGCGCTATCAAGATTAACTTCTGCTCTATCGGCGAAAAATGCAGCTGAAGAAAACCTCCCTACTGATGTAGACGAAGAGGAAGAACAAGCAGAGCCCGCGGTAAGCCTAGGACGCAGAGCTTTTCCACTGATTGAGTTGCTAAAATCAGCAATCAAAGAAGAATGCGAAGTCATGTGGGACAACCAATAACGCCTTCAAACTGGTTTCTAGCGAGGTGAATCCGTGTTGTGACCGCCTCGCTATGGTTACTCGACACCAAGATAAGAACACCAATACCGCTTATCGCCCTATCCGTTTCTCTCCCTAGACAACTTGATTTGCCCATCAATGTGCACATCTCGTTGTGGAAACGCGATTTCAATGCCGTGCTTTTCGAAAGCTTCGTAGATTTCAAAACGCATGGCACTTGCGACCGAGCGAATACCGCCCTCAACCGTTGAGTTAATCCAAAAATAAGATTCGAAGATCAAAGCATTGTCACCAAAGTCTTGAAAAAACACATCTGGCGCTGGCGAACTCAGAACTTGCGCTTGCTGCGAAGTCACTTCCGCCATTAAGGCAGCAACCTGTTTGACATCGCTCCCATACGCGACACCGACAACGACCGAGCCACGAACTAATCTGTCGCATAACGTCCAGTTGATCACCACGTTCTCAATCAATTGACTGTTGGGAATGAGCATGTGAACGCCATCGGTTCGCCTGATTCGCGTTGAACGTGTATTTATTTGCTCGACAGTGCCTTTGGCGCCCTCAACCTCTAAAAAGTCCCCAATTCGGATTGGCTTTTCACCAATCAAAATCCAGCCACTTATGAAGTTGTTAATGATGTTTTGCGCACCAAAACCGAAGCCGATAGCGATGGCACCAGACAGAAAGGCAAACGCGGTAATTGGCACATTGATCATCGAAAGTGTGGTCATAAAAATAATGGCGAGAGCGATGACAAATAATATCCGTTTAACCAAATGAATAACGTTTGGATCTTTCCCCGATGAGGACATTCTTGACGTAACGGTTTTGATTAAAATTTTGGACAACCATAAAGCGACAATCCCCCATGTCGGCACCATCAATATCGCCCACAACGTGATAGGTTGTTCGTTAAAGGTAAACAGTGTTGTTTCTAAAAATGAAATGACCCGTTCGAACATAAAGTGCTCACTCTTGATTCATCGTTGCCAGCAAGCCAGAGCGCATAAGTCATAAATTTTTGGATCAATCGATAGCGCAGCGGCTCAATTAAGTTCTTCTTATTAACTATATTGTAATCTACGTAAAACGCTTCGAGTGGTTTGCCACTTTGGCTTCAACCGATTAAGCCATTTAGGGACTACGTCTTTGTGTACTAAACGAGCCAATCAACCAACTGAATACGCAAGGCAAATCAGTGACAACTTTCTGATTTTTAAGCATCAAATTTTCACTTCGAATCACCTTCAATTATTATGCACCTTATTGCGAATAACATTGATGGAATGATTGTTATGTCAGAACTGACTCGGATGCGCTCTGGAGAAACCTATAATTGTCTGGATGAAGAACTAAAGCTAATGCGCGCCAAAACTGCGCAGCTTGTCTTCCAATTTAACTACGAGCCAAACCCAGATATCCGTAGACAACTATTGGCGGAAATGGGCGTCCAATTAAAAAACAGCGCCTGTATAGAGCCACCGCTTCAACTTACCTACGGTTGTCACTTGTCCATCGGAGAAAACACCTACATCAACTGGGATGCCATTATTCTGGACAATGGACAGGTTGAGGTTGGCGCGAACGTCATGATTGGGCCTAGAGTGCAAATTTACACAGCCGCTCATTCACTCGATACACAAAGACGCTTAGCCGGAGATGAGATCGCCAAACCGGTAAAAATCGGTAATAACGTTTGGATTGGTGGGGGCGCTATCATACTGCCAGGCGTGACCATTGGCGACCAGGCCATCGTTGGCGCTGGCTCTGTCGTAACCAAAGACGTTGTGCCGGGCGATCGAGTTGTCGGAAATCCGGCGCGCTCCATTAAACCAAAAAACTGAAGAAAGTCGCTATTTCGCCAAATGGTCGCGAATAATATTGGCAAGCAGAATGAGAGCATGAACGTATTTGTCATTGAGCTCAAAAGAAGCGTTAAGACGAATACAGTGATCGTATTGTTCTGTCAGGCTGAACATCTTTCCCGGTGCGATGCTGATATTACCTTTTAGTGCTTCTCGATATATTGGCAAGGCATCAATATGCTTGGGGAGCTCTAACCAAATAAAGTACCCGCCGCTTTGGCTTAACACGTTGACTGCTTCAGGTAACAGCTCACTGAGCAGACCCGTCATCTTACTTTTGCGTTCAAACAGCTTTTTCCGTAACTGCTTCAAATGCAATTCATAATTGCGGCTTGTTAAATAATGCACCAATGTCATTTGCACTGGTGCACTCGTCGCTAATGTACTCATTAGCTGTAACTTTTGTACCTCTAGCGCCCGCTTTCCCGCCGCAACCCAACCAATACGTAGCCCTGCGATTAATGATTTTGAAAACGAGGAGCACAACATGGTATTGCCCGTGTCATCAAACATTCTTAGTGGGTAAACCGAGTCATTCTCGGCATGCAGTTCGCTGTACACATCATCTTCAATCACTGGCACGTTATATCGCTGTGTCAGCTCAATCAGCTTTTGTTTTTTCTCGTTGGTGAGCGTAAAACCCAGAGGATTTTGGAAGTTCGACATCAGCCAACATGCTTTCACATCGTGTGTTTGCAGCGCTCGTTCCAATGAGTCTAGGTCAATGCCCGTGACTGGGTCTGTTCTTACTGAGAGCGCTTTCAAGCCTAACCGCTCTAAGGATTGCAAAGCACCATAAAATGCAGGCGACTCCACAACCACCCAATCTCCCGGTCTTGTGCAGGCTTGCAAACTGAGCGTTAACGCCTCCAGCGCGCCTGCCGTAATGACAATTTCATCGGGTGAAATTTCAATGCCTTTCGCAGCATAACGCTTCGCGATGATGGTGCGTAATTGTTCGTTTCCCGGCGGTAAGTTATCAAAGGTGGTGGAAATCGGCATATTGCGAGCGGCTGCGCTCATCGCCCGATTCACGTGATAGCGTGGATACAAACTTGGGTCTGGATAGGCAAAGCCAAAATTGATCATGGATGGATTTTTGCTCGCCTGCAGAACATCAAAGATAAACTCATTGATGTCTACCTGCTCTGTCCACGAAACTGCTGCTGGCGCTTGGGGTTCACTTGAACTCTTAATATTGGGCGCGACTCGATAACCAGAGCGCGGCTGTGACGTGACCCAGCCTTGAGATTCCAGAATTTGATACGCGTGCAACACCGTCATCAAGCTCAAACCCGAGTGTTCAGATTGGCGACGCAGCGAAGGCAGCTTGTCACCCGGATGCCATATCCCCGATTTTATCTGCCTTTTAAGCTGTTCCACTAACTCTTGATACTTCGCCAAACGCAAATCCCCTTCCATAAAGCCGAATTCAAAATAATAACACTTCAATATTTAATCTGTTATAGGTTTATAGTCACTGTCTGTACCTACTTCCCTCATTCCGCTCCTTTTAAAATAGCTCTCTCATAAAACTTAAAAGATCAAAGGAAGTTTAATGTTTGGCCTCGACGCATTTATGCTTGCACGGATACAGTTCGCCTTTACGGTATCCTTTCATATTATTTTCCCCGCTATCACCATAGGTTTGGCCACCTATCTCGCCGTGCTGGAAGGCTTATGGCTAAAAACACGTAATCCCGATTACCAAAAGCTCTATCACTTCTGGTCGAAAATTTTTGCGGTTAACTTTGGAATGGGTGTTGTATCTGGTCTTGTCATGGCTTATCAATTCGGCACCAACTGGAGTGGTTTCTCCGACTTCGCTGGTTCTATCACAGGCCCATTACTGACTTATGAAGTGTTAACGGCTTTCTTTCTCGAAGCCGGATTTCTTGGCGTAATGCTGTTTGGGTGGCGTCGCGTCGGCGAAAAGCTGCACTTTTTTGCAACCTCGATGGTGGCGTTAGGAACGATCATTTCGACGTTCTGGATTCTTGCCTCCAACAGTTGGATGCAAACGCCACAAGGCTATGAAATTGTCGACGGACGTGTGGTGCCAACCGACTGGTTTGCTATCGTTTTCAATCCTTCATTTCCTTATCGTTTGGCGCACATGAGCGTCGCGGCTTTCGTCAGTTCAGCACTCTTTGTAGGCGCGTCAGCCGCTTGGCATTTATTGAGAGGCAATCAATCGACTGCGGTAAAAACCATGTTTTCGATGTCGCTCGGGATCTTAGTGTTCCTTGCGCCACTCCAAGCCGTGATTGGCGATGTGCACGGGCTAAACACTCTGGAACACCAGCCCGCCAAAATCGCTGCCATCGAAGGACATTGGGATAACAGCGATGGCAAACCAACCCCATTGATATTGTTCGGCATGCCAAACATGGAACAAGAACGCACAGACTATGCCTTAGAAATTCCTGTTTTAGGAAGTTTGATCCTACGCCACAGTTTAACTGAGCCAATCCCGGCGCTGAAAGACTTCCCGAAAGAGGAACGACCGAACTCACCTATCGTCTTTTGGTCATTTCGAATCATGGTCGGGCTAGGACTTCTGATGATTTTACAGAGCTTCTACAGCATATGGTTACGAAAAAAGAACACGCTTTATACCTCGCGTTGGTTCCTCAAGTTTTCATTATTTATGGGGCCATCTGGTCTTATCGCAATACTCGCTGGCTGGTTTACGACTGAGGTTGGTCGGCAACCTTGGGTGGTGTATGGCGTACAAAAAACGCGTGACGCGGTTTCTGCACACGGAGACCTACAAATGAGCATCAGCCTGCTGTGTTTCCTTGTTGTGTACAGCTTGGTGTTTGGTTTTGGGTATTACTACATGATCCACCAAATCAAGAAAGGCCCCGATGCAATCGAACACGATGAGCACGACATGACGACCGTTTCAGGCCGCATCTAGAATTTGTCACAAAGTTAAGGTAGAGAATATGCATTTTGATTTATCCGTGATTTGGTTCGCGATCATCGTTTTTGCCACTTTGATGTACATCATCATGGATGGCTTCGATTTGGGTATTGGAATACTGATGCCCTTCATCAAGGATGAAAAACAAAAAGACGTCATGGTCAACAGTGTCGCGCCAGTTTGGGACGGCAACGAAACTTGGATTGTGCTTGGAGGCGCATCTCTATTTGGCGCTTTTCCGATGGCTTACGCGGTAATTATTGAAGCGCTAACCATCCCTTTAACGTTGATGTTGATTGCTTTGATCTTTCGTGGCGTCGCGTTTGAGTTTCGCTTTAAAGCATTGGAAAATCACTTAAAGTTCTGGGATCGCTCTTTTATGGTCGGCTCGATTTTAACCACGTTTTTCCAAGGCATCGTTGTTGGCGCGGTAATTCAAGGCTTTGCGGTGGAAAACCGCGTCTTCGTAGGTAGCCAACTCGACTGGCTCAGCCCTTTTCCCATCTTTTGTGGTTTGGGTTTAGTCGCAACGTACGCGCTGCTTGGTAGCACATGGCTCATCATGAAGACGGAAGGTGAACTGCAAAACACGATGCACCGCTTCACTAACAAAACACTACTGGCGATGATCTCCGCATTAGTCATTGTGAGCGCTTGGACTCCACTTGCTTACCCTGCCATTGCGGAAAGATGGTTTTCTCTGCCTAATTTGTTCTACTTACTGCCCGTACCTGTCATTACTGGGCTGGTATGTTTGAAGATTGCCGACTCCGTTAAAAAGCGTAAAGAGCGCAGCCCTTTCGTGATGGCGTTAGTGATCGTGATTCTCGGGTTCGCTGGGCTTGGCATCAGTATCTGGCCAAATATCATTCCTCCTAGCATATCAATATGGGAAGCAGCGGCTCCTGCAAGCAGTCAGCGCTTTATGCTCGTTGGAGCAGTGATCATCATCCCGATTATTCTGGCTTACACCTTTTGGAGTTACTACGTCTTCTCCGGAAAAGTAAAAGAAGGCGAAGCGTACCATTAACGAGTTGATAAGGAGTGAGTATGAAAATCAAAAATTGGTGCCGCCAATGGGCTTGGATGGTTGGAATATGGGTCGTTAGCGTCGCTGCATTAGGGTTAGTGTCTATGTTATTTCGCGTCATGATGACCGCTGCAGGGTTAAAATCTTAGCTCGGCACGTTTAAGTCAATAAAAAATGGATGCCTCTAGATCTTGTGTAAGAGCTAGAGGCGTTTGCATTCAAGTCCGACTTTTCACGTGTGCAGACAATACGATCGTAGATTCTAAACCGCGAGCCACTTCAAAATAACCACCAGCACGAGATAGCTGACGAGCCGTCAATTTTTCTTTGCCTAGCTTTTCAAACCAATAAGGCGCCAATGAGCACTGAGCCGAACCTGTGGCAAGATCTTCTGAAATACCGATTTTAGGTGCAAAGTAACGCAGCACATAGCCACTATCAGAACTTTGAGCCGTCACGATGACAGCATGAAACTCATCAATTTTAATCAGCTCATCAAAGTTAGGTTGATAGCGAACAACATCATCTTCTGATTCGAGAACAACAACCAAATCACGCGTTGTAAAAGCATCTACGGGGTGATTGGAAAAGCCTGAAATACCCAAGGGGATGGCATGAGGCTTGGCTAGCCAACTTGGCATCACTATCCGATACATTCCATCCAGTCCAGTAACGGTAACATGACCATACTGACTTTGTAGAATGACCTCGTTCTTATGATAGTTGGAAATGATTGCAGCGCCTGCGCCCAAACTTCCGTGTCCGCATAGGTTGATCTCTCCTTCTAGGCTAAACCAGCGAATGTGGTAGTCACTGCCAGACTGAACCACAAATGATGTGACAGGTTGAGCGACCTGATGAGTGATTTGAAGTAATTCAGAATCACTCAGCCAGTGATTTAGTTCGACAACGCCACATGGATTACCTTGAGCTAACTCATCACAAAATACATCAAATATTTGCGCTTTAATCATCCATCACCCTTGCGGTTTAACCATGCATTAAATCAAGGTCCTCGTCATTATCATCTCGATAAAAACGAGAGTTCAGCTATCAAGTCAACTTGATGTAGGTAATATATACGACAACAGAGTCGCAATCTTCAGTAAGTTTTGTTCGTTGGGTACAATCGACAGGTTATATGACAAAGCTTTAAGCCTCAACATGACCGATGTGCATGGCTACTTTTAGCGCTTGTTTATTGAGATTAGACGCCTCCCAAGCAACAACAACACGACTAGTGAGAGGGATATCCTCAATCTCGGCGACTGTCGCGGAATCATCGAGATGTTCAGCCAGTGAGCGCGGAACGAGAGCGATACCTAACCCAGCCTGCGCCATGGCAATCGTCGTACGAAGTTGCGGTGCTGCGAACTGTGGTTCGAGCCTTACTCCTGCGTCGGCAAAAAGTGTGCTCATGCCATCAAACAATGCGGGTCCAGTCTCTCGTGGAAACAGTAAAATTTTATGGCCTCTCAACTGTTTCATCTGGATACAGGGATATTTTGCCAGTTCGTGCCCCGCCGGAATCACCGCGACAAACGGGTCGTTAAACAACACCTTGTGCTCAAAAGGCTCACTGGCGTAACAGGGTAGCCGCATGATTGCGAGATCAAGTTGTTTGCTTTTTAACTGAGTGGCAAGCTCTGGCATTGATAGTTCCGCCGTCTGTAAATGAACCCCATTCTCTTGAATACGCCCAATCCTCTCCAATACCTTAATGCAGGTTGATGTTGACGTCGCGAACGCGATTTTAACCTGCGTATTTTCACCACGGGCAATCTGTCGGGCTTTTGCTTTAGCGCGTTCCACATCAGCAAGAATATTTACCGCATCCGTATAAAAGACTTGCCCTGCATGGGTCAGTTCTACTCCTCTAGACAAGCGCTTAAATAAGTCCACGCCAAGCTCGTGCTCTAGCTTTTTGATTTGTTGACTCAAAGGAGGTTGCGCAATCCCTAACTGTTCAGCTGCTCGGGTAAAGTGACGAGTCTCGGCGACCGCGACAAAATACTTCAGGTAGCGAAATTCCATATATTTTCCATATCAAAATAAATCTTTTTTATATTGGATTTAGCACCGTGTAGAAGTCAATCTAAATATACTCTTCATTGCATAACTGGTCTTACTCATGCGTGGATTTTATAACCCTCTATGCGCTTGTTCGCTTGAAGTAGCGAAAGAATTTTCTGAATACCATCACGTTACCGGAGATGGTGAGATTTATCAGACTTCGTTAATGAGTGCTTTGATAGCTGGTGTTTACGAAGGCTCAACAACCATAGAAGAACTGCTGAAACATGGGGATTTTGGTTTAGGTACGTTCAATGAATTGGATGGTGAGTTGATTGCTTTTGATAAGGAAGTTTTTCAACTCAAGTCGGATGGCTCCGCAAACCCGGCAGACCTAGCGCAAAAAACGCCCTTTGCTGTCATGACTTTTTTTAAACCTGATATCGAGCTGCCACTGACATCGCGCATGTCACGTCATGAAGTCCATAACCTCATAGACGACATGGTTCCAAGCGATAACCTATTTTGCGCAGTGCGCATTGATGGCGTTTTCGATTCAGTTCGCACTCGTACCGTACCTAAACAAACACGCCCTTATCGGCCAATGCTTGAAGTGGTCAAAGAACAACCAACATTCCGCTTCACGCATAAGCAAGGCGTGGTCGCCGGCTTTCGCAGTCCTAAATACACGACTGGCATTAATGTGCCCGGCTATCACGAACACTTTATTACCGATGACCGCCAAGGAGGTGGTCATATCCAGGATTACAGCATTTCGTCAGGGTTCCTCCAGATTGGCAAAGTCTCACGGCTAGTGATTGATACCCCAGTATCGACAGACTTCCTCAACGCCAATTTGGCTCCGGAAGATATAAATACCGCCATAGAAAAGGCGGAAAAGTAACAAAGTCAGGCAAATAATAAGGACAACAAATGCAATCCAAACCTTCAAATAAAAATGGAGCTCAGTTGATCGCTCAACAGCTAGAGTCTCTCGGCATTAAGTACATTTTCGGTATTCCTGGTGCAAAAATAGATCGACTGTTCGATGCGATTGAAGACACTAACATCCAAATGATTCCGGTACGTCACGAGGCTAACGGCGCGTTTATGGCGGGCGTTATGGGAAGACTAACCGGCAAAGCAGGCGTCACAATGGTTACGTCAGGCCCTGGCTGTGGAAATCTAGTTACGGGGGTTGCAACAGCAAACTCCGAAGGCGATCCGCTGATTGCTATCGGTGGTGCGGTGAAACGAACTGACCAGCAAAAACAAACACACCAGAGCATGGATACCGTCAGTATTTTTCGCTCTATAACTAAGTTCAGTGCTGAAGTGCAGCATGTGGACGCCGCAAGCGAGATCATGGCGAACGCATTTCGTATCGCAGAGTCAGGTCGTCCTGGGGCTTGCTTTTTGAGTCTCCCCCAAGATGTTTTATCCGAGCAAACCCAAACGGACATTATTGTCCCCTCGCCTTACACACAGCCTGGTTGCGCAGACATCGCAGCAATCGAAGAAGCGGTCAGTCGAATCAGTAAAGCAAAGCGCTGTGTGGTTTTACTTGGCCTTCACGCGAGCCGCAGTCAAAACGCTGCTGCTATCGCTCGGTTTCTTCAAAATACGCAGCTACCCGTTGTCGGCACTTACCAGGCCGCCGGCACGGTAGACATCAATTACTATCATCACTTTGCTGGGCGTGTCGGTTTGTTTAATAACCAACCTGGCGATGTTTTACTGCGGGACGCCGATTTAATTCTCACCATCGGCTTTAGCCCAATAGAGTATGACCCTGAGCTTTGGAACAGCCACCGCAACCCAGTGATTCACCTCGATATTGAACCAGCAGAATACCAACTTAATTATCAGCCTTGTGTTGAAATCGTCGGAAACATTGCGCAGTCATTAGACAAGATGGGCAGCTATATCTCTGAATATGCTCGCCTTTCCCCAACGGCACTTTCAGTACTGGAAGAGGTCGCACTGCAACGGCAAGTGATCAAAACCTATCCCAATGTCTATAACAAGCAAGGATTTCATCCACTGGCGCTAATAAAAGCTATGCAATCTATCATCACACCGGATACCACGCTATGCCTTGATATGGGGAGCTTCCACATCTGGATCGCTCGTTACTTGAGCTGTTTTCGAGCTCGCCAAATGCTGGTGTCTAACGGCCAACAAACAATGGGCGTTGCACTACCATGGGCCATTGGTGCCAGCCTACTAAAACCTGGTAGCAAAGTGGTATCGATATCGGGAGACGGCGGTTTTATGCAATCGAGCATGGAGTTAGAAACCGCGGTTAGACTGAACTGCAATATCGTCCATATTGTGTGGGTTGATAACGCCTACAACATGGTAGAAATGCAAGAGATCAACAAATATCAGCGCTGCTCTGGTGTGAAATTTGGACCAATTGATTTCAAGGCCTACGCCGAATCATTTGGCGCGAAAGGCTTCGCAGTGACTAGTCAACACGAATTGCTACCGACATTGAATAAAGCCATGGACGTTGAAGGACCAGCAGTGGTGGCTATCCCCGTAGATTACAGCGACAACGACAAACTGATGTTGCCGCGCACAGAGAAAAATCAAGATCCCGTTTTTGTAAGTTTCGAAGGAGAAATCGCATGAGAGGATTAAAAAATAAAGTCGCACTCGTCACTGGTTCTGCCAATGGTATTGGTTTGGCCATCGCAAAACGTTTGTATGAAGAAGGCGCAAACGTCGCTCTTGCCGATTGGAATGAAGAGCAGTTGGCAAACGCCGTTGAGGGCTTTGATAAACAGCGTGTGTCTGCGCATTCTATTGATGTTTCTGACCCAGAAAAAGTCGCAGCACTGATTTCTGATGTTGTTACCCGTTTCGGTAAACTGGATATTTTAGTAAACAATGCTGGCGTACATGTCCCTGGTTCCGTGATTGAAGGTAGTGTGGAAGACTGGAAGAAGATCTCTGGTGTAAACATTGATGGTGTTGTTTATTGCGCGAAGTTTGCTTTGCCTGAACTCTTAAAAACGAAAGGTTGTATGGTAAATACCGCGTCCGTTTCCGGTTTGGGTGGTGACTGGGGTGCCGCATTCTATTGCGCGAGTAAAGGCGCAGTGGTGAACCTTACCCGAGCGATGGCATTGGACCATGGTGCGGAGGGCGTAAGAATTAACGCCGTATGCCCAAGCTTAGTAAAAACCAACATGACGAACGGCTGGCCGCAGGAAATCCGCGATAAATTCAATGAGCGCATTGCGCTCGGCCGAGCCGCCGAACCTGAAGAAATTGCGTCCGTCGTGACTTTCTTGGCAAGTGATGACGCATCTTTCATTAATGGCGTAAACCTACCTGTAGACGGCGGTGCCACCGCATCAGATGGTCAACCTAAAATAGTGTAAGCATTAACACTGATTGAGCAGAATTTTTAACTGTAAGGTATCCACGCAAAAAAAGAGCCGAGTTTGTACTCGGCTCTTGTGTGCCTGTTCTTAAGCCTGCGATGTTGCTAAACCTGCCGACGCGCCGCCTAATAACACATGATTAAATTCCATTCGAGATTCTTGGGCTTGCTCAGACAGTTCTTGTTTCTTCTTTTGAGCCAACTCAAGCGCTTCGGTTAGTTGCTGTAGCTCTGTTTGCATCTCTTCTGGTAAATGATGGTCCGAAAACCCAGATTCACAGCTGTGTTCTAAGGCAAATGCGCGAATTCTCTTACGCATGCTCATCAGGGCCGCCATTGCTTCGCGCTCTTCTTCAGCCGCCTGTTGAGCTAAGTCTTTAAAGCGCTCAAATTTCGCCAAAGCCATTCCCTCTGTTGACCAAGGGTCAATTTCCGGCAGTTCTTCAATGTTAATGGTTGGCTCTTCGTATTCTGCTTGATGTTTAATATCTAGGCTCGCCGCGCGGACAAAGGACACCATCAACATCACCGAGATAACTAACAACGGTAAACCTCCCACGATCGCAGCGGTTTGTAATGTCGATAAACCTCCCATGAACATTAGGACGGTTGGCAGAAAAGACAAAGTAAACGCCCAGAACAAACGGTTCCAGCGCATCGGTTCTTCCGTCACATCATTTTGAACCACAGACGCAAGAATGTACGAGATAGAGTCAAACGAAGTCGCCGTAAAAATGATACACAATAGTGTAAAAACACCAATAACGATTGGCCCTAACGGTAATGTGTCTAACGTTGCAAAAATAGCCGCTGGCGCGCCTGATTCGTTGAGGATTGCAATGACATCAAGCTCACCCGTCAATTGCAACGATAAACCATAGTTACCTAAAACAATGAAGAATAAGAAACAACCTAAAGAACCGTAAAATATAGAACCTACGACCATCTGTTTGATCGTTCTTCCACGCGAGATACGCGCAACAAACAATCCCATACAAGGAGCAAAGACCAACCACCATGCCCAGTAGAAAATAGTCCAGTCTTGCGGGAAGTGTGTATCTGTAAACTCACCATAACCACCAAACGGCTCCGCCCAGGTAGCCATAACAAAGAAGTTAGACAACATACGACCAATTGAATCTAAGCCCGTTTCTAACATGAACACGGTTGGCCCAACGGCAAGTATAAAGAGTAACAAGCCCATCGCACCCCAGAAGTTAATGTTACTAAGGAATTTGATCCCCTTCTCAAGCCCTGCATACGCGGAGTAACCAAAAATAGCAGTACAGAGAAGTAATACAGCCACTTGGCTGAAGGTATTGTTTGGAAGACCGAAGATATGATGTAGACCACCATTGATAAGAGGCGCTGCTAAGCCAAGCGTAGTCGCCGCGCCACCCAACATACCAAAAATAAACAACACATCAATAAACTTGCCAATACCACCGTTTGCACGCTTTTCTCCTAATACAGGCATTAACGCACTAGAGATTTTCAAAACAGGTTGTTTGCGTACATAAAAGAAGTAAGCGATAGGCAGAGCAGGAATAAGGTAAATTGACCAAGCAATCGGTCCCCAGTGAAACAGACCATAAGTCGCGGCCCAGCGAATGGCTTCTTCACTGCCTGCTTCCAACTGAAATGGTGGTGATTGATAGTAGTATGCCCACTCGATACACCCCCAATACAGAATACTTGCGCCAATACCTCCACAAAATAGCATTGCAGCCCATGAGGCGTTACCAAATTCTGGTTGCTCGTCGGCTTCACCAAGTTTGATTTGGCCAAGATCGCTGAACACGGTGTAAATCATAAAACACATTGCTGCGATACCCAGTGCGAGGTATAACACACCAAGCTTATCGGTCATGAAAAATTTGGCCGAAGCTATCCAATCCGCACCTTGTGTGGGAAATAAAATTAAGGGTATAACGACGCTGAGTAAAAGAAAGAGTGAGCCTAAGAAGGTAGGCTTATCGATGAGAGAAAATGATTTGTCCATATTATATATCCTTATATTTTCAAAGGACATGATCCACATTTCTCGCAACTTCGCCAATTCACAACACTTATCGTTACCACAAGAATAATTGTCTTTAAAAGATGCATTATGTGACGCTGATTTTGTATTCATTATTTGATGCCATAGCGTTTAAATACGGCAACTTTTCTGCCACACCATCCAGCGCTCCTACCTTTAAAAACCTCAACACTGTTTGCCACCACTGAGGATTCCACAAGCTTAAACGTCGGTTCTAGATAACCCTCCAACTCCCCACTTCGCAAACAAAATGGAGGGAAGCGAGAGTGGTAATCATCATCTATAACGAAACAACCAATTAACAAACCGTCTCTTGTCAGCAATTTATCCACCATAGCAAAGTAATCTGGCCACTGGTCTCTCGGTAGTGCAGCGAGAAAGGATTGATTTTGGCGCAACATGGATGGATGCCGAACTCGCAGCCCCAGCCAATGACAGCGCTTGGCAGACGTTCAACGCCAAAGTGACATTCCCCCAAGCGGGCTACTACGAAGTTGGGGCAAAGGCGACTGATGACCAAGAGGTGGGCCAACCTTTTGCTATCACATGGAACCCGAAAGGTTACCTCAACAACACCTTCCACCGAATCGCGCTGATTGTTAAGGGTTAAACATGAAGGGGGAATAACAGTGAAAGCAACATCCTTAAATAAGCGGGTTTTCCCGCTCTCGTTTACTTTTCTCGCGCTGTTAAGTTACTCAGCCTTAGCAAACAATGACGAGTTGATAGCCGCAGGCGAACAGCAAGCGATGGTGTGTAAAGCTTGTCACCAGTTTGAAAAATGGAGGAAGTGCTTGTGGGGCTGCCTCTTTGGGGCTTAGCAGAGCGTGATATTGCCGGCTTTACAGGCTTCAATTACAGCGAAGCCATCAAACAGCATCAAGGTCAATGGGACGCAGAAAAACTGGATGCTGTTTTTGGCGTCACCACAGGAGTTTGCTCCGGGCACAAACATGGTCTTTCCCGGCGTAAAAGACCCGGGTGCGCGAGCCGCAATCATTGCATGGCTAGCAACCCAAAACCCTACACGCCACCAGATTGGAATACTGCTTCATCTGAAGTGGAGGTCAAATCAGCTGGTGATGGGATATTAGCGCCAGGAGAGAATATGGAACTCGTCGCGGCAGTCTGCTCAGCCTGTCATTCGTTACACATGGTCACACAACAATGACTAAGCCGCCAACGATGAGATGAAACCTTAGACTGGATGATTGAAGAGCAAGGGATGGATGAACTGCCGGGTGATAATCGCGAAGCCATTCTGAAATACCTTTCGACCTATTATGGGGGTAACTCCCGCCTTTAAAACTAACGCTTATTGATATTTTACATACGTATTCTTTCTGTGTGAGTATCCCCTCAACAGGAATAGAGTGAAGTAACCTCTGTTATTTCACAGTATGTATCGATGAGGTTTAAAAGATTGAAGGCAGAAGAGTTTTTTGACAACCATTACCTTTCTATTTGGGTTTTTCTTGTTGGCGTGGCAGTCATTACCTTGATTATGATGGGAGGCGGCATGGCAGTAACGTTGCTGGCAATATTGATTGACCAGTCGTCTGAGCACTTAACTACTGATACTTTCTTGGCTCTAAGCTTTTCTTTTGCTGGGGTCATGACTCTACTGCTTGTTATCCCAAACATGATGATTGTTAGAGGCAAACCTAAAGCGGCAGAAATCAACTTAATCAATATTTACTTTCAGTTCCTTGTTTACGCTCTTGGCCTATTCCTTCTTGAAGATGAACATAAACTTTTTTTTGTTAGTTTTGTACTTTTTCCTATTATCGCTCTCTGGCTCATGGCATCGACCAAATATCATACATTTGTGACTTACTTTTCAGCGATTAAAAAAGAACCAGACAGTTTCCGCGAATACTTTCTAAAGAAGTCTCAGTGACGACTAACGTTTCTGCCACACCATCCATTGCTCTCTGCCTTTAAAAACCTCAACACTGTTTGCCACCACTGAGGACTTCACAAGTTCAAACGTGGGCTCTAGAAAAGATGCCAACTCCCCACTTCGCAAACAAAATGGAGGAAAGCGTGATAGGTAATTATCATCAATGACGAAAAAACCAATTAGAAAACCTCCGCTTGGCAATAATTTATCCACCATCGAAAAGTATTCTGACCACATATCTCTCGGTAGTGCTGCGAGAAAGGCCCGCTCGTAAATGACATCAAACGAGTGAGAAAAATCGGCATTAAATACATCACCCAATACGACTTTATCTTTGTAGTTACCTAACGTTGATTGCGCCATTTTTACCGCTTCTTGGCTGTAATCCATCGCGATCACGTCATGCCCATATTGAATAAAAGTGCTCAGTTCATAAGCGGCACCACACCCAGGAATAAACACTGACTGGCCTACATGAAGTGAATTGTCGAGATAGTCCTTGAGTTCTTGAGGTGTCGATTGGGCATCCCAAGGCATAGTGCCTCGGATAAACAAATCATCCCAGAATTGTGTGTTAATCATTGGTGCCTGTTTCATTTACCCGCTCCCTGATTGCGGTAGTAAAAAATAAAGGGATACGCAGCGCAATGTGGTATCCCTTTTCTAGCCTTTTGTCTGACGTTGTTAGTTTTTTATGACAACCACTTTCTACTGCACTTATGCCACCAATGAGTTAACTGCGAAGATCATTGATTAACGGCTGCTCCGCTTGGTTCGGTACAAACTGGACATTGCCTTTCAGTTTAGTGACAGACTGGAGTGTTGCTTGAATGTCCTCTGCTGATACATGCACATCATGACAACAGAAAGTAATGGCATCGTTGAAGCCATCGCGCTCAATTTTCAAGGAGCCTTTAATATCGTGGCGACGACAGACTTCTTGGATCTGATGCGGATAAACAAACAGCCCTTTTACTTTCACCGCGGAGTCTGCTCGTCCCATCCAGCCCTTAATTCGTGCATTCGTGCGTGAAGAATCAGAACTTGTCTCTAGGTATGCCGATAAATCTCCCGTTGCGTAGCGAATCAGCGGGAACTTCTCATCGAGCGACGTTACAACGACTTCACCGACTTCTCCCGGTTGTACAGGAACACCATCAGGATCAACGATTTCAACAATAATATCTTCGGCAATCACTAATCCTTGTTCACCAGACACTTGATAAGCAATCAAACCAAGCTCTGCACTTGCGTAGGCTTGAAAGACTGCAATGCCTTTTTCCTCAAACATCTGTTGCATGTCTGCTGTAACCGCTTCACCAGAGACCAGAGCTTTCTCAAAGCTAGGCAGCTCATTGTATTTCTCTTGGTACTTTTGTAGCAACGTCAGCAAATAAGAAGGTGTGCCAGTGTAACCATTAGGTTGAAGCTGTTTAATTGCCTCTATTTGCGCTTCGGTATTGCCTACTCCAGCCGGAAATACCGCACAGCCACAAGCCCTTGCGCCACCATCCATAATAAATCCGCCAGGAGAGAAATGGTAAGAGAGCGTGTTATGCACTAAATCACCCGCACAGAACCCAGCAGCGTGAAACGCGCGCCCCATACGCCAGAAATCGGCCTCATCCGTTTGAGCCTCATATAACGGCCCAGGAGATTGGAATACGCGCGCCATTTGACCAATGGCAACGCTATTTAAGCCACCAAACGGCGGTTTAAGTTGCTGCTGATTAGGTACATTGAACTTACGTGTAATCGGGAGCTGAGCAAGCCCTTCACGATTGTTTGCCAATGTAGGATCTAACTCAGAAAAATGCGCTGCGTAATGTTCGCTATTGGCTTTCGAATTCTCAATCAGTGCTGGCAAACGTTGAAACAGCGACTCTTCTCGCGCCTGTAGAGACAACGATTCTTTCGCATCAAATAGTTCGTTCATCCTTGCTCCTTACAACCAACGCTTACGACGTTTGTAAGATTTCAGATTCTTAAAGCTCTTGCGATCTTCATCGCCGCCGCCAAGGTAGAATTCTTTTACGTCTTCATTGTTTAGCAATTCGTGCTTGCTGCCATCTAGTACGATTTTGCCTGATTCCATGATGTAACCGTAATCGGCCGCTTGAAGAGCGAAGTTGGCATTCTGCTCAACCAAAAGCATGGTAATACCTTGCTCTTTGTTGATCTTGTTAATAATGCTGAATACTTCTTTAACTAGCAGTGGAGAAAGCCCCATAGACGGTTCGTCCAACAAAATCATCTTCGGTCGAGCCATTAATGCTCGGCCAATCGCTAACATTTGTTGCTCACCGCCAGACAAATAGCCCGCCAGGCCAGTGCGCTCTTTGAGTCGCGGGAAATAGTCAAACACCATTTCGATGTCTTGTTCAACTTCGTTGTCAGTGCGTGTATAAGCGCCTAAGCGAAGATTTTCTATTACCGTCATATCTTCAACAATTCGGCGCCCTTCCATAACTTGGAAGATGCCCGAACGGACGATCTCTTCCGGGTTTTTGTTGTCTATACGCTCGCCCATGAAGTTGATTTCGCCGCGCGTCACTTCACCATCTTCGGTTTTCAATAAACCAGAAATGGCTTTCAACGTTGTGGATTTACCCGCACCGTTGGCGCCCAGTAAGGTCACAATCTGCCCTTTTGGAACTTCTAAACTCACACCGCGAAGTACTAGTATTACTTCGTCGTAGACGACTTCAATGTTGTTCACTGAAAGCAGTATTTCTGCCGGTTCGATATTCGTTGCTAATTCAGCCATCAAACTACTCCTTGCTAGGGTGAGAGTGTTCTCTCACCCATCCTTATTTTCAGTAAGCTTTGTTATTAATAAGTCGTAGATTAGTAACCTAGCCAATCGTCACGACGTGACAATGTCACCTGAGATACTTTCTTAATATCAACTGCGCCGCCATCGTTGTTGCCCATAAAGACGTTCACGGTTGTTGTGCCTCGGTGATCTTCCGGTTTCCAGTTCGCAGGGACACAAACACCTTCTAAGCCTTGTGGTACCCAGTTGTCATGGACATACAT
Organism: Vibrio sp. Y58_MX_L22; assembly: GCF_024181865.1. NCBI lineage: Bacteria > Pseudomonadati > Pseudomonadota > Gammaproteobacteria > Vibrionales > Vibrionaceae > Vibrio > Vibrio sp. Y58_MX_L22. The sequence goes on from NZ_JAMZAN010000003.1 coordinate 115,626, forward strand.
GCCCTTCTTGATGTTTTCACCTGTGATGCCACCGTTGTCTTTCGCCCACTCCATTGCTTCTTTCATATAGAACGCAGAACAAATACCGCGAATGTAATGGTGAGTTCTGAATTCGCCCGGCTCTGATTCAGACTGCTTAGAAATCTCACGGACCAGTTTCATGCCTTCATTATCATCTCCCCAAAACGCTGTCATACCTGGGAAAACGTAATCTTTAAGGCCATCGCCTGCTGCTTCAAGCACTGGCTTATCGCCGCCCCAAATGTTTGCCATGTACTGGAACTCTGTCCCAACCGTGTTACAAGACTTCACTAGTGAGATAACCGAGCTACCGATATTAGCAATGTAACCGTAGTTGGTGCCTGACTCTTTCAGCGACAAACATTGCGCTTTGAAGTCCCCTGGTTTTAGTGACACAACGACTGGGTTTTGCACATCAAAACCAAGCTCTTTGGCGTACTCTGCACACGCTTCTTTTGGCGCATTCGGGAATGGATGGTTATCGCCAATGTGCGTAAATTTCGGCGCACCTTGATTGCCCTTAGATTCCCAATCTTCTTTCGCCCACTTAACTAGCGCACGGCACGCATCTGAGTACGACGCACCATAAAAGAAATTATAAGGCGCTGGTTTCGCGGTTTTTGGGTTTTTGCCAGTTGGGTCAGTTAAGTGACCAGAGTAAGAAGCAGAGAACACCGGCACTTTGTCTTTGGTAACAAACGAAATAAGTGCTTCGGTATCCGCCGTACCCCAACCTTGCAGCGCAACCATGTCTTTACGCGCCACCCAACGTTTATAGTTGGAAATCGCCACTGGTACTTTGTACGCCATGTCTACTGTTTCAAATTCGAGCTCGGTACCGTTAATGCCACCGTTTTGGTTAATCCAACGCAATGCGTCTCGCACGCCAGAACCATAAGGCTTGCTTACATAGGCAGTTGGTCCAGAAAAGTCGACTAATTGCCCGACAAACACAGAATCTTTTGCCCAAGTTGCGGTAGTAAACAGTGCAGATGACAGCACCAACGTTGTCGCTAAATGTCCTTTGTTCATAACTCGTTGTCCTTGTTATTGAGGTATATTCCACTTAATTCCACGTTAATATGAGAACGGATAGTGTTTCCAATATGCTCGAATCTGTTGCCAGCGATGCGATAATCCTTGAGGTTCGAAAATGAGGAACAGCATGATGACTAAACCAATCGCCATCTCTTTGAAGTAAGCCAGACCATCAGTGAAAGCGGTGGTATCACCAAACGCTGAAAGCCCCGTTACGCCAAACTCCAAAACTTCAGGCAGCAATACGATAAATATCGTCCCCATCAATGTGCCTTTGACTGAACCCAAGCCACCAATGATGATCATTGCCAAGAACTGGATAGACATCATGATGGTGAAGCCTTCTGCTGATACAAACCCTAGATAATGTCCGTAGAGTGCCCCCCCGATGCCTGCATAGAATGCACACACTCCAAATGAGAGCAGACGATACTTGGTTAGGTTGATGCCCATGATCTCTGCTGACAAATAGTGATCTCGTACTGAGACAAACGCGCGACCGTCACGAGAACGGATTAAGTTTGATGCCCACATATACATGAAGATCAGCGCAAACAGAGCGATGTAGAAGAAGCTTTCGTCAGTCGTAAACTCAAAGCCAAACAAATTAATTGGGTTCGCGCTTGCACCGTATGAGCCGCCACTGAACCAATCTGCGCGAGCAAAGAAGTCCTCTAAAATAAACTGCGCCGCCAACGTTGCGATGGCTAGATATAAACCTTTAATTCGAGCTGCTGGCAGACCAAACAGCATCCCCACAATCATGGTTAAGTAACCCGCAAGCGGAATCGCAAACACGACTGGAATGTTAAACTGGTTATTTAGCCAAGCCGATGCAAAGGCGCCAAAGCCAAAGAACGCACCGTGACCTAGCGAGATTTGTCCGGTAAAACCAACCAAAATGTTTAAGCCCAATGCCGCGATACCGAGGTATGCAATCTGAATAAACAGGTTTAGGAAGTAAATATCCAAGACCAGCGGTGCTGCCAGCATGGCGATGACACCAGCAATCGCAAGGCTTCTGATGGTTTTGGTTTCAAAAATTGGCGTATCGCTTTTGTATGTGGTTCGAAAATCACCACATGGGCGCATGCTAAGTTGAGCCATGTTATTTCTCCTTAAATACGCTCAATATCTTTGGTACCAAACAGGCCATATGGCTTGAAGGCAAGAATGATTAACAGCACATAGAATGGTGCGATGTTGTATAAGTTACCCACTTGCAGGTATTGGCTATCAAAAAACTCAGCCAAGTTTTCTAGCACCCCGATGGTAATACCACCGACAATTGCGCCGACTACAGAATCTAAGCCACCTAAAATAACGGCTGGGAAAACTTTGATACCAATAATGGATAGCGCGTCAGATACGCCGTTAACGATACCGATAACAATCCCTGCTGTTGCAGATACCATTGCCGAAATGGCCCAACTGATGGCGAACACTTTCTTGATGGAAATGCCAAGACTCTGGGCTACTTGCTGGTTGAATGCCGTTGCGCGCATTGCCAGACCCATTTTGCTGAATTTGAAGAACCAGTAGAACGCGCCCATGATGAGCATTGAGAAGATCAAGCTCAGAATGTAAGCAAACTCAACATTCAAACCTCCGATATTTACCACGTTGGTTTCGAACACTTGCGGGTACGACACAGCAGAGACACCGAATATCCACTTCATCAGCGCTTGGAAAAACATCGATAGACCGATGGTCACCATGATCACAGAGATAATCGGTTCACCAATCAACGGTCTGAGCACAATGGTTTGCACGGCGATACCAAAAATCATCATGAACGCGAGCGTGAGTAAAAAGCCAATAAAAAACGGTAACTGTAGGTGCACCAATGCCGCCCAACATACCCATGCGCCAATCAACAAGAACTCACCCTGAGCAAAGTTGACCACCTGGGTCGATTTGTAAATCAATACAAAGCACATGGCGACAACGCCATACAACATGCCAACGATCACGCCATTAATGACGAGTTGCAGTAATAAATCCGTATTCACTATGCGATCCTCCGTTGTTCGCTATCCACTAGTGTTGGCTCATGCTCAATAAGCGTTTCAATAACTAGCGACGTTTGAATGCGTGTTTTAGTGCCATCTTGATAAGTGATCACTGTATCGACATCGACTTTTGGATCGTCGCTGTAGATGGTTTCGATGATGTCTCCGTATTTCTCTGCAACCACACCACGACGCACTTTACGCGTACGAGTTAACTCGCCATCGTCGGCATCCAACTCTTTGTAAAGTAGAATGAATTTGCTGATCTTCTGTGCATCCGGTAGGGATTCGTTCACTTTTTGAACTTCTTCACGAATCGCTTGGTACACTTCTGGTTGAGCAGATAAGTTGGTGTAGTTGGTAAATGCCAAGCCGCGTTGCTCTGCCCACTTCGCGACGATCGCATAGCGAATACAGATGATGGCAGACAGCCAAGGTCGACCTTTACCTACCACCACGGCTTCTGCAATAAACGGCGAGAACTTGAGTTTGTTTTCGATAAACTGTGGCGAATAACGGTCGCCATGGCTGGTTTCCGACATATCTTTCAGACGATCAATCACCACCAAGTGACCGGAATCTTTAAAATAGCCCGCATCGCCTGTGTGCATCCAACCATCTTGAACATCTTCATCATATGCTGCTTGGTTGTTTAAGTAGCCAGTAAACATACCTGTACTTTTCGCGATGATTTCACCAACGCCATTGCTGTCCGGGTTGATGACTTTCACTTCTGCATTATCAAACGCAACACCAACGGAATCGTAATCCACATCATCCGCTTGGTGCACGGTGTATGCGCCACACATTTCGGTCTGACCATAAAGCTGCTTAAGTGGCACACCAATAGCTTGTAGGTAACGGAAAGTATCCGGTCCCATCGCCGCACCGCCGGTTGCCGCAGATGTCAGGTTCGAAAACCCTAAACGGTCACGCAGAGCACGCAGAAGAATCCATTCAGCCAACTTAGAGCGTTTACCCTGCTCCAGCGCTTTGTTGGCTAAGCTCATGCCCAGTTTGTACATCTTTTGCTTAAACGGTGTCGAATCCATCATTCGTGCAGACACGTCTGCCACAATGTTTTCCCACACACGTGGCGCTAACAGCACAAAGTTTGGACCGATTTCACGCAAGTCGGACATCATGGTTTCTTGTTCTTCCACAAAGTTAACGATTTGACGAGAAATCAACGCCTGACCAACCACGTAAACCTGCTCCATGATCCAAGGCAAAGGCAGAACAGAAACGTAGTTGTCGCCTGGGGAACGAGGGTCTGCACGCAAGTAAGCCGCACAGTGATCCAAGAACGTGCCACTGTGTAGCAGAGCCAATTTTGGTTTAGAAGTCGTACCCGACGTTGTACAAAGAATTGAAAGATCGCTGCCTTTGGTTTCAACAACCATATTGAGATATTTGTCTGGGTCCGCTTTATCAATCAGCTGACCTTTTTTGTAGACCTGTTCAACATCAATCAATCTTGGATCATCGTATTTACGCATTCCACGAGGATCGCAGTAAATAATGTATTCAACGCTAGGAATTTCATCACCAAGCTCAAGCAGCTTGTCGCATTGCTCTTCATCTTCGGCAATCACGACTTTTGCTTTGGCATAGTTGATAAGGTACGCCACCTCTTCGTGCATAGAATCTTGATAGATGCCCAGCGAGAAACCTTTGATCGCATGTGCCGCTAACTCGCCCCATACCCATTCAGGGCGGTTATCACCTAGCAAACCAACGACATCTTGCTCACCAATACCCAAATCTTGTAGTGCCAGTGCCATCCACTTGACGCGGTTTTCATAATCCTTCCAAGTGAACTCTCGCCAAATACCAAACTCCTTTTCACGCATTGCGACTTGTTCGGGCCAGTTCTTGGCATTGTGTTGCAACACTTTTGGAAAGGTATCTAAGCGGGTTATATCTGCCCAATCATTATGTTGCTGTGCCATTATGCACTCTCCTCTAATGTCGGTAGCTCTTCGCCTAAGTACGCTTGTTTCACATGTGGGTTGGCCATCACTTCTTCAGGCTCACCTGTAGCAATGTGTTTCCCGAAATCCAAAACCAAAACGCGATTAGAGATGTCCATGACCACGCCCATGTCGTGCTCAATCATGATGATCGTGATATCTAATTCTTCATTCAGATCCATGATGTAACGTGCCATGTCTTCCTTTTCTTCCAAGTTCATTCCTGCCATTGGTTCATCAAGCAGCAATAACTTAGGTTTTAAGGCAATGGCACGAGCAAGCTCTACACGTTTACGTAATCCGTAAGATAGCGTGCCTGCAGTCGCTTTTCGGATGTGCTGGATTTCTAGAAAATCGATCACGTCTTCCACATATTTGCGGTGCGCCATCTCTTCTTTCTGCGCATTAGAGAACCAATAGAGTGGCCCCGTGACGAAGTTGTTTTTTAGTAGGTGGTGTCGGCCAACCATGATGTTGTCCAGTACCGACATGTGAGAAAAGAGCGCTAAGTTTTGGAAGGTTCTTCCCAACCCTAACTCAGCTCGTTGGCTAGGTGTCCGTTTAGTTACATCATCTCCAGCGAAGATTACAGAGCCTTTGTTTGGTGTGTATCGACCAGAGATGCAATTGAGCATTGAGGTTTTACCTGCACCGTTTGGGCCAATGATTGAAAAAATTTCCTTTTCATTCACATGGAAGCTCACGTCAGTTAAAGCTTTCACCCCACCAAAAGCCAATGAAATATCGTTTACCTGCAACAGAGGCGATTCCGATACCATAGTTGATCTCCCTTTCGTTATTTTAAGTGCGTTCCATTGAGCACTATTTGATCAAACCTAACTTTGATACTGGTAACCGCTTTTACACCTATGCATCAACTTTGTATTCAGTTTACGTAAACGTCAATTTAAAATCAGAATAGTGCCTGAAAGATTAAGTTGCAATCGAGTTCATCGAGAAAGATTTGAACTAACGCAAACTTTAAGTAAATAAATTGTTAATAAAAATTATTCTCAAACGCTTACATATTTGGATAGTTCGGACCACCACCACCTTCTGGTGGAGTCCAGGTAATATTTTGACTTGGATCTTTGATGTCGCAGGTCTTACAGTGGATACAGTTGGCCGCATTTATTTGAAGCTCTGGCTGCTGCTCCCCCTGTACGATTTCATACACGCCAGCCGGACAATAGCGCTGTGCTGGCTCTGCATATAATTCAAGGTTCTGCTCAATAGGAATCCGCTGGTTCTCCAGTCGTAAGTGGCATGGTTGATCTTCCTCATGGAAGATATTGGATAGATAAACAGAAGAGAGGCGATCGAAACTTAACACGCCATCAGGCTTCGGATAGACAATTTCATTGCTGTTTTCCGCCAATAACAGAGACTGATGATCAGGCTTATCACAGCGGATATGCCACTTAGCTTTGCCTTTTAATACGTTATGTTCCAGCAGCGCTAAACCACCGCCCAGCCACGATCCAAAGCGGTGAATACCACTTGAGAAGTTACGTGCTTGATAAAGCTCTTCATACAGCCAAGACTGTTTGAAATGCTTTTGATAATCAGCAGTAACTGACTGACTCTCAAGGGCTTCACATACTGCTTCAGCGGCAAGCATGCCAGATTTCATTGCGGTGTGTGTGCCTTTGATTTTAGCGCCGTTAAGTGTTCCTGCATCACAGCCAATTAACAAGCCACCAGCAAACTGCTGCGTGGGAAGCGAATGAAAGCCGCCCTTGGTGATCGCTCTCGCGCCATAGCTAATACGCTTCCCATTTTTGAGGTATTGCTCAATCAACGGGTGGTGTTTAAAACGTTGAAACTCATCAAATGGACTCAAGTGCGGATTCTTATAATTCAAGTCAACAATCAACCCGACGGCAACTTGGTTTCCCTCTAAATGGTAGAGATAACTGCCACCTGTGGCTTCGTTTGATAACGGCCAGCCTAATCCGTGCACTACTAAACCTTGCTGATGCTGCTCTGATGGGATTTCCCACAGCTCTTTAAAACCGATAGCGTAATGTTGAGGAGTTTTCTCTTCAGCAAGATTAAATCGGTTAATCAACTGCTTACCAATATGCCCCCGTGCGCCTTCAGCAAATAAAGTAAACTTCGCTCGCAGTTCAATACCAGGTTCGAAATTTCCTTTTTGTTCACCATTTTTATCTAATCCCATATCGCCCGTGATCACGCCACAAACACGACTATCTTCATCGATGATCGCTTGACTGGCGGTAAAACCTGGGTAGACCTCCACCCCCAAGTTCTCAGCCTGCAACGCCATCCATCGGCATAGACTGCCCAAACTTATGATGTAATTACCTTTGTTATGTAACGTATTAGGCATCGCCCAAGAAGGCAGTTCATGACCATTGATTTCATTGCCTAGATAGTAGGTTTTATCTTGGTTTACTTTGGTATTGAGCGGAGCGCCTTTCTCTTCCCAGTCGGGAAAAAGCTCATCCAAACTTCGCGTTTCAAACACCGCGCCCGATAAAATATGCGCTCCAACTTCAGAGCCTTTTTCTACCACGCAAACAGAGAGGTCTTGTTCTTTTTCTGCTGCTAATTGTTTGATTCGGCATGCCGCAGACAAGCCTGCGGGACCTGCGCCTACAATCAGAACATCAAATTCCATGCAGTCTCTTTCCATGATTGCATTCCTTTTTCTTTGCATGTTGCCAACTTGTTAATCAACAATATATTTAAAGTTGACGCAAACGTAAAGGTAAATTAACATCATTTTAAAGACGTCATCACATCGTCTTCACTGTTAACACATAGTCTTCACTGTAAAAGGAATCTAACGTGAAAATACTAGTGCCAATCAAAAGGGTCATTGATCCCTACGTTAAAGTTCGCGTGAAAGCGGACCATAGCGATGTTGAAACCAATAACGTCAAGATGACGATTAATCCATTTTGCGAAATAGCCGTTGAAGAAGCCGTACGACTAAAGGAGCAAGGTATTGCAGATGAAGTCATCGTTGTCAGTGCCGGCGGTAGCCAGTGTCAGGAGCAACTACGTACCGCGCTTGCATTAGGCGCCGATCGCGCTATTCATGTCGATACTGAAGACAAAATAGAGCCATTAGTTGTTGCTAAGCTGCTCAAAGCTCTAGTTGAGCAAGAACAAGCACAGCTTGTGATTACGGGTAAACAATCCATTGATACTGACAACAACCAAGTGGCTCAGATGCTGGCCGCCCTACTTGACTGGCCTCAAGCAACTTTCGCTTCCGACGTGAAGATTGAAGATCAAAAAGTTCAGGTCGTGAGAGAAGTGGACGGCGGCTTGATGACGGTCGCGATGAACTTACCTGCGGTGATCAGTACTGACTTACGCCTGAATGAACCGCGTTTTGCCTCTTTGCCTAATATCATGAAAGCTAAGCGCAAGCCGTTAGATACCATCACACCTGACAGTCTGGGTGTTGAAGTGGTATTTAGCCAAACCATTCAAGAAGTCACACCGCCAGCGCAAAGAAAAGGTGGCATCAAGGTTGAATCTGTCTCAGAGCTTCTCGATAAGCTGCGTAACGAAGCGAAGGTGATTTCATGAAGAACTTAATCATAGCAGAGCATGACAATAACCAATTGCATGCGGACACACTCAAAGTGGTTAATGCAGCAAAACAAGTCAGCCAAGACAATGTTTTGATCGTAGTGGGCCACCAGTGTGAAGAAGTCGCTCAGCAAGCTTGTCGCGTTGATGGTATATCAAACGTAATTTGTGTCGATGATGAGCAACTTAAGCATCAATTTGCCGAGAGTATCGCACCTACTGTAGTGAGTATTGCTGAAGGTTTTGACGCAATCTGGGCTAGCTCATCATCAAAAGGGAAAGATCTTGCACCGCGAGTAGCAGCGAAGTTCGGCGTTGGGCAAATTTCCGATATTGTCCAAGTTATCGATGAAAACACTTTTATCCGCCCTATTTACGCAGGAAACGCATTTGCCAAAGTGACCACCAGCGACAAGGTTCGCGTCATCACCGTGCGCGCGTCTGCGTTTGAGCCGGTTACTTGTCACAACCAAGCTGATATTAAGCATCAGCAGGTCACTATCTCAGCTCCAATGATTGAATTGGTTTCTGTCGATAAAACCGTGTCAGAACGTCCTGAATTAAGCGCGGCAGAGGTGGTTGTGTCAGGTGGACGCGGGGTCGGTAGCAAAGAGAACTTCGCGTTGATCGAACAAGTTGCCGATAAACTAGGTGCTGCCATTGGCGCTTCTCGCGCGGCGGTTGATGCCGGGTTTGTTGCCAACGACTTACAAGTGGGTCAAACCGGTAAAATCGTTGCACCTAAGCTTTATATAGCGGTTGGGATTTCCGGTGCCATCCAGCATCTTGCAGGAATGAAGGAATCCAAAGTGATTGTCGCGATCAACAAAGATCCAGAATCTCCTATCTTTGAAGTTGCCGACTATGGATTGGTTGGTGATTTATTCGAGGTACTACCTCAGCTTGCCGAACAACTTTAAACGATCAGATAAGGGGCGAACACTGCTATGTTCGCCCCTTTATTTTGTTTTGGTCATATTCAAAAGAATTGAAATTAGAGGGACCTATGCCAAAATCTGCACCTATTTGGTCACCATCTGCTGAGCGCGTCAGCAATAGCAACTTATTACGGTTCATCGAAAAGGTTAATAAAGACAAAGCCGAAGGTACCGTAATCAACAATTACACGTCTCTACACCAGTGGTCCATTGAGCACAATGATGAATTTTGGCGACATACTTGGCAGTTTTGCAACGTAATCGGAGATATGGGTTCGCAAATCAAGAGCCTTGGCAGTCCCAAATGGACACAAACAGGTTCTAATCATCACCATGTAAATAGAGACACAGTATGGTTTGCTGACGCCACGCTGAACTACGCAGAGAACCTCCTATCTCAGGCTGAACAATCACCAGAGCGTGAGTTTATTGTTTTTAGCAATGAAAGCGGTGAACACCGACAACTCACCGGTAAACAGTTGCTTGAACAAGTTTCCGCCATTCAACAATGGCTACTCAATTGTGGTGTCGGTAAAGGCGATGTCGTTGCGGGTTATTTGCCCTACCTTCCTGAAACCGTTATTGCCATGCTGGCCACCACCAGTCTTGGTGCCATTTGGACTTCAACCTCTCCTGATTTTGGTATCGATAGCGTCGTAGAGCGTTTTGGTCAGGTCAAGCCGAAAGTTCTTTTTTGCTGTGATGGCTACCAGTTCGGAGGCAAAGCTTTCGATATGACGGACAAGAACACCACTCTTAGTAGTAAGTTAAGCAGTGCCTCCGAAGAGACTACTATTAGCGTATGCCAAATCGAATATTTACAAAACGCTGAGAGTGCTAGCACTTCTGAGTTTGTTTCTTGGTCCGATATTACTCACCACTTTTCTCCACAATCAATTCAATATCAACCAACGCTGTTTAATGACCCGTTATTCATTTTGTATTCTTCTGGTACAACAGGTCAACCTAAGTGTATTGTCCATTCCGCAGGCGGTACCTTGCTCAATCACCTCAAAGAACATCAACTGCATTGCGACATCAAATCGCAAGACAAGGTTTTCTACTACACAACATGTGGTTGGATGATGTGGAACTGGCATGTTTCCGCTCTTGCGAGTGGAGCAACCTTAGTGATTTACGACGGTAGTCCGGTTTATCCTGATCACTCCGTCTTATGGCGATTAGCAGAAGAACATAACGTGTCGCTGTTTGGTACTTCAGCGAAATACTTAGAGGCACTGGAGCATGCGAACTGCTCTCCAAAACTAGAACATAACTTGAAGTCACTCAAAACTCTGTGCTCAACTGGTTCGGTGCTTTACCCAGAACAATTTAATTATGTCTATCAGCACATCAAGCAGGACTTGCATCTCGCTTCTATCGCTGGCGGCACAGATATTTGCGGATGCTTTGTACTTGGAAACCCTATTTCACCAGTTTACACAGGTGAATGCCAAGGCGCAGGGCTGGGAATCGACGCACGTGTTCTAGAGGATGGTGGACATACTATTACGCAAAAACGCGGCGAACTGACTTGTAATAACTCGCTACCTAACTTCCCTATTGGTTTCTGGCACGACAACGGCGAACGTTATCACAACGCTTATTGGAGCAAGTTTACCGATATCTGGCACCATGGCGACGATGTGATGCAAACCGAACATGGCGGCTTTATTTTTTATGGCCGTAGTGACGCAACCTTAAATCCAGGCGGCGTACGAATCGGTACCGCTGAAATCTACCAACAAGTGAACGCGTTACCCGAGGTTGAAGACTCCATCGCTGTCGGCAAGTTAAACCAGCAGTCTGAAGAAATCTGGTTACTAGTAAAACTCGCTCACAACGTCGAGTTAACCCAACAACTCACCGATTCAATTAGCCAAACATTGAAAACAAAATGTTCACCGCGCCATGTCCCACGACAAATTTTTGCTATCAGTGATATTCCTAAAACGCGCTCAGGCAAATTGGTTGAGCTAGCAGTGAAACAATTGGTAAACGGACAAGCTGTAAAAAACATTGGTGCTATTGCTAACCCAGAAGTGCTGGAAGAAATTAAAACGCTTTTCAACATAGAAAGTGGCGCCACTGTCACTTAGAGACTCAACAAGTCTTCCAACAATACAGACGGGTATAACCTAACTGTATTTTAGCTCGCTCGATAACTCCTCCCCACTTTCGTGGAAACTGAGCGAAATATGCTTCATGTACACAAAAAAGGTGAGATAATTCTATCTCACCTTTGAGCCATATGAGCTGGAGCATTAGTTTGGGGGTTAAGCTTTTATCAGTTGGCTCATATCTTCGCGAACTTGTGGCACCGTTAAACCAACGATGATTTGAAGGCTCTCTTGATTTCTAACAATATTCACCGCTCCGTGCTGTGTGAAAAATGCGTTCTCCTTTACAAGAGAGACATCTTTAACTTTAACACGCAGACGCGTCGCGCAATTAGTTAACAAGTCAATGTTTTCTTTTCCACCCAAACCTTCAATAAAGGCACTAGCTTGTGACGGACTTGCGCTACTGTTATGGACCGCTTTCGCTTCTTTGTAGTCAGCTTTTGAATATAACTTACTATCTGCACCTTCACGCCCCGGAGTAAGTATGTTGTATTTTAAAATAAGCGCGCGAAACGTAACAAAGTAAACACCAGTAAACATGAGACCAATAATAATCTGAATCACGTATGTTCCTGCATGGTTACCAGCCAAAGGCAACCAGTTTTGGAAAATGAAGTCTATCAAGCCAGTCTGAAAGTTACCGGAAACACCAAACATAAAGGCGATCGTTGCCATTGTCGCAGATAACAACGCATGCAAAGCAAACAGCGCAGGTGCGATAAATAAGAATGTAAACTCTATTGGTTCGGTGATCCCTGTAAGAATTGCTGTGATTGCGGCTCCGAGCACTAACCCCATCACCATCTTTTTATTTTCTTTTTTCGCAACTGAATAGAGTGCTAGTGCGATACCCGTACAACCAAACACTTTACCCATTCCCGTCAACATCAAACCACCCTGAGGAAATTGTGTCGTTAAACTTTCCGAGCTCTGGGCAAATGTCTGTATATTTTGAATCCAATAGGCAACCGTTCCGCCATCGACTGCAACTGGCCCATAAAAAACGGGACCATATACGAAATGATGCAACCCCGTTGGTATCATGATTCGCTCTAAAAACGTAAATAGCCATACCCCTAACGATCCAGCAGAAACCAAGAATGATTGCAGATTATTAATACCATGCTGAATACTTGGCCAAGTCAAACAAGTTAGAATTGCCATCACGACCATAATTGGGAAACTAATGATCACAACCAATGGCGTTCCGCCAAATACAGCTGCCCAATCCGGTAGCTTTTTATCAAAGAATCGGTTGTGAACCCAAACAGAGAGACTTGCAATTAAAATGGCACCTAGCAAGTTGGTATCAAGCGTTAGAATGCCACCAACTTCAGTCAAACCTCGCTCACCTTCCGTATAGTTAACGCCCAGTTCTGGTCCCCAAAATTGAAGGATTCCACCAATAACGTAGTTAAACGTAATGTAGGAAACGAGTGTTGCAAGTACAGCGCGACCAGATGCTTTTTTAGCTAAAGCGATAGGTAACCCAACGGCAAAAATAAGTGCCATATTTTTAAATACAGCGAGAGATGCCTGTAAAATGATCGTCGAGACTTTAACCCAAGCACTCCCCTCTAGTGCCCAAGGAAACACTTCTTGATTTAACAGCACAACAGAGAAACCCAATAACATGCCCGCTGCTGGAAATAATAGAACGGGAACAAACATCGCGGCTCCGAACCTTTGAATAATGTCTTTCATATAAACCTCTTGTTTCATTCACGGAGCCTACAAGTAGGCCCCGAACGTCCAGTTGTTATTGAAAAAATTGAGGAAGGTAGGCTTTATTTTCTTCTAGTAATTGTTTTGTTATTTCTTTAGCTTTTGGCACATTAACCACGGTACGGTTAAGTGTGAGTGCATTAATCAGCTTTTGCTGACTTCCTTCGTACCAAGCATCCACGACTAATTTCTCGTAACCAAGTTGGCTTTCAATCATGGCTTTTTGGAAGGTTGGGATTTTTCCTACAGTAAAAGCTTTCGGTCCATCACTAGTTAGCGCAGCTGGAACTTCTACCATGGCGTCATTTTGTAAATTTGTAATAGCACCATTATTCGGTACGATGACGAGATACACATCGCTCAAGTTGTAGGCTAGCGAAGCCGCGACTCTCACCATGTATCGACCATGGATATCGGCATGCAGTGTTTCGTGCTTCGTGGTGCCCGCTTCAATTATTCTTGCGTTCAATTCGAACACTCGTTTCTCACGGCCGTTAATTACCTGCCTTGCACGAGTATTATTGATATCCTCTTTCACCACCATTTTTTCAGGGTACAAATAGTATTGAAGATACGTATTCGGCAAAAACTCTGGATTATCAGCAAGCATTGTTCTCATATTTTTGAATGTGGCTTGCCACGATGGGTCATCCGCTATTTCCGCATCAACCGCACTGATCCCTTCTTTTAGGATGATATTTTTAATTTTATCCGTTAAGTCTTCACCCTGTTTATTACGAATTTTGGTAAACCAGCCATAGTGATTAAGCCCAAAATATTCAGGAACAAAGTCCCAAATTTCACACCCTAACAATTGCGCATAGCTGACCATAATCGCTGCTGGCATATCACAAATATTTAGAATTCGCTTATCATGCGGAAATTCACGATTTAAAGCTTCAGCGACAATTGCCGCTGGGTTGGTGTAATTAAGAATCCACGCATCTGGACACGTTTGTCGGATCTCGTTCACTAGCTGGATCATATCGCCGATAGAGCGAAGTCCATATGCCATTCCTCCCGCGCCACATGTCTCTTGCCCAACACAAGAGTTGGATAGCGGGATTTGTTCATCGCGCTCGCGCATGGCCAACCCACCAGTGCGGATCTGGATAAAGAAAAAGTCCGAATCTGCGAATGCGACAGATTTATCCGTTGTATAAACAAACTCTTCAACTTCTGGATAGTGTTCTCGCAATAGAATTTCAGTAGCTAATGCATTCGACTCTTGGCGTTTCTCATCTATGTCGTAAAACACGACTTTTGCGAGTGGAAAGTTATCTTTTTCGGCAATCAGGCTGTTCATCATACCAAGAGTGTATGTACTGCCAGCACCAACAATCGTTAATTTTTGACGTTTCATTTCGCTACCTCAAATGTTTATCCTGAAAATGTATAAAATAAGTATTAATACTTTTATGATACATTTAAAGTATAAGCACAAAGATACGAGATAAAAATCACACAAAGATCCTAAGGAAAAGTATTAACTACATCTCAGATCACATTCTTGCTATCATGATCCAAGACTTAGCGAGGTATTATGAAACCCAAATACATAGACATTGCGGAACGATTAGAAAAAAAGATCAAAGATGGGGAACTACAACCGAAATCGATGCTTCCAAAAGAGAGTGATTTGCAAGAAGAGTTTTCCGTAAGCCGCGTAACCATCAGAAAAAGCTTACAAATTCTGGTCGACAATAATTTAATTAGTCGGACAAGAGGTAGTGGAACTTATGTAAACGATCTAAAAGCCCAACATGATGCCTTACATTTGCTGGGTTTTATCGAGGAAGTCAGTAAACAGGGGAAAACGCCTAGCTCTCAAGTCATAAAGTTCGAACTTAAAAAGCCGAATGAGCAGGTTGCTAAGCAGTTAAATCTCTCGCCCAATGATGATACATATGAAATACATAGACTCAGATGTATTAATGATGAGCCTGAAATTTACGAAGTCACTCATATGCCAGCAATGTTATTTCCAGACTTGAGCATAGCCATAATGAATGGTTCTAAATATGAGTACATTGAAAATAGCAAAGGATTGAAAATTGCGAAAAGCAGTCAGTCTGTCAAACCGTACTTGTTAGATGAAGAGACGGCCTCATACCTGAATGAATCAGAAGCTTCCCCTATTCTAAAAGTTGAGTCCACTGGTTACCTAGAAGATGGTCGTGCATTTGAATATACCGTCAATTACTTCCGACTTCATCAATACAGCTTCGAGTTTATTTCAACTAGGACGTAGTACTATTCGACGCTAATGGTTAATCATTGCGCCAAATCTTATATCCGACCTCTCGCATTGCTCTGCCAAGCAGGTGGGAGGCGACTGGCGCAGTGAGAACGATAAACAACATCGTACCGATAACCCGAGAGATCACGGTAACTTCAGGGAGTGAGAAAGCGACCGCTAATAACAAGCAGCTCACTCCGACAGTTCCAGCTTTGGTCGCTGCATGCATTCGGGTATACAAATCAGGAAGCCTCAGGACACCTAGACTTGCAACCAAGGTCAACAATGTTCCTAAGCATAAAAATAGTCCAATCAACACGTCCATTATTCTTTCTCCTTTCTTTTAACGATCAAACGTGCAAATGCGATCGTGCCGAGAAATGCGACCAAACCTAATGTAATGGCGATGTCTAACAGAGCGTCCTCACCGCTGTCTAAGGTGTAAACCGTAATAAATCCGATAGTGATAAATGAAATCAGATCTAACGCCACAACTCGATCAGCTAGCGTTGGTCCTAGAATTAAACGAGCAAAAGCCATAACAAAGCTGAGTAATAGCCCAGAATAGGCAAAAGTGACCGTTATTTGCAGCCAACTATCCACGCGTCACCTCCAAAATTCGATGCTCTAACCCATCTTTAATTCCGCGAATAACCTCTTCATGTTCAGGTGCAAACATGGCATGAACGATAAGATACTTTTTATCAGCCGTAACATCCAAACTAAGCGTGCCCGGTGTTAAAGAAACCATGTTCGCCAGTAATGTGATTTCTAGATCAGAATCGACCTCCAGAGGGACATAAACGATATCAGGCTGACTCAAATGAGTAGGTGTCACGACGTCCCACACCACTTTCGCAACCGATATAACCATTTCATAAGCGAAGTACATCAATAACTTCAATGCAGATGCAAAACGTTGAAAATAGCTCGTTTTCAATCCAAATGGTTGACTCAACCTTAAAGCAAAAAAACCGACCGTAAATCCGACAACAAAATTCAGACTCGAATAGCTGCCGTTAAGCATCATCCACGCTAACGCTAAGAAAAAATTGAGGAATAGATAGATCATGCATTTCCTCCTAACACCACTCTGATGTATTCAGTCGGATTTAACAGTTGTTCTGCAGCTTGAACGGAAAATTGATAAAAAGGCTCCGCCACTAAGCCAATGATTAGCGTCAACGTTGTCAATACAATAATTGGAACGCAGTACAACCAATGTACTTTGGCCTGCAGAGTCTGTTCTGGCTTCTCTCTAAATGGCTTTTTCCAAAATGCCTCACTCCAAATTTTCGTCATCGAGTAGACGGTAAGCAACCCCACCAATAACGCGGTACCTGCTAACCAGTAATATTCAGCCTGTATGCTCGACTTGATGACCAATAGCTTTCCCCAGAAACCCGATAGCGGTGGAAAACCGGCCAGAGAAAACGCAGGGACAAGAAACAAGAACGCCAACCAAGGCATAGCTTTGTATACCCCACCCAAATGTTCAAGTTGACTAGAGCCATATTTGCGCTCGATGAATCCACCTATTAAGAACAAATTCGCTTTTACAATGATGTGATGAACAATGTAGAAAATGGCACCGGCTAAAGCTAAGGGAGTGTAAATAGCCAACCCCATGAGCATATAGCCTATTTGGCTAATAATATGAAAAGAAAGAATTTTCTTAATATCGAATTGGCTAGCCGCTCCTAAAACGCCCGTTAACATGGTTAGCCCTGCGACCCAAATTAACGTCGGTTGCCAGCCACTCTCGGCGAGCGGAAATACTAAGGTGAAGACTCTTATCAACGCGTATACACCGACTTTAGTAAGCAACGCGGCAAACAGTGCCACCACACCGCTTGGCAACGTGTGATAAGAAGCGGGCAACCAAGCAAATAAAGGAAAGAGTGCCGCTTTAATAGAGAAGGCAAACAAAAACAGCGCGGACAGCATCATGTTGATGCTCAATTCATTTTCCCCTACTTTGGTGTAGAGATCGGCCAGGTTCAAGGTGCCCGTTGCGCCATACAACAAGCCGATAGCAAGCAAAAATACCAGCGTCGAAATCAGGTTCAACATCACGTACTTTACTGCACCATCAACTTGAGTTTTCGTTGCATCTAACACCATTAAACCAAATGATGAAATGAGCATGACCTCAAACCAAACGTACAGATTAAAAATATCTCCAGTCAGGAAAGCGCCATAAACGCCAGCAAGCAACATGTGCATTAACGCATGGTAATTGCTATAGGAGGGCTTTCGGTGAAGGTCCGCCATCGCGTAGAAAACACATATCGCACCAATCACCGCCGTTATCATCACCATAGCAACGCTGAGGTAATCTGCGACAAACACGATACCAAATGGCGCACTCCACTGACCAAAAGCAACGGCTTGAATACCATTACTTATGATGTTTTCTGTGAGAAAGCCCGCAACGAAAAGGTTCGAAATCGCACTTACACCGCTCAACCACTCAACACTTTTTGTTGAGCGACGGACGAAGAAGATAGTCAACGCCGTACTCAGCGAGAGAACAACCGGTAACGTAAGCAAAATCGAACTCATTGACCCTCCTCAGAACGTTGCATTTCATCGACGTTTGCAGTTCCAGTGTCTTTATAAGCTCGATAGAACAGCATTAAAGCAAAAATAAGTAGTCCAAAACCGATGACTATCGCAGTTAAGATAAGCGCTTGAGGTAAAGGATTTGCCGCGCTATCTGGTGGTAAAAGAGCATTATCGCCAATCAATGGCGGCTCTCCGGGCGTCAGCCTTCCAGCGGTAAAAATAGCAAGGTTAACCGCACTACTGAGTAACATGATGCCGAACAAAAGGCGCAAGATATGCTTTTCAAGCATTAAATAAACACCTGCTGCGACAAATACTCCAACGACAACACTCCAAACTACTTCCATCACTCTAGCTCCTCATTAATACGAAGCAGCATACCCATCACGCCACCTATAACGGCAAGGTAAACACCAACATCAAAAACCAATGGCGTCCCTAGTGGTATCACGTCTTTCCACCACAGTCCGGTCAAAAACGGTTTATCAAACGCAAAGCTCAAAGCACCAGAAACTAAGCTCAATGCGATACCAAATAACGCAATGAGAAACGGTTTGAAATACAACCTAGAACGAACGTATTTCGGTGATTCCGCGAACATGAGAAGTGATAAGCCAATAACGGCAATCAACGCACCAATAAAGCCACCACCCGGTTCATTATGACCACGTAACAATAGATACACTGAAAATACGAGCATGAGTGCCGAAACGATGTGTGCCGTGGTTGCAAAAATTAATGATTGGATACGATTTTGCTTTTTCGCTCTTGTCTTAAGCAAACTCACTGCCGCAATCCCAGCAATAACAACGACGACAACTTCTCCCAATGTATCAAATGCGCGAAAGTCGACCAGAATAACGTTAACAATGTTTCGCCCATGTCCACCCGGGACACTGTTTTCTGCAAAGAAATCTGACACCGAAGAGTCCATCGGCTGAGACGTGATTCCTAACAAAAGTAAAGTAACCGAAACACCTATCACACCTGCTATGCAAATATTCGCTACTTTACGTTTTATTGAATGCTTGGGCACGGTGGTTAGACGTGGCATATGACGCATTAACAATGCAAGAAAGACCACCATTAATGTTTCCACTAACAGTAAAGTCTTCGCAACGTCCGGGGCGCTATAAATCATAAAAACAAGCGTAGTCATGAAGCCAATCATACCAAGCGCAGAAATCGCAAGAAGTCTTGCGTGGGACAACGTACATACGAGCGCAGCACCAATCAACAATAAGGCAATACCAATCTCATAGAAAGTGACACTTGAAAGTTCGCCAACCAAAGGCAGAGGAATAAGCGCTACCTGACTCAGTAACGCAACGGAAAGTACCGTGAAAAATAATAGGACATAGCGACTCAATTTCTTTTGCTGTAACCGCGCCGTTTGCCACTTCGCCACTGTCATCATGCCATCTAATAGTCGTTCAAAAATATTCTCCGCTTTGGGGACGAATAGATGTAACCGCTGAAAAAATGCAGACACAGTAGGATAAACACGGTACACCACATACCCCAACGCTAGCGTAATAACGCTTAACACTAACGGTACATTCACGCCATGCCATAATGATGTCGCTTTAAGAGCTACTGTGGGCAGAATGTCAGCAGAGCCCGGAAAAATAATATTGCGATCTAACCAATTTAAACCGAATAACGGGACTAGGAGACTGCCAAGAGCCAGGAGCAAAGGCGAGATCCACATGGCTTTTTTTGTCTCAACTGGCTTAGTTTCAATCGGCACGAGATCACGGCGAGCAAAGAATGGTCTCGCAATAAGCATAATGGTTAGCGCGACCATCAGTATATTCACGATTAAAAGTACAAAGGCGATCCAGTTATTGAGCTCTACTGCGGATTTGTACATGTATTCTTTGCTCAAAAAGCCTAACAACGGCGGGAACCCCGCTTTAGACAATGCAGCCAAACTCCCCGCAACCATGCTGATGACGAGAACTGACTTCAGACCGTACAATTGATCAATATCTCGTGTTCCTGTCGCTTTGTCGATATTGCCCACCACCATAAACAGCGCAGCTTTATAGAAAGAGTGAGCGAGAATAAACATCAATACCGCACTAACGGCCAAATCTGTGCCCATACCTAGTAATAATGTTAATTTACCCAAAGCAACATTCGTGCTGTAGGCTAGCATCAGCTTCAAGTCAGTTTGTTTTAATGCGACAAATGTGCACCAAATGGCCGTGATACTCCCAGTGATGACTAAAGCATAAAACCAGATCTCGCTGTGGGCATAAACTGGCGATAAACGTGCTAATAGGTAAATGCCTGCCTTTACCATTGTTGCCGAGTGTAAATACGCACTGACCGGAGTGGGAGCTGCCATCGCGTTAGGTAGCCAAAAATGAAACGGGAATTGCGCAGATTTAGTAAATGCACCGAGTAGTATGAGCACTAGAGATGGGATAAACCATTCATGCTGCGCAATAGTGTCTGCCTGCTCGATAATGGTATTTAGCTCATAACTCCCTGCCATTGCTCCCAGCAAGATAAGACCAGCTAGCAACGCTAGTCCACCAGCACCGGTAACAATCAGCGACTGCAAGGCGTTTCTCCGAGACGTTTTATTTTCGTGATTAAACCCGATCAGTAAGTAAGAAGTGATGGTGGTGAGTTCCCAGAAAACAAATAACAACAGAATGTTATCGCTCATCACAATCCCTAGCATGGCAAGCATGAATAGGGTTAGATACAAATGAAAGGAAAACCGGCTATCACTTTCTCGTAAATAAGCCAAAGCGTAGATTTGAATCAGTGCGCCAATCCCACTGATCAGTCCCGCAAAAAGAAATGAAAGACCATCTAATCTAAAGCTAAGGTTGATATCGAGGCTTGGTATCCATTCCGCATTCCAGCTCACGCCTGCAGGAGTATAGATATAGAAGAGAAAAGAGAAGATTAAAACTGGCAGCGCAGGGAAAATCAGTAAGACCAACTGATTATCTAGGTTTTTCGGCAGGTTTTCTTTACCCGTTATGTTATTCAACATCGCAGCCCATTCGTTATTATAAGAAGATACGCCCTATCCGGCGCAAATGACAAACTCCACTGTATTGTTTTAGCCCAAGCGCTTCAAAAACGATCATGAAACCAAGGGAAAAGTAGCAAACAGTAATCACTGAGTGCTACTTAGAGGAACGCCGATACAAACCGCTATTTGCTGTCTGCTACGGCATAAGAACGTAGGTCACTACTTACGTGTTCTTGGCTGAATGTATATGGATTATCGTCATCAGCTAACTCGAATGCATCGTAGGTGCAGTCACCGATATCATTTCTCGGACAAACATAAACATTCGAACGTTCTATCATTTCTGTGTGGCATTTCGGGCATAGGTTTTTCATGTCACTCTCCTCTGATAACTTATTGATACATTGATAATTCCATGTTCTAGAGATCCATCTCCCTCCTTTACCTAAAACAATCACTTAAACCCAACTTTGTTACACCCCAATTACTGAATCGGTGAGACAAAACCATCGGGCTTAAGAGCGACCAAACTACAGTTAATCGATTGCAAAATATTTTCAGCCGTATTACCAATGACATAGCCAGATATACCAGTCCTCGCTAAAGTACCCATGACCAACACGTCTACCTCAATACTTTCTACGTAATCTGGAATCTTTTCGTCGGGTTTTCCATGCAGGTGGTGAATCACAATTTCACCTGTAATCCCAGACTCCTCCAACAGCTGTTGCAGAGCTTGTTTATGATCGGCTTTTGCCTTGTCGAGTTCATGTTTCAACTCAGCATCATCGACTTGAATCCAAGCGTTACCATTTAGGTAGTTTTCTAAGTAATACTCCCAGCAAGAAATCACGTGTAAACGACTATCGCAGGTGTCGGCAATCGAACGCGATAATTCGAGTAAACGCACGGCTAATGAGTGCTGTTCATCGCTTGCCGTTAATGGGTCGATAGCCACAGCAACACGGCGTTTATCTCTTGGCTTATCAATTGGTCGGTGCAACCAAAGCGGACAAGGGCATTTTCGTAACAGAGTCATATCAATAGCTTTGAAACCCTCAGCACCTTCACCGAGCGGTTCAGCTTCTTTGATGATGAGATCTTTGTTATCAGCTAATGCTTCTTGAATAATACAGACAGCGGGCTTTTCACTGCTTTTCACAGTAAGAGGAAATGCGAGATCCTCTTCAGTGAGTCCCAGCTTCTGTCTGTATTCGTGAATACTTTGTTTGAGGGAGTCTTGCAGCGATTGCTCATAACTTTGCTGATACTGGATCATGTCTGTTGGGAAATCAGGACACGCTATTAGCCCTGAGACAGGCACTTTGTTGCTAGATGCAATCCTCATCGCTTGTTCGAGGGCGTCACTATGGCCTGGCAATCCTTGTGTTGCAAAAAGTATGTTTGCGAATCGTTTCATACACACCTCCTTGTTTGGTTAAATATTAACCATCCACAAAGTATAATACCTAACGGATAATTGTAACGGCTTGTGACGTTGATGAAATCAATTCTCATTAAGAGACGGATATTGCTTCATTTTGTTTTACGTCACACTCTCCTTTCTTCACAACTATCGCCTTCGACCTAAATAAATTCCGCTACCTAAAATTGAGACCAAATAAAAACCCAAATTACTCAAAGTTTTTTCTCACCTTGAGTAACTTGGGTATAAGCAATAACACACTTAGTGTCCGGATTTAAATGGATGACCTAAATTTTCACGCAACTTAGTTTAAAGATGCCATCTCAATCACGAATCGATATGCAAAGTTTTACGGCTTTAGTGACCTAAAATCGCCGTAACTCAATGTTAAGGTTGTTGTTTTGTCGGTGCCAAAGCAATTTCACGAACACATACACCTTGCGGTTGCTGATAAGCAAACAGCACTGCTCGTGCAATGTCGTCTGCTGCCAACACGCCGCCCATATCCACCTTCCAGGCGTCATAACCATCTTTAATATCTTGAGACGTTGTATGTGAAAGTAATTCCGTTTCCACTGCACCAGGTGCAATCGTCGTAACGCGAACATTCGATGACGCAACTTCTTCACGTACGTTTTCAGAAATAGCATGAACCGCAAATTTGGTACCGCAATAAGCAGCATGATCAGGGAATGTTTTCTTGCCCGCGATAGAGCTGATGTTAATGATCGTACCACTGTTACGTGCTTTCATAGGTGCTAGGACGGACTGCATGCCATTGAGCAAACCAATTACGTTCACATCAAACATGCGCTTCCACTCCGATGCTTCCTGAGTATCTATCTGACCTAGAAGCATAACGCCTGCGTTATTTACAAGTGCATCTACCGGACCATACAACGCTTCAGCTTTCTCAATTGCAGCCTCAAAAGAAGCTTTGTCGGTCACATCTACCTTTTCACAAAGCGTATTTGGTAAGTTTAATGCTTCCAAACGTTCTACACGTCTTGCTAACAAAAGAAGAGCATGGCCCTGTTCACTGAAGTGACGTGCAATCGCTTCACCAATGCCTGAACTAGCGCCTGTAATAACAATTAACTTTTTCATTTTGAATCCTTAATCGAACGGTTTACATCAGTGGCGGTAAGTTTAAGAAAACTTTGTTTGTTGATATATACCGACCTAGTTGAAACACTGTTGTTATACTGCAACAATACTTTTTTGAATTATGAAGAAATCATCATGCAAACACACATCAACCTTGCGGATATTCGCTCTTTCGTCCTAATCGCTCAACTAGGAAACTTCACGAAAGCAGCAGAGCAACTTGGCGTTTCTCGCTCACACGTTTCACGTCAAATAACAAATCTGGAGCAACAGATTGGTGTCACTTTGCTACAAAGGACCACTCGAACACTGAACCTCACCGAAGCAGGCAAGGTTCTGTATAAACAGTGTGAAACTGCCCTTCACAATATTGATCAAGCTGTTATGGCAGTGGTTGATGATGTAGAAGACTTAAGAGGTGACATTCGTATCAACTGTGTGGGGGGCTATTTAGGAGAAGACGTTGTCGCAGATATCGTTGCTCAGTTTCTAATCCAACACCCACAAGTGAGCATTAACTTAGATTTTAGTAGCCATCGTGTCGATTTAATCGCGGATGAATTCGATATCGCTTTTCGAATGGGAAAGTTAGACGACTCCAACTTTATCGCTCGCAAACTGATCGATGTGGAAATGGGGACATACGCAAGCCCAAACTATTTAGAAACATATGGCTATCCTTCGCATCCAAAGGACTTAGAAAAACACGTTTGTTTGACAGGTAGTGTGACACGGTGGGCATTTGAGAACACGAATACAAAGCAGTCAACGGAACACCAGATACGTGGACAGTTACGATGTAAGAGTGGCAGAGTAATGATAAAAGCAGCCTTGGCGGGAAATGGCATCATCCGTGTGCCAGCACTTTATTGTCAACAAGAACTCCAGACAGGCAAGCTAAAAGAAGTGTTTACCAATTGGAGCATTCCGAGTGTGGAATTTTCACTCCTTTATCATCACGACCGACATCAACCAAAACGCATCCGAGCCTTTGTTGATTTTACCACGCAATACTTTCGCAAACTGCAGAGTAAAGACAAGTAACCTGCACGTTGGTACCTGTCTATGTATGCTTTATAGGCTGAGCCTGTGAACCTGGGGTTTGTTCTAGAAAGAGTGTGAGCATTTTGACGCTTAAGGTTTGGTTTTCATAAACGTCAGAGGTGTTTGTCCAGTTTGCTTTTTGAAAAATGCAATAAAAGCACTGTCTGACGAAAACTCCAGCCAATCGGCAGCTGCGCTGACTGGCATGCCCGTTGATAACAATTCAACTGCTTTTAAAAGCCTCCACTGTTGCCGCCAATCTTGATAATTCATTCCCGTTTCCGACTTAAATAATCGTGTTACCGTCTTGGTGCTTGCCCCAACTTTGCTTGCAAGAGTAGTAAGCGAAGGAGCTAGAAATGAAGGTTCAACCAACTCTCGACGAAACGTTGTTAAGCGCCGATGCGATGGCAAAGGCAACTGAAACGAATAACGTTTCGCAGCATAAAACTCCTCCCAAAAAAGTGCCGTCGTATTTACCATCTCGCTGCTAGGCTTATCCCACTCCCAAAATGACATTTTATCAATAAGAGCTTGGAGTAAATTATTCACTTCTATCATCGTGATCTTACTCGGACAGGCAAACTCCTCACAATCAAAATACAAAGATCGGTACGCCACCACATTCGTCATTAGTGCGCGATGCGGCGTATTAGGTGGGATCCAAACCGCCTTTGTCGGTGGCAAAATACAAATCGAGTCTTCCAGAGCAAAACTCATACAACCTTGAGGTGCGTACAATAACTGCCCTTTCTTGTGCATATGCATACCTGAGTCGTGCTTTCCAATATCCGCAGCAATTCCCACTACACAATTAGAAATTTTGTCTGCATCAAATTGTGTTTTTTCGTTAATAAGCGCCATTTTGTCCGAATGTTGATGTATTTGGTTTTTATGTTGTTATTAGATCAATCATAGCCTCATTTATACTGCCCGCCAACTTCATTAACGATGGGTAACAATATGAATACTAAGCCCTCTTTATGGCTCATGCTGGTCATGTTGATGTTTCCGCAAATTGTAGAAACCATCTATAGCCCAGCGTTGAGCTCAATCGCTCTATCATTTGATGTAAACCACGCACAAGCAGCCCAAACATTGTCGATTTACTTCCTAGCTTTTGCCATTGGCGTTGTAGTTTGGGGAGTTCTCGCAGATAAACTGGGAAGAAGGCCCACCATGCTTATTGGGCTCTTTATCTATGGTTGCGCATCTTTACTCGCAACTCAAACCGAAAGCTTTGCTGTTGTCATGACCGCGCGAGCCCTAAGCGCATTTGGTATCGCGGTAGGATCCGTTGTCACACAGACCATGCTTCGTGACGCGTTTGACGGTCAAGAACTGAGTAAAGTCTTTAGCTTAATGGGGATGGGTATATCAATCAGCCCGGTAGTTGGCATGCTATTAGGCGGGCAGCTTACAGCGCTTGGTGGATACCGTTATGTGTTTTTTGCCTTGTTTTTAATCGCGTTAGTATTGCTCGCTTACAACGTTGTTAAGCTTCCTGAAACACAGAAGGAACAGACACCAGTACGGTTGCATCAACTTAGCTGGAAAATGGTAAGAGACGCGCGAATTTGGCGCTCAGGATTACTGGTTGCTTTGTATAACATTGCTCTATTTTCTTATTACCAGCTTGGCGCATTTACTTTCTCAGTACTTGGGTATAACTCCGAACAATTTGGATACAGTGGCATGGTACTGGGGTTAGGCACTCTGCTTGGGAGTTATTTAAACAAATCCCTAGTGTCTAAAAATGTTCGAAAAAGCCAACTACTTTGGCTCTCAGCAGTATTGCTTAGTTTGGGATCAGTCGGTGTGTTGATTCTGAGCCAATCAATCTGGTTTGTTGCTCCAATGGTGTTAATCGTCATGTCTTACGGGATTGCGATACCCAACATACTCAGTGATGCACTCGTTAATTATAAACAACAGGTTGGCAGCGCAGGCGCTTTATTTGGGCTCATGTACTACATCATGATCGGGACGGGATTAGCGATGGCTGGAACAGTACAAAACTTAGGTGTCGTTCTATTAGCATGTAGCTGTTTAGCGATTTTATTAGCGTTTTCTAAAAGGCAAGTTCATACCAACTTGTGACCAGATACTACGCATTGCTTGCCTAATCTTCCGAAGATTGGTCTACATCTTTTCTAACGGTTAACTAAAACGTAAAAAAAAAGCGCCTGTCGGCGCTTTTTTATAAATGTGTCATAAGGGCTAGGCGCTTGTAAAGTAAAAAATTTGACTATTTTTCAATGAAAGTACTAGGCTTATCTTTAAAAAAAAACTATGTACCTCCCTCTATCTCGAGTGATATTGTCAATTAATACTAATTTTATTCCATGAATTTTCAAGATAAAGAATGTGATTCAACTTGTAATTAACATCATAAACAAAATAATAATATTTATATTTACCACGATGCCCTTTTATATCAAATTTAACAACAGGGCTAGAGTTTATAAAATCATCCAAGGAGTAATACATGATATTTGCATAATAATCATTTAATTTATACTTTTCTATTTCCAACCCACTACCATTATCAAAGACAGACAGCTTATCTTCAGAGAAGATAAAATTATTTTCTTTATCACTTACTTTATCAATAATATTAGAGTAGTTATCCAATGCATCAACTATGTCAATGAAAAGACCACAAACTGCATTTCTATTTAGTATGCCATTCATTGGGTTTCGGCTATTATTATAAATGCAGTTTATTTTATCAACTTGACGCTCACTAAAAGTAAATATAGCGTTGACACCATTTACATTGGTTAGTTCTAATGCAGGTTGACCGTTAAACTTAATAAGATCAACACTCCTTGAATAGCCATTTTTCAGAATATCATTGTATGGTTTATCTAAAATCAATAGGTCACCATCGTCTTCTTTATAAACTGTGCTCGCATGAGCACAACCATAAATAGCTATGGAAAGCACAAATAGAAATAATTTTTTCATATCGAATCACCTAATATACTTTCAAATTCTTTTGCATAAGAAGCTATCAAATCTGCTTGATCTGAACCATTAATTATCTTTCTAGAATTTATGTAATCTGTATTTTTACCAATGTAGTCATCTAAGCTCTTACCAGTAAAAATACCTTCTTCCATCCCCCACAACATTATCATAAAAGAGTTGTGAAGCGTCATTGCCAAATCGGGAGAGTTAACAAAGTCAATGCCAAATTTATCCTTAGCTCTTTGATAATTATTTTTCCATGTTAAATGTACATATCCTCTTCCTCGATACTTAAATCCATCACCTTCTTTTAAATTACCATTTAGTTTTGCCCTTTCTCGATACTCATCTGTATCCGCCAAAACGGGATCATATTTATTAAAGTAGTCTTTGCTTCCTATTTCGGGTTTTAAGCTAAAATATTCACCACTTAAAAAGTGGTAGGCTTCATGTTGCGCCGTAGCCAACATATACGCCACTTTTCTAACATCAAACTTGTATTCATTACTAGATTCAGAATAGTATTCGTTTATAACTTTTAACAAATTCCTCAAGTTTCCCTCTGACCGAGAGCCGAAAATAAATGGTTGACGTAGCTTAGGAAACCTAAGCTTATACTGTGTTATAAAATATTCAATATCGATACTAAAACCGTAACTATGAGGCGTAAAAGGCCAATAATGCCAAAGGCTCTTATCATCGCTTAGTTGCAAATCACCATGTAAATCTTGCATCCATGAGAACTTATCTGCTCTTTCCAGTTCGAATTGCGAGAAAAGATCAAAGCTATCCATCACTTGATCGCGCCATGGGGAGTTACGGTAGTCCTCTATAGTCACAAAACCAGTGGAGCACTTAATATCTAGAGCTTCCTTTGCGGTCTGATGGATTGATTCATAAAGACTTTGTGACGACTCTGTATGCCAATCTGTAGGATGTTTCACAATAAATCGCTCAAAGTGTTTACGCTTACCGTCTAAGTATACTTTGGCATCGCGAGCAGTGAACGAGGAGAAGTCCGTTACTTGATCTTCTGTCACAGATTCAAGTAATTGCTGAATAAACGAATTACTCATATCAACGGCACCGCTACTATCGGCCCCATCGAGAACAACAAGTGGATTTTCTTCCGCATTTTTGGGAGAAATCTGTTTTTTGAAAAATTCGGGCGGCTCCTCAAAAGAGAACATCTCGATATGCACACGATTATCTTCTTTCTTAGTTCCAATTGCATCGTTACTGTACTCATGCAGTCCCATGTAACCGATATCTTCCCCAGCTGAAACCTTTATCCCCTCTCTAAATAGGAGTGGGAGTAAAGAAACCACACTACCGTCCCTAATCATTGCCGCCTTGTCCGACATCCATTTAGGTTCTGAAACTGGTTCTGATAGGACAGCAGAGGAATCTTCTAAAATGTCAAAGTCACTATTGAGACCCGAAGCAAACCAAACAATCTTGTTTAACAGTGCTTTTTCGCTACCACTTGCCGATTTACCATTCTCTACCACACGGCACTTTATCATTTTGTAGGTATTTTTGTCGATCTGGTATGGATGGGTCTCCTTCTCTTCTGCATACAGGTATTCAAGTAATGTTCCTTTAGACATCGACTGTTTTTTTTCACCAGAATTAGTAGGCACATCACTATGTTTGAAAGTGCGTACATTTCTCGCTTCTTGTAAACGGTAACGCGTGGTTATAGATGAATTGGCGCCAATATCTGAAGGTGGCGCAAGGTGCATATAAAGTGTATAGAACTTAAATACATCTTCATTATCTTCGGGGTTTACAGCCTCATGCTCGATAAGCACAAAGTTATTACTATACTTAAACTCTTGCTCTTGGTACGTTGATGTTAGGTAATCAGGATTTATGCGAAATGCCACTATTTTTCCATCAAGCATCGCTTGAATAGGTCTGAGCCCTTTCCCCCACGGTAACATTTTTGATGTTAAGTGAATGCCACTATGCCAACCGTACCCTTGTCCTATTAAATAACGACCGCTCTTAGCTTGATCAAACAATTTCGTAAAATCACTGAGCGTGTAGTAAGCGTCACCTTCTCGTTGCGCTATCGGAAAAACTGCATCCATGATTTAAATGTCCTAGTCAGAAAAGTTATCGTCAAAAGTGACAAATGATGGGCGGTTCAAGTTGTTTGACTTCGTGTACACCACCGCATTAACCCTACCTAAATTAGTAGCAAAGCTAGATTGGCTCGCTATGTTAACGGTACTCCCAAGGGCCATTGCCGATATAGAAATTAGGGTGTCATTTTTGGTTTCGAAAATTTGGCTAATGACGTCAGGAAGTGCTTGTTTGAAGTGGTTAAGTGCTTTTTTATAACCGTTTATACCCTCTTCAACAGAACTCAACGATCTTGCAGAAGCTTGGCTTTGTATGAAATCTAAACGACCGATGATTTCACTGTTTAGCTCATCGATGTATGAACAGATTTGATTGTTTATCAACGTCCATAAAACAAACTGCAAATACTTCACAGTATTCCCAGTCCCTAAAAAGCGAAGCTTCGCTAATAATTCATAGGGAGGCTCAAACACATCAGCTTGATATAAGACTCTCAATATATCGCCATTTTCGTGCACTTGCTCCAAGAGCAGTTCAACTAAAGGTTCATATTTCTCTAGCGCAGTAGTATCAGTTTGGATGTGATAAAGTGCCGAAACATAAGCATCAGAAAAGTCTTTAGAGTGATTTTGACTAATCGCATAAGGAGACGATATACGGCTTTGCTCTAACACAATGTCTTTAAAGTCATCATCACTGAAGGATGGGGACATCAATATCCCCCAGTCATTAGCAACCCCAACACGATCTTCCCAAAATGGTGAGCGGCGACCTGCGACAAACGTACAAAAATCATTCGGATCAGGGTAAGTTTCCGTCACAATATTTTCAGCTAAAGATTGGTTCGGGGTGTAAGAGTCTTGAGTTTCACTGAGCACTAACTTGCATTCTTTTAGAGCGAGACCATTAACAGATGCTTTTCCGCTAGAATCCAGCACTCCACTCCCAATGACAGCACCTGAAGGTTCGACTAAAGAAAATTGTGCATTAGAGTAAGGGAGCCCATTTGGATATTTGCATTCTATATCCAGCGTATACGTCCCTTCCTGCTCTTCAGTCACAGAAACCGATGGGTTTTGTGCGCCGCCAAGACACACAGTGTTGGCTTTGTTCATGGTCATTTGATCGGACAGGCGACATACGCCCTTACCTTCAAACTTAACCGTTGGTGAAGCTGAAATGAATTTTGCTTCGGCTTCTATCGTGCCTGAGGCAACGCCTTTTCTGTCACCGCCCGCATCGCCAGTACTTTTTGAGAACGTACTGCCCTTGATAGCGACACTGTTACCGCCATCCATAGAGACCGTCGTAGTCCCACCTGCAAGGTCTGCTGATTTAGCATTGTTGCCATAAGGGATAGGAACGACTGGCTTGCCGACCTTAGTTAAACAAACATCTGGGAGCGTTGCATTCGCTTCACCACCTGAGCCTTTATGAACTATCGAAAGTCCATTCGCACCAACTGTTACGCCCATAACCAATCCATTTGAATTTTATTGATTGAATGATAAAAGAGATCGCAAGCTGCAATCTCTCTAAATAACTAGTGAATTTCACTAAAAGACCAGTGATATTCACAATAAGCCCTAAAACTGGCAGAAGATCTCATTTTAGACCTCTGTTTATCTATACATTTCAAGCAGTTGCTGAAATTTTAAGTCTATGACGATGTAGGTTGCCGCATACATAAGCGCAAACGTCATCGCACTAAGACTCAAGGTCAGCTTGGGTGAAATTACCCTTTTTAACGGCTTCTTTAGGTATTTAGCTTTAAGGTTGATTAAAGAAACTTTTTCTTGTTCTGCTAGGCGGTCATCTCGCACTAATCGATAAATGGTGCTGCCAATTTCCGCTAACTTTTCGTTACCACGCTCTTCACGGCCATACTTGCCTTGGAAACCAAGTTGAAGCAGTAAATAGAGAAACTCTATAACGTGACGGTATTTACGAGGGTCGGCTTTTAAGCGATCGAGAATAACGAAGAACTTATCACCACCAGACGTTTCGTTGTGGAATTCAGACAGTAAGCTGTTCTGGCTCCAGTGACTATTTGCCCCCCATTCTTGTCGACAAACAGACTCATCAATCGCCGCACACAAGCAGTAACGAATAACAAGAACCGAAGCACGATCGAGCTCCATTTCATTAAGTTTTCGTTCGCCTTTTCGAATCTCACGTGCCACTTGTTCACGAAATGGCATCGGGTCATCAAGCCAAGGGATCGAAGACATACAAGACAGACTGGCGATCAACCATGAGAACTGGTCCACCAACGGGTTAATACCCATGTTATCGATAGATAGATCTTGTACTGCGATGTTTCTCGACAAGTCAGGCGCTGGCATTACCTCCATTGGTTTGCCAGGCTCTGGTTGGAATAAGACTACGGTGACGTCGGTTTCTGCGTAACTCATAGACGAACGGCCCAAAGTTGCAATGATAAGTTAGCGAAATCGCCCGCAACGTGAATCGCAATCGCAGCAGTGTTCTTCAACGCCATCCACTCTTCGCCCGTTTTATCGAGCTCGAAATAGGTGTAGCCAGCATGATACGGCAGCGCGCGTGGCACAACTGGCATTGGTTTGATCTCAATCCCAGGCAGTTGAAGGTTAATCAAGTCACGTATGTTATCGATAGAACCGATCTTCGTTTGGCTGACAAACTGGGTATGCAGAACATCCAAGGTCACGTCGGCTTTAACTGCGAGGATAAAGGTTGTCGTATCAATGATCTTATTGTCAGGGATTGCTGCCGTTCTGATGCCATAGTTCTGATCTTTTAAGGTCAGTGGAATTGCTCTTTGTTCAGACATCACGCTCAATGTCATTTTCGCACTGTCTAGGACGCGAGAAAGACAGCTAGTAAGATCACCATGATTGTACTTAGTAAACTCAATAGGTCGGCGTGTCGTTGAACACAGCGTCGAAAGCTCACCTTCTGCCTGAAGAAGAATTCGATACAAAGACTCAGGATGCACAGCTTCTGTGCTTGCGAAATGCCAAAACAAGGGTTCGTATCGGTTGAGCGCTTGCAATAGCATAAAGTCAGAAACCGATGATACGCCTTGTTGATCCACCACCCCTAATCGCTGGACTATCGATTCCGCGCGATGCTTCAACATAGAAGCAAACTCGGTCGCAAATTTACTCAGTACTGTCGACGCATGAATATCGATGCAGGTAGGAATGAAACTATCATCTAAGATCACGCTGCCATCAGGCTTCACTTCTGAGATCTTTAAGATCGGAATAGACGTGTAAGCACTCTTATCTTCATGATCGTACATTAAGCAAAAGTTAAGCTTACCGACGACGATATTTGCCATGTCTTCCGAATCATAACAAGCGTCAACCGCTTCTTGAGATTCCATCGTATAGCGCGCACCGTCTTTTTTGGTACCAAATAACTCAGAACGTTCCGATGGTAACGGACAGCACAAATAAACGACTTTATCGGCAATCGAAGGATCTACATCTTTCACTTCAGGCAGCTCAGCAAGCAACGGAAGCTCAAATGGTGTCCGGTCTTGTAAAATACCTTCAGCACGAGTAATACCGATTTTACCCAGTGCTAGTAACTGAGAGTTGATTTCTAAACGTTTAATTCCCCAATGCAAAGGCGATGCATTGGCACTCAGTAGGCTCGATAGTTTACTTTGCGAACGATCGAGTTGTTGAAAATGCTGCGGCTTCATGAACATTCCATCTTGCCAAACAACTGGATTGTATAAAGACATGTTTCTATCCCTTAAAAGTAAACCTGTTCAATGCCGCGAGTGTTATCAGAAATTAACTCACTGCCCTCTAACTTGAGCTTGATGTAGTACTCGCTCTTCTCTTCAATAACTTCCACTTTTCGCCATGACGAACCATCAATATCACGAAAAGCCACTGAAAAACCGACGGCACGAGTGTCAGGGTCTAGCGTTAGCATTTCATGAACTTTTCCACCTGGCTGTATTTGATATTCGTAACGTTTGATGTACTCATCACCCAACGACGCTTTATCGCTCTCAAACAAGGCAAAGAAATCTAAGCTTCGGAACAATACTGGCGAACTTAATTCGTGAAGACGAAGAATAACTGGAGATGACTGGCCCCCATTTCTCACATTGAGTACAGGTGATGCCTCAATAACCAATTCAATCGACGAAGTTTCTGGTGTGATACCAGTGGACTCTTTAAATTGATCCCACATGGAACAACCGGACAACATGGCAAATCCGAGTAATACGGCGATACTACGCATGGTTTCCCTTAATCACTTTGTTATAGTTTTTCTTAATCAGCCCTTTTAAGGATGTTTCATTAAGCAGGCGACGATTATTAGTGTAGAAATCTAGGTATTCGGCCCACAGCTTTGACTTAGTTGAGAACAAAGACTGGCTAGCGACCCTGTTAGCAAATGCTACGGGATCGTTCGTTTCAGACTGTTCTAAAACGAGCTCATTCAGTGCTTTGTTAAACATAACTTGGTGGTCGTTCAGCTCATCGAGCATTTGTTCAACCAGTTCATTTGGAGCCAGTAATTGCTGACTATTCAAAGTAAGCATTAGCTCTGCAATGTTCGAGTTAGCCTCACTCGCACTCTGCTCATCTTTTAACGATTCCACTTCGTGCAACTCTTTCTGTAGGTTATCAATACATAAACGCAAGCAAGTGCCCATTTGCTTGAATAACTGCGCCTCGTTTGTCATCAACTCTGGGTTTCGAATACCCAAACCATCAAAAAACGCTTGCGCTATATCTTGAGAGCAAACGGCCGCATCAGTATCGACTTGTGCTTTCGTCGTACTGTTTATCGCGTGCTCTGCCGTAGGTATTTGAAGTTGCTGATTAGTGTTAGGAGAAGGCGTAAAAGATTGGGTCATCTCTTCCCATTTTGACCCTGTGTTAGCCTGTTCTACGACCATCTCAGTAACATTATGCGTACGATGTTGTCTTTGAATCGTGCTATCTGGGGCTACCGTGCCAGGTTGCATCACCTCAGCTGAGGCAATATCGGCTCTATGTGCCTTACCGCTTTCTGGCGCTAATGCATCATTGACTGATGCGTTACTCTTGGTTTCCGCAGCCATCCAGTCTTCAGGGATTAGGCTTGGCTGATCGAATTCGGAATATATGCTGAAACTGTCATCGACCACCTGACGCGTACTTTCCACGGTTCTAGGTTGTTCAGATTCTGTACGCTCATTATCACGAATTAAGTAATCGTCATCTCGCTGCATCGAAAAGTTAAGGTGAGCAACAGGATCATGACAATCAATGTCATCCTGTTTAGTCTCCATAAACAAATCTTCTAAGGCACCGACTTTTTCTTCCTCTTCGACAACCGCATCTCCTAGACTAACCAGAGGATCGCTAGATACTCGCTCAGGAGCAATATCAGCGGCGATGTCTAGTGTTGAGGTAACGTGCTCAAGAGAAACACCAATCTCATATTGCCCTAGAGAAATGATGTCGCCATCAACTATCGCAACGGGTTGATTTTTTAGTATTTTATTCCCATTTACCATTGTGCCGTTAGTTGATACGTCACTTATATAGTAGGTATCTCCATACACGCTGAGCAAACAATGAGTGCCCGATATAAAGCGGTTGTGATCGGCTAAAGACACGCTACAGCTTGGGGAACGACCTATCGAACCACCACTTTCAGGCATTTCAATATGCTTTGCACCGGTGTATTCCTCTGGACACTTTGAGATAAATAAAACTAGCTGATTTGAGTACATTTACGAACCTCAAAAGAGCAAAGAAACTGATAGTTCAAGCCCACCAATTCCATCATTTACAACCGGAAGGATATAAGAGGCCTGCGGGATAATTTGTATATGGGCGTCAGGATTACTGCCTAACTTTATAGCAGTACCAAGGGTCACAACCGCACCTAACTCAAACTGGTCGATGTCTTCAACACTCTCATAACGATAGCCCTCTTGGTCTACTTGCCAGCGATTAGAATATTGCGAGTAACCGACAGACAAGCCCGCACCAACATATGGCGTGAAAACACTCCAAGAAGTCAACGCATATTGAGGAACAACACGAAGTTCATAGTTCGTCGCTTCTTGATATAAGCCGTTTGCTGGTGCTTCAATATCTTCTGCTAGATAGTTTAGCCCTAACCACCAACGCCAACGGTTATTGTTTTCATCAATAGGACGAGTATGAACCAAGCCGAACCTAAGCGTATCCTGCTCACCACTTTTACCTTCATCGTATTTAATGCTATCGATAGTCAACATACTGGTAGAGAGTCCATATCGCTCCCCTTTTGCCATTGCAACAGAAGAAAATAGACACATGGCTGAAATCAGCCCAATTTGACTTGGTTTTAGCATTTCGTCCCTCTAGGAAAACCGATATTCTACTTAGAGGCGAAAGATATCAATTATATTCTCTTTTTCAATAAGCCTAAAAAAACACCTATAATTTAATACATTTCAACTATCAGGTTGGTTGTTTTACCTACAAACAAAAACTAAAGAACCGACTACAGATTAAGTGACGAGACAGTAAATCTTTCTATTTAAATAGAAGTAACAGAATTTGATTGCTAATTGGACAAAACGTAATCTTCGATAACAACTTAGTTACTTTTTAATCAACGTTCTCATCTTCATATATAAGTTTCTTCTTATAAATAGACCTAACTATTGATATTAATATTATGAACAAAGATCACACTAAAAGTAATTTAATTTCTTTTAATGAATTTTTATTATCTAATCCGCTTATTTTGTCTATAGAATTGCGGCAGATGTGCACTGCTTATAATTTAATATAACAGTAGTGAAATCCTATATAACTTAATACTTCTATATGATCAGTTGGAACTTTCCTTATGTTTTTTACCGACTTCGCTCGAAGACCAATCGATGAAAATAACCCAAGCGGCTCTAATCCTAATGGTTCTGAGGATTTTGACGAAATTAAACGTCAAATAAACAACCTGAATAAAGTCACAGGGAGAGTCTCGTGGAAAACGGTTCAAACACTCTCAAAAAAGATCTTGAGTACCCAAGCGAAAGACCTACGTTGTTGCTGTTACTTTACCGTTGCATCAACCTATAACGACGGCTTAAGAGGCCTTGTTGAAGGGTTAAACTCAATACTTGATGTATGTGTCGTATATTGGTTCAACGCGTATCCAGAGCATTCAAAGTCAAAGGCACGAATGAGCGCTATTGAATGGATGGTAGAGCATACTGAAAAACGAATTAATAAGCATCGGGCGTTACCAGAAGAGCTTCCATTGATAGAGGCAGCACATCAATTATGCTTGAGGATTGAGGAAGAGCTTCGTCTTCATTACGGTATTGAAGCGCCGTCATTAGGTCGCATTCGCCGTATTTTGAATCAATGGATTGAGCAGATAAAAGAACAACAAATTGCGGCTGAGTTACGCGAGAAAAAACAAGCCAACACTAGCGCTCCTGCAGCAACGCAGAAGGCACCTGAAATTAAAGTGAATGTGTCTCCCTCTCCGGCACCGGTGTCATCACCCAACCTAAATAGCCAAGAGAAAGCATCACCGGCAAAGTCTGGTCGATTTATGATCTACTTCGTTATTGGTTTGATTGTTACTGCGATATGTTCACATTTCATGTACGAGCAACAACGTTATCGAACATTGGAACAAAAAATTAATCAAGCTTCACTTAATGAACTTGTAAATTTGGTCGCCTCGTTAGATTACGAAAATAAAAAATATGCTCAGTCATTGAAAACGCAGGCCATTAATCGTGTCGATATTATGATGAATAACTGGTTTTTAGACTCGGCAAAAGTAAGTAACGTCAGCGAGCTCGATAGCTTGACCAATGAATTAATCGCAATCTATCCGGATTCGTCTTCTGCACAGCAGCTACGTCAAAACTTTTTGACACAGAGCGCCCATTTAGAAGACCAGTTTATGGATGTTTATAAGCGATTCTCAGACGCAAGAACGGTGTTTGCCAACGTAGCTAGACAGAATGTAGATAAGAACTCTGAAAAGGCGTACGAATACAGTAACTCGTTATTCCCGCTTTTAGGTCGTATTGAATACGCTGAAAAGTATTCACAGCAAAAGGAAATTGACCGCGCAACCCTTTTACTGAACATCTACCTATATAAATTGAGTCAGCTACAAGCTGAAAAAACTGACAATAAATAACAATACAATTAAAGAAGTTTTAGGCTTATGTTCAAACAAAAACTGTTTAGAAATCCAGTGGTGATTTCTACTATATTGATGTTTTTAGTGGCTGCAATTATCACCACTATTTATCTGCTTTTTCTTGACGAAATCGATCAACTTTATCTTTGGCTGACCCTTGGTGCTATCGCCATTGTTTACGTCACTTTTCAATTCACATTATGGTTGAAGAAAAAGAACAACGCTAAA
The DNA here is from genome assembly GCF_024181865.1 of Vibrio sp. Y58_MX_L22. Taxonomy (NCBI): domain Bacteria; kingdom Pseudomonadati; phylum Pseudomonadota; class Gammaproteobacteria; order Vibrionales; family Vibrionaceae; genus Vibrio; species Vibrio sp. Y58_MX_L22. The sequence goes on from NZ_JAMZAN010000003.1 coordinate 153,863, forward strand.
GCTCAACATTTGGAAACCGAGGAAGAAGCACTTTCTATGGTTATCCAGCCTCTTCTTGCTAACTCAGGCAAGAAACCAATTTATCTGATGCTTGGTAATAAAGGGTCAGGGCGACGTCAATTTTTATTTAATTCTAGTGCAATTAAACCGATGGATCGCACTAGAACCGCTAAGAATGACTTTTTTGAATGGTACGAATCTGACAGCGCTGTATACATCAAACCTGACCAACGCTTAGTGTTCCAGGAAGTATCAAGCAGTGATGCTTCTTTATGGAATACGTTCATTGAAGAAGTTATTCATCATCGACCTCGAAAGCCATTTTCAGGCTGTCTATTCTTCACCGATTTCGAGTTCATGATCGTCTCTGAGCCAGAGCAAAAAGAGTACACTATTTCGTCTTTATTGGCGCGCTTGAGTACCATCAACTCTAAAACGTCTTCGGCATTGCCAATCTATTTGATTATGTCAAAGCTAGACAAGTTAGATGGCTTTAAAGAATACATGCACTTTAGCTCTCTCAAGACACGTGTTGAGTTCCTCTCTATCCCACTAAAAGAAGCCAAAGGTGTATTTGCAGAGTACTACCGCGATAGCTATCGAAATCTAGTGAGAGTGCTTGAAAGTAATGCGCTAGATGCATCCGCTAATTCAACGGACATTGATGAGAAACAAGCAATACTCGCTTTTCCTAAGCAGTTTGAGCTATGTCAGTCTGAGGTCAGCTATGTGCTTGAGCGTCTATGTGATGTTAACAACGGTGTCTATTCACTAGACATCCGTGAGATTTTCTTTAGTTCGAGTCTGCAAGGCGGTCGCAAGTACAATTTACTTGCAAAAAGTTGTAGTAATTACTTCAACTTACCTATTATCGCGTCAGAGCATACTCAGTTAACAGAAACGCCTTATTTCTCTCGCTTTCTGATTGATTCACAAATATTGCCGGAAAGCGACTTTGCGGGCGAAAACAAGACGTATCTTCGTCTAATTCAGAGACAAAGCCGTTTGGCAATACTCGGCTCTATTATCCTGCTTACTGGGGGCAGTTACTTCTTTTTCACGACATTAGACAGTAACTTACATGTGATGAATCAACTCTTGAGTATCGATGACAAATCGCAAGTGGAGCAAGATGCAAGATTCAATGAGCTTTTAGCGAAGGCGACGAAAGCAATAGAGCCTTCTTATGGGGCGTGGCTTAAAGGCTCTAAGGCTTTGGATGAAGAGATATTACCACTCAACATTAGCCGTTTGGATCAAAGCACTCGCATCGCTTACGAAGCATTACTTAAGGACGTTGCTCAACAGTTGATACCTCTCATTGAGAAAGGTTACCGTCTACAACTGACGCAAAATCAAAACACTTTTACACGCGCTTTACCTCTATTGAAGGGGTATCTAATGCTAAACGATCCAACAAAGCGTGATATCCGTTTTTTGCGTCATCAAACTCTCCAAATGATGAACGACTTGAGCAACCAAAGTGACGTCGTCAATCAGGCGATGCGCTATTTGGACGCTTACTTTCGCACGCAGTTTGAGCCAATTGATATCAATATGGATCTTGTTCGCGCAACACGTCGCTCATTGCTAGCAAATTCGAATGTTGATCTCGTTTATGCAGGCATTTTAAACGAAGCAAATTCGATTGATTTAGGAACCCTAGATCTGCAACGAGCTGTGGGTTTTGAGTTTAGCAATGTATTCAACACACCAATCGATAGTGAACGCTTGATCGTAGATAAGATCTATACCTCCACTGGTTTTAGCACTTTTTATCGACCACGCGTGGACCTAATGTCACAACAAGTCATCAGTGACAACTGGGTTTTAGGTCTGTCACAACACGTTATTCCTACTAGTGAAGAACAAGAAGCCTTCAAAGAGGAAGTACGTAAAAAATATACTGACGACTACATCAGTAATTGGCGCAATGCGCTGAGTGAACTAAAAGTCCAGAACTATGACAATGTCGGCGACCTAACGAACGCGATAGACTTAATCTCGGGCCCTTCTTCACCAATGACAACCGTACTGAAGCAGGTCTATGCCAACACACAATTTTCACCCGTTGGTGAAAAAAATGCTCTGATTTCAAAGCTAGACCCGAAACTCGTGGCAGCGGCAGACTCCGCATCAGACGCAGTAGAGGAAGTAGTTAAGCCTGATTACTTGTTGATGAAACGTGTTGAACAAGCTTTTCACTTATTAAACCAACTTCAGGTCAGTGAAACACCAAACTCCCCTACTCCTTGGGATGAGACCGTAGCAGCGTTAAGCCGTGTTCGCACGTATATGAAAGACATTGCTGATGCACCTGACCCGCAAATGGCGGCGCTAGCGGCAGCTCAGCATCGAATGAACAGCAGTGAAGCTGACCCATTAATAAAACTTAAACAGATTGCCCAAAAATCACCGGAACCCGTTCGTAGCTGGTTGTTAGATGTGGTTCAACAAAGCTGGTCAGTCATGATTAAAGAGTCCGCTAAAGGCATTCAAACCCAATGGTACAGCGAGATTTACACCAAGTTTAAAGAGATAGGGCTAGGACGATACCCATTTGATCTAACAGCGACCGAGGAAATCTCAATTGAAGATTTTGAATTACTGTTTGCTTCCGGTGGTTTGTTAGACACATTTATTCAGAAAAATTTTGCACCGTTCTACGATACCAATTTGTGGACGCCAAAACAGGTGGATGGCGAGACGATGCCAATCTCTCCGGCTCTGTTAGTGCAACTGCGTAACTATAACGTTATTCGAGACACATTAATTAATAAAAGCACTAACCGCGTTCATATTCCGTTTAGTGCAAGAGTACTCGATCTTGATTCTAGTGCGATTAGAGCGAGCTTAAAAATTGCAGATACCAATATAAGTTACTACCACGGTCCAAGCCGCATTCGTGAAATGGCATGGCCACCGCAAAATGGTGACTTCAATATTAGTATCACACTCCAGGATGTAACCGATGAAGGCAGACAGCACGTTTTAAATAAGAGTGGTCAATGGGCGATATACAGATTGCTAGGTGACTCGACCTTGACAAACACTCATAACGGCAGCTTTGTCAGTGACATAAAAGTGTCAGGGAGGGACTTGAGCTTACGCATCACTCCGTTGACACAGAAAAACCCATTCACTCTTGCTGAGCTGTATAACTTTACGCTCCCAGAGTCGATTTAATAACAATATAAAAACAAAATAGGCAGAACACATGATTTCAAACATGACTTTACAAGGTTTAGATAAATTAGATCGAAAAATACTTTCAAGTCTATTGTCGAATGGGCGAGAGTCGATTGCGAATCTATCTCGAAACATTGGTTTGTCTCGAACAGCAGTAGCAGAAAGAATTAATCGTTTAGAAAAGACCGGTATTATCAAAGGCTATACCGCACAGATTCGTGTAGAAAATGAAGGGCGAAAAGCCGCTAGTTATCTACTGATCTCTTGTGAAAAGGGTAAGAAGAATGATGTAACGAATGCACTTAAAGAAATCCCTGAGGTTCGCTTAACGAGCGTTGTTGGTGGCAACTTTGATATTATTGCCCTAATTGAAGCGCCCGACCTGCAGTCTATTCATCATCTTTGTAATGAAATTGAATCATTTAACGGCATTCAAAGGCTTGATACTACCGTTGTACTGCACCAGCCGATCAGTCGTTAAGCTTTTCTGACCTCTTCGAGGAAAACATAAAGGGCCGCTCGTTGAGCGGCTTTCTTATATGCTTCCGATAAGTCGAATTTTGGCGTCTTTATCACCTGGGTTACCAAGCCAGAACGTTTGACCTAGTTGGTTCCCTTCTCCATTACCCAGTTTGTTTTCTGGAATACTGTCTAGGTTAACTGTCAACTTTAGGTCCCACGACATTGGGTCACGCAGAATAAAGCGCATCAAGCCCACCAGCGTCTTATGTAACTCACCATCGTAGGAAAACTGCTTAAACGTTTCAAAATCAATGTTGTCGATACACAAGTTAAACTTGCCGTTCAAATCCGCAATGCTTTGTCCCAAGTGTAAGCTTTGCCCCAATACACAATTGGAACGATTGAGTTTGTTACGCTGGCTTTCAGCGATTTCTACGCGTCTATAAACCCATTCTTCGATTCGCACATTCGGCAGTGAAAAGTAGTGCGAAACAATACCGGAAATAAGCTTAGGTGAACGTGTACGCGTAGATAACTGGTTCACGTAAGACAGAACTTTCGCTCGATCTAACTCCGCGACTTCACAATCTTGCATAACGCTAGAGAGACCAGCCAAATGCAGTATGCGCCCAGAAAACGCATCGCTTGCCCCGCTTTTGTACTGCACGTGATATCGGTATTTCTTCCAAACACGATACAGTAAGCTTGTATAGCGGTTGTGGAAAAAGTCGAAGAAATCCTTCACTGGGTTATCATCGGCATCACGACCGACGAGTTTCTCAGTGTAAGACGCTGGCAGGGGCGAGCTTGAACCATGCAAGCCAAGAAAGTTCGTCTCAATACGTGAATATTGCTTTCCGTTTCTTTCCATATGAGTAATAAAATCCATATCACTCTTTGGAAAGCACAGGTTTGGCGACACGCTGAACTCAATTCGCTCTTGATGGAAGTATTTGTTCTCGCCCACGGCAACAAAATTTGAGTTTGGCTCCAGCTGGTAGTGTTTCTCTAACAGCAACACCGCTTGGTAGAAACTAAACTCATTCGACTTATCAGAAAGTGTGTTAATCATAGTATCGTCTGCTGCCCGATTAGGCTTGCCCAGTTGTAAACCTCGCCCGTCGCTTCATCGAACACCTCTAGTTCGGTAAAGGAGTTCACACTCGAATACAAACGGATAAATTCATTCAATACCGTGGCCATAAGGAACATATCGCCTTCATTTACGAAGAACTTAGAGTCCGTCACGAGCTTGAATTGGTTACCACGCACAGATACACCACGAAATACGCGATCGATTGGTTTCATCTCTGAAGAAATAATGCCATCAAGTCGATGAATCGACGCGCGGTGGGCTTGTCTATCAACACGAGAATGGAAGTCGTAAGTCGAGAGCAACACTTTCAACACATCGATATTCGCTAAAGACAAGTAGTTGAGCGACATATTGGCAATCAGCTGCCATTGAAGTTCACCATTAACCTGAGGACTTACTGACTGTGTTGGCTTAGTAATGTTTTTAAACGTCGCATACGTTGGCGACTTGTGCGTCGCGTACGTGATATCTCCTACTGACAGGCGCTCCGCTAAGTCCGCGTTACTGCATTGCAGTTTCATCAATACTGTTTCAGTCCCTAAATCCGCGATGTCGCCATTGTGAGTATGGAATGAGATATAGCGCTCTAACCCTCTTCCGCTTACTCGCTCACCTACTTTGGATTTGTAGAACTCTCGCTTATCACGTTGGTTGATTTGGTGCTCAAACGACTCAAATTCGATTAATGGTTTACGACGGCGTTCGTCCTTACTCCAACTCTCCACTTGCTCAATGGAATAAACCTCGTAATGCTCTTGAGTGTTACTTTGTGGACGCACCTTGTACTCGTTTCGTCGATGCTCTAAACGGATTGGATCGCCGTCTTTTTCAAACAAGTTAACCGCAGGTGTGCAGTGCAACCTTAAGTGTTTATCTTTAAGTACCACTTCTGAAGGCAAAGCTCGCTTAAAGTGGAATTTGATTTTGACCGTGCTGCGTTGCGGAATGCCTTTTAGCCACTCTAAGCCTTTAATGTCGAAGAACATGAACTTATCTGGCAAAGAGAAGAATTCTTGCAGCAAACGGTAGCCTGCAAAGGAGTTTTTGCTGTAAGGCAGCAGCGCCTCGTCCTCTTCATGCCCGACTGGCTTAACGTACTCTGGCCCTAAACGATGTTTGTAGCCACCACCAACATCCAACTCGACGTAATCTAGATAACGGAACAGCCATAAGAAGACAGTGCGAGTAATATGAATCTCACCATGCAGGTGCAAACGCAACGTATCTAAACCGATACGAGACAGTTCCAGGCCATGCTCCGTCGATAACGTCACATCAATCATCGAGCTGGTGCGGCTGTTAGTTTGTTCAATGTTAGTAATCGTAATTGGGTATAGATTGACGTCATAACAAGTACGGAACAAACACTGCGTGCCTTCTACCTGCTCGCTGGCCATTTCCGCACCACGTTTCACCACGGTTTTCTCAGTAACACTTCCGGTATGCGGTTTTAGTTCGCTAATACACAAAGACGGAATCGAACGCATGTAATGTGGCCACAGCAAAGTCATCAGAGATTGCGTTAGCTCAGGAAGTTCATCGTCAATCTTTTCGCGGATGCGTCCGGTCAAAAAAGCAAAACCCTCCAGCAATCGTTCGACATCTGGATCAAAAGTTCCTTCAGAGAGAAAGTGAGTTAACTTCGGATGATATTTGGCAAACTCACTACCCGACTCGCGTAAATACGTGAGTTCATCTTGAAAGTATTTACTGTTACTCAAGTGGCACCTACTAAACGTTAAATTGGCCGTCGGTTCCCATGTAGACATCGATCGACATTGGGACTTTACCGCCGTTATGGGAAACTTCGCCGCGAATACCAAAGCCGAGTTGTAATGGATTATGGTGGTCTTCACGGTAATGAACCTCGACATTCAGCAGTCGGGGCTCAAAGCGTTCTATGGTTGACGTGATGTTTTTTTGAATATGGCGAACGAGGTTTGTGTTGTTAGAAAGTACGTCGTTAAAATCTGGCAGACCATACTCATTGTCGATCATTGCGTTGCCGGAGTGCGTATTCAACAAGTCAGCAAGATGCGAGTGAATGGATTCAATCAAATGCTTATGAGACACCACTTTCTCGTAGCAGTTTTTTGGTTCTCCTAGCTCGATCCGCTCTAAAAGACGGTAACCTTTTTCCATGTGCGGTCCTACGAAAAAAGCAGCCAGTCTTCACTGGCTGCTTGATGGTTTCAGTAATGGGTTATTGGTCTAGCTTACCAACTAGAGACAAGTCGAAGCTTGCGCCCATGTACTTGAAGTGAGGACGTACAGACATCGATACTTTGTACCAGCCTGGATCGCCTTCTACGTCAGATACTTCAACCTTCGCAGCACGAAGCGGACGGCGACCACGAACTTCCGCTGGCGGGTTCTCTTGGTCAGAAACGTATTGACGAATCCACTTGTTCAGTTCGATTTCTAGGTCAGAACGCTCTTTCCAAGAACCAATTTGCTCACGCTGTAGCACTTTGATGTAGTGCGCTAAACGGTTGATAATGAACATGTAAGGAAGCTGAGTACCTAACTTGTAGTTCATCTCAGCTTGTTTGCCTTCCGGCGTATTCGCAAACACTTTTGGTTTTTGAACAGAGTTTGCAGAGAAGAACGCCGCGTTGTCAGAACCTTTACGCATGGTTAGCGCAATGAAGCCTTCTTCCGCTAGCTCGTACTCACGACGGTCAGAAACCAGGATCTCGGTTGGGATCTTAGTCTCGATTTGACCCATAGCTTCAAAGTTGTAAACCGGTAGATCTTGTACAGTACCACCGCTTTGAGGACCAATAATGTTCGGACACCAACGGTACTTAGCAAATGATTCACTGATCTTAGACGCCATCGCGTACGCTGAGTTACCCCATAGGTAATTATCATGGCTGTCTGTCACTTGCTCATCGTAGTCAAACGCCTTGATTGGGTTATCTTCAACAGAGTAAGGCGTACGTAGCATAAAGCGAGACGTACATAGACCTAGGTAACGTGCATCTTCGTGCTCACGCAGACCACGCCATTTCGCGTACTGTGGACCTTCAAATACAGACTTCAGATCTTTTAGGTTTGGCAGCTCTTCGTAGCTGTCTAGGCCAAAGAATTTAGCCGATGCAGACGTGATGAATGGTGCGTGAGACATTGCACCTACGTTCGCCATGTATTCCATCAGTTTGATGTCAGGCGACGAGGCAGACATAGCGTAATCACAAATGACGGCGCCAACAGGTTTACCACCGAACTGGCCGTATTCACGTGTGTAGATTTGCTTGTACAGGCCAGACTTCACCACCTCTGGAGCGTCTTCGAAGTCATCAAGAACTTCGTCTTTCTTCGCAGAGATCAGTTCGATTTGAATGTTCTCGCGGAAGTCAGTGTGATCAACCAGGTACTTAAGGCCACGCCACGTTGATTCAATCGCTTGAACTTCTTCGTTATGAAGAATTGCATCAACTTGCTTAGACAATTTTTGGTCGATTTCAGAGATCATCAGATCAACCAGAGATTGGTCGACTTTCTCTGTGTTCGAACTGCTTAGTAGCTCACTGATGAATGCTTCTACGCCTCGTTTTGCAACGTCAAAACCTTCATCACTTGGCTTTAAACGTGTTTCGTTAAGAATGCTATCCAGAAGTGAGCCTGATTCAACTAAGGCTGCTTCTTGTTCTGGCGCTTGTGCTTCTGCAGACATGATATCCCTTACTCTTCTTTCGCGTCTTGGTCGTTGCCAATGCTTAGTTCATCCAACAGTTTCTTTCTCGCTTCTTCATCTTGAAGAACCGATGCGATCTTCTTACGGAACGCAGGAACATTTCCTAGAGGACCTTTCAGTGCAACCAAGGCTTCGCGAAGCTCAAGTAGGCTGTTTAGTTCAGGTACACTTTTCGCGATCGCTTCAGGAGAGAAGTCCTTCATATTTTGGAACGTCAGATCAACACCAATCTGGCCGCCTTCTTCATCAGAAAGACGGTTTTCAACGTTGACTTTAACGTTTGGAGACATGCCCTCTAGCACTTCGTTAAAGTTGTCTTTGTCGATGTTAATTGGAGTACGTTCTTCAATTGGTGTCTCATCTGCACGCGCAGTAAAGTCGCCAACTACCATCATGCTTAGCGGCAGCTCTACGTCTTCTTGCGTATCGCCAGTTGCTGGAACATAACGGATATTAATTCGCTCTTTAGGAGCCACCGAGCCGTCACGTGACATAATTCGTTCCTTATCTAACTCTTTAATTAGTCGTAAATTGCTTTCCACTCTTCATACTTCTCAGGTAGAAGATCCTTGCTTCCAAATAACCGATGGAGTGTTTTTCGAATTAGGTCTTCTAACTGTGACGATAAGTGGGGTTCCCAGCTCTCGAGATTAAACGCTTTTTGTACTTCCCACCCCTTCTCAAGATACGGCAAACACAACGGGTATAATCCAACAGACTGGTAAGCTGCTATCAATTGTAAATACAGCATGAACTGCCCACGTCCCGAGCTATCCAGCTCAAGTTTGCGGGCAAGCTCTGCGGCACATTCCCCTAGATTTTCTAGAGTGATATCCTCCATTGGCAGCGAGTCTTCCTGCGAAATCACAACCGTTTGAACAACGGGTTGAGAAGTCGAAGAAGTAGTATCTTGAGTCGATAACCAGCTCAAGGTCGCTTCATCTGCAAATGGTATAGAATTCTTAAATGAGAGGTGCTCGATGCCCTCTAGCGATTCAACAAAACGCGTCACTTCTTGTTTCACAGCAAGCGCTGCATCATCAAAGCCCAAATTATTAAGCATCGAATACACGAAGTAATGGCCCGTCAGCCAAAACGGCGCATCCGTTAATGTGCGCTCCAAACGCTTAATGGTGTCGATGTCGCTTTCTTGGTCAGCTTTATCTCGGTATTCCGCTTGTTGATCGGACGACACTGCCAAGCTCAAAGGCGTTTGATTATTTTGGTGGTCGGGTAGACCATCAATGTCATCCCAAGTCAGATGACGATAAATCCGGTAAGCCAGCGGATCACTTGGGTTCGCATGAAGCATGACTTCCGCAACCTTCTTCAAGGTGCGCTTAGAAGCCGTCGGCGAAGAGAAGTCCGTATCGACATCGACTTCTTTTGCTACCGCTTTCTTAACTGGCGCAGGTTTAGGGGCCGGCGGAACCGCCTTCACCGGTGCGGTTTGCACTTCACTCTGCGCTGGCGTTTCTTCGGCAGCAGGCTGCGTAGCTGGTGCAGGCGCCGCTTGTTCGACGTTAACGACTGCATCATCGCTCTGCTCATCAGCCACCGCTTGTTGAGATAAGACATTGAGTTGAGTGCGAATCTCAAAGAAATCCGCTTCTGAGTCTTGGTAAACCTCGTCGTACTGGCGCTGCACTTCTTCAATAGTCGAAATGCAGTTTGATACCAAATCCCATGACTGAGCGCTTTTCGCTAACTTGCTGCTGACCAGTTTAAACTGATGGTTCAACCATTCGACTGCGCCATCTCGACCCCGCTTTCGCGAAGGATACAATTCAACGCCAAAGCGACTTAACGCCTCACTAAGCAGCTTTAGACCTTGTTCAAAGCCTTGCAGACCAAACTCTTCTGTTAGCGCGCGAACGAGGTAACAAATGGCTTTTAAGTCTTTACTGTGGTGCTCTAGAACTTCAGTCGCGTGCGTTTTTACCACGCTCCAATCTACTGTTTCGCCAAACAAGGAACCGAATTTCTTCACTTCGGACTCCATCATTTCATAGCAAAACTCGTAACGGGCATCGTTTCCCACTGGAGATTCATCAGAAATAGGATTAAGCAGACGATCGATATCAATGTTGGACAAAATTCACGTCTCCTTCAGTCAAGTAATCTCTCAACGCACGCGCTACCGCAATTGCGCCATTTGCTGGCTTAGATAATCGATGGCTCTGCTCAATCGCATCCGACGCCATGCTATCTAGAATTTTCGTGATTTCTGTAAATTTACTTGGTGCATTCCGTTCTAAATCGGCAAGGGATTCATGTAGCTTTTGTTTGTCGTAAACGGATTGCTCCATCACGGTGCTAAACAAAATAAATTCGCTTCTTGCGACGATTAAATCCTTTATTTTTTTGTCTAGTTCTGGCGTATTACCGAAGTAGGCTTTGGCTAATTCGGCTTCTTCAATTGCTTTGGTGTAAAAGTGCGCCTCTGCATGTTTATCGATGGAGTAATTAATATTTTCCATCACAGCCTTTGGTAAGATTTGGTTGTAAAAATAGGCTTGTGACTGGTTTAACAACCATGCCTCTTTCATTTCATTTTCTGCGAGCTTAGCTTCACCATCTAAAATTAAGCGAGCAATCTGCTTATCTCGACTGCCAGCTATGGCAGATACTTTCATGGAATCGATAGACGCGACATTTAACCCAGACATCACTTTAGTCAACGCCTCATCCGCATATGGAAACAGAGCACCGTCACGAACAAGGGTTTCTCGCAAGGTGACAAGCTCCTTACGTAATTCGACTAATGCCATTGGTAAGCCATCCGCTAACGATTGATACGACGTTAACTGAGCCTGTTTTTCTTCATATAAATTCGAGAGGCTTAACTGCTGAGCTTGATATGCTGTTCGATAAGCTTCTGTCATATCAATACTCTGAGTAGCTTGAGACAATTCTTCTTTGATTTTCCATGGAGGCTGAGCCAAAAAAGAAGCCGTTTCAGAGGGCGTAATAACGTGAGTTACAGTAGTGACACCTCGGGAAAAAATGGCATCCAATTGATCTTTATTCTGTTGATACAAATAACTTCCTGCTGTTGCCAGCACACTCAACACTAAGCTCGCCTCTAATATTTTAAAGCGACCATACGCCGTTTTATCATTTGGCTTACAGTGTGTAAGCAGCAAGTCCGCGTTACGCAAGCTACTGAAAATTGGTGCGTTAGAATTTGAGCTAATTGATTGCGTATCGATTCGCGCTAACTGTTGAGCAAAAGAAATAGCGGTATAGCCATGCCCTCTTGGTTTGTTGATGACTTCTTTCAGCAATTTCCAAATATGAACCGGGATCAAAGCCGGACGCTTTCGGTCTTTTAACTGCTTATTCCAAGCATCACCAAATATTGAGCCTAAAAATAGATGTCCAGCGAGCAAAGCGAGAGAGTAAACATCATCTTGCGGTTCCGCGATGCCAGTTTCTATATAAAGAGGGGAAGCGTAGCTCAAGCTTGCCTCTGCGTAAGGTTCTGTCTCTCCAATGTAACGAGCAGCGCCGAAATCAATGAGCTTAACGTAATCGCCTTCACTCACTAATACGTTAGATGGTTTAATATCAAGATGGCAGATACCTCTTGTATGCATAAACTCTAGAGCGCCAGCGAGTTGATACACCAACCAAGCGATGTGGTCGTGGCGGAAGCCTTTAGAAGAATGACGCTCCATTTTTTCTGCCAGTGATTCACCTTGGATCCACTCGTACATCAAATATGGGCGTTCGAATTCGTTGCCGATTTTTACAAAGTTAGCCACGCTAGGGTGTTGAGAAAGCTCCAGCCTGCTCGCTTCGTTAATCAACATTTTGCTCGCAAATTCTGGCGAGTCATCATTGATAACTTTGCAACAGATTTGCTTCTCTGGCTGCCCTTTTTTTGCAAGATGGTAAACCGTTGTCTTACCATTTCTAGAAGGAAGCTTGTCTAATACATCAAACTGTGAAAAAAGCACGTACTCAAGCTTCGGCTTATTTTTTTCTGCTAGCCTTTGCTCATTCAGTTTCTTTTTCTCAATAGCTTTAACAACCAACTGATCGATATATCCTTTGGCTGTACTCTGATTATTAGACACTTAGTACTCTTTCATAGAATAAATATTATTAGAGTTGAATAATATTTTCTTGAACGTACTTGTATCAAGGTTGGTATTTAAAACAAACAGTAAGCCTATTATTTTAGTTATTATTACTAACTTATTAGACCTATTTACTTACGCTTTCACTGCATGAGTTATACGCTTTTTCGTGTTACAAACTTCAACCTAATAATATGAGTATATTTTCATTGCCATTTGATCGATGAGTGCCCACTAACATTGCAGTAATTGGAGAACTCCTTTGTCACCATGAAAGTCGAACATTAACAACGTAGTTGGTTGCTTAAAGTGGTGCTCTCTGACCGCAAAGGCAATTAAAGCGAGAGAAGAACAACTGCCCATTGTGCCCCACAACTCATTGATAAACTGCGGTTGTTCTGGGTTCGTGAATCGTTCTGCTTTAGCCCCCAGAGCAAAGCCGTAATCTTCCGAATGCATGCGCAGGTTCGTCATATCGGAATACACTTCACCAAATAAATCGAGCTTTTTACTCGCACGTTGAACAAGTCGAAACATGCCTCTTCGGTCTGAAGTGTTTAATTCCGTATCAATGTAGCCAAGCTGCGCTTGAGGCTTAAGTTTCAATGTTTCTACGGTATTTCTTCGACAAAGAATTAAACCCGCCCCACCCTCACTCGGAATAACGCCCCATGGATTATTGGTACTCATTACCATCGCATCGTCGATGAGTGTTTGCATCGAACTCACCAAGGAATCGACACTGATACACATCATAGCATCATATTTATCCAATGATTTCATGGCCTGGAGAACGAAACTAGGCCCACTGGCATGAACAGCATTCACCACAGAGAGAAATTCAGCATAGTTACTTTCACCAAGCCATTCTTGCACCTTTACTAGTGAAACAGACGCAGGCACCGCTATAAGCAAAGGTATTGGTCTCAATGAACGTGGTAACTGTGCTAACAATGAATCAAGCAAGTGGGTGATTAACTCACACGTTTTCTCAAACTGCTCACTTTCTTTGGTGTATTCGATTTTGGCGTAAGTAAAACGCTCGATACCATCATCCCCTACACATTGGTCGAATCTTCCTAAGTCAGCATACGAAACTGCACTAGCAATATCTAAATTCATACCGGTTGGCGTCATCACTTCCATCCCTAGCACGTAACGGCCTGTTGAATTATGCATGCTCGCTTACCTCTTCCAGCTTAGTGATCGATGTCGACACCAACAAATGCTCCTTGCCCTGACAAGGAAACGCAGCGGTGTAACTGATTGATATAGTTTTCTTTTCCGTATCAACGAATAAGGTGTACATCGCCATATCAGCTTGATAACTTTGATCTTTGAACGTCGCGATCGCACGGTATTTTTCTTTAGGAATTCGAAATGAAAGCGTGTCATCATGACAAAAGCCACTCATCATCAAACGCTCCCCCCCACGAAGGAAGCCTTTGCACTGTTGATCAATAGGCGCGCTTTGGAAGAACCGCTTATCAAAATCGAGTGGCAACATTGGCTTGCGATTCTCAATCCAATCGTCATCGAACGTGCCGGCCAGCTTCTGGCGCGACTCAAAGAACGGAGGCACTGGCCCGAACCCCGCAACGCGTAGTTTTTTCGCGGCGGCACTCCAGTCCTCTCGGGGATAAAAAATCGAGGGCACTTTCTGTTCAAGCAATTCTTTGTTGGAGTCGGCAACCCCACCACCTATTCGGTTACGTAAATCACCGCCTACCGCGCAAGTGTAATCAATGTCTTTTTCAATAAATGGGACTGGATTGCTCAGCGTGATACTGCCAGCATGCTCAACCCATACGCGTTCCCCGTGAATAGCGAGAGTCTTATCGATATGACCATCAATCAGCACACGACACTCTTGGTATGTCACTGGCTTTTTCGCGTAGCTGCGCGCTTTGCCGTAAACAAGTACATCTGTGTTTTCTTTGGTATACGCGAACTCGTGGTCAACTTTCATCGCAGAGAAGCCTTCTTCGCCCAAATATTGGGGATCATCGAAGATTTCACTTTCACCTAATTCGTGCCAAACCACACCATCGAATTGCCATGTGCGTTTGGCGACTACAACCCAGACTTCATCGCCGTTTTCGTCACGTTGAAAACGACCTTTGAGTGATAGCTCAGGGTGCGCCTCAATATCCCATAACTGCATTGCTATTCCTTAAGTTGAATCGTTCGCTCGCAGAAGGTGCGGCCTTTAAATTGTTAAAGTTCCAGTCTTGTTGATGAATCGGCATTGCCATATCCCAAGGCACGTAGGCTCTGGATTGAATACAGAGTTGACGCCATAGCCAATCGCGGAACAGCACATCAACGTTAGAATCTTGCATCGCAGCTAACGTAGACTCGAAGCTCAATGCGTAACCCAAGCGGCTTGGTAGATTTTGGATATATTTTTCATCTTCCACCCACTCATTGAGCAGATCGACAATCTCTTCCCATTCATACTCGACACCAACATCTTGCGGATTCAGAGGAAGAAGCTTTCCGTAGACGACATACAAGGCTTGAAGCCAAATTTCACCCTCAGCTTCACCTTCCTCCAGACTTTCCAAGTGCTCGATGATTTGGGGCACCAGTTTCCAATCACCACCCAGCGCAAAATCAACAGGTGCTAATGAAGAAGAGATATCAAACGCCTCAAACTCTTTTAACTCAAGTAACTTGGCATAAGTGAGCACTTGCGCTGATGGTAATCCATTTGGTTCGATGCCAAAGCACTGACGGAGCCAAGTGCCTCTGTCACGTTTGGTAATCAAACGTTCAAATAGATATTGTTCGCTGCCTGCATTGTCATTAAGCCAATCAATCCCCTCTTTTACGTCTTGTAAAGCGAGCAGTGGCAAAGCAACTTGAGAGCTAATGATGCTGGCTTTGTGCCAGCGCTTGATGAGAGAAACACTTAATGTTTGACGTACACGTAAGCATTCAAAGTAAAACGCACTGGATGTCGCATTACCCTCAATAAGCTCCGAAAGCGTACTATCCATAGATTCAACCGGAGATTGTACGGCAATGACCATTGCAGTTTTAGCGTCAATATCTTCGAGTAAACTCAATCCGCACAAAAGGTTATCCAACTCTGAGCCCAACTCCCCCTGTAGCATCAGCCAGCTGTAAATTTCTGGCTCCTGGCCTCTTAACTGATGAATCAACCCCGGTGCTAGCCGATAAAACGACAAGTACACCTGCTTCAGTTCTTCAATTTGGCGTTCGATCAGCTTGAGATACGCCAACTCACGACTTGGATAACCCCTTTTGTGAATTTGAACTCGCTGCCTGATTAAAAACCCGATACTTTCAGAAGCAATGGACAGCTTTTCATTACAGAAATCCAGCCATGTTACTGGCAACTGGGAAAGGTCATTCACAGCGCGCTCAGCTTTTGCTAACGCGCCTTCGACTTCTTGATTGGTTATGGGTGCCTTTAGGTGCTCGACACCGATTCTTTGTCGCATCTAGTTATCCGTTATTAGCGTGCCATAACGCGATTGCAATTAGTTAACTCGAAGTAATTAGCTCACTTGGCGTGACTTGTTAACACAAAACCATTAGCTAACGCGAAGTAATTAGTTAATTGCGATCGTTCCGCCTTGAATTTTTTGTGCTTTTTCTGCTTGAGAAGTGACGTACTTCGCTTTAGTGGTAATTCGTCCATCGCGCCCGCTATAGCGAGTTTCTGTCTCACCACTTTTGACTACCAACTCTTGTTCTGTCTCGATAACCATCTTCTTCGCTCGCAATACAAACTCGTCAGAGTCATCCAGAATGGAGAAGAAAATGTCCGTCACAAGAGGCAAGCTTAAGTCGTCGTTCAAAAACTCAACTCGACAACTTAATCGATTATCGATAGCCATTTGCAGTTCAGAACGACGAAAGCCACGTCCTAGTCTCGCAGTGAGTGGCTGCTTAAATGGGTTACCATCAAAATCAACTCGCACACTGCCCGTAGACTCATTGATAGCCACTATTCTTCCAAAACGCGAAAAGCAAGCCGTTGATTCGGCTTGCTGCTCTGATATTACTTCTGTTGTAAGAGGTTGTTTTTCCATTGTTAGTTAACCACTACGTTGCCACCTTTCACGACGACTTTGTCACTGCCTTCGATCGTAATAGCCGAGCCTGATAACTTTATTGAACCATCACTGTTCATCACTAAAGAGGAACCACCCGTTTTCAATACAATCTTGTCGCCACTGATAATTTGCGTTGCACCATCAGCTTTATAAGCGGTGTTCCCTTTCACTGATACCGTTAAGTTGCCACCAACCGTCTGGTTATCATCCGCACCAATATCTGAACTCTTAGACGCACCGATAGTAAGGTTACTGTTTTCGCCAATATCTAAGTCATCATTTTTACCGATCTTAGTCGTACGGTTATCACCAATTTCTAAGTCAGAATTGTTTTTCACATACTGGGCTTCGTTCGCGTTGTATGTAACGGTAACGTCTTGCTCGACTGTCTCCGTAAACGTACTGTTTACCTTTGTCGTTTTATGCCCATGAATGGTTTCTTTATGGTCACCATGAACTTCATTCGTTTGGTGACGTGCAACCTTCAAGAATTCATCTTGACCGATATCACGGTAACGGTTGTTGAGCACCTTGGTCGACATGTCTTTTTGAGCGTGAATATAGACTTCTTCTTGGTTCGCTTCGTCTTCAAAACTCAACTCGTTGTAACCTGTTCCTTTGTGCGTTTGCGTGCGGAACGTGGTACGAGTTTTGTTTTCTGGCAAAGAGTACGGTGGGAAATGCAAACCGTTGTAAACTGCGCCCGTAACTAACGGACGATCTGGGTCGCCTTCAAGGAAGGTCACTACGACTTCATGGCCAATACGTGGCAAGTAAACCGCGCCCCACGTTGGAGCAGCCATTGATTGACTCACACGAATCCAGCAACTTGCATGTTCATCGTTGTTACCATAGCGATCCCAATGGAACTGAACCTTAATTCGTCCTAGTTTATCGGTGTAAATCTCCTCCCCTGCAGGACCAACTACAACCGCAGTTTGCGGACCATCCACTACTGGAGCCGCCAACTTGGGCGCTTTGAATACAACATCACGTGGAATACACGTGAACTGGTTGTAGTAAGTAGTTGGCATGCCACTCGCTTCGTCTTCGTGCACTTGTGGGTCTTGCCCTGTGTGCATGACGGATAACATGATGTAATCACGGTTGATTTCAGAGCGAGGATGGTCACTGATGTTAAAGCTGTAACCAGACGCCAAACGCATCACATCACTGCTCGCTTCTACTTGCTGATTATCGACAATGTGCTCAGACATCCACTCAGTGGTTCTCACCTGCCCCATTACAGGATCAACATAACGTCCAGGATAATCAAACTGCTTTAAATCTTGGTCCAGATCACCTGTATGAGTCATCTCTTGCGGGATCTTTGGCTGCTCGTAATTGTAGTCAGTGTAAGTAACCTGACCCGTTCTCACACGGTTAACTAACTCGAGATCGGAGATATGCTCACGGTCAGCAACACCCCCACTATCGGCGTGATATACAATCGGCCCAATATAAGATGCATTGAGAGGAGAGCTAACCAGTGGAGCAATGGCATCGTTACTATCGACAATGACCATTGTGTGGTTCGAATCGGTGTGGTCGAAATAGTACCACATACCGTGTTCTGCCATCATACGCTGAACAAAGTGTAGGTCTGACTCACGGTATTGCAGCGCGTACTCTTTTGGTGGATAAATACCAGATAATTCAAAGCGATAATCGGTCACTGAACCATCATCAAGCACCTCTGTAATTATATCTTTCGCTGATTTTTGTTGGAAAATACGACAGTCTTGGCGTTGTGATAAGAACCAAGCTTGCGGAACCAAAACTAACTGATAGCGAGAGAAGCGACGGCCTGTACCCAAATAACGAACTTCGTTCACCACACCATTGAATATGCGTGCCGCGCTTAAGCCTTGTCCATAAAGAGTCAGTGTACCTGCTTTTCGTATTAACGAATCAAAAGAGATATCTGGATCAAGTGAAAGTAATGAGAGACTGATGTGAAAAGGTTTCGAAAGCTCTTCATTTACTTGAAAGCTTTCTACTCGAAACTCGTGCCCACACCCTGGCACTTCAAATTTAAATTCTACGTCATTCACCATATCTTTTACCTGATACAAATAATCGAATTAGGGCCAACAATTGTTGGCCCTGAATCTTTACGCAAAAAAGCAATTATGCTTCGCGTGGAGCACGCCAGTCGTCGTTACCAGCTGTACCACAGTTTTCGTGAGTTACTTCGATTGCACGGTAAGTAAACTTAAGAACTTCTTCTGTAACGCGATCAGCTGTTGCTGCATCTTGACAGTGGTTCATACGAGTTTGGATATCGACAAGTAGCGCATCAATCAATTTGATTGAGTAGTAGTGCTCTTGTTTACCTTGAACTGAAGTGCGGTAGAAGCGGATCACACACTCAGGAAGTTTTTCGCCAGATACTAGTGCGTTGAATAGTAGTGGAGATGAGCGATCTTGAACTTTAGTTACAACAAGTGGACGGTGTACACGTTGACCAGTTGGCTGACCACTTTGTGGATCACGTGGAACTGTTAGCACGTGATCAAGCTCTTGTACTAGGAACTCATCAACGTGAGCTTCTTGCCATGTGTTACCTACTGAATCTGCAGAGTAAGTATCTTTAGTAATATGGCCTTGAGTCTCACCTTGGATAGACATATATGCTGGAGTTGGCATCGCTATTTCCTTTTCTAAAATCTGTTTTGTTTAAATCACCAAATCGCTTATCACCGCGACTACTTGGTATAATCAAAGTCCGTGCCAACTTTAAAAACACAACAAAAACAACGACTTAATCAAATCAAGACATTATTCACTAATATCTTGAGTACAATTTATTGGATAAAAAACCAAAAAGTTGGATTAAGATAATAATAAATTGTTCTAACTTTAAAAAGTGAAAATAACCATATAAAACCGTGTAAATAAAGTCATTAAAACTAATAAATCCGACACTTTTACTATCAATTAATTTAGAATAACAACGCCATTAAAATAACCACAAACATTAATGTCACAATAATCATTAAAAATAACCAACAAACGATAGTCAAAATATCTTGATAAAAAAACCGCACTGTCACTTTTAGTATAATAGCCGCTACCTCTTTTCCTCTAAAGAATAAAATGGCTATGATAAATATAAACCTTTCTTCATTAATTCAGCGTCTACACCCGATTGCAAAAGTGGCATTAGAAGACGCCGCTGCACTTGCAGTCTCTGAAAAAGCAAACGAAGTTCAAATTGAGCATTATTTACTGAGTCTATTAGAAAGGCCAAATAGTGATTTTGACGTCTTATTAAGTCATTTTGATTGTTCTGAGAACTTATTAAGACAATCGGTTCGATCCACACTCGACACCAACGCCAAAGGAAATGGCAGCAAACCTGTTTTTTCTGCTTTATTAATCGAATGGTTACAAGAAAGCTGGCTGGTTTCTTCTTTAGATCTATCCGAAACACAAATCCGCTCTGGCGCTCTACTCCTTACTCTTGTTAGCAACCCTCTCCGTTACGGCCAACATGGTTACGCCTCTATCCTTGAAGCGGTAAACCCTGACAGCCTTAAGCGTAACTTTGCAGAGCTAACCAGCCACTCTATTGAGGCGCAAGTCGCGACTTCTGAGAAAACACAAGCTCGTGAAGATGGTTCCGCACTGAGCAAGTTCACGACCGACTTCACTGGTAAAGCACGCAAAGGCGAAATCGATCCTGTTTTCTGCCGCGACCAAGAAATCCGCCAAATCGTAGACATTCTTGCTCGTCGCCGTAAAAATAACCCTATTGCTGTTGGAGAACCGGGCGTTGGTAAAACCGCAGTAGTAGAAGGCTTGGCACTTAAGATTGTACAAGGTGACGTACCAGACAACCTCAAAGGTGTTGAGCTTTACGGGCTAGATATGGGTCTTCTGCAAGCTGGTGCAAGCGTAAAAGGCGAATTCGAAAAACGCCTAAACGCAGTATTGGATGAAGTGAAAAACTCACCAACTCCAATCATTCTTTTCATCGATGAAGCACACACCCTTGTTGGCGGTGGTAACCAAGCAGGCGGCAGCGACGCGGCAAACTTGCTAAAACCAGCCCTAGCGCGTGGTGAAGTGAAAACCATCGCTGCGACAACATGGTCGGAATACAAGAAGTACTTCGAGAAAGATCCTGCTCTTGCGCGTCGTTTCCAATTGGTGAAACTCGACGAACCGTCTCCTGAGCAAGCAGCATTGATCATTCGTGGTCTGCGCCCAGCATACGAGAAGTCACATAACGTTTACGTGCGTGACGATGCTATCACTGCTGCGGCAGCACTTTCTGCTCGTTACATCTCTGGCCGTCAACTGCCAGACAAAGCGATCGATGTACTAGATACGGCGTGTGCACGAGTGAACATCAGCCTTAATGCCATTCCTGCTTCTGTTGGGACTCTGCAGCAAGAACTTGCAGCTCAACAGCGCGAGCTAGAAGCTCTTGAGCGTGACGCTCTGCAGCAAACTGGCGACAAGCACAGCCTTGCTAACATTCCAGATCTAAAACTGGCAATGGAAGCAACGAAAGAAGAGCTAGCAGAACAAGAAACGCAATGGCACAAAGAAAAAGAGCAGATCCAAGAGATGATTGCTCTACGCTCTCGCTTGCATGAACTGGTTTTTGGCGAAACAAATGAAGAAGAGCTTGTTGCAGACGAAGATTCAGAACAAGAGCAAGACGTTTCTCCATATGCAGAAATGGATGAAGAAGCCGTTCGCATTGCAATTTCGGCCTGCCAAGAACAGTTAGACGCAATCCGCAGTGGTAACCCGCTGGTTCACTTTGAAGTGGGTCCAGATGAAGTTAGCCATGTGATCTCGGACTGGACTGGTATTCCTATGGGTAAGATGCTTCAAGACGAAGCAGAAACCACGCTAAAACTGAAAGAAAGCCTAACACAAAGCATCAAAGGCCAAGAATACGCTATCGATGCACTGTCTGAAGGCATTCAAACTGCGAAAGCTGGTCTAGGTAATCCAGACGCACCAACAGGCGTATTCCTGCTGGTTGGCCCAAGTGGCGTGGGTAAAACCGAAACGGCTCGTGCGATCGCTGATCAAATGTTTGGTGGTGAGCGCTTTATGACGACCATTAACATGTCTGAGTTCCAAGAGAAGCACACGGTATCTCGCCTAATCGGTTCACCTCCGGGTTACGTAGGTTACGGTGAAGGCGGCATGCTGACAGAAGCGGTTCGTCAACGTCCATATTCTGTTGTTCTTCTTGATGAAGTGGAAAAAGCCGACCCTGAAGTGTTGAACCTGTTCTACCAAGTGTTCGACAAAGGCACGCTGAACGACGGCGAAGGCCGCACAATCGACTTCAAGAACACGCTGATCATCATGACCAGTAACCTTGCGACGCATGAGATCGAATCTTTGGTTCATCAATCCAAAGACATCGATGCAAACATCATCGCAGAAGCTATTCGCCCTACTTTGAACCAACACTTCAAGCCGGCGCTGTTGGCACGTATGTCAGTACTACCATTTGTTCCGCTGTCTGATGAAGCAATGACAGAAATTATTCACCACAAGCTGAACAAAGTTTCTCAGCGTCTACAGAGCCATCACAAGTTGTCTCTGAGCTACGAAGAAAGCTTGGTTGAGTTCGTACTAGGTAACTGTCGCCTTGCTGAAACGGGCGCGCGTAACATCGACGCGGTCATCAACCGTCAGTTACTGCCGCAACTATCGACTCAGCTATTAGTGCATGACAAGGATGATTCACATACGCAAATCGAAGTGTCTGTCGATGAGCAAGGAACACTAACCTATGCGTTCAGCTAACCATAGCGAACTTAGTAACGCCCTACTTGCGATCAGTCAGTCTTTGGCTGATCGCAGCCAGCTTACCCAAACGTTGGATGCTGTGTTGACCGCTGCGAGACAAATGACCCTCGCAAAGCACGGCATCATTTACGTTTTGGACCAGACTGGGCAGGCGTTGATTCCAAGTACCGCTCACCATAACGATAAAACTATCGTTTCCCACCCTTGGGAAGCATTACAGTTAGACTCAGCCAGTGAGAACGACCCATTTAACTTTGCCATTCGTAATGGTGAAGTGGTGTTGATTAACGAGTTGTATAAGTACAACGGCTATGACTGCGAAAGCATCTATCAAACTGAGCAGACACTGGGATTAAAAAGCGAGAACTTATTGGCTTGGCCTTTGATTGATAGCGAAAGCAAAACCATTGGACTGTTAGTCTTACTCGATTTAAGTGTTATCGACAATGAAGCTGCATTGACTGAGTTTTGTCGTATGGCCGCGAGTAATATTCGCCAAGCTGTGTGGTTAGAGCAATACGGGCAAATAATAAAAAATCTCAATGCCGACAATCAAGCCCTAGTGCGCGAGAACACTCAGCTCAAAAAACGTACCCAGAAAGCCTATCAAGGTCCTATTGCAGAGAGCGAAGAAATGCTCAATGTCTTGAATCGTCTTGATAAGGTGCTATCTCTTCCTGTCGACGTTCTGTTGCGTGGTGAAACGGGCGCTGGTAAAGAAGTGATCGCGAAATACATTCACGAAAACTCTAATCGTTCAGAACAGCCTTTGATCGTTCAGAACTGTGCGGCTATTCCAGAGCAGTTATTGGAATCTGAGCTTTTTGGGCATAAGAAAGGTTCATTTACGGGCGCAGACAAAGACAAAGTCGGTTTGTTTGAAGCAGCCAACGGCGGCACGCTTTTCCTAGATGAAATTGGCGATATGCCAATGCTACTGCAGGCAAAGTTACTGCGTGTACTACAAGAACGCAAAGTTCGCCCTATCGGTACCAGCAAAGAGATTGAGGTGGACGTTCGCGTTATCGCCGCAACCCACTGTAATCTTATGCAGCAAATCAAAGATGGCGGATTCCGTGCCGATTTGTTCTATCGTTTGAATGTGTTCCCTATTACATTACCACCATTGAGAGCTCGCAAGTCAGACATTATTCCCCTTGCCGAACATTTCGTGCAACACACAACCAACACGCTAGGTCTGCCGCAAACGCCAGGGTTAAGTGCCAACGTACGTAAACAGCTCCTTGCCTACCAATACCCAGGGAACGTGCGTGAGCTTAAGAACATCATTGAGCGCTCGGTGCTACTGTCCGATTTTGAAACCATTACTCACATTGAGTTTGGCGAACAAATCCCAGAAGATGTACCAAGTATTGACATGAAAGCAGCTTCACCTACCCCAGAGCAACCTGCTTACGAGCAGCAAGCACAAGCGGATTTAGAAGACGTTTCAAAGAGCCTTAAGGACGTTGTCAGCCAATACGAGCGTACAGTAATCATCGATTGCTTAAATGCCTGTAATTGGCACACCAAGAAGGCCGCTGAGCAATTGGCGCTGCCAATGAGCACTCTCAACCATAAGATGAAGAAATACGATATTTCTGCAGCGGGTTGATGGGGGTTAAAAAGAAACTTCTAAATTCAGTATGAAGTCATAAGAAAAGAAAAACCGCCCGAAGGCGGTTTTTTTGTATGTTACTTTGCCTGTAAAAGAGCTATTTCCGGAGCATTGAGCGAAGACGCTTGTTTCGTTATCCAATTCTCAACATATCCTTTCTGCTCGTTCTGTACCCCTAGGTTTTTCCAGTGTAAGTGATTCGCCTCACTTGTCGCATTTTCCTTTTCAACCGTTTCTATCCATGGCTTACCCGTCATGAAGTCTTTCACCGCAGGAACTTGAAGCTCAAACTTCGGTAGTTCATAACCTTCACTTACATCCATTTGTTCAAATGAAGCCAGCTCAAGTTTGATAGGTTTTAGATCATTACCATCTAAAACATCACCAAAAGGTCTTAAACCATTAACTAGTTTGCCTGTAGGCGACACATAAGAGTACTCAAAGCGAATGATATAAAGGTACTTTTTCTCGCTTGAAGTTAATAAACGGGAGAAATTCGCGTCATTCTGATCAATAAATTGAACGGCGCTTTGCTCCAGACCTGTACGCTTAGTCGCGCCGCTATCGTCAAGCTCTAGATCAAAAACGGTTCTTGTTTCTATTCCATTATACCCAGTATTTGACTTCTCGGTAACAAGACGAGAATGAATGTTGACTACCCCGGCATAATACATCACGTCATTTTTAACTGGACCATCTTTGATCTGCAGTTTCACCCCACACTCAATGGCGTTGAGTAACATTGTATCGTAGTCGTCACTCGCACGTTCATCCCCCAACACCGCAAAACAAAGTGAAAACCTTTGCTCTTTCGACCAATCAAAATTTTGGTTTATCAGCTTATTTGCGTTGCCTTCACCCCAAGCAAGGTCACCGTCAATTTCAACACCAGGCAAAATAATAAGGTTGCCATCGATCACCTTCGGTGTACTGTCTCGAGATGATGCAGACTCACTCATGACAAACTCTTCGATCAAAAAGTCAGTGTCTGTGAGTTTCGTCTTTTCCAATGTTCGACCGTTAAAGTTTTTCGCTTCTTGTGCAGGGCTTTGACCATCGATACCAAAGTTAACTTCAGTAATATCTAGAGTGTAATTTTTATATGTACCCAAGCCCTCTAACTTA
Organism: Vibrio sp. Y58_MX_L22; assembly: GCF_024181865.1. Classification (NCBI taxonomy): domain Bacteria; kingdom Pseudomonadati; phylum Pseudomonadota; class Gammaproteobacteria; order Vibrionales; family Vibrionaceae; genus Vibrio; species Vibrio sp. Y58_MX_L22. The sequence continues at coordinate 179,013 of NZ_JAMZAN010000003.1, forward strand.
CCCGCTAGCAAATCATGTCCTCCTAGTGAGAAGACATATCTCATCTGCTCAAAAGCACCGGTGTCTCGAACATATTCAAACACGCTTTGACCTGTAAAGAAGGCTTTCACCTCATCTATGACTTTAACATTTGGGCATAACGGCTTGATGCCATGGATTAAAAACTCACCAAATCCATATGTTGGCTCAAATTCAAGACCATGCAATTCCTTATCCTTAGCACCTTTACTATCAAAGTGTTTTTTAATCGCTCCATCAGGATCTTCGAATTGAGAGGCATCCATTTTGGTGAACAATACATCAAAGGTTGGCCCGTGAGAATCCAAGCCAACAACGGCTGCGCGATAAGCGACCTCCTGTAAAAACAGTGTTTTAGATGAGACATTGTCTTTTAAAACTACCTGTAGTTTCACGCGAGTTTGTGGGCGTAGCTTTCGTCCATTCTGCGCAAATGCCCACTCTACATATGGCGTCCATTTAGCACCGTCTTGAACCAGCAAGCGGCTGAACTCTATATCATCATGCCCAAGTTCTACTGTAGCTAAGTTGAAGTCGTGACAAAATGCCTTTAGGCCTTCTCGGATAGAAGCTCTTTCTTGCAAGGACTCATCTGATTTTCGGTCCAAGAATAGACGTGTTTGTACAGGGAATCCCGTATTAAATGCCCCCCCTATTTTTTCACCGTAACTCCATTGTAACGAGCTATTGGCATCTGATTTAGAGAACAAACCAGATTTTTTAAAGCGGTTTACCCAGTTCAGGGCCAGTGTATTACCATCATTGACTGGAATTTCCCAGTTATCACTCATGACATACAGCTGAATAAACTCGTCAACTCGATAATCCTCAATGAAATCATCAAAGTCCCCCGTCAGGCTCCACTTAGCGCGGAGAAGCGTTAGTAACTCAATCAAAGAATTCAAAGCATAGGAGCGCAACAAAAAGCGCTTCAACAACTCATCATGATTCGCCTGTTTTTTGAGAAAGTCAGCTAAGCCAACAGCATCAATGACCTGAGGTTGAAGATCTTGACTGATCCCCTTATACAGTGAGATAAGCTCTTTATTGATACAGCTGAGCGTTTTTAGCATACTTTTGTTATTGTACTGAGCTTTGATCTCCTTAAACGTCGCATCACCAAAAAGGTCGCCATAAAAATCAGTTGCAGCGCCCAAAAGATCTGCTCCCACTTTACCGGCAAAATAATAGGCTGCCACTGGTGCGGCAGGCGTCCAGATTGCGACGCTTGCCATTGCATCAACGGCAGCAATAATCAACTTATCTTGAGCTTCCTTTGCCGCAAGCTGATGCCCTTCCCAAATTTGATGCGCGCGATTTAATGCCATCGTTCCAGATCGGCTCGGTGGTAGGGAAACCGCAAAGTCAGGGATGATCAACCTAACCTCTACACGTCGGTTCACAGCGATATCCGCAGTATCTGATCTGTCGTTTACATCGGCATAACCGTCGATATCATCAATCAGTTGTGACTTACCCTTAAACTCAATCAACAACCTTGATTCTAGGTTCGCTCGTTCTTCTCCGCTTGTTTTGGCGAGGATGGCCTCTTTAACTACATCCGCACGCATTTTAGATATCTTTAAGTTATTTTCATGCGTTCCTATTGGCCCTGCATGGCCAATAATGGCGACTTGGTAATCAGAATTGTCAGATAAAAGTTGACGCAATCTATCGCAGACGATTTTATAGTCGATGTGTAGCGCTTGAACTTCGTTCTCAAACTCAGCAGAGTTAAACTTGAAGTTCATTCGAACAACGACCCCTTGACCATCAGCAAAGATCTGAGCATTCCCTTCTTTACCAAGTGCTTCCTGCACCGTTTCTGCCTTTTTTTGCCAATGTTCTGGATTATCAAAGCGACGAACAAACGTTAAAGAAGAAAGATAGTTTTCAGCGTATTTGCTTAAAGTTTCTTGCGCTTCTTTCGCATTTTTAATTTGTTCAGAGAACGCCGAATATTGGTCGAACGCTTCCTTGCCACTTGCGATAACTCCAATTGCTGGTAGCGCGCGATTTGTTCCGCTCAAAAAATCACTGCTTAAACGTCCAACGCCACGCATGATTTTTGACTCTGGGCCTGCCGTTTTAAAAGCACGTTTGATATAAGGAATATCGATGACATGCTTTCTAAACACTAACGCTTGTGCTTGTTTCAGCGTTAGCTCTTTACGCGCAAAAATCTTTGCAAGGCTGACGCTCTTTTTAACACCACTGGTTGCGGCAAGTGCCGAATGTAACGCGATACCACTCATCAGAAATGGAGGTAAGGCCCCCGATTCACTGTTTTCCCATAGCGCCTGCCCGATGGTTTTCGCCATTTCTGCAGGTGGACCATAAAGCTTGGCGCCCTCAATAGAGAGAAAGTCACTGCTCAACGATTCGTAGGTTTTGTTGATCGCAGCATGCAAAGATAACGGTGCGACACCCGGCTTTTGCGTAGTTTGATAGGTTAACCCCTTCGTCGCGTAGTCTGAATAAGATGGCAGCTGATTAGGAAATTGTTGGATGAGCGCTTCCTCTAAGGTGATCATGTCACCACACACGCACGCCATTTTGCCAATGCCCGCTGTATCGATAAACGTCAGTTTTTCATGCAGTTCATAAGTATATACATTCTGCTCCACATCAGTTTGAGGGTGTTTCATGAACTGCTTTGTGACATTGGCCTTCAGTACACTTTCGGGTAACACCTTACGTGTTTCATCGAATGCTAACCATTCATCTTCCCAAAATTGGATACGCAACAAATAAAAACCATCTTCAACTTGGCTTGGATCGAGGTTAAACAATGCACTTGGTAAAACTGTATTACCTTCCCTTTTTATCACCCACAAAGGTTCTTTTACCGAGACCGTCGCTTCAGCGATAACTTCTTCAGTTGCATTTTCTATATCACCCGCTTTAATACTTTGAACTGGGCGAATCAACGAGACCTCTGCGCCACCATAAAGCTTGTCTGTGAACAGTACAGCACAGCTGTGCATCCTTGGCACAACAAAACCTTTCAGGGGTTTGTTTCTTTTTTTCTGACGCTGCAACCAATCGTTGTAGCGTTGTTGCTCTGCTGTGAGATCGCCACCAATATACGCAGGAGCAAGTTGACTAAGGGCAATTTCTGTAAGTTGGAACTGCACACCCGTTTGGTTTGTTTCGTTAGTCCCATCATCAATGTACTGAGCAAAATGCTTAATGTTTTCAGCAAGGCTTGCCAGATCTTTAGCGCCCCCCGTACTTTCTGGATCATTCTGCGACGCAATCATCTGCGCCAACAAACGTAATGGTGGAAAACTTAATTCATAGTTTTTCCCTTTGCTGAGGCCTTCCGGTCGGTTGCCCAACTTGAGCACTTCGTAATTGTCGACATCTCTCGGCACTGAACTTTCAGAATCGACTTTTTCTCCCGATAAAGGCTGCTTACCCCCTGTTTGCGGTGGCTCACCTAAACCTAACTCGACCAATTTTCCCTCTTTGGTGGTGCCCCACAGTGCGGGTTCGTCTCCCGACAAGGCATTGACAATCACCGGGGTCAAAGGAATGGGACGAATCTTACCCGCTAGCTCATTTACTTCGGTTAGATCTGGTTGGGTATGCCAGTCAGGGAATGCCCTACTTAACCCAACTTGCTTTCCTTCAAAAAAAGCACCAAACAGATAGACTTCATTATCAAATGTGAAAGCCATCAGTTCTCCTCCTTAAACCAATTACCTTGGTTTGCGGAGAGGTTATACACAATGGCAGGATCTATTGTGCGGCTGTAACCCAACGGAGACCAACTCCACGCTTGTTTTGTCTGGTTGTTCTGTACTGACATCAGCATCGCGTTATAATTCGTCAAAGAAAAACGATTTTTTAGACCGATGGCATATTGCATTGCCCCATCACGCTCAATCTGTTGACCATTTGCTAGATCAACAACAAACACATTGTGATAGTTGCGATTAGCCGCCCAAACGATGTCCCCTTCTGGACTGATCGCCGTATAATGCGCTTTTGCTTTATTAACAGGTAACTTTTTCCCCCATTGAACCAATTTTACAAGCTCATGAGTCTTTTCATCAATGATTCCAGCTCCAACATCTCCCACCTCATAAATCAACCCGCCTTTTATAAATCCTGTACCGAATATTTGTAAATCCGTTTTTTCCGCCTCACCTTTAGCAATATCCCACTTATACACCACACGCCCCACCTTACCCGTGCGGTAATAAACGTAGCTGCTATCTTCCGCCCACAGGAAACCCGGAATACCAGCTAAACGATGCGGCAAGTCAATTAATTTTTGCTCTTTTAAATCAAAAAGATGTATGTCAGGTCCGGAGTTCAGTGCAACGTAACGATTATTTGGTGAGCGACTGGTTTTGTATCGAGTGCTGGATGCCTTTCCAAGATAGGGTAAATCTGTCACCAAACGCAGGTCCGTACCATCGGTCTTCATACTCCAAACTTTTACACGCCCTTCGTACTCATCGTACATTGGGTCTGGTCCATATCCTTGATCGTCTGATAAGTTTGCCCAAGTAAACTGAACGCGTGGCAAATCGTAAGAACTCGCGTCGTTTAAATCTTCCCTTGGCCATTCTTTGGCACGATGGATAAAGTAACGAGGAAAGTCACGTTGTTGATAAGTCGCAGAGCCAGATTTACGGACCTTGCTCTGCTCCATGGTGTAGTAGTTATGTTCACCCACGTAAGTGCGGCCGTCATCTTTACAACCCGCTATCGATAAAGCAGTAAGTAACAGTAATAGTATTTTTTTCATGGTTTAACCTAGCAATTCTGAAATGGGTACATTTTCTTCTACAACAACAAGACGTTGGCTACCGGTGGAGAGGCTCGAATGAACACCTCGAACAATATCGACGTTCTTGACCTCTGCCGGCGGGAATGCAAAACGCAGCGTCATATAACCATCGTCGTCTTTCATCGCTGAACGAAAGTACGATTTGTGAATCCAATCGTGTTCTATGTTACGAAGCCCAAAGAAATCGTCCGGTTGATCTGTCAAAGGCTCGTGAAGGTAACGTATAGAAGGCAAAGCGCCTCTTGGAGCCAACTTAAGCCCCGCGATATTGCTTTCTTTATGTTCGTTGATGATTCCACTGCCAGTCCCTGTCGATGCGGTACCGGAAACTGGAATAATATTCTCACCCGCATTATCAAAGCTTTGGGATGAGGAGTATATTTGCAACTCTGAAAGAGACTTAGCAATTGAAGCAGGATCACTCTCTAGCTCAGACAGTTCCGTGTTTGTCAAAGCCAACTCGGAATAATGGATATAACATTCTTGTACTTCTCCCGCGACTTTATATGGCACCCAAATATGCGGTAGAGGAACACCTTGTGCAATACGCAAACCATCTTTGCCAGCTTTATAAGGGCTTAGCGCCGTTTTAACAGTGATAGGATCAATATCTAATTCTGGAAAAACAACATCTACTTCCTCATCTACAAGGCGGAATACCCTAGCACCTTGATCAAGGCTTAGATGTCCCGAATACACTTTCTGACCGGATTGATAAATCTCAAATGGTTCTTCGCCAATATAGTAGTCTGGTACAAGGTTTGCCCCATCAATGTTGACATGTCGTGTTTTCATCGAGGATTCAGGATCATTATTTCTGTAGTACTCTAAATCGACATCAGCAAAGTAGCCTTTTGTTGTAACTTCAACCTCTCGCCAAACTTTGTTATTCCAGATTACATAGAAATAACCTTCTGCAACCAACTCATGTCCATTTGTGCCCTCTAGCATAGGTAGCACAGGCACTAACACGTTATCCCACTCATCCATCTGAGTTTCTTTATCAACGGGTTGCAGGTCTTCGGCGAGTTTAAGCAGGATTGGCTGAGGCTGGTCAGTGCAAGGGATTTTGATATAGAGCGTTTTGCCCTCAGCTTCGAGATCTTTAAATGTCGCGAGGCTGCGGTGTTTGTTTTCTGTATCAGCCTTGCCTACAGTCACTTTTTCTTTTTGAGCGTCCGTTTTTCCCAACATCAAACATGCCGCGTTGCTAGACCACTGCCCTGCAAACTCGACAACGATTTTTTGATCTGGACTTGGCTCAGAGGGGACATGCGTGTAACTACGAACTAAAGCAACATCGTCGGTAACCTGCTTGTATCCTGCTTTAAAAGCTTTGCTTTCATTCGAAGCTGATACAGAGTCAACGAGTGATTTAAGTCTAGGGAAGCTTTGCAGCTGAGAGTCCGTCAATGGCGACCGACGTGCAACGGTAGATAATGACACCCAATTGCCTTTTCCCAATTCGATTCTTATAGCAGCTAGCAATGCGCTGGTCGTTTTTTTGGTAGAGATGGAAATCTTTTGCGCCAATTCTTTAGGGAGGTTTCTAAGGATGTCATCTGAATTTCGCAAACGCGAAAGCTGTCCTATACACTCGTCCGGTGTAAGAACATGAGATAGCTCGTTGGAGGATAGCTTCGAGCTAGGTATAAATTTGCAAACTAAATGCATTTGAATTCTCCACAACCAACATCGTAAATATGGCTGCGGTGACAATTAAGCTGATAAGGCTTACAAGTACGATTTGGTCTGCGTATCCTACTTACTTAGCCATTTATTTTCAACGAGATAGAAAAATCGCCCGAAATCAAAAACACCAAAAAAATGGTGACTTTTGCTATCAAAACATGCGATTTGACCACAACAAAAGCCAGTAACATCACCCACTCTGTCAAAATGGTAAAATCTTACTATCTAAAAAAATTTAATTTATGGACTGAAGTTAACAAAAATCGTAGTAACGTGCGCTTCAGGTAAGCACGAGGAAATTCAGAAGTTTATGAGGTGCCCTCCTCAGCAACAAACAACAAATTGACTGTTACTGAGGAAGTTTAAATAAAAAGGTGAGCGCATTACGCACTCACAAAAGTAACTGCTCTGAAGCTTGCTAGGATTAAATTTGCTTCATCGCGAGTTAAAGAGGCGAGGTATTACCCATCGACCTCATGCAGAACACTATACTCAGAGTATAGAAACGAGCGTAAATATATAATATTTAAAAAGATTTTCAACGCGACACATTCACCACAGCACCTGCCGAGCAACCATCACAATCACTTCATACACACCTAAAAGCAACATTGGCCTAGTTATTATAGTTATTCAGCCTTGTATTAAGACGATTCATTAATTCGAGTAACTTATCAATAAAGGCAATTATTTTGATAAATATCACAAAAAGTCCCAAAGAAATAAAGCGAGCTAAACGCTCGCTTTATTTATGCCGCATTTTTTAAAGTTTTGTTATCACTAAAATATCGGTTGTAAACAGCACCTAAGGAGGCTGTACTTGCGAAACGATCATAGTTAAATGTTGCTAGAGCCTCTTCGGCAGAGGCGGAAAGCTTGTTGGTACCATTTACATAAATCGTCACTACCCCCTCCTTCAGTCCTGAAAGATCTAAATCAGTTGTCCATGAGTCTGAAAGCACGGTAGCCATGCCTGTGGCTTCTGTACCATCAGCGTCGACTGCTTTAATATCTATGAACTCACCATCTTCAAACCGTTCACTGCTACCACTTACTGTCATGCTTTCCACTCCAGTAACATCGTTGATAACGTCTAGGTGTATTGTCGGTGTAATTGGCATGGAGTAAGCCGTGTTCTGACTACCGGTATTCCCTGATAAGTCTTGGTAGTCACGAACAACCAACCCCACATTGAGCTCCGACGTGCTTGGTACCACCACATCACCAGTCCAAACACTTGGGTCCGCGGTTGCCACTAATGAAGTGATCGTGGTACCACCTAACTCCGCCACAGCACCTTGCAATGCTTTATCGAATTCCAGCGTTACCGTCACGCTTTGGCCGATGGCTTGGTGCTCAGGCGTAAACGTCACGTTAGTCAGCGTTGGCAGAGACTGCGCCAGTGTAAAGCTCTGACTTTCACTTACTTCAATGCCCTCTGAGTTCGTCCCCGTCACCATCACGGTATAAGTGCCATTGGTTTGGTGACTCATATCCATCGCGTCACTGGTCCAATTGCCACCGGCTTGTACCGTCGCACTGCTGCTTTTCAATACCGTCGCGCTGCCTTGGGCTTTTACTTCAAGACGCAGGGACTGACCGTCAAAACGTGTCGACGTGCCTTCGAATTGTAGCGTGGCGGCATGCGCTTCATCCACATTACCCACTGGCGTAATAGCTAAGGTTGGTGTGATCGGCATGGAGTAAGCCGTGTTCTGGCTACCGGTATTCCCTGAGAAGTCTTGATAGTCACGAACAAGCAACGCCACATTCAGCTCTGACGTGTTTGGTACCACCACATCACCAGTCCAAACGCTTGGGTCCGCGGTTGCCACTAATGAGGTGATCGTCGTGCCACCTAACTCCGCCGCGGCGGACTGCAGATCTTTATCGAATTCCAGCGTTACCGTCACGCTTTGGCCGATGGCTTGATGCTCAGGCGTAAACGTCACGTTAGTCAGCGTTGGCAAAGACTGCGCCAGTGTAAAGCTCTGACTTTCACTCACTTCAATGCCCGCTGAGTTCGTCCCCGTCACCATCACGATGTAAGTGCCATTGGTTTGATGACTCATATCAATCGCGTCACTGGTCCAAGTGCCACCGGCTTGTACTGTCGCGCTGCTGCTTTTTAGTACCGTCGCGCTGCCTTGGGCTTTCACTTCAAGACGCAGGGACTGGCCGTCAAAACGTGTCGACGTGCCTTCGAATTGTAGCGTGGCGGCAAGCGTTTCATCCACACTGCCCACCGGCGTCATGGCTAAGGTCGGCGTGATCGGCATGGAGTAAGCCGTGCTCTGGCTACCGGTATTCCCTGATAAGTCTTGGTAGTCACGAACAAGCAACGCCACATTGAGCTCCGACGTACTTGGTACCACCACATCACCAGTCCAAACGCTTGGGTCCGCGGTTGCCACTAATGAGGTGATCGTCGTGCCACCTAACTCCGCCGCGGCGGACTGCAGATCTTTATCGAATTCCAGCGTTACCGTCACGCTTTGGCCGATGGCTTGGTGCTCAGGCGTAAACGTCACGTTAGTCAGCGTTGGCAGAGATTGCGCCAGTGTAAAGCTCTGACTTTCACTCACTTCAATGCCCGCTGAGTTCGTCCCCGTCACCATCACGATGTAAGTGCCATTGGTTTGATGACTCATATCAATCGCGTCACTGGTCCAAGTGCCACCGGCTTGTACCGTTGCGCTGCTGCTTTTCAATACCGTCGCGCCGCCTTGGGCTTTCACTTCAAGACGCAGGGACTGACCATCAAAACGTGTCGACGTACCTTCAAATTGTAGCGTGGCGGCATGCGCTTCATCCACATTACCCACTGGCGTAATAGCTAAGGTTGGTGTGATCGGCATGGAGTAAGCCGTGTTCTGGCTACCGGTATTCCCTGAGAAGTCTTGGTAGTCACGAACAAGCAACGTCACATTCAGCTCTGACGTGCTTGGTACCACCACATCACCAGTCCAAACACTTGGGTCCGCGGTTGCCACTAATGAAGTGATCGTCGTGCCACCTAACTCCGCTGCGGCGGATTGCAGATCTTTATCGAATTCCAGCGTTACCGTCACGCTTTGGCCGATGGCTTGGTGCTCAGGCGTAAACGTCACGTTAGTCAGCGTTGGCAGAGACTGCGCCAGTGTAAAGCTCTGGCTTTCACTCACTTCAATGCCGGCTGAGTTCGTCCCTGTCACCATCACGGTATAAGTGCCGTTGGTTTGGTGACTCATATCAATCGCGTCACTGGTCCAATTGCCACCGGCTTGTACCGTCGCACTGCTGCTTTTCAATACCGTCGCGCTGCCTTGGGCTTTTACTTCAAGACGCAGGGACTGACCGTCAAAACGTGTCGACGTGCCTTCGAATTGTAGCGTGGCGGCATGCGTTTCATCCACATTGCCCACTGGCGTGATGGCTAAGGTTGGCGTGATCGGTAATTCGTGAGCGGTGTTATCCTCACCTATGTTGCCAGTCAAATCTTTAAATTGACTAACAACCAAGTCGACACTTAACAGCGCGGTGCTCGGAACTTGTACATCACCAACCCAGACCTTTTTATCTGCCGTTGCTGACAGAGAACTAATGCGATTGCCGCCAAGCGTAGCGGTCGCCTCTTGGAGCTCTTTATCAAACTCAAGCGATACATTCACGCTTTGACCCACACTCTGATGCTCGGGGTTAAATGTCACATTGGTTAGTTTTGGTAAGATTCCTTCAACCGCGATACTTAAGCTGCTTCCTTTTCCAGGAATTGTGTTGGTACTTTGATAGCTATTGTCTTCTACCTGAATAGTGATATTTTTATCTTGTTTTTCTGGGCTGACATAGTTAACCGTCCACGTAATATTGTCTGAAGTCGACCAAGTATCTTGTTTTAACGTTCCTGTTGCACCGCTATCACTAGCGACAAGATGGACATCTGAGATATCAAAGTTCGTAACTTCTTCTGTAAAGTTAAACGCAAGCGTAATCTCTTCGCCTCCAAAAAGAGGGGCGCTTGAGGCGGTAGAGATACTTAGCCCGGGAACGGTTGCCGCTTCCACATGCGCGTCAATAGAACTTTCACTCTTGTTATCCACCTTGTCTGTTGCTGCCACCGTGATCGTATGATCGCCTTTCGGTAACAAATAGCTTATGACATAAGGCCCCGCTTCGGTTGTCGGCTCAGTAATCGCTTGAGGAGCCACAGTGCTGCCACCACTCACCGCTTTTGACGTGACGAGATTTAAATTTTTATCTGTAATGTATGCACTAATTTCTAGTTGATACTTATCGTTTGTCGGCACCTTAGAGGTTTGATTAGCACTTAAGCCCGAAATACTTGGAGCGTCATAATCAACAATAGATTCGATAACCTTTCCATCATAACTTTTGCCTAGTAATTCAAAGCTTGTATTCTCTCTTCCAACTGAGTCCGTCACCGTCACCTTAAGGGTATATGCCCCTTGGTTATCGACGGCAAAGTTCATCATTCCATTACCACTAGATGAGATAACATCACCTGAGTAACGCAAGGAATCACCGAGGCTTGGAATAAGCTCCACAGAATATTGTGAAGCTTTCACTCTTTCTCCTTCCACCGTAGATACCGTAAACGGCTGGCTTGCCTTGGTTAAAAACAGTTTCCCACCCTGCAAACTCGTAATTCCATCGAAATCAACTGTGACTTTAGGAACACTAATATCAATGACTTTTCTGATATCAGAATACAGTCCGACGCTATCTGTCGCTTTGATATCAACCGTGATTGAACCACGCCCCTCTAACTGAGATTTCGGTAGTTCAAAGTACGTAGATGAACCGTTCCCATCCTCTACTCTTTCTTCTTGATAGCTTGGGTTTAAAACCGAATAGTTTACTTTTGCCAGGCTGCTACCAGTGTCCGTTATGTCGAAACGAAAACGAACATTATCTGGATTTGTTGGCGATTCAGTTACGATAATCTCATCGCCAACACTTGGAGGTGTGTTGTCAACTTTAATATCAACGGTCGCTTCACCGACTCTCGACCACACATCCGTTGCAGTAATCGTTGTCCTGATCGTTTTTCCATCCGCATCGCTAGGAAGTTCACTTGTAAATGTTGAACACTTGTAGGTTGGATCATCTGCACACACCTCTAATTGTGCAAACTTCTCCGGATTATCTTTATAGTTGTAGGATTCCGTTCCAAATCTGGCCATCACATTGTCTAGTCTAGAGTTTTCATACAGCTTAATTCTGAACTTGGCGACAAGCTGCTGACCATTAATGGTTGTGTTTCCAACCGGATCAGTAATTTCAACGACTACCGAACCTTTAGGTAATTCAAGCAGTAGATCGTGCTCTGGCGTCAAGTTTCCTGCTAAATCAGATAAGTTCTTGATTTTGTATTCTTGAGTTGTACTCAGGCCATCAATAATATCGGCATAGGATTCAGAATACGTACACTTGATATTTCCAACACCTTTGGCACAAGTCGTTGGTGTATAAGCTTTGTTGCCAAGATTACGAACCAACTTTGGATATTCATCTGAACTTTCGGTATTCACGCCTGATAAAGCATCATTAAAAGAGAGCTCAAATGTGAGCATCTTCTTCTTCAAAGCTTCATCAAACCAAACATCACTTCCTTTAAAACTGTATGAGTTACCATCCACGACTGTCGGTGCATCAATATCCACCATCGAGAAATTGAACTTGTTGATCGTTTCACGCCCATTTGTACCCAAGGTTTTAGTGATCAAAGTGACAGGTGCTTTGGTCATGTTTTGCCCAACATTGACACTACAACTGTAAGGTTCTTGCGATACGTTGATAACACCAGAAGTTGGTTGCTCATTAGTTGGTGGCGCATCTAGAGAGTTGTATTCTTCACGAACCCAACACTCTAACGTTTTGGCTTTGACCGCACTCAATGTAGTAAAGGTGACATCAAGAACACCATCAGATAAGTAATTTTGTAAGTCCAGCGGGCTTTCAACTGTTAGAACCACGCCTTCACGCTGTACGCTAAAGGTTTGGTTTACTTTTCCAACCTTTCGGTCTTTTTCATCAAGGTAACGAACTTTGTTATAAACTTTGATATCAAGTTCATAATTACCATCTTTGGCAATTTGTGTAGAAAGCAACGTTGCAGTCCAAGTGCCATCTGCGGTTTCTGAGAACGTAAAGTTAGTCCCGTTTTGCTCTCCAGAGAATCTATACGTTGAGTCAATTCGATCAACGCCACTATCATCAACAATATCAAGCGTAAGTACGATATTCCCATCTTGATAGATGGTGTTGTTTGTAATTGGCGTTCCATCCGTGTAACTCATCGCCAGCGTCACCTGCGGGATTGAGTTGTACACTTTGACGGTAAAATCTTGCTCATCACTGGTTAAGGTTGTGTTGCCACGAACATCAGACCCTTTTAAACGAATCTTGTGTGTACCCGTACCTAAATCACCAAGGCTCACTTTGAGATCCTCATTGATTTTTGTACCAGGAGAGCCAGGTAATGGTTCCAGATCGCTAAACGTCCAATACTCTAGGCTTTCTCTATTTACGCCATTAATTGAAACATCACCGTTAGCATTTAGGTCTAGCGCCGTTAGGTCAAAGACATAGTTACCTAAGTAGTAGTCATTCGCATTGAAACCACTTAATCCTAATGTTGGCCCATCACGATCAAGAATAACCTTGTGCGTGTTAGAACTAGACTCAAAACCATATATATCGGTTGCTTTTACATACAATGACGTTGTTTTTTCATCTTCAGAAATGTCTATTTTATCTGTGTCACTCTTGATAAGAGACATGACAAACTCTTTAGATGAATCCGTTGGCACAATTGTCTTAATTGGCGAATCTTTACCACTTTGATACAGCGAGACTTGCTCAAGGTCTGAATCGTCTATTACGGATTTAAATCGCACATTGAACTCACGCCCTATGACATAGTTCTCTTTAGACAATGTGTCTTCAACCCAAGGCGTGTTTAGGATGATTTCAGGGCCTTTGTTATCGACTTGGAAGGTAAATTTCCCTGTTGTACTAACATTGGCAGGGTAAGCGTTGTCCGTCGCAGTGACGTAAAACTCATTCCATTCATCGTAATCAAATGCTTTTGAAACCAGTTGGACTTTGACGTCAGGCTGTTCACCAACTAGGTATGGTACGTCACACGCCTCTGTTAGAGGGTCACAGCTTTCTAATGTCAGAGCCTGACCAGATCCGCGGCGCAAATCTATTTTTACGTTATTGCCAGAGCTTAACGTCCCCCAATCAATGACAGGTGTCCATTGGTTATTACCACCTAAACGGCTTTGAACCTGCTCACTTTTTACAATAGGAGCTTCAGAGTCGATACGAATATTGAATCTCGGAGCGGTGCTAGTTAACTCTGAAACGGAGTTACCTAAGTTGTCCTCTGCTGCGGCAACAACTAACCAATCTCCATCACCAGGATAAATCGTAGAGCCTTGATTTGAACAAATCTCTCCCGTACATAGTTTGACTTTAAACGCGTCTTTCGAGTTACTTGCAAAGTTTTCTGGTGTGTATGTTACTTTTTCACCGGTTTGCTGGTAGAAAACAAGGCCCCTCGAGGCAAGCTTATCACCAACAATATCCTCAACCTTGAAGGTTAATTCATGAGTATTGTTCGCATTTAAATAAATACCGTTTTCTACAGGTTTACCATCGACATCATTGGGTGGAAGGTAACTGGCCTTAGGGAAATCGTTATCAATAAACACCGATTCTATAAACGGAGATTTACCATTATAACCATACGCATTGCCATGTGGGTCCATAGCACTGGTCTCCACGGCAAACTCTATAATGTCTTTTAGTTCACTAGACTGGGAGTTAAGGGTGAAGAAGTACTCTTTTCGATAAGCATTGCTGCTGCCTGAGTTTTCTACGATGTTGATGTCCAGTGGTATTTCAATATTTGGCTCATTGGCTTGATACCACATCGTGCTAAACTTCGGACCGTAAGCGTCGGTTCCTACAATACCAGAAGGATCGTCTAGGACAATTTTAGAAACAACCTCGCCAGCGATATAAAGCCTATTACCAACCATCGTCTCTCTACCGCTTTCAATGGTTAATTTTGGCTGCGGAGGCAAGGTATCGAAACTGCTACCCTCTGTATCAAAAATGTTCTTACCATTTAAGTCAGGATTAGCCATCGAAATATCATCAGCATAGAGCTGCGCGATATTGGTCTCAATACCGTATTTGCTCGCCATGATTTCATAATAGGATTGCGCCAGATCTTTTCGGTAAGTTTCAGCGCCAAACGTGTAAGAATCGAGCGTAACTTGACTTCCTCCGGCCCCTATACCATTTGCTTTTCCATCGTAGCTAAAATCATCGTAAATAGCAGATGCAAAATCTAATGAGTTATTTCTTGGCATTCTCTCGGCAATACTATCAATTGCTTCAACAAGGAATCGGTGTAGATAGTCATTTGATGGCTTGTCTGGAATCGCTTTAGTCGTAAGCATTTCATTGGTTGCATAAGACACAACCGTTGGATCAAACCCAAAGAATGAGTTGTTATTCGTACCTGATAACGCGTAGCGCACCTCATCAAGAATTTGAATCGCACGTTCTGAAGTTTTCTCTCCCGCTGTCACTTGATCCCACTGGAAATCAAACAAACCAGTCTGATATGTCGATAGTTCAGTAATATAGTAAGTTTGAGAACCTTTGAGCTTAAAATACACACCAATATTGGCCTTGTTTAAGTCAACCGTTACTTTCTTGGTCCCTGGATCTCTTTTCCATTGGTAATAGTATGGCTCACTACCTTCGATACCAATTAAACGAACACGCATGAAATCATAATTCACTACGTCAGTTGTGGTTTCACAGCTCGCTACGTCAAGAGCCATAGACTGGTCACTTTCCAGTTGCTGGATAGTGGTACAACTTGCAAGTGAAGTGAATTCACCACTTGGGCTCAACCCTTCAAGTTGAGCTCGCGCACCAATAAATGGTGTCACCACTTTTAGGGTTGGTAGGTCAAAGCTACTTCTAAAATATACTTCTCTTGGAGTGCTTTCGTTATCAGACTCATCGACGGTTTGAATGACTAACTTTTGACTACTGTTTTCTGATACCGATTTAAAGCTGTCACCCAAAATATCTCTTACAAAAGGAATGTAATAGATGACATCCTCTACTCGCCCATTGCTATCTAATAGCGTTTCGTGCGGAATTTTTGCGATGTAATCGTCATCGGATGCGGTTGTGTCAATAACTTGCTGAAGTGAGTAGTTGTTATCGTTGTTTTGGCTTACGAAGTACTTGACGACGAGCTTAAGCTTATTAGCGTTGGAGCCTAAAACCGTATCGGTGTTTACGTCTGAAACTTTCACACGAACATAAGGGATTTTATTCTCTTTCAATAAATTAGCGTTGAAGTTACTAAAATCTATCCCTTTTAATGAGTTCTGAATCCCTAAACTTGCGTACGCATAATCAATCTTCAGGAAATCGCGGCTTGCTTGAACATTGTCTGGGGTGTACGTATCTTGAGAGTAGATACCATCGTAAGTGGTTCGTTCACCATCTAAACCCACATTTACGTACGTCATTGACGTACCTTCAGGATAGGTTATCGTCTGTGCTGGCGCTTGATCGTCACGACTTACTGCATGCTGCGCAGAGCCCGTATTGCCTTTGCTATCCCTCGCTCGAACCTCAAAGACCGTCGTAGATAGGAATTCATCAGTTGGGTAAGCCTTACTAAACTCACAAGCATTTCCAGACTCTACAGTGACAGGAGAACATGTGACGCCCTCATGTAAGCCATCTTTAAATGAAATACTGACCGAACTAATCTCTTGCGAGCTTTCTTTTACAACCCCTTTCAGAACGTATTCTTTAAGTTGGTTATTAATTGCACTCGCCGATGTAATATCGATAACAGGCGCATCGTTATCCCATTCAAAGTTGATATGAAGACCCGAATGGCTGCCTGGAATTAACTCATTACCCAGTACATCCGCTGTATATAAGACTAACCGTGCTGCTGTTACGTTTGAGAGCCCTGTGGCAGGGTTCATATCTACACTATCGATCTCTTTGGTATTAATGTTAACTTTAACGTTGGTCTCTCGAAGGCCAACTTCAAAATCATCAAATTCAACCGAACAGAATGTGCTTCCAAAATCTTGTATGTCGTTACATTGAAATTCACCAGACCAAGAGCCATTAATCTGATACTGAATAAAGGCGGATACGTCTTCTACACCGATATCATCAACAATTTTTAGATCAACTTTATCGGTGCCAGCAAGTACATCACGGTCAATGCGTGTCACGATAGGCGCTGTGGTATCGATCTCCGTCCCATCTCGCGGTGGAATGACGCCATCTGTACTGCCATATGTACCTAAGTCATTAAGCTTCTTACTAAAGTCGACATAGTCGGCAGCATCAGTACCAGAAATATTGATACTTGGGTCGTTTACCACGATCAAAACGTGCTGAGATAAGTCACGTGTGTAAACGTCGCTGTTTATCTTTTTCTGTCCAAAGCTGAGGGGAGTCACTGCTCCTGAAGTCTTGCTCACTTCAAGACCATCAAGAACACCATCTGCAATAACATCCCGATATTGGATGTCAGCGAAGTGCATCGAAGTGTAGACGTTATCGCTGTTGCCGTATTTTTTTATAAGATCGTAAGAGTAAGACGAGTATGCTGTTAATAAAGCGCCATATTGATGCCCAGTACTAGCAAAACTGCTTTGCCCACCTTTGGTAATATCAATAGGTTTGGTCTCATTTACGTCAAAACCATACATGCTATTGATACTATCCAAAGCAGTTGAAAAGGCACTCTCATCTGTGGCCCCCTGGGAAATTTTGTACTTTGCCAAGCCTGCTGCCAAGTTCGACAGCGGAGTAAGCATTAACTTTTGCTCACTCCCCTCTTTAAAGTTCACAACACCTTCAAATTTAAGTGTCTTCGCATTACTCACAGATACCGTTTCATTTGTAAACGGATCGGTATAACTCCCCTCTTTTGCAACAACAAAAAGAGGCATTGACGAAGATTCAAACTCTAGCAGATAGTTTCCGAAGGCATCAGACGTTGTGTTAGCCAACTTCCGACCTAAGTTTCCATTTTTGAACTCGAAAACCTCAATCTTGGCGCCATTGACTGGGGCGTCAAACACCATACCGGAAATGCTTCCTTTGCTTCTAGCTGGCGGTGTGTTGTCTCCTCCATCACCACCACCACATGCACTCAATAAAAGAGATGTAAGCGTAAGACCTAATGTTAATTTCAGCGTATTTTTAGCGAACATAGTAATTTGGCAAAATATATTTTCCCGAGATTATATTATTGAAAAATATTTTCTCAACGTGACATTAACACCAACAAAATAGGCATAAACACCAAGCCAACCGTCACTTTGACTGAATTATTAAAATTATTCTTACATCCTATAATTATTAACTTAGTTAAAACAGAGGAATTACTCATGCTTTAATGCTAGTTTTTATTTAAAATATTATACTCTACGCACAACTGTCAGTATTGATAAATCAACAAAACTAATGACTATTTTAATAATAAAAAGGAGTGTGCAAGCTCCTACCGTAGCCCTTATCACTACTGCGTTAATCATATTGATTAGCGTATCGCTTTCTCACTACTTCCTCACTCCTGTGGATAGGCTACCTACCATCAAGCCTTTAGAATTCGAAAGTAAGAATGTGCAGCCACCAATTAATAAGAATACTCGTAGGCAAAAAATCACTATCGGTGTTGTTGAATACTCTTTTGTCGCTTCATTATTAAAATCAGGAGTGAGTCAAAAAGAGATCAACTTGCTATTAGCACTTATCAAAAGCAAGTTTAATATTATTGACTCTATTAAAAGAGGTGATAACTTTATCTTAAGAACTAAATTAAATAGTAAAAATGAAACTTACATTAGTTCTTTTTACTATTTAGGCAGTAAAACTGATTTATTTATTATCAATGATGGTCACGGTAACGTATTTGATGAGCATGGTGTGTCGATAAATAATCAGTTCATGTTTTCTTCACCCTTTGATAAAAACTACAGAGTGAGCTCTGACTATGACTTAAAGCGAACACATCCAGTGACCAATATAACGACTCCGCACTTAGGCACTGATTATGCCACACCTGTAGGTACACCGATTCGTAGTATTGCTGATGGCATCGTTTTAAAGTCCCGCTACAACCGTTTTGCCGGCAACTACATTAATATCCGCCACACAAATGGCTCTGTATCACGCTACCTACACTTATCTCAGCGCAACGTCCATGTTGGTGAGAAGATCAGCCGAGGACAAGTGATAGGGAAAACGGGTAACACAGGAAGAACAACAGGGCCGCATTTACATCTTGAACTGCACATCAATGGTGTTCCGGTTGATTACGAGCGATACATTCAAAGGCACCCAAACACTGACGTAAATATAGAAATGCTGATTGCAGCGAGAAAAGAAAAAGCAGAGTTAACAGCGGAATGGCAACGGTATGAGCAGTCAAATAGGTAACAACAGCCACTTCGATTCGCTCTTTCTTCATTTATCTGAAGCGAGTCCTCGTAACCTTCTGAGCGCTTCGTAGTCTGTCGCCACTAACCAATTTCAGGATCAAAAAGAGCCGCTACATGCGGCTCTTAATGATTATAATTTCCCGATATTCCATCGGTTTCCCCTTTACCAAACACGTTGTCCTCTTGTTCTTGAACGCAAATGGTACGCGCCCTATCATGTTCACGTAAAAGATCAATAAAAGAATAAAATGATTACTCATTGTATTGGCTAGATATCTAATACAAAGAGGCCCAACAATACCTCTTTCTTACTTTCTAAACAGTGACGCTGTCACGATTATGAGTGGTTTCTATCATATTCAGCGCTTGCCTTTCTCAGCCCTTCTAAATCGTCTGAACATAAAAATCTCTTCAGGCTGTCGATTTTCTTATCAGGCCAATCATATATCCTAAGAGCAAGCAGTTCGTCTATCGTCTCTCGAGAAAAGCGATATTTGACATGCTTAGCTGGTGACCCCGCAACCATGCTGTAAGGCTCAACATCTTTCGTCACCACACTGTTTGCCGCAACGATTGCTCCTTCTCCGATAGTCACACCCGGCATTATCATGGATCGCATACCGAGCCAGGCGCCATCGCCAATATGAGTATCTCCTTTCCCGACGTACGCTTCTTCAATAAAGTCCATAAATGGGTACAAGGAGAACCAATCAGCTCTATGTGTACTGTTTCCCCCCATAACAATGACAACTTCCGCTGCAATACAGACAAAGTCACCTATATGTAACTTATCAATCTTCCATTTTGGTTCCCAATCTCGGCTGAACTCATCGCCTTGTAGATATCTTACAACAGACTCTTCAAAACCGGCGTCCCAACAATCACTGTAATAACTATGTTTACCTTTAATCGTTATATTTGGGTTCGTAACAACTTCATGTAGCAAAGTCACCTTAGACCAATGCTTAGTTTTCATGAATACTCCTATAAATACTATCTAATAAAACACTGTAGATAGTATGTATCTAAATAAGCTCTAATAATTACGTAGTGCCTATTACCACTAAAATTTACTTCACCACTGAGCTAATAATATGGTAAGCAGCCTCTACTCTTTCTGCATTAGGGTAGTTTTTATTCGCCAGAATCACTATGCCTATTTTTTCAGAGGGTACATACGCGACATATGCCCCAAAGCCACCTGTTGAGCCCGTTTTGTTATACCAAACGTCACGACCGAGAGTACCAGATACACTTGCTTGAACCGGTTTAGCTTTGAGAATTACATCGCTGGAGTTACCCTTCAATAATTGCGAAAGTGAAACGGGGTAATCATAACCCTCCCATCCTACGGCTTGTGTAAACGTGTCGGTATCAAAATACTTAGTATGAGTTCTCTCTAGCGCATTTTCTATATCAGTATTAAGTTGCGCTTGACCCATATTTGCTTCGATATATTGAAGCATATCTAAGCTTGTTGATTTAATACCATAGGCTTGTGCATCAAGAATACCTGGATTAACTCTAACGGGTTTTCCCTCAGAACTATAACCAAAAGCATAGTTGTTAAGCTTATCCTTTGGTACATCGACAAAGGTATTGGTCATACCGAGCTCAGGCAGGATGACGGTTTCCATCATTTCCGTATAGTCTGACTTCATACTCAAGGCACCGATGTAGCCAAATAGACCAATACTAGGGTTTGAGTACTTCCTCTTAGTACCGGCTTCGTACTCCGGTTTCCACGTTTTGTAGTACTGCATCATTTCAGCGTCGTTCGTTACTTCGCTAGGAAATTGCAATGGTAGACCACCCGCAGTGTAGGTGGCGACATGAACTAGCTTGGTATTACCCAGAGCACTATTCTCTAATTCTGGAATATAATCTTTGACCTTGTCATCCATGTCTAGCTTACCTTTTTCTTGGGCATACCCAGTCAAAGTAGCGGCAAAAGTTTTACTGATAGAACCGAGTTCAAAAATTGTGTCGTTGGTGACTAAACTCCCCTTACTTTCGTCAGCAAAACCGTAATTGTAAAAATAACGCTTGCCATCAATCGTTACTGCAACAGCCAACCCCGGAATGTCGTATTCGTTTATTAATCCTTTAGCGCAATCATCAACTACGCTCTTTAATTGACTGCTAACCGTTAACTCCGTTTTCGCAAACGTGACGAAAGAAGTGAGCGATAAAATGGCCAGCAAGGCATTGTTTAACTTCATTGAACCCTCAATTTTTTAATTTTAACTTATAATTAATTTCTAGTTT
Organism: Vibrio sp. Y58_MX_L22; assembly: GCF_024181865.1. Lineage (NCBI taxonomy): Bacteria > Pseudomonadati > Pseudomonadota > Gammaproteobacteria > Vibrionales > Vibrionaceae > Vibrio > Vibrio sp. Y58_MX_L22. The sequence continues at coordinate 200,316 of NZ_JAMZAN010000003.1, forward strand.
ATTCCAAGGCTTTTAACTTTTTATATAAAAGTAATCCTGACTTGAAGAACTCCAATCGTTAACCCTCGATGAATAACACTGTGTCTTCAAATTTTTAGTGCGATATAAACAGGTCTAAACCTGATCACCGTTGATAGGTAGGACGGTTAGATACGAATGTAAGTAACATCCGTTTCCAAAATGGGGAAATAGTGTACTCAATTACGCTTTCTCCATATCACGATAACGGTATACTAGGTAGATATACTTGGTATATACAGATCCACATCCTCACAACGCTTTAGAACCACTTTTCAACGTCTACAGAGAAAACGATGCCATTTTCACTACACTTCGAAACTGGAAAAGTCACCAGCCAACAACTTTACTCCGAGATATACCAAGGGATATTAGAAGGCAGATTACGATCAAATGAGAGATTACCATCAACTCGCATGCTGTCGAAAAAGTTAGGCATAGCAAGAAACACTGTCATTTCGGTGTATGAGCGACTTCAGTTCGAGGGGTGGATAGTAAAAAAGGCAGGGTCTGGCACGTACGTAAGTAATGCTCTAGAACAAACGGTGAATCAAGATAAGAGACCAATAAAACACTACCAACTAGGGGTGTTTGGCACTAACGCATCGAAGAAGCCAGAGATCATCGCACCAAAGAATCTAGACTATGACTTCACTTTAGGCGTTCCTGATCATCAGAGAATAGCAAAGCATATTTGGCGACACTCAAGACTGAGTAGGCTCAATGCATTAACTCCAGAGTTTGCACATGGCGGTGATTTACAAGGGTTAGCTTGTTTACGAGAGTCTATCTGCGAGTATGTGAGACACTCGAGAGGCGTAATCTGTGACCCTGAAGACATCATCATTACTCAAGGGTGCCAGCAGGCAATAATGACGACTCTCCTTACATTACTCTCTCCCGGGGATCTCGTGTCGACGGAAGATCCAGGATATCCTGTTTTTCGAAATCAAGCTCGATTACTTGGCGCGCAAATAGGCTCCGTGCCGATGGACGACCAAGGTGTTGTCGTTGAATCAATCCCTTCTAATGCCAAAATTATTTATACAACGCCTAGTCATCAGTTCCCTTTAGGCTTTAGCTACTCAGCTGACAGGAAGTTAGAACTGCTGAGATGGGCAGAAGTTAATAACGCAATCATTATCGAAGATGATTATGATTCGGAATATCACTATCTCAATACCAGTAAGAAAGCTCTCAAGTCACAAGACAAAAATGACTGCGTCGTTATGATAGGCAGTTTCTCTAAAATACTATTTCCCGGCATACGCATTGGCTATATGATTCCGCCAAAGTCTTTAATAGAGCCAATTTCAAATATGTTATGGCACTTGGGAAGAAGTACATCTGTAGTGTCTCAAATCCTACTTGACGAATTCATGCGTGACGGTCATTTCTCTCACCATTTACTCAATATGAATAAAATCTACAGCGAAAGGTATAATAAGCTAACTCAATTAATTGACAACATAGATTGCTTACAACGTATTCCAAGCCAAGGTGGATTGCATATAGCAGCTGAAGTATCGGGATGCGCGACACAAATGATGAATAAATTTGCTTCATCAAATGTAGCGGTTTACCCATCATCGCATTTTTCTATCAACAATCATTCTAATGCCCTCTTATTTGGATTTGGCATTATTCCTACCCAAAAAATAGAAAAAGCATTTGATATTATTCAATCAATATTGGATTAAAACAGATATAAAATTATCGTTTTGCTCGGTATCAATTTATCGTCGCAGTTATCAGCATCAGGGCGACAGCCAGCGTGGAACGCTTTTCAACCCAATAAGGGTTCAATACGAACTGTGTCGCTCTGACACGCTTGGTTTGGCTTCAGCCCCAACACTATATTTCTTCGACTGTAAACGTACTAGGTTCAAAGTAAAGCGACGTATCACGCTGACATTTGCAGCACTACCAACAACCCTATTGCGTAAATCATCTTCTTTTAAGTTAAGTTCACATCGAGCATTCAATGAACCTTATTTTTCTAATATCGAACCGTAAGTTCTGTTTAACACTCTATCAAAACACTATCTTTCGCTAGATGTTAAAGAAGAAAAGACTTCAAGGTAATTAAGGATTTGTTATAGACTATTGACCTACATAATAAAGAGCACAATCACGACATTAATCTCCAGTGATTTACCATACCGCTTCATGAACAATTGGGATATAAATTATCGAAAAATACCAAACCATAAGTTAATACGCTGCTAACGGCTCAAAAAAATAACGAAGTTGTAGCGCAATTATATCAACATCATTTTCATGTAAAAAATAACGAGCGCCTTGGACACCGATCTCCCAATTATCTGAGAGGTTGTAGCCAACTTCTGCACCAATATATCCATCAAAACCATCCACTTCCGTCGTTATCTTGCTGCCTTGATACGTACTTTCAATATCGGTTTCCCAGAACAAGCCCCCCAAACTCAGTTTTGCGGACCATGAATTGTATTGCCAGAACTTATAACCGATGTCGAAGCCCATGCCCTTAACAAGGAGTGGTGCTATCGATGCGACATTGGCGTGATAGTCTTCTGGTGAAGTAGTAGCACTACGCAATGTAGCACTACCTTCACCCATATCAATATAACGAATAGTTCCAGACCATTGATCAGAAAAAGTATATCCCAACCCGACAGAGCGATAGAACCCGGTGTTGTCAGTAGAGATTACGTTATCACCTTTAACAGCATCAAGCTCATCTGCATGGCTTGACCCCATTTGAACATCAACATACCAGCCCGCTTGACTACTAAAACTAAACACAGCAATTAGTGCTAGAGCACTGTTTCTTCCATAACGTTGCATGGCTCCTAACAAAATCAAAAGCATCAACACCATGCCACCCAATGATCCTGCTGAAGTATTTTCAACCTTTACATCTCTTACCAACTTAACGGTCACTATAACTTTCCCCGCGTCTTGCAGGCCTTGGCTATCCTGAATGATATATGTCAACACATCATTGCCTTCAAACCCTGAGGTAGGGGTATAGGTCACGCTCTGATCTGCATTCATGACCGCCTGCCCATACTGCGCTTGGACTGAAACCAACTTCAATGTGTCGTTATCCGGATCGGTATCGTTAGCAAGGACATAAACCGTGACAGGGGTACGATCATCGGTGGTAATATTATCGTCCACCGCATTCGGATTCTGACTGTTTACCACATTTACCGTCACCTTCGCCGATCCCGTTCCACCATTACCATCCGTTACGCTATAAGTGATCAAAGCCTCCCCGTAGTACTGTGGTTGAGTGACATAACTTAGTTTGTTATCAACCACACTAACACTACCAATATCTACAGAAGCGCGACTTACCTTCAGCCCATCACCATCAGCATCAGCATCATTGCTCAATACATCGATCGTCACCGTACCATTGAGACTAACAAACGCATTGTCGTCAATCGCTTGAGGGAGTGTATTATTGCTTACACGAGCGGCAACGACGCCAGGGTCAACGACACTGCCATTAGCCAATCCGTCATCATCGTTCGGACCACCGTCTTCAATGGTAAGTTGTACACACCAGTCACCTTCAGTCAGACCCTGTGACCATGAACTGTGCCCTGGTGGCGGACAATAACCAGCCTCGCCAGCACTAGAAGAAACCGTGTTTTGAGCATCCTCAATAAAGTCTATCCACCCCTGTTCAGCGTTATACTTTCGGTACACTGCATTTGCTGGAACAGGTAAACGCTGAGGCAAAACTAATTGATAGCTTTGGCCGGGCAGCGGCAAATTAGTTACTACAAAATCAAAGATTCCCCCTATGCTCTTCATGTTGATATCTTTAGGAAGCTCCTCATCCAGCAATAAAGCTCCTCCTGTTGCGTTAGTCAGAATGGTTATTCCTTTGCGTAAACAGACACCTGGCTGCCCCTCAATGAGGAAGCGATCTTTTTCTGACACAACCTGTTGAATTACGTTACAGTCAGAAATTGCATCAAGATAATCAGGGATACCATCACCATCACTATCATTATGACCTTCTTGATCATCCGGGATTAAGTCGCCATCACTGTCTTCACTCCCGAGCTCCGCCAATGTTTGTACCACTTCTAAATAGACATTCCGTGTCACTGATAATGGTGGAGTGCCATTGTCAGTAACTGTCAATTGCAAATTGTAAATCGCTGAACTCAGTAATTGCGGAGAGAAAGTCAATGTTTCGCTGTACATCTGCCCCGCAATCGCTTGGTTAAGTACATCGCTATCACTACTCCATCTGAAACTGTGTATATCGGACATATTGGCATCACTAACACTGCTCGTGATTGTGACCGGTTCAACACCATTTTCAATTTGGCTCCGCTGCTCCCCCGCCTGAGATACACTTACCGTGACCTTCGGAGCCACATTCTCTTCAAAGATTGTCAAGGTGTAACGACGCTTACTACCTAGATTAAGGGTGCTGTCCAGATCAATCACTAAGGTTTCAACGCCCTCATTTTGTCCATCATTAAGTAGTTCGAACGAAAGTTTGCCTTCGGTACCACTAGGTATCACCACTTCACCAGAGGTGAGCGTGTGGTCATCACTGTCCGTGCTTCCTGAAACCGTATAAGGTATGATTACTGGGTAGCTCGGCGAAGGACCGTTAAGGTGTATCGATACGCTATGATTGGTGCCTTCCGTGGTTTGCGCATCTTTGGAGATACTTATCAGTGGATACACTGTTACCGTTTGACTAGCTTCAGCGACGTTTCCATCAGAGTCTTGAGTGCGCCAATAGACCGTATTAGTTCCAGGTCGGAAAAAGGTCGTGCTGTCGACCAATGAAACAGGTAATAGCTTGCCTGTACTATCTCGTGCCACAGCAGAGCCTAATGCAACTTTAGTAAAGAGCGAAGTTGCGTTCACTTCGATATCTGAAGGTGCGACTATTGTTGGTGCGTCCAATTGCGCACTTTTAATTGTCACGATTGCTTTCGCGGTGGCCTTTCCACCATTACCATCTTTCACACTGTATTGCACTGCCACTGTACCAATTGAGGTCGTTACCAATTGGATTTGACTGCCCACAATCGTTGCCGTTCCAGATGTAGGTTTAACCCATTCCAGTTGTAATGTATCTAGGTCAATATCGCTGTCGTTGCTGAGTACATCCAATAAGTAGCTACCATCGTTACTCTCGGTAAAGACATAGGTATCATTAACCGCCACTGGCTCATCATTGACGTTGATTACCGTGATGCTAAACGCTGCTAGAGATGTGCTTAGCTCACCGTCTGAGACACTAATAACAATATTATTGGTGCTGCCAACATGCTCATTTGCCGGCGTACCACTTAGCAACCCAGTTACTCTATCAAAGGTTGCCCATGATGGTTTATTGCGGATTGAAAAGCTCAAGCTACTACTATCAACATCCGATGCCTGCAGTGCAAAGCGATACGTACTGCCTTCGTTGACGGTAAGAGCAGGAGTGCCACTGATCATCGGCGCGTCATTGACATTGTTAACCACAATACTGAATCTATTGAGCATTGTTGTCGTGAGACCATCAGAAACCGAGATAACAATGCCCTGATATTTGCCAACATCACCATTATCTGGAGTACCACTGAGCGTGCCTGTTGATGCATCAAAGCTAGCCCAAGATGGCTTGTTCACGATACTGAAGGTGAAGGCTTGGCTGTCAACATCTGACACTTGTGGCGTGAACAAATAGGTGCTGTCTTCATTCACTTGTGTTGCTGGTGAGCCAGAGATAACGGGTGCATCGTTAACGTTATTCACAGTAATCGAAAACGCTGACAATGAGGAAGAAATAGTGCCATCGGATACGCTAATCACGATATCTGGATAAGTCCCCACATAACGGTTACTTGGCGTGCCAGAAAGCGCTCCTGTTGTATTGTCAAATGTAGCCCAAGGTGGCTTGTTAGCTATCAAGTAGGTCAGAGTATCCGCTGGGTCATTATCCAATGCGGCGGGCACAAACTGATACACACTATCTTCATCCACTTGCGCCGATGGAGTACCCGTAATCACTGGCGAGTCATTAACGTTATTCACTGTGATGGTCACTAACGCCACTACAGAGGTAAGCTCTCCGTCACTTACGCTGTAAGTGAAACTGTCCTGACCAAAGAAGTTACTGTTACCCGTATAAACCGCGTGATTGCCTGTGACGGTAACATTACCGTTGACTGGCGATTTTACAATTTGATAGCTCAAAGATGAGCCTTCTGCATCGTTACCATTTAAAGTAATGGTCAGCGGTATTTCTTCCTCTCCCGTAGCACTGACACTGGTCGCGGTTGGTGTATCGTTGACTGCATTAACCGTCAAATCGACACGAACCTCTGTCGAGTCGAGATCACCGTCGTTGACCTTGAACAAGAAGAAGTCGGAGCCATTGAAGTCCGCTTCTGGTGTATAGCGCCAACGATTATTGGTCAACTGCTCTAGCACGCCATGACTGACTTGCTCAGTGATAAGATACTGCAGAGTGTCATCATCGTTATCAATATCTGAACCAACCAGCGTGATCACCAAACTATTGTCTTCATCAAGCGTTTGTGACTGTGCTTGCGCCATTGGTGCGTCGTTGACTGGTGTTACTGTCATGGTCACTGTTGCGGCGTTAGATACAGCACCTGCTAAGTCTGCCACCGTATAGGTGAAGCTATCTTCACCGAAGTAGTTCTCATTGGGGTTGTAAACAATCGCTCCTGACGCCGTCACGTTCACACTGCCATGTGCTGGCGTATCGACGACTGTGACACTAGTGAGTTCAAAACTGTCTCCAACATCGGCATCACTATCATTGCCTAATACATTGACCTCGAAGGAGCCTCCCTCTAGTAGTTGTGCACTGTTATCAACAGCAACGGGGGCATCATTCACTGGCGTAATATTGAGCGTGACGGTTGCAGGCATTGAGGCTGCTTGACCACTATCGGTTAGCATGTAGGTAAAGCTATGTTGACCATTAACGTTCGCTGTTGGCACAATCTTTAAGGTCCCATCGACATTGACACTGACCGTGGCAAAACTGTATACCCCCTCTCCTTGACCAAGATCTTGCAGGGTAATACTACTCGGGGTGAATGACCCATCTTCAATATCACTGTCGTTACTTAAAATATCGAGTGTCGATGTGATATCTTCATCAAAAGTAAAACTGTCTTCCTCCGCTACTGGTGAGTCATTGACGGAACCGATATTGACGCTGACCGTGGCCGCAAGAGAAACGCCGCCTTCACTGTCTGCGATCGTGTAAGTAAAGCTATCGCTACCATTTTCATTCGGATTCGGCGTATATACAAAAGTGCCTACAGTTTGATCAATGGCTACTTGTCCTTTTTGAGGCAAACTAACTAACGATAAATCACCCGTTGGGATGCCATCTTCAACATCCTCCGCTTGACTACGCGCGCTGACTGCTGCGCTTGCGGTATCTTCGTCGGTGTTGATGGTCAGCGCTTTAGCGACTGGCGCATCATTTATAGCCATGATAGTGACGGTCACTGTCGCCTCTTGCGACTCCTGCAGCAGGGCATCTTTCACGGTATAGGTAAAGCTATCTGTGCCTGTCTCATTATTATTTGGCGTATAGGTAACAACGCCGTTGCTGATCGACACCTGACCTTTAATTGGTTGCGTTTTAATCGTTGTAGAAGAAGCGACCATGTCATCATTAACATCGGAATCGTTGGCTAACAGATTAAATTGTTTCGCCGTATCTTCCTCAGTCGAGAAGCTATCATCAACTACCGTTGGCGCGACATCGTAGCGTTTGGTCACAGTATCCGTCACTGCATCAGATGCGTTGCCTGCGGCATCGGTTACCACCACGCTTACTGTCAACGTCCCCTCTTGCAAAATAGTGACGTCAATGCCCGTTACTTGCATGGTCTCCGAAGAAATTGTTTGACTAGCGCCGTCAATGGTCGTGGTACCGTCGGTCACGCTATAAGTGAACATCGCGTTCACTTCAGCTGCTGCGAAGGTAAAGCTCATCGCCTGTTCGTTGGTTTTGTTAATGCTCTCCTGATCAATGCTGATGCTATGTCCAGTCGGGATCCCCGTATCCACTGAGATCAACAACTGAGTCGCTGCTGTATTGAGGTTGCCAGCTGCGTCGCTAAATTTCTCGGCTGCAACATCAATAGTTGCATCCTCAGTGCTTTCTTCTGCAGGTGTAAAGGTAGCCGTGTAACTGGCGCTACTGCCCGCAAAGTTAGAAAGAGTTCCTCCAGCCACGGTCACATCGGCTTCGGAAAAATCAGTTGCGGCTTCACTCAAGGTAAACGTGAGTGTTGCCGTTTCACCCGCTTTCAACGCAGCGCTGGAGCTAGTGATACTAACGGTTGGAAGCACAGTATCGACGCTGATGGAAAGTGGTGTAGCTGCACTATTGGTGTTACCAGAGGCATCGGTAAATGTGCCTGTGGCAACTTCAATAGTACCGCTCGTCGCACTCTCTTCCGTTGGTGTAAAGGTCGCAGTGTAGCTGCTACTACTGCCAGCAAAACCAGACAAAGTACCGCCACTAACCGTGATATCCGCCTCGGTAAAATCGCTCGACGCTTCACTTAAGGTAAAGGTAATGGTCGCCGTTTCGTCCGCTTTCAGCGCCAATTTATCACTGGAGATAGTCACACTCGGCACTAAACTATCAACGGTTATAGACAGTTGAGGCGCAGCAGTGTTGCTATTCCCGGCAGCATCGGTAAAGAAATCTGCCGCCACGTTAATCGTCGCTGTACTTGTACTGTCTCTATCCGGCGTAAAGGTGGCCGTGTAATTGTCACCGCTGCCCGCAAAGTTAGACAAACTGCCGCCAGTGACGGTGACATCTGACTCAGTAAAGTCACTTGAGGACTCACTTAAGGTGAACGTGATACTCGCCGTTTCGCCAGAGATCAAATCAAGGTCTGAGCTGCTCAAAGAAACAGTTGGCCTCACGTTATCTAACGTAATTGTTGTGCTATCTATACTGGAGGTGTTGCCCGCCGCATCGCTCTGGCTCGCCGCGACCGTCAGGGTGCCGTTGTTAAACGCACTTACATCAAACTCACTGCCAATAGTCGTCCAAGCCCCGGTATTGTCGGCCGTCACCGTACGACTGACTGAGTTGTTATTGTCCGTGATGGTCACGGTCACACTATTGCCAGCCTCCGCGCCGGAGCCAGCAATCAGCACATCATTGTCTTCTGCCGCATTGACGATACCGTCGATTGCAATCGGCGTGGAAATGGTAACAGCGGATGGCGCTGCGTTATCTAGGGTTACGCTCTGGGTGGCTACGGTGGAGATATTACCTGCTATATCAGCTTGGGTTGCAGACACAGTCAGGGTGCCATTGCTCAAGCCACTGATATCCAGCTCGCTGCCGCTCAACGTCCAGTTGCCTGAGTTGTCGGTCGTCACCGTACGACTGACAGAGCTGTTGTTATCCGTGATAGTCACGGTCACGCTGTTGCCTGCTTCCGCGCCGGAGCCAGCAATCAACACATCGTTATCTTCCACTGCATTAACAATACCATCGGTTTCAATCGGTGTAGTGATGGTCACAGCTGATGGTGCGGCGTTATCTAAGGTAATGCTCTGGGTGGTCACTCTGGAGGTATTACCCGCCGTATCCGATTGCGTCACAGCAACTATGAGTGTGCCGTTGTTCAGGCCACTGACATCAAGCTCAATGCCGCTCAACGTCCAGCTGCCTGAGTTGTCGGCCGTCACCGTACGGCTGACAGAGCTGTTATTGTCCGTGATAGTCACGGTCACGCTATTGCCTGCTTCCGCACTGAAGCCAGCGATCAGTACGTCGTTGTCTTCTGCCGCATTGACGACCCCATCAGTTTCAATCGGCGTATTGATGATTACAGCAGATGGGTCTGCATTGTCCAGAGTAATACTCTGGGTGGCTGCGGTAGAAGTATTACCTGCTATATCTGCTTGGGTTGCAGACACAGTCAGGGTGCCGTTGTTAAACGCACTTACATCAAGCTCACTGCCGCTCAACGTCCAGTTGCCTGAGTTATCGGCCGTCACCGTACGCCTGACAGAACTGTTATTGTCCGTGATAGTCACGGTCACGCTGTTGCCTACTTCCGCGCCGGAGCCAGCAATCAGTACGTCGTTGTCTTCTGCCGCATTGACAATACCATCGGTTTCAATCGGCGTGGTGATGGTCACTGCTGATGGGGCTGCATTGTCTAGGGTAACACTCTGGCTAGCTGCGGTGGAGATATTACCTGCTATATCTGCTTGGGTTGCAGACACCGTCAGGGTGCCATTGTTCAGGCCACTGACATCCAGCTCGCTGCCGCTCAGCGTCCAGTTGCCTGAGTTGTCGGCCGTCACCGTACGACTGACAGAGCTGTTATTGTCTGTGATAGTCACGGTCACGCTGTTGCTTGCTTCCGCGCCGGAGCCAGCGATCAACACATCGTTGTCTTCTGCAGCGTTGACGATACTGTCAGCCTCAATCGGCGTGGTAATGCTCACTACGGATGGTGCTATTGTATCAATGGTGACACTTAACGCGTTGGATGCCGAGCTAACATTATCATCGCTATCAGACGCTTTAGCACTTATTGCATGTGTAATACCAGACGCCAACTCATTGGTTGTTATCTGCCAGTTTCCTCCAGTAGCAGTGCCTGTGCCAATAACCGTTGCACCTCCACCGACTTGATCACTGTATAAAGTAACGATCGATCCACTCTCAGAAGTCCCACTAAACGTTGGTGTAGTGTCACTGGTAATATTATCAGTATTTAATGACCCGGTATCCGAACTAGCATCTAAATCGGGTGTAGATGGCGCATTTGGCGTAGTATCGACTGTCGTAAAGTTAAATGTGGCATCATCGCTGATCCCAGCGAAGCTATTATTTGCGCTGTCAGCCACGGCACTGGATTCAATATGAATGGCGTAGGTCCGGTTCCCTGCCAGATCACTGGTTGGGTTTAAGTAAACTTTATTGTTGGTAACACTGATGCGACCAGCGCCTGGTGATGTTGTTTTGCCATCGCTTTCGGTGGCAACATTAAATACTTCAAAGTCGCGACTGTCGGTAACATTACGAATGGTAATATTGCCGCTCTTCAGCTCAATATTTTCATCGAAGGCAATCTCGATGTTGTTGCTAACAGAAACATTGGTTGCATCATCAGTGGGGGTTGAGCTCGCACTGACAAAAGTAGGCGCGGTAGAGTCTGAAACCGCAGCGTCATCAATCTTGATACTTCTGATAAGATAACGAGAGTCAGCACCCGGACTTCGGGTAAACGCCATAGTCACTGTATCAACGTCCTGCCATGCCGAATCATTAAAATCTGTACCACGGGTCAGGGTAAACAAGTCCTGTAACCCTGAGTTTGCTTCACCACCTTTTGGCAAGGTGACAGTTTCGGTCACTGTTTGAGTATCATTAGAGAAGCCAGTTAACACAAGTTGATACGTTTTATCTGAGTCTCGCGCCGACCCCTGCATAAAGGTAATTTCGTCGAAACTGAAGTTAGTACTTGATTTCTCAAAAAAGCGGAAGCCACGATTGTTGAACTCATTAATCATGGTATTTGAGTAAAGAACACCAGCTACAAATCCGAGGTCATTTAGGCCAGTAAACGGAGTGCTATCAGTGCTATTGCCGGCATCTAATACCATAGACACAGCACCTGCATTGGTAAGAGTGACTGAGGGCATACCCCCTGTGACGCCGGTCTCCACCTCACTAAAATTGGAACCTGAACCATTAGAGTAGTTAATCGTTTGCTGTGCAGCCCAGGCTCCACCGGAAAAAAACGCTGAGAACACCCATGCTGTTGTAATTGCGATCGCAACCTGACGATGTAATCTCATTTTCCTCTCCTGAAGATGACGGCCTTATCAACATGGCCGGGTTATCATAATCAACTTAAATATTTAATTTTTTTATAGGAAAGGATTAGCTAAAGATTCAGCCAATTCCTTCTTGGTTGATTAGCTGTGCGGTGGGTATACTCCCGCAGTGGCAATTAACCAATTAATCGGCAATACCGGGCTCAAAATATTAAGTGGCATTGAACCGCCTGTTTCAGTCACAGTTACAGTACCTCCGCCCGAGCCACTACCAGACACACTTAAGCCTTCGATCTCGGTCAAATCTGGTTGCTGAAACGTCGGTTTATAGAACCCGGGGGTAGAGTTTTGCGCTATATACGAATTACTATCGGGTACCTGTGTATTTGCAGCATTGGTAGCAACCTGCATCCTGCCTGTTACAGGTGCAGAAGTGCCAAGAGGGGTAAAAATTGCCGTATGTAAGTGTGCTGGCATTTGAGTTATATCAATAGTTACCAGTTCAGTACCCAATCTTTCTCCCTGATGATAATCCATCCCCCCAGGTCGTGTGCCTACACCAACTGGACTGCGGCCACGCAAATCAGGTAAACCAAAGGTAGTTCGGGCGTCACCTCCGTATAGAGTGCTAACTAGAGAGAAGAGCGCTGGATTATCTTCAATTGCCTGCATTTGCCCCGAGCACATTGCCCAATTTCTAATTGCAAAATTGCCACCAAATGCGGTTAGTGTCCCAAGATACGGTTCTGTAGCCATACTGTTCTTCCTTTCAACGTATACACTTAAGTTAAAACCAGCCCATAACGAAATTGGTGTGGTTGGTTAAAACTTTCCAATCTCGCATTACTAAATACCGTTACGGGCTTCATCACTGCCGCAAAGAGCCGTATTGAGATATTTATTTACTCACAAGCAGAAGCGTGCTGGAGCAATGACATCCCAGCATCTAGCCCAGCCATTTGCGCATAGCGATAACCCGAAAACACGCCTTGCGGTGTAGCAATAACATCTATTGATATGGCGCTATCTAACGTTTTCACTTGTAACCCATGTTGTGGGCTGATCTCGAGAATTCTCCCCGCCTCAACACCGACTAAAGAAGTCTCCATTGCGCTTGCTTGCAAAACATTGGCGACACCACTTGGCAAGCTCAACATCGCACCACCGAAGTCATGATTGCCTGCTCGCACTAAGTTGACGATTTCGCGACTCGTTTGCACGTTCCAACGAAGGTGCAGATCATGTTGGTTTACTGCTCGTGCCACTTCGCTGGGGTTTGATACTTGTTCACGCCAAACCAGCCCTTGCTTTTGTTGCGCGATGAGGAAGTCATACATCAGCTTAGCCGTCATTTGTGACGCTTTTTGCTGAGCACTGGTTAAGGTCTCAAACGGGTGAAATGGTACCTCTAACTCCATTCCTATAGCGCCGGAATCAGCCGATGCCTCAAGACGATGCAGGGTGAGGCTAAAGGTGTCTAAACCCTCTCTTAGTTGCCAATAGAGAGGCATCGGGCCTCGATACTCGGGCAGCTTTCCCGGATGAATGTTGTACAAGTTTCCGTTGAAAAACTGACACAGCGAGGAATGAACTATGTGCCTGAACAAATAGATAACGCCATCCGTGACTCGCCAAACATCGAGTTGCGCTATCAAAGCACTGCTGTCATTGGCGGTATACTGAGCAATATGAATCGATTGAGCGCTCAGATAGCTCTGTAGCTGCTGTAAGTCAGGATTTAGTTCTCCTTCCGGTACTACCACGCCCGCCAATTTATGCTGTTGTGCCAACAACTGAATGATGGGCAAGGCGTAACAACTTCCTGTAAAAACGACGTATTTTTGCTGCATATCGAAATCATCCATGGGTGGCGACAAAACCTGGCAATCCGGTTAACTGATAATAGAAACTGACCTTATCCCCTCCCTTCGCTTCAAAGTAATGGTGTTCAACAGCTTTGGGCTTGGCATCCACATAAAAAGTCATGTCGGGTTTAGGATGGGTAATACCAGAGTCGTATTGTCCGACCATCGCATCTCCGTAAGTATCGATATGGCTGTAAATGGCGAGGATACGTTTTGCCATATCTGGCACATCTTTCGGCAGCTCAATGGTGTTGCCTTGCAGCATTTTTATTCCACCATCTAGCTCAAAAATCTCGCTTCTGAGCAACATGGCTTTATTGACGTTAAGAATTTCTCCCAGATCAATTCGATCATCGATCGCTTCCGGCTGGCAATGGTTGGAATGTGCATACTCTGCTTTTTCCCATTGTTGATTAAATTCCGTCTCCCCGATGACCATCATGGCGCGCACAGATACCTGATTGGGGATCATTTCGCCTTGAATATGTAAATATTGAACCAAATGTTTCGCGATGCTGAGGAACCCTTCCCGACTAAAGCCATGCTGCATCGCTTCAAGTATCAGGAGATCAAACGTTTGAGTTGGCGAAAATTGGGTAGCATCTTCTTCCACTAAGGCTTCAATGTAGTCTGCGATATCGAGATCCGCGATCAATTGATTGAGTGCTTTAATGGCTCCGGGGTGAATATCTACTAGTGTCACCTGAAGCTGCTCTGCGCTAATTCGATCACTTTGTTTGTAGTGAGCAAGTAAAGGCAGCAGCAATGGTGCAAAGGGGCCGCAAGCTGGATAAAGCACTTTAACCTGTGACTTGTTGGCAAGCATATGTTGGATAGCTTTGTTTATACCACACGCAAAGCCTTTAATTCGGTACACATCTTTGATGGTGTGTTTACAGTTAAGTGGGGACATCACCAGCCCAGACGTGGAAATGTACTGTCGGGTCAGTTCCTCTTGAGTGAGTTTAGCCAGAGAAAGAGATTGGCAAGCGTTGCCATACATGGTCTGAAAGGCTTGCACCAGTGTTCGGTGCTCAACTTTCGTCTCCTTCAATACGAGCTCAACTGCCGCAGCGAAACTCTCTTTCAGTTGTCGTCGGCGTTCAGCCGTGCTGAGTTGGGTTTGGAGCATAGCCTCAAGTTGAGTCCGTAATGAGTACTTAAGCAGCTCATCCATTTCGGGTTCAGCAAAACCAAACTGTTGAGTTTGTTGCTGCACTTCTTCAACACCGACCGTCTCACGAGATTGAGGACGTTGCTGGTAGAATTCTATAGATGAGCCTTTTTGCATAATTCATGAACCTCACTTGCCGCTGTAGCAGTAGTTAATGATGTAACACACCTGTACTTGAGAAAAACATATGCCAGAGGTCCGCGTTACAATATCTCAGCTCCCGGCTCTAACTTCATAAACCGTACTGACAAAATTGGGCAGAAAAATTGAGATAAAAACAGTTCTAATCCTGTAAATTCAGAGAGTAGTAAATAGTTAGGGTAATAGGCCTTTCGATGTGATTCTTCTAAAGCAAGCGCTTGCCAATCCCCTCGATGGCAAGATCGTTTGACATATGGCAGCCACGCAGTCTCCTTAATAGAGGTAAGCGCGGCACTCAAGTGTGGTGTAATATGAAAGCCTTTTAACAGGCAGAAAAAGCCAATATCCATAGTATAAAGCCAACTATTTATAATATTGAAATTAAAATAATTTTTTCGGCAGTTATTTTGAAATTGCCGATATTTGATTTATAGACTAGAAAAAATCAGTTAGCCAGAATAGAGATCAAAAAAAACACTAAAAATAAGATTGTCAATTTATATCTCTAAAATTAAAGAATTTAATTTTTAAAGTTTAATGAAGTCCAATATAAGTTTAAGGTGTGCAATCTTTTAAAAGATATAAGTTTAAAGATATTTCAAAAAACTTATTAAGAAAAACATGAACTCACAAAAATAAATATCAAAATTATTAATAAAAAAACACCACTAATGTAACAATGAATTAAGGTGGTTTGAAGATTAAAATGCCCATTTCATTTTCGTATATAACATTTTAACTACTAGTATTATATATGTGGTGAAATAAGATAAATTTATTCACTCAACATATCCAATCGATTCAGGTTTACTGGGAAAAGCTATACGTTACAACGGAGTGAAATATGGCAAATAGGGATGGAAGAATTCCACTCAACGTATTACGACTCAAAGAACTGAGAAAGAAATTAGGACTGAGCCAAGAAAAACTGGCGGAAGAATGCTTTCAACAGGGTTTTGTCGTATCTATTGCTTCTATAAAGCGAGCAGAGTCTGGGGCGAATGTGCTGTATCGTACCGCATCCAATCTCGCGGAATACTTTTCTGTCCCCGTAGAGGACCTTTTAATAGATCGGGCCTCAGAACCATTATTTACAAATGTATCTTCATCACCACCATATTTTTTTATTTTTGCAATCGAAGCAAAGTGTGATTTGACCGCAAAGGCTCTGCAAACCTTACTTCTCAGCCAAAACACTACACCCATAATACAAAACCGAACGTTTGTTCTTACTTGGTCTTTACAGGAATCGGACGAATATATTTTTGAGCGAATTCGACAACTAGCCCTTCAATTAAAGGTTGCTCTTTCGGCTTCGATTCGGTCTTTTATCAATGTGAAATACATGCATCGAATCACTGAGCTATCGGAACATCCGAATGCGATAACCCCAATCAATGAAATCCTAGTTAAAATCCCTTGGGGAGAAATAGCTGCTTGTCCTTGCTTTATCTCGTCCAATTGTGCCAGACCAATAAAACCTTTTCTAACAGGAGAGCCAGACTTCAACAACTGGCATTTTGTATCCTTACACCAAAACCATACTGACTGTTTCGTAGGGCGTAAACTTGAACTAGAAACATTGAATAGCGGAATCAAGCGATGGCAAAAACAAGAAGCAGGCCAAACGTATTGTATTACTGGTACCGCAGGGATAGGAAAGACCAGCCTACTCAACCAGGTCATTTCGTCTTTGAGTCGTTCTTCGTGTTTAACCACAGAGATTCAAATCCTGAATCATGGCAGTGCTGATCTCTTGTCCCCTCAAAATATATTCACTCGGGCAATTTGTTCATTTACTCGTGAAGATACCGATGATTCTATTCGTCAGCAGACTGTCGAGTCATCAATTCCCTCTTCTTTCCATCTCTGCCTTTATTGGTTAATGGGGGTAACACTCAACGAATCAGAAAAACAGCTGCTGAACTTAATGGAGTTCCAAACGCTGAAACAAACGATAGAGCAATCTATCCCTTTCTTAATTCAACAACGGCAGACCAGCAAACCGCATTTGATTATTGTTGAAGATGTCCATTGGGCCGACGAGGTAATGTTGGCATTTCTTGAGACACTGCTACCTTATATTACAAACACCAATATTTTACTCTTTCTGACGTTTAGGCAGCAAAAACGACTTAGTTCCAAACAATCTTGGTTTGCCAACGTGAATCTAATCGAACTTAGGGAGTTATCATCTGAAGAGTCTTACGAGTTAGCTTGCTCAATCACATGCCAACAGAATAAACATATCAATGACTGTATAAAGCTTGCGAAAGGCCATCCTCTATACTTACGCCAAACACTACTTTGTTCTCAGTTTGATAAAGACGTTCCGGAGTCATTGGAACATTTAGTTTCGATACAATTAGCTCAACTTCCAGCCCAAGATCGCCAAGCACTCTGTACTGCATCTGTGTTGGGGCAGTACTTTCAACTGGAGCAACTGCGTGAAATCACTCGAATTCCCGGCTACGTACCAGATAAGTTAGTCGACGCTGGCTTAGTAAAACTCAATGGCGATCAATACCTTTTCCATCATGATTTGATTTGTAATGCTGTTTTCCGTCAAATAGACAAGTCACAGTGTTCAAAAATACACATGGCCTGCGCAAAATGGTATGAGAACCGAGATCGGTTCTTATATGCAGTCCATATCAATCATGCCAAGGGCGAAGGTGTATTTACTGTTCTTGACCAGACCGCCAAACATTACCTGAGCAATTATCAATTTGAAAAAGCACTGACTCTTATTGAATACGCTATTAAAGAGTCACCTAAAGCACAGATGGCGTATGCACTAAATATGAAAGGAAACTGCCTGTATTCGATGGGACGCATCAAAGAGAGTATTGAGGTTCTTGAGCAAGCGATTCATCACACAGAAAATGATTCTGAACGTGTTCAATACTATTTAGACCTCATTAACCCCTACCGTTTAACCGACAACTTTGTACAAGCGATGTCGATTTTAGACCAAGCCCAAGCCCTGTGCGAAAAGCTGACGTTAAATAAATCTTTGTGTGAAATTCACTCGATGAGAGGTAATATGCTGTTCCCCACTGGGCAGCTAGACGAATGTGAGAAAGAACATTTACTTGCATTAGATTACAGTCAACGAGCAAACTGTTTTCGCGCGAAAGCAAAATCGCTTGGCGGCCTCGGTGATTGTGCCTACGCACAAGGAAAAATGGCTCGCTCATACGAGTACTTAACCGAGTGTTTGCAACTGTGTGAAGAGCATCAGTTGCTTTCGATTGAAACTGCCAATCGCTACATGCTGGCAACAGTGATGATCTATCAACTGCAATCTGACGAAGCACTAAAACAGGCTCAGCATGCCTCGAATCTTGCCTATCTCACGGCAAACCGCCGAGCAGAAATTGTTTCTAGGCTTACGGCTGCATGGATCTTTCTCGACCGTAATGTCTTGGTGCAAGCTGAAAACGAAATCTCGACCGCTCTACAACTTTCAAAACAGCTTAATGCTCATCGATTTGTCGCTTTTCTTTTGGAGTCCAGTGCAAGATTGCACTGGTATCAGGGAAAAGAGGAGAAAGCCCTTTCGGACATCGACACGGCTCTAGATCTTGTTCATATCAATAAGCTACACAATTTTATTGGTCCTTGGCTCGTATCTACCAAGGCACTTATTTGTGGCGATGAATCAACGGCCCTCTCCGCTTTGCGCACTGGTGAGGCTTGGCTAGAATCTACCTGTGTTGGTCATAATTATTTACGCTTTTACCAACAAGGAATCCAAGTAGCGTGGCAGTATAAGCAGCCTACGCTACTTCGAAAATATCGCGATAAGCTGTCTAACTTCACCCAAGAAGATCCGCATCCATGGGGTGATTTTTATATTGAACAAGCGAATCTGATGCTTGCCTTACTCGACCAGTCCAGCTCCGTCTCTGAGTTGTTAAACTTCAATCAGGCCGCGCGTAAGCATCAACTGAATCAGGCTCAAATAAGTGTTGATGAGCTCGACCATTGGCTCTCCACATCTACTCAACCATGAAATATTCAATAAACGAAGAAAGTCGATTAATTGCACCTTCAAGTCATCGTGTTTACTCGATTTACCTCGTCAAACACAGATATTCGAAACCATCGAATATCTGTGTTTTGGCACAGTGTCATCGCTGATGAGATTTATGCTGGCGCAAGATCATTTTGCTCCACCTTAAAGTTCTCGATGCTAGGAACATGCTCAGGCAAAAGTAGAGTAACGCGTTGATTTGCTGCTTCAATCCATTTACCTGAACTATTTTTATATCGATAGAATGCCACGCCTGACTTCCAATCATCATTAAGTAGGAGGTTGAGCGTTACGTTATGAAGATCAGCTCCTAAAGGAGCAATGCCTAGATAAGGCTGGTAGCCCTGCAACGTCACCATGATATGACAATCACCCATCGTGCATTGATAGTTGAAACTACCATTGAGATCAGACACCACATTTAACGGTGGGTTAACGGCCTGAAAGATATGTCCTTTACCCACTATTGATTTGTCTTCGCTGGCCACGAGTAGATTAACATCGAAGCTCACTCCTCCAGGTAAGCCGTTACCAATTTGATAATGAGCAGTAAAAATTGCTTGTGATTCTTTTGAGTCCATTTTCATTGTGTTCTCCAACTGAATTTATTGTCGTTAGTGACCCATTCAATGTAGATAACACGTCATTCTGGTTCAGTATCAATTTAGGCTCAGATCTACTTGACTACATAAATTATCCACGGTCACGCAGATGCCGATCGTTCTTTTCATCAACCAGATATTGTTGCTCTCTCGCTGATGCTTTTGGCGATTTGTACAGAACAACTGATACCAAACTGATATGGTGAATGTATGCATTTGGTTTAATATTTGAACAACTATTCAATACATAAGCCAAATGGAAAAAATAATGGAACATGAATGGATGCAGGGAACGAAAGAAAACCAAGTGGTAGAACAGCACCCTAACCCTCAAATACAACGCCTCGCTGTACTTAGCGCGTACTCAATCTCAGTCAATAATGCCAAACTGTTTATTCAGAAAATGGATAAGTGCGGTTTTCCTAAAGAACGATTACTGACACCTCTTGAAAACACGGTTTCACCGGTTCCCGGTTTGAACCAATATCAAGTCGAGTCACTCATCTTCAATACTCGCTATCAACACCAACCCTTTGTCATTGTCATGTGCGAAAGTACGCAAGAAGTTCAGCAAGCCTATCTAACAGCAACTCAATTCAATCTCCCGATTCGTGTTCGCTCAGGAGGGCATGATCACGCAGGTGAATGCAGTGGTGACAACGTCATTTTGATTGACGTGAGCAGAATTAAGACCTTCCAATTGTGTGACAATATTGCCACCATTGGTGCTGGCTATCGCTTCTATCAACTGACACCAAAACTTGCAGAGCATGATCGAATGATTGCACATGGAACCTGTGCCACAGTTGGGTTGACTGGCTATATTCAAGGCGGAGGATGGGGCCCTTGGACGCGAAAATACGGCATGTGTTGTGAGCACCTAGTGAGTGCAACCGTGGTATTGGGTGATGGTACGATCACAGAAGTCTCAGCAGAGTCCAACCCTCACCTATTTTGGGCACTAAGAGGCGGCGGAGGCATGAGCTATGGCATTGTTACCGAGCTACGCGTAAAAACATTCCCTTTACCCAAAGAGATCCACCGCTTCGAGCTTCAGTGGAACCTCTATCCAAAAATCAACGGTATGCTTCAGCCAATACCAACGCACCCTACCATAGATGTGCTAAAAAATTGGGAGCAGGCTATAAAAAGCCTCGATACGCCTAAACTTCTTGGCACCAACTTGCAAATTGATGCTCTGCCTGAATCATCTAACCACTGTGATATTGAAACCATCAGCCATCACTGCACCATGTATGGCTACTGGGAAGGAACAGAACAAGATCTTCACCAATTTATAGCCGTTCAATTTGGCGCTTGCTTCCCTGATTTAGTTCAAGTCTATGAAGCACATGGCACTGACTTTGACGGGAAGAAATACGATCACTCCCTGATGAGCACATGGGGGCGCGATTCTTTGTGTCAAAACGGTTCTCCTTTCCCTCCCGATTATGACGCCCCAGCACCTCACAAAATCACTTCGCGATTGGTGTCAGAGCGAGGTCTTAAACCAGAAGGCTATACTGCACTTTTGCAAAGCTTAACTTCACCTTTGATAAAGCCAGAAAACCGCGATCAAGGGCTATTTAGTTACGTAACCTTAGGGGCGATCACTGGCGGTTTTTATCATCACTCAGACGACCTTGAAGACATATCTTTCCCCTACCGCCAGTGTCAATATACAGTCCAATACCAAACCTGGTGGAATGAAGAGATAAAGCAAAAACTAGAACTACAAAATAACCCAGTACTTGTTGATGTAAACAGAGCCATGGACTGGATTGATAAAGCCAGAGAAGCTGATATACCGGGAACCTATGGTGCCTTCATCAGCTTTAAAGATCCGGCAATTCCGACAAGCGTTTATTTTGATCGAAGCTACCGCGACTTAATCGGTATAAAAGAAAAATACGCTAAGGATAAGTTTAATCACCTTAGAACTAATAAGACCATCATTTAACATCAATATGCATCTTAAAAAGCATATATTAACAGAACGTCATTTGGCCGTTCTATCACGTATAGAAATTAAAAAAGAGGAAAAATTATGACAACTAAGGGTTCATTTTACGTTAAAAATAACTCCAACGATAAAATCACCGGATATGTGAGATTTAAAGACTCTCCGGAAATGGAGGTTCATTTCGACTTGAATATTGGCGAACAATCTGAATCTGCTAGTTTTGAATCCGGTGCCGCTACCCATGACTCCTGGTATTACAGTTTCAAAAAGGCAGGTAAAACCTATACTGGGGACAAGTCCTGTGCATACTATGCAAAAGATGAAAATAAAGGCCCCGTCGTTGTAGAAATCTTTAATGATAATTTAAAAATATCTCCACCACTTAGCGGTTCTTGTGAGAAAACTTTATAGCTGCTCACCTAATTCATCACTTCGCCCGAGACAGTTGCACAACTTCTCGGGCAGTTTCATTTCTCGGTATTTGGATTGAAGACTCTCCCCATTTTCAATCACAATCTGAAATTGTTAACTTTATGTTCTCACTTTATATCACCACTGCAAGATAATCGAATAAATACAAATCACTTTTAAAATAAACTTTAAATCTAGAGTAACCAAGATTGAAAAAATAAATATATTATTAATTTCTAAGATCAAAGAGTTTTACTTAATACATCACTTTTTATTTTAACTCTATCAACTGATACTAAACTGCTACTGACGTTTTTTGATTGAATGCTTAACTTAATAGCATGCGCTTATCTCAATGGCTAAAACCATTATTAAAGCGCAATTCATCTATATCCACGTAATCTCTAAGCATTTGATTCAGAGGGTTTCTTGGATATTCATCATTCAAGATAAACAACGGAAAGCATGGCTATGTGTACAGATGTTAATATCAATTATGGTTGCAACAACCAAACCTTATCCGCTAGAACCATGGAGTTTGCAGTTAACCTTCAGACCGAGATTTGGTTTAGAGCCCAACAAACTTACCAAATTACGACCTTTACTTCCGACGGAAAAGCCGACCGTGTTTTCAATGGTCAGCCGCCAAAACGTCACAGTAAAGAATGTGAGTTTCGAGCAAATTGGCAGGGAGAGTTGAGCTTCATACACTGCAATGCCATTACCCGGTATAATAACCCTCTTTTAACAGCTGATGGCATTAATGAATCTGGCCTTTCTGTTGGGTCACTGTACTTGCCCATTCTCAATCAAAATGTATCGACCTCTCACATCCCTGATGATGCCTTTGCATTAGGCAGCGGCCTGTTTGGTACTTTTATCTTGTCTACGTTTAATACTGTGGACGAGATGGTGACCTACTTCACCACCCACCCCGTTTACGTGTTTAACTCGACTATTTCAACTGGTGAAACAGAGAGTGACAACATGGCTTTGGACCAGCATTTCGTGATTCACGATGCAAATAATGACAGTGCCGTCATTGAGTTTCTTAACGGTAATATGCATATCTATCGAGCATTCAAAGAAAGCGATATGTTCAGCAAAGAGGAAAATCAGCAAGCACGCTATCAATGTACCGAATACGACTTTGATGATTATAAAGTGGTTGTGGACCACTCCTACGTTGGAGTAATGACTAACTGCCCAAATTACCATTGGCATGTCAATCACCTCTCTTATTTTTCCAATTTGCGCAACTACAACCCAGAACCGAACAATGAAGCAACCATGCAACGTCATGTCCAAGTGCCTGGCCCACTTCAATCAATCAATGGCGCTGGCTTGATGGGTCTACCCGCCGACCCAACACCGCCGTCTCGATTTGTACAAACCTATGCAATTAAGCAGTTAAGCGAACAACCAACTAACTTCGACGAAGCCTTCTCACTCGGACAAAAGCTACTTAATCGCGTTGATATACCTTTGGGCATCATGGCGAATGAGTTTGAGACATCCGATAACCCTGAAGTCTTTTTTAGTGATATTACCCAATGGAGCGTTATTAGACATAACAGTCATCAATCACCCGCGTTCTATCTGCGTACTTACGGAGACATGACTTGGCGAGTCGCTAAGGTCAAAGACTATATTGGGTTAAATAGAGACTGTCAGATTTCAAGCGTTTTACAGCTCATGCCAGTTACAACATCATTACCGTTTGAACAAGTCGAATCTCGACCAACTATTAAAATCGCTTAGAGTTAATTTTGAAGCGCAAACAAATGAGAAGCAAAAAGCCAGAGTAAGAAATCAATCTCACTCTGGCTCATAGCTGCATATAGTATAGTTTTATCTGCTATAGATATAACGTATGGTTGCTTTTACACTTGTTACATTCAGTCGATTTACTCTTTACCGAACACGTTGTTCTCTTGTTCTTGAACGCGGATGAATGTAGTACGCTTGGTTAGCTCTTTAAGCTTTGCTGCACCTACGTATGTACATGTTGAGCGAACGCCTCCAAGGATGTCTTGAATAGTGCCGTGAACGCTACCACGGTATGGCAATAATACGGTTTTACCTTCAGCCGCACGGTAGCCAGCGACACCACCTGAGTGCTTATCCATCGCGCTCTTCGACGACATGCCATAGAATTTCATGAACTTCTCGCCGTCTTTCTCGATCACTTCGCCGCCTGACTCTTCGTGACCCGCTAGCATCCCGCCTAGCATTACGAAATCCGCTCCACCACCGAATGCTTTCGCTACGTCACCCGCACAAGAACAACCACCGTCACCGACGATCATGCCACCAAGGCCGTGCGCTGCATCGCCACACTCGATGATTGCAGAAAGCTGCGGGTAACCAACACCCGTTTTTACACGAGTTGTACAAACTGAGCCTGGGCCGATACCCACTTTAACGATGTCTGCACCAGCTAGGATTAGCTCTTCACACATATCACCAGTAACCACGTTGCCTGCAGAAATGACCTTGTCTGGGAACTCTGCTCGCACGCGTTCAACATACTCGACCAAATGCTCTGAGTAACCATTAGCAATGTCGATACAAATGAAAATAAATTCATCTGAAAGTGCCATGATGTCTTTGGTTTTTTGGAAGTCTGCGTCAGATGTTCCCGTAGACACCATAACGTTATTCATGGTTACTTTATCTGCTGATTTAGAAAACTCAGCCCAATCTTCTACCGTGTAATGTTTGTGAACAGCGGTCATTACACCATGCTCAGCCAGCGCTTTAGCCATTGCAAAGCTACCAACCGAATCCATGTTTGCTGCGATTACTGGCACACCAGACCATTGACGACCACTATGCTTGAATGTAAAATCGCGGGTTAAATTTACTTGAGAACGGCTCTTAAGGGTAGAACGTTTCGGGCGAAACAGTACATCTTTAAAACCTAACTTAAGTTCTTGTTCGATACGCATTGTGTAATTCCTTGATTCATATGTATATGTGTCATTTCAGAGTGCGTAGTGATTTCGTTGGCAGACGAGTTCACTGTTCTTCGGACACAAAAAAACCGGAGCGTTGGCAGACGCTCCGGTTTTCAGCATTATAGGCTGTGATTTATTTCCTACAAGTCTGATATTTGAATTTTTTTTGTGATACCATCTTGAAAATCGCATATCAAAAACGCTCCCCAAGTCACCAAAACCTCTTATTATTTATAACTATCAACAACTTGAGAAAGCACTTAAGTTAACCCATTGCGCAAACCTTTGCGTCATATCTTAAAAATTAAAACGCATCACCTCTCAAATCTGCCTAAAACTCAATCACCTAATACTAAGATGCCCTGCTAATTCGTAAAAAAGTACTCAAAAAAATCGACCAATTTTCTCAAAAATGCATGAAATCTAATTAAACTCGATAGAGCTCTTGGGTGATAGCGGTACGAAGAGTGCTAACGACATCACTTGCCAAAAGACCAATTTGACCATTCTGACTCACGTTTATATCAGCAGCATGACTGTGAAGTACCACACCTAAACGTGCGGCAACAGAAATTGGTAAACCTTTGGCTAGTAATGCACCAATGACTCCAGATAACACATCTCCCATTCCCCCCGTCGCCATTCCGGCGTTACCCGCTAGACAGACGTACATTCTCGTTCCATCGTAAATAAGCGTCCCCGCGCCTTTTAAAACCACTACACCGCCATAACGCTCTTGCAGTTGTCTTGCAGCAGAGTATCGGTCACTTTCTATTTGTTGAATGGTTACATTTAGTAGTCGAGCTGCCTCTCCAGGATGCGGCGTGATCACTCGATGGTTGTCGCACACCAGAGTGCCATCGCATCGCTGGCTCAGCATCGCTAGAATATTGAGGCCATCAGCATCAACAACTTTAGGTTTCTGCTCTTGAGCCAGATATTGATAGGCTTGATAAGCCCACTCATCATCTCCAAAGCCAGGACCAAACACTAATACGTCAGCCCAGCGAATGCGTTTAGTTAAGTCGTTCTCAGTATCCCTGAGTAAGTCAGCGGTGATGCTCTGGCTCATTACTTCTGGGCAACCAACCTGCAGTGGAATAAGGCTACTCGTGTGAGTAATTGCGGCAGTTAAACCCGCTCCGGCTCTAATCGCAGCGGAGGAACATAAACGAATCGCTCCAGACATCCCTTGATTGCCACCAACACAAAGCAACTTCCCGTTGTCACCTTTATGGACCGTTGGATTTGGCTTGGGCATTAATCTTGAAACAACCTGATGATCAATACCTAATGCACTTTCTACTTCGATAGTATCAAACTTAGTATTGACGCCTAAACCACAAAAGTAGAGCTCGCCAACTCGATCTCTCGCTTGTCCAGTGCATAAGCCTTGTTTAACCCCAATGAAGGTTACAGTATGCTCGGCACGAATAGCATCACCTAAAACTGCACCTGTATTAGCACACAGACCAGAAGGAACGTCGACTGCAATCACAGGGGTATGAATTTGATTAATTTGGTCAATATAGCGACGATACTCCGAACGAACCTCACCGCTTAAACCAGTACCTAACATGGCATCAATGATCACATCTGCTTCTAGCAATGCGGTATTCCATTCATCCCAATCATTGTTAACACCGTCGATTGACTGCCAATCTTGGTATGCGCGCAAAGCATCACCTTTTAGCGCAGATACATCACCAATTTGGAAAACATGTACATTGAGTTGAGCTTGTTTCGCAAGAGATGCAAATACGTAACCATCGCCACCGTTATTCCCTTTACCGCAAATCACTAAGATATTTTTTGATTTAGGATACAGATGTAAAAAGCGCTCATACACGGCCATACCAGCGCGTTGCATTAAGCTATACATAGAAACACCAGCCATTTGCGCAGCCAGCGTTTCACCGTTTTTTACTTGCTCTGCGGTGTAGAGTTTTAGGGCGAGATTAAAGTCCATATTCACGTTCTACGCATTGGGAAACACAATTATAAGTATACAAAAAAGCCAAGGCGGACCTTGGCTTTTGAGAAAGTTTTTTATCGCTATTGATTCTGAGACATCAGAGCTTCAGCCGTCGCGTCTTGTATAGACAAAAACAACGAGTTGATTTTTCCAGTCGGTGTGCGCATTGGGTTCAACGTAACATTCTGGTACATAAACTCCGCTTGCTGCGTAACTGGTCGAACATTGCGACAGCAGAATAAGTAAGGTCGTTGTCGCCATGTGATGAAGCTGCGGCAGCCTAGGTCATACACTGGTTTTGTTTTTAATTTAAACCACTCCTGTGGGATTTCAGGGAAGATATCAAATATAGAACGACCAATCGCATCATGAGACTGCAAACCACTGTGATGAGTCATAAACCCATTCCAGACCTGTACATTGTAATCTCGATCAATGACCACTAAGCCCATGTCGACGTTTTGTACCATATCCACCATCCAATGGAATTGTTCAAACTCTGCTGGCATATTCAACATTAGAACTCCTCCATTAGATAAGACAGTTTGTTATCAAGCAGCGGCAAGGATTCATCCACAAACATAAACAGCAAGTCACAACGAATCGACGTTCCTTCAATGTTGTAGCTCACTTCGAATGTCATCGTGCGGCTGAATGCTCCAGTTGTAGATTCAATGATCGAGTCAATTGAGATATGTTGACCAAGGAGTACCGGTGGACTTTGGAAGAATCGGACTTCAGACTGCTCGCCTAAACCATTTAAGAACGACCCCACCAAAATATTAGAAATATCCATTAGCAGCTCAAGCTCTTCTAGCTCTTCGCTGTCTGCTGGTACTTTCATCAACTTTTTGAGATCAGATACGCTTGAATCACTCAAAATCACTAGCGCTTCGCCAGCAATACCTTCGCCACAAAATCCCTGACAAACGCCCGATACGTTGTCATGCGACGCCAAGTCGCGTAGGGCCATGTGAAGTTCGCTCACTTCAAAGATATTGACGTTCGGCAGAGGTAGTTGCACAAACACATCAAAGTGACGCGCCAACGCATCGGCTGCTCGACCAATTGAAACGTTAGCCACTTCCATGTAAATATCGCGACGACGTAAAATCGGTAACTCAATAGAGACAGGCGTGATAATTTGAGGACGAGGTTCTGGCTCGACCAACTCTTTAAGCGCCTTCTTGAGTTCATCTTTGGCGATCGGTTTTTGAATAAACGCTTTTGCACCCAGTGCGAACACGCGCTCTTTCGCTTTAGGTTGGATATCCCCCGACACAACAACCACCGGAGTTTTATCCCCCAACCGTTGCATGTGCTCTAGTGTTTCAAAGCCATCCATTTCTGGCATGGTCAAATCAAGAAACATCAATTTAAACTCGTTTTTTTCGAGTTCTTCTAGCGCGTTTTTTCCGTGGATAGCAAACGTAATATCGGCATTCAATGTGGCTGGTAGTGATCTCGCCATCTGTTTGCGTGCTAACGCTGAATCATCACAGATGAGTACGGGAAAAGACATTCAATCACCTTTTTATATTCCACAATCTGCGCCGGAGTCTAACAGATTGTTACAGCATGTAATACGAGAAAACTGACGAGTTTTTTATTTCTTTATTATTCAATAAGCATACGCAATATGAATGAATGAGTGAACAAAATGACTAAAAAGCAAGCATCACATTCGCTGTTTAGTGACATAAAACAAACATGGGTAAAACTCCTCCACCCAAAGTAAGCAAAAAGTTGCAGCTAACATCCAAAGCCCATTTTTGCTCGAATTTCATTCTTTCCATTTCCATAATGGGTAAACAGTAACGCGCTAAAACTAAAAAGGCACCCTGCTAGAGGATGCCTTTAATAACAATTTCATCGATAAGATATCAATTCTATGGCACACCATGACCTTTAGAAGCCACCCATACGCGATACCATTGCTCTCGAGTAAGTTCGATGTTCAATGCATTAACTGCAGTTTGCACACGCTCGATTTTACCAGAGCCAATGATTGGAATAGGGTTAGATGGCAAACGACGTACCCAGGCATAAATTACTTGGTCAATACTCGCTGCGCCCACTTCTTCACGAATTGCTTCTAATTCGTTACGGACACGAACAGCTTGCTCACTGTCACCACTAAAAATTGAACCTCCACCGAGGCAAGACCAAGCCATTGGTCGCGTACGCAACATTTGCATTTGGTCAAGCGTTCCATCGTGAGCAACCTCAAAGTTAAGTGGGTTGATTTCCACTTGGTTAGTAACCAACGGCTTACCTAAGCGAGATTGCAGCAGTTCAAACTGGCGTGGAGTGAAGTTAGACACGCCAAAGTGCTTCACTTTGCCGACTTTGTGAAGCTCAGAAAATGCTTCTGCAACCTCGTCCGCATCCATTAACACGTCAGGACGATGAATTAAAAGTACGTCGATTTCATCCACATTCAAACGTTCTAGCGAGTTATTCACCGATTGGTAGATATGTGCTGAGCTCGTGTCGTAGTGATTGATCTTACGCTCTGGCGTTTTATCGCCACACAAATTGATGTCGCATTTCGTCACGATCTGAATTTGCTCACGAACACTCTTGTCTAAAGCTAACGCTTCACCAAACAACGCCTCACACTCGTAATTACCGTAGATGTCGGCGTGATCGACTGTCGTAATGCCTAACTCAATGTGTTGCTTAAGAAATGACAAACGCTCTTGAGCCGTCATTCCCCACTCAACTGCACGCCAATATCCTTGAACCAGCTCTGAGAACTCTGGGCCTTTTGGTGCAGTTACTACTTTTGCAACCATGGGTTTTCTCCTTCAATTGATCTGCATTCATCGTAGTCTTGTTTTCGTACCGGCTCAACGGGTAAACTTTCGCAATTCGAACTGGAGTACGAAATATGTCTTTTGCCCAACGCCTAGCCACCCTGATCGGAGAAGAAAGCATCAGCGGGTTCGCTCTACGCGTCGATGTGTCTGAAGCTTTAATACGCAAATACCTTAAAGGCAGTGAACCTAGCCTAACCAAAGCAAATCAAATTGCAATGCGCGCCAATTGCTCTCTCGAATGGTTAGCAACGGGATGTGGTTATTTATATCGCCGTGCTGAAGTCGTGGATATGGATGCGTACAAACTTGCCTTTCAACACGTTATGAATCAGCCGTTGTCAGACGATGCAGAAGAGCTACACCGCAAGCTAATCGCAGGCTATCAATACCTGCGCGCTCACAAAAAATCGGATGGTTTTTTGGATGAATCAGCAATGGCGACCTTCCTATCTCTCCATAAAGAATCTAAAAACGAGTCACTTTGACCTCGATAATTTCGCCATCACTGCGCAAGTGCACATTTAAGGACGGTGATGGCGTAAGAAACTCGTCCGGTTTTACCCAAAGCAAACTTCGAATCGTTTCTTGTGGATAGCGGTTCATCAACAAAATAACTTCTTTATCGACAAGCTCGGAAGATTTCTTTTCCAGAGCTTCAACGACATCATATTGCTCTTTTCCGATAGTGACTCTGCGTAAAACTAACCCATCCTTTCTTAAGTTGAGAAGTAAGTCATTCAGACGCTGCCACTCGTATTCAGTAAGAAACGAGAACTGAGCACTTTCTCTTCTCAAAATCACCTCACCATACAAGTGCTGCTGGTAGTACGAAAAATCATCCAAACAAAATGCGCTGATAAACGTTGAGTTGTCTCGCAGCTGCACTTCGCAACCATACCAGCTTCCACTTTTTTCTATACGTTCTTTTAGATTGGAATATGGCATTGCTGACAACGTGTCTTGCCACCAGCTCGGCGTTGAAAGTGCCGGAAACGTTACCGAACAACAACATAAAGAAAGTAAGAGTCGAAGATAAAAGCGCATGCACTGCTCTAGTTGGTTGACATCGAACTAAGACATTACTAACTGCAAGAAAATGTTCAAGAGAAAAATAGTTGTAGGTGGTGATGAAAGTTATGACGCAGAAATTAAGAAGGCGCACATGTGCGTGCGCCTCTACCTCGTTACTCAATCGTGAGTGTGCGAATCGGCGATGTCTATTGATGCATCCCGAACATAAAACGAGGACTTACCGTAGGGTTTGAATCCATCCAAATTGTGTGTAAAACCTCACATCCCTCCTTCTGAAGCAGTCATGTTGCTTTACATTTAAAGCATGGTTCATTTTTCTCAAAAAACAAGTTTTTTACCCTAAATTATGAGAGCAATAGCACAATCTGAGTGAATGAATAATATCGCGACACTTCAAACACTCAATAGTGAAAAGCTAAATTGCATCTTTATTGATTAGGTCTAGACTCTGCGAAGCGTATACTTTCTTTCGTCCCTTCCCCCAGCAACAGGAGAGCTTGTTAATGACCAAACGCGAGAGAATTGTGAAATCTGTGTTGGCGCACGTACCGAAAGATGCGATTAACCAGTTTGTCTCTCGAGGGTCAACACCATTTTCTGTTCTCATTATGGCCGCCATTGTGGGTACGTTGGCTGGTTTTGTCGGTACGTATTTCGAGCTTGCCGTTCATTTCGTTTCTGAAACACGAACAGAATGGTTAAGAAGCGAAATTGGTAATGTTCTACCGTTGTGGCTGGCAGCGGTTCTCATTAGCGCACTTTTAGCTTTTATTGGCTATTTTCTTGTGCACCGCTTTGCGCCAGAAGCGGCAGGTTCTGGTATTCCTGAAATCGAAGGGGCAATGGATAATATTCGTCCAGTGCGCTGGTGGCGAGTTCTACCAGTAAAATTCTTCGGCGGCATGGGCGCACTTGGCTCAGGTATGGTGCTGGGTCGTGAAGGTCCAACCGTTCAAATGGGTGGTGCTGTAGGTCGAATGGTGACCGATATATTCCGGGTAAAGGATGACGATACCCGCCACTCCCTGCTCGCTTCTGGTGCTGCTGGCGGTTTGGCTGCGGCTTTTAATGCCCCACTCGCAGGCATTATGTTCGTTGTGGAGGAAATGCGACCTCAGTTTCGCTACTCTTTGATCTCAATTCGCGCAGTGATCATTTCTGCCATTATGGCGAACATAGTGTTTCGCGCCATCAACGGGCAAGACGCCGTTATCACTATGCCGCAATACCAGTCGCCAGAGCTTCAAACCCTATGGCTGTTTTTATTGCTTGGCGCATTGTTTGGCGTGTTTGGCGTGATCTTCAATAAACTGATTACCGTGGCACAAGACAGTTTTGTCGCAATTCACAAAAACGATCGTAAGCGCTACTTGATTGTGGGTTCGCTACTGGGAGGCGTGTTTGGTTTGCTTCTTTTGTACGTACCCCAACTAACTGGTGGTGGTATCGGCCTTATTCCTGACATTACTAACGGTAACTACTCGGTATCTATTTTAGTTTTGCTTTTCTTTGGTCGTGTAATTACAACCCTGCTCTGTTTTGGTTCTGGTGCGCCGGGAGGCATCTTTGCACCTATGCTTGCTCTGGGAACCTTATTTGGC
Source organism: Vibrio sp. Y58_MX_L22 (assembly GCF_024181865.1). Classification (NCBI taxonomy): domain Bacteria; kingdom Pseudomonadati; phylum Pseudomonadota; class Gammaproteobacteria; order Vibrionales; family Vibrionaceae; genus Vibrio; species Vibrio sp. Y58_MX_L22. Next base: position 232,745 of record NZ_JAMZAN010000003.1, read on the forward strand.
TATGCGTTCGGAGCAAGTGCTGATGTCTTGCTCCCTGCGCTTGATATCGAGCCTGGTGTATTTGCGATTGCGGGCATGGGTGCCCTGTTTGCTGCAACGGTACGTGCACCGATTACAGGTATTCTGTTAGTGATTGAAATGACGAATAACTACTACTTAATCCTGCCATTGATCATTACTTGTTTGGGCGCTGTGATTATTGCTCAATTGTTGGGTGGACAACCTATTTACAGCCAGTTGCTGCATCGCACAATCAAAAACGAAAAGTTACGCCAACAGGATCTACCGGAGAATCAATCAACATAACATTCTCTTTGTTATCACTTCGCTCCAGACTATCGAAGGGTTTGGAGCGATAAACTCTGCATTTTTACATCTTTTCCCAAATATTCGATACCAAACTCACAAAATTATCATTCTCTGATATTTGCTCACCACCTTTCATGAGAAACCCCTCTCCATACTTGTTAGTATTCGCTACTTAAATAGAGCATTTCATCCAAATCGTCATGTTTTGTTTCATTCAGGCAAAAATCAAATGGAGTAGATTTGAACTGGAGAAGACTTGTGCAGTTTTATAGTGTCCCGCCGTCTCAAGCCGCGTTGGCACTAGGTATGATAGGTTTAGGGCAAGCTTGGGCACTCTATGTTCCTGAGATTGGTGAACCGATACGCCCATTTTTGGCGTCACTCGGCGCACTTTTACTCGCCCCTGTACTCATAAAATATGCCGCGAATCCACGATTATTCATGGTCGACATTCGTCACCCACTGAGTGGTAGTTTAATGGCACCAATGAGTATGGCGTTACTGATCCTTGCAGATTATCTTGCCGCTGTAGCACCTATCATCGCTTATCCACTTTGGTTTATGGCGCTTTTGCTGCATTTTACTATGATGGTGCTGTTTTTTAGCTTTCAGCTAATGAACTTCAAAATGTCCAATATCGTACCGAGTTGGTTTCTTTATCCGGTGGGGCTGATCAGTAGTTCACTAGCCGGTTCTCAACTAGGTCACAACTTATTCTCCGAAACGTTAGCGATGATGTGCATCGGCATTTATTTCTTCATGCTGCCACTCGTGTTGTATCGTTTGGTGTTTTTCGGCTCTCTACCAAGGCGAGCAAGACCGACCCTCGCGATTATGGCCGCGCCGGTAAACTTGTCATTAGCAGCATACTTGGTGAACTTTCCCTTACCTGACCCGATACTGACAGGCGCATTGGCCGGGATCGCCATCACTATGACGTTATTGATCTACTTATGTTACTTCCGCTTACTTCGCTTGAAGTTTCAACCTTCTATCGCGGCAGTAACCTTTCCTTCCGTGATCAGCGCCATCGCAATGCATCGCTTGACTTCTTTTTTCGCCGAATCGCACCCTCACTGGCACTGGCTACACGACTTTGGTTTTCTAGAGCTCAGTATCGCGACTGTATTGGTTGTTTGGGTATCGGCAGGTTACGTCAAAATGTATTGGCCAGAAATCATGAAGTCATTTTCTAAACAAGCATAAAAAAAGGATGGCGTTTGCCATCCTCTTAGAATAGTGCTTGGTTACCTAACGTAAACCGTGCAGAAACTCGGCACGCGTTGCTGGGTTGCTTTTGAAGATACCGCCCAATGCTGTTGTCGTGGTTTCGCTGGTTGCATCCATCACACCGCGAGATTTCACGCAGTAGTGTGTTGCGTCAATCGTCACTGCCACATCATCGGACTCAAGCAACGTTTGAAGTGCAACAAGAATTTGCTGAGTCATACGCTCTTGAACTTGTGGACGCTGGGCAAAGAAGCGAACGATACGGTTGATCTTTGACAGGCCAATGATCTTGCCACGTGGAATGTAAGCCACAGCAGCCTTGCCATCGATGGTCACAAGGTGGTGTTCACAAGTACTGGTCACTGTGATGTCCTTCACGCGAACCATCTCGCTCACGTTCATCTTGTTCTCAATCACCGTGATTTTAGGAAAGTTGGAGTAATCCAGACCAGAGAAGATTTCGTCAACGTACATCTTAGCAATGCGGTGAGGGGTCTCTTCTAGGCTATCGTCAGTGAGGTCAAGTTGAAGTAGACCTAAAATCTCACGCATGTGGTGTTCGATCTTCTCTTTCTTCTCTTCACGACTTACGTTGTTTGGACGCATTGGCGTTTCCAAACCGCGTTGCTCTAGCGCTTCTTTTACTAACTTCGCTGACTCGCTAAGACCTGACATTCCACTTCCTCTTTTGTTTTACTTCAGCCTTCGTACAAACCCAATCAAAATTGCATTCATACTTTTCGCTTTGAGTTGCTCAGTTCGTGTCTTTACACCAAGTCACATCAGATGAAGGTACTGAGCTGATTTTCTTGAGCTCCGCAGGTTTTTTACCCCTTTTGGATGGCTGACAAGGATACTCGGATTTTTGAATAATTACACCCATATTTTATAGGTGGACATTCTTACTCAGTCCCCTTTTATGGTAAAGTTGCCACAAAACAAAAGAACACAGGATTTTCTCAATGGGCTGCTGCGACGCACCTGGCTTGATGCCAATTGAAGAAGCGATGGACAAAATGCTATCGCGAATCAAACCTATCCAAACAACGCTTTCTCTTCCACTTGCTGACGCACTCGGCTTTGTACTGGCAGCAGACATCTTGTCTCCTATTCACGTACCGCCATTCGATAACTCAGCAATGGATGGCTACGCTATTCGCATTCAAGATCTTGAGTCGTCTTCTGTTTTGCCTCTGGCAGGTAAATCATTTGCAGGACAACCTTTTGAAGGTGAATGGCCTCAAGGTACCTGTGTTCGCATCATGACTGGCGCAAAAATCCCACAGGGTTGTGATGCCGTTATCATGCAAGAAAACACAGAAGTAACGGATGCTGGCATTCAGTTCAACCAAACCGACGTGAAGCCGCAAAACAACATCCGCCCAACAGGTGACGACATCAAGCAAGGCGACATCGTACTGGCAAAAGGCGCACGTTTAACACCTCGCGATATTCCGATGATTGCGTCTCTAGGTGTTAGCCACGTGACAGTAGTACGTAAACCAAAAGTTGCTTTCTTCTCTACTGGCGATGAGCTTAAACCACTGGGTGAGCCGCTAGACGAAGGTCAGATCTACGACAGCAACCGTTACGGTATTAAACCACTTATCGAGAACTTCGGTTGCGAAGCCGTTGATCTAGGCATCATTCCAGATTGCCCAGAGACTCTAAAAGCAACCTTTGAACAAGCGCAGACATTGGCAGATGTGGTTGTGACCTCAGGCGGTGTCAGTGTAGGCGAAGCGGATTACACCAAAGACATTCTTGAAGAACTTGGTGAAATCGGTTTCTGGAAGCTAGCAATCAAGCCGGGTAAACCTTTCGCATTTGGTAAGCTAAGTACAGCTTGGTTCTGTGGTCTGCCAGGTAACCCGGTTTCTGCAGCTCTTACTATGTACGTGCTTGTTCAACCAATGCTGGCAAAACTTGCAGGACACACCGAATGGAAAGCACCCGAGTCCATTCCGGCAACAACCAAAACCGCCTTTAAGAAAGCGCCAGGTCGTACCGATTACCAACGTGGTATCTACACATTAGAAGATGGCAAGTTTGTGGTTGAAACAACCGGTAACCAGAGCTCTGGCGCATTCCGCTCAATGAGCCTAGCCAATTGCTTTGTTGTATTGGAACGTGAACGCGGCCGAGTTGAAGTGGGCGAAACGGTTCAGATTCAACTATTCAACTCAACCCTTTACTAGGAAGACGTTGTGGATATTCTTTCCGATCAGGAAATGCTGCGTTACAACCGCCAAATCATTCTTCGTCAGTTTGACTTTGAAGGACAAGAAGCACTCAAACAAGCATCGGTATTGATGCTTGGTGCTGGCGGTTTAGGCTGCGCATCAAGCCAATATTTGGCGACTGCTGGTGTCGGTAAAATCACACTGATTGATGATGATATCGTCGAGTTGTCTAACCTTCAGCGCCAAGTGCTGCACCACGATGCAGATATTGGTCGTAAGAAGGTAGAATCAGCGGCAGATGCACTACGCGAACTTAACCCGCACATCATCGTAGATACCATCGCAAAACGTCTTGATGATACAGCGTTAGAAAGCCTGATTAAGCAACACACTATTGTTGTCGATGCATCAGATAACGTCGATACGCGCAATCAACTTAACCGCCTATGTTTGGCGACCAAAACACCGCTGATTTCAGGCGCGGCTATTCGTATGGAAGGCCAAGTGAGTGTGTTTACTTACGATGATCCAGCACAACCATGTTACCAGTGCTTAAGTGCCCTCTTCGGTAGCGGTGCGTTAAGTTGTGTCGAAGCCGGAGTCATGGCGCCTGTTGTTGGTATTGTTGGTGCAGTGCAAGCTATGGAAGCGATTAAAGTGATTGCTGATTACGGCCAACCAAAGAAAGGCAAAATTCTGATTTTGGACGCGCTCAGCATGTCTTGGCGAGAAATGAATCTGATGAAAATGCCCACCTGTCCGGTTTGTAGTTAGCTCTAAACCTCTAATCATTCCCAAAAAGCCCAACTCAATGTTGGGCTTTTTTCTCATTTTGACAATCAGATTTAAAACCCTTCTTCTTACAAATATTAACTCCATAAAATTCAACAAGTTAAAAGTTGGCACATTCCTTTCATTGCATATATCACGAACCAATGAGAGGGCGAATTATGAAAAGGACATCACTACTACTTGGGTCTCTAATAGCGAGCGCTTATGCACAAGCGGCGCCATTTGACACATGCCCAAGCCAAGCATACCTATTCCAATCAACCCCGGTTCAAATCTATGGCGTCAATTTGGTTACAGGTTCTACGACTCTTTTAGAGGACGACACAGGTTTGGCTTCGGGCATTAACGGTGTAGGTTTTAACTTCACTGACCGTTATATCTACGGATACGACACCACAAACAAAAAGATTGTTCGTCTTGGTCAAGACTTCCAAGCAGAGACGCTTGATGTTTCGGGTCTTCCTACCGACCACACGTTTTACGTAGGTGACGTTTACAACCACGTCTACTACTTGTACCGCAAAGGCAAAGGACTTTTCTCCATTGACCTTTCTCCGCTCGATTCTGATCCAAATGCGACCTTGAGCATCGTGAAAATTAGTTCAACAGCGACTGTGAACCTTACCGACTTTGCATTCCATCCAGGTGATGGCTCCCTTTACGGCATCGACAATAACTCTGGTGTGCTGTATCAGTTCAACCCATCGAATGGTAATACGACTGCGATAGGTGACACAGGCGAGTTAGGCACATTTGGTGCTGGCTACTTCGATGTAAACGGCAACTACTACGTGTCACGTAACCAAGATGGCAAAATCTATCGTGTTGACCTTTCGGAAGGCAACGCAGCCAATATCGCAGCAGGTATCGTTCCTGCGGTTGAGTTTGTATCCAACGGTCCAAGCTCAAGCCAAAATGATGGCGCACGTTGTGCAAACGCTCCCGTGATTGACGAAGACGAGCCAATTGATTTTGGTGATGCTCCAGACAGCTACCACACCACGCTTGCGTCAAACGGTCCTCGCCACGAGGTGGACGGTGTAACTTGGCTTGGTTCCGTCGCTCCAGACGGTGATGCTGACGGTCAAGCAAACGACAACTCTGTGGGCACCGCTGATGAAGATGGTGTTGGTTTTGTATCCGCACTTGACCCAGGTTTAAGTTCAATTGTGAATGTGACGGCTTCCACTTCTGGCTACCTATCAGCATGGTTTGACTGGAACCGCGATGGTGACTTTGATGATGAAGGCGAACAAGTCTTTACTGACCAATTACTGTCTGCGGGTAATAATCCCCTACCGTTTGTAGTTTCAACCGCTGCAACGGAAGGTTCAAGCTGGAGCCGATTCCGCTTTAGCCAACAAACCGGATTAAACTACGATGGTGGTTCGACGTCTGGTGAGGTGGAAGATTACCCAATCACCATCACTGGTAATGGTTACTCAGTGGAATATTTCCCGAGTGCAGAAGATTACGCCACCGTGGCTTATGAAGATAATTGGCCATACACCGCAGACTACGACATGAACGATGTGGTCGTGAAATTCCGCATCACTGAAACCAGTCTTGCTGGTCATGTTGAGAATATTCAAATTACTGGTGACCTAGCGGCTTACGGCGCAAGTTACAAAAATGGCTTCGCAATCCGACTACCGGGTGTACTGAGAAGCTCGATTGAAAATGGATTAACGACGCTATCCTTCAATGGTGTAGAGCAAGCATCTAATGGCTTGGAAAGTATTTCTGATGAAGCAATTTTCATCATCAGTGAAGACTTAAGCACACACGCGGCGAGCAGCTGTAGCTACTTCCGCACAGAGCCTGGCTGTGATGATAACGTTTCACTCACCTTTACCTTGAATGTTTACTTCACTGAAGGCTCTGACCGTTCAGCGATTCAAGCCATGCCATACGACCCGTTCATCTTTGCAACACCGGGCACTTACCATGGCGACGGGATTACCTTCCAACCAGGTCGTAAATGGGAAGTTCACTTAGCAGACCAAGCACCAACAGAACAGTTTGATGACCAAAACCTCTTCGGTGTCGGCGTCGATGCAAGTGACCCTGCACAAGGTGTGTACTTCAAAACAGCAAACAACTTACCTTGGGCACTGTTGATAGTAGAAGATTGGGATTGGCCGCTAGAGCGTGTAGACATGGTCGATGCATACCCTCAATTCCAAGCTTGGGCTGAGTCTGGTGGCGAACTAAGCACAGATTGGCACACCGCTCCAACACCTAACAAATGCTACATTCCATAGGGAGATAACATTATGAAAGCACTTATCACAATCATCATGGGATTAGCACTAACAGCTTGTGGCGGAGGCGGTGGCGGCGGAGGTGGTAACAGTACACCACCTCCACCAACCCAAACCACGGTGCCAGAGGAAGATACTACCCAGCAGGAAGAAACTACTGAAGAAGAGACAACGGTAACAGTGGAAGATGCAACCATGCAGGATCTAGTAGTACCAGATGGCTTTAGCTACAACCCAGTGACGGAAGGTACGCTCAATGTAGACATCAGTGGTTTCTCTTCACAACGAGCACACCTAAGCGTGTACAAAGAGTTTGTCGAGAACAGTTCAGGTAACTACGATGCAAAATACCCAAGCAAAGTCGCATCGGTTCCACTCAACAATGGTACAGCAAATGTCGACTTTAATGTTTCTGATAGCCAAGGTAGCCTACTTGTTGAAATTTGGTTCTATGACGGTAGTGACCCAATTCAGAAAGTGATTACTTCTGGAGACAACACTTGGACCATGTAACTGGGTAAATCGAAAGCTGTCTTTCAGAACAAATCTTCAATCTTTAACTTAAAAATCGCATCGTTCTTTTGAACATGCGATTTTTTTGTTGTAAAACAGTAAGATTATCCACCTAGCAAACTAAAGACAATGCAAGCACTGATTAGTACTGATGAACTCAATAGCCTTCTCGGCCAACCTAACGTCAAGCTCCTCGACGCTAGTATTGCGTTTCAAATCCCTTCTGAAGGTAAAAAGATTCAAGATAAGTGGATTCCAAATACTTTACGCTTTGATTACGACAATGACTTTTGCTTACCCGGCTCCTCCCTACCGCATATGATGCCAACAGAAGAAGGCTTCAACCAAAGTGCGCAACAACTCGGTTTGAACAACGAAGACTTGATTGTGGTTTATGACAACTCAGGCACTTTAGCGGCACCAAGAGCTTGGTGGATGTTCAAAGCCATGGGGCATGACAATGTCCGAGTCTTAAATGGCGGTCTTCCAGCTTGGATTGAAGCAGGACTCCCTGCCGAAAGTGCCCTATCGCAACCAAGCGAAGAAGGCAACTTTGCGGGCAAGCTCAACCAAAATGCCTTTTTGAATGCACAAGATGTTCTTGCTCATTCAACCAATAAAAGTGCCAATATCATCGATGCCAGAGCCAAAGCTCGCTTCCTTGGTGAAGTGCCTGAGCCACGAGAAGGTCTACGTAGTGGGCACATTCCAAATTCGGTTTGCTTACCGTTTCAAGAACTCTTGGCCAACGGTCACATTAAACCAAATTCAGAGTTGCAACAGATATTTAGCGCACTAACGATAGATAGTGACAATTCGATTATTTTTAGTTGCGGTTCCGGTGTAACCGCATGCATTTTATTACTCGCGGCGTATCAAATTGGTCTGGACAACCTGTCGGTGTACGACGGTTCTTGGACCGAATGGGGTGCAGACCACTCTCTACCTATCGAGTGTTAAGACAAGTGTCTGTTTAACAAAGTATCTTACGTTTATCTAAAGATGATGTGTTCCAATAAACTAAACGCAGCTTCTAAACCAAACTTGTCATTTCGAAATAGAAACTGGCTATGAGTGATTTGTCACCCCTCATAGCCTGACTACATCAAAAGCCGACTATTTCCGTTAGCGTTCAGATGTCGCGTTGCCGTGCATTTGCTCATCTAAGTTGAGCACGGTTAATGCGTTGCTAACGCTCGTGGCGATCACGTCTATCGCTCCAGTTCTTAATGCTCCGAGTAGAGCGAGTGGCTTGCTGTTCTCAGCTGCGATCGCAATGACTTCCGAGATCGGCCGAAACTCTTCAATACCAAGTCCAATTACTCGGTCACTCATTACCGTGTTCGCTACATTACCGTGAATATCAAAGAAGTCATAACCTGCAAAATCCCCTACCACACCTTGTTGAAGTCTCGACTGAACCACTTCATCAGGCGTAAACCAACCTAAGTCGACCATGTAACTGTTTTCGCTCATGTCACCAATACCAACCAAAGCAACATCGGCTTTACGTGCTAGGTCGAGCGTTTGTTTCACGGTTGCATTTTGCATGAAGGCCAACTTCTGTTCTCTATTTTCTGCGTATGCCGGCGCATAAAGGGTTTCAGAGGTTCCCCCATATTTCTTCGCCAACTGACGACAAATATGGTCGGCGTTATACATACCGCCACGCGGGTGAATACCACCAATGCCACACACAAATTTACAGTCACGCGGCGTAATAACACCAATATGGTGAGCGACAGACGACACGTTGCGCCCTTGTCCGACCGTCACCACCATGCCGTTTTTGAGCGTGCTAGTGAGATAATTGGACACCAATCCCGATACCTGTAGTCGTTGCGCTTCTTCATTCGGTTGATCAAGAGCAACAAGCGCGCGCTTAACGCCGAATCGCTCGATCAAACGTTGTTCAATCTTGGCGCTGAACACCGGATGGTATTTAACGGTAATTTCAACAATGCCTTCATCACGTGCCTGCTTGAGCATTCGCCCGACCTTTGCGCGTGATATGGCAAATTTTCTCGATATCTCTTCCTGAGTCGCACCGTCTTGATAATACGCGACGGAAATCTCTGTCAACAAATCCGTGTTTTCAATGGAAATATCTTGATTAGAACTGCTCATGGTTTCTCTCGCCCTTTAAGAGGATCGATATTGTATGCAATAAGTGAACATATGCTCATTGACTTAGCATATGTTCTTTATCAATTTAAACGCTACATTTGCTCATCGCAATAACATTTTCTCACTACAATTTTTTACCCTCTTGGACAACGCTCAAGCTTTGAACAATAAGGGCAAACGTTTATTTGGGTTAACCACTAAACACACAGTAAAAAAACGTTGATGAAGTTCACTATAAGTCCATTTCAGCGATTGACTTTCAGCATAGATAGGATAAATATGGACACATCATTTACTCAGCTATCGATCAAATGTTCATAGCATTTGTTCGGTAACGAAATTTTCCGTAGTTGGCTGAGCAGATGTCTCATTAAATGCGATGAGACGGTTAGCTAACTCGCTTGCAAATGCACAAGCTGTGATAACAAAAATCACGCTTAAGCCCATTTAAGCCCATTTAAATAGGATGATCGATTATGAGCAACAAGTTAGAGCAACTTCGTAAACTAACGACTGTAGTAGCAGACACTGGCGAGATTGATGCAATTAAAAAGTATCAGCCAGAAGACGCAACAACTAACCCTTCTCTTATCCTTAAAGCCGCTCAAATCGCAGAGTACGCACCTCTAATCGATGCTTCAATCGAATACGCTAAAGCACAGAGCAACGACAAAGCTCAACAAGTTCAAGATACTTGTGACATGCTTGCAGTAAACATCGGTAAAGAAATCCTAAAAACTATCCCAGGTCGTATCTCTACAGAAGTAGACGCTCGTCTATCTTACGATATGGAAGGCAGCGTAGCGAAAGCTCGTCAACTAGTGAAAATGTACAACGATGCTGGCATCACTAACGACCGTATCCTTATCAAACTGGCTTCAACTTGGGAAGGCATTCGCGCAGCTGAGATCCTAGAAAAAGAAGGCATCAACTGTAACCTAACGCTTCTATTCTCGTTCGCTCAAGCACGTGCTTGTGCAGAAGCGGGCGTATTCCTAATCTCGCCATTCGTTGGTCGTATCATGGACTGGTACAAAGCGAAAGAAGGCCGTGACTTCGAAGCTCAAGAAGATCCAGGCGTACTATCTGTAACTAAGATCTACAACTACTACAAAGAATACGGCTACAAAACTGTAGTTATGGGCGCAAGCTTCCGTAATATCGGTGAGATCTTAGAACTAGCTGGTTGTGACCGTCTAACTATCGCTCCTGCTCTACTTGCAGAACTAGAAGCAGCTGAAGGTGAAGTAGTTGAGAAACTAGTTGATTCTAAAGGCGCAGCTGAGCGTCCAGCACCAATGACTCACGCTGAATTCCTATGGGAACATAACCAAGACCCAATGGCTGTTGAGAAGCTGGCTGAAGGTATCCGCAACTTCGCCGTTGACCAAGGCAAACTAGAAGCGATGATCGAAGCTAAGCTATAATTGCTTACCAAAAGCGAGTAGCCCGTCTACTCGCTTTTACCATCAGCACTATTTTCAAAAAATTCTATTTGAACTTGTTTCGGCGAGTTCCCTCTATTTAAATCAAATATCGAGAAGTAATCACTATGGATCGTAAACATCTAGCAAATGCAATCCGTGCGCTAAGCATGGATGGTGTTCAACAAGCTAACTCTGGTCACCCAGGTGCACCTATGGGTATGGCTGACATCGCTGAAGTTCTTTGGCGCTCTCATCTAAACCACAACCCATCAAACCCTGAGTGGGCAGACCGCGACCGTTTCGTGCTGTCTAACGGCCACGGCTCAATGCTGATTTACTCTCTACTGCACCTTGCAGGTTACGAGTTGTCTATCGACGATCTGAAAAACTTCCGTCAGCTTCACTCTAAAACTCCTGGTCACCCAGAGTACGGTTACGCGCCAGGTATCGAGACCACAACGGGTCCGCTAGGTCAAGGCATCACTAACGCGGTTGGTATGGCTCTAGCTGAAAAAGCGCTAGCAGCGCAATTCAACAAAGAAGGCCACGACATCGTTGACCACTTCACTTACGTGTTCATGGGCGACGGCTGTCTGATGGAAGGTATTTCGCACGAGGCATGTTCTCTTGCAGGTACTCTAGGTCTAGGCAAGCTGATCGCGTTCTGGGATGACAACGGCATCTCTATCGACGGTCACGTTGAAGGTTGGTTCTCTGACGACACACCTAAGCGTTTCGAAGCTTACGGTTGGCACGTAATCCCTGCAGTCGATGGTCACGATGCTGACGCAATCAACGCAGCAATTGAAGCAGCGAAAGCGGATCCACGTCCTACACTTATCTGTACTAAGACTATCATCGGTTTTGGTTCACCAAACAAATCTGGTTCACACGATTGTCACGGTGCGCCACTAGGTGCAGAAGAAATCGCAGCAACACGCAAAGAACTAGGTTGGGAGCACGGTCCTTTTGAAATTCCGCAAGAAGTCTACGCAGAATGGTCAGCGAAAGAAACAGGCGCAGCTAAGGAAGCAGCGTGGAACGAGAAATTTGCAGCTTATGAAGCAGCGTACCCTGAGCTGGCAGCTGAATTTAAACGCCGCGTAAACGGTGAGCTTCCTGCACAGTGGGAAGAGAAAGCAAGCCAAATCATTGCTGATCTTCAAGCTAACCCAGCAAACATTGCATCACGTAAAGCGTCTCAAAATGCTCTAGAAGCATTTGGTGCTCTACTACCAGAGTTCATGGGTGGCTCTGCTGACCTAGCACCTTCTAACCTAACCATGTGGTCTGGTTCTAAGTCTCTAGAAGCAAGCGACTTCTCTGGTAACTACATCCACTACGGCGTACGTGAATTCGGTATGACAGCGATCATGAACGGTATCGCGCTACACGGTGGTTTCGTTCCTTACGGCGCAACATTCCTAATGTTCATGGAGTACGCACGTAACGCAATGCGTATGGCTGCGCTGATGAAAATTCAGAACATCCAAGTGTACACGCATGACTCTATCGGTCTTGGCGAAGATGGTCCAACTCACCAACCAGTTGAGCAAATGGCATCGCTACGCCTAACACCAAACATGAGCACATGGCGTCCATGTGACCAAGTTGAGTCCGCTGTAGCTTGGAAGTTGGCGATTGAACGTAAGGATGCACCGACAGCACTTATCTTCTCTCGTCAAAACCTTGCGCAACAAGAGCGCACAGCAGAACAAGTAGCAGACATCGCAAAAGGTGCTTACATTCTGAAAGATTGCGAAGGCAAGCCTGAGCTAATCCTTATCGCAACAGGTTCTGAAGTTGAACTAGCAGTAGAAGCAGCAGCACAGCTAACTACTGAAGGTAAGAAAGTACGCGTTGTTTCAATGCCATCAACAGATGCGTTTGACAAACAAGACGCCGCTTACCGTGAAGCTGTACTGCCATCAGACGTAACAGCACGTATCGCAATTGAAGCAGGTATTGCTGACTTCTGGTACAAGTACGTAGGTTTCGACGGTCGCATCATTGGTATGACTTCATTCGGTGAATCTGCACCAGCCGGCGAACTATTCAAAATGTTTGGTTTCACGACTGAAAACGTAGTGAACACAGCAAAAGAGCTACTCGCGTAATTGCAGTAAAAAGATAGTCAGTTTTCTCTATTGCGAATGTGAAAACTGAAAAGCCCCACCAGCAATGGCGGGGCTTTCTTTTATCTGGCTCCTATTCGCATAAACGCAGCCAGGACATAAACATCACAACTTTCGTTACGACTATTTGTCTTCAAATCGAAGTGCGAGCTGATAGAAATCTTGTACTTGGTCTTTCAACTGTCGGCTATTTTGCTCAACTGAATGTGTTGCTGCCAAGTTTTGTTCTGCGGTCGAAGCGATAGAATGAATGTGCTGGTTTACATCACTAGATAGCTTTAACTGGTTATTCGCCGCTTCTGCTACATCAACCATCAGCCCACTCATGGTTTGCATCATCTGTTCAACTTCAGACAAACGCAACGCGCTTTGTTCTGCTACTTGAGAACAGGCATCGGTTTGCTCTTTGTTTGCCAGAATATCTTTCTGCCAACTTTGAATCGTTGCCAACATAGTGGAGATAGAGGCTTGGATTTGTTCAGTTGCATTGGATGTTCGCCCAGAAAGCGCGCGGACCTCATCAGCTACAACAGCAAAACCACGACCTTGCTCCCCTGCCCTTGCTGCTTCAATCGCCGCGTTAAGTGCCAGTAAATTGGTTTGCTCTGCGATCCCACCAATCTCTTCCATCAAATGGTTCACCTTCTGCGCCTGATCACTCAGTTGATACGTCGTTTCCGTCGCTTTTTCAGCTTGAAGGCTTAATTGCGCTAGATTGGTGTGCGTTTGATCAATGGTCTCCTTCGCCATCAAGCATGACTTCAATGTATCATCAATCAACATATGGGCATCATTGGTACTCGAAGAAACCGAATTTGCCGACGACTCCACCTCTTGGGTAGCATCTCGCACACGATGAATATCGGTATTTTGCTGATTTAATGCAGCCGAGACTTCTGCCGTTGTTTGACTAAGCTCTTCGGCGCAATGCTGCAAAGGCAATGCGGAGTCAGTCATCCTTCCTAACACGGTTCGAATTCTTGCGGATAGCATTTTGATATGGAAATCGGCAATCGAAAATGCCGTGTTACCAGAATAGATCAAGCGACTTACGCTGTCATATTGCTTTTGTAACTTTTTAAGTTGCTGAGGTGTATCAATTAACTCTTGGCGGAATAACAGAGCTAGAACACTTGCAGGTAACGCACTTGCAAGCCAAGCCAACGGCCCTTCAACAGACAACGCATATGCGGTTGCAGGTGCGGTTAGTGCACCAAGTAGAATCGCATAGCGAATGGTTTCATTGATTTTCAACGACCAAGTTCGACCAGACTTCTCTGCAGCACGCATGCTTTTGTAGGCTTTTGTCGCAATATCAACCCACTCTCGCTTTGGTTTCACGCGCACTGATTGATACCCAACAACATGGTTGTCTTCGTAGATAGGGGTGACATAAGCATCAACCCAATAGTAACCGCCAGACTTAGTGGCATTCTTAACCATTCCACGCCAGGCTTTACCTTGTTTAAGGCGTGCCCACATGTCACCGAAAGCGGCTTTAGGCATATCATTATGACGAACTATATTGTGGTTCTGACCGACAAGTTCTTCGTGAGTGTATTCAGCAACGCGGCAAAAGGCTTCATTACAATATGTAATAACACCTTGTAAGTTCGTTGTTGAGACGAGTTCCTCAGACTCCCTCACGAGAGTTTCTTGAGCTTTATGAGAAATATTGGCTGACATAGACGAAACTTCTTTAGTTTTTATTGATTTTCGGCAAGATATATACAGGATTTTTATTTTTATTACAAAAAGTTAGATAAAAAGTCTTATCAAATCGACATTTTTATTGTGGGAATTCACATTATCGATAAAAACATAAAGAAGAGATTGTTGATTTGAGCTAATAAACAAACCCGACACGATCGGCCGGGTTATATATTAAGCCTTAATTAAGCGGTTTGTGATTCTGGCTTTTTATTCGTTTTTAACGCAAACATCGCGATAACGAGTAACACAAATGGAAGAACATACAAATTAAGATTCTGCCAACCTACGGTAGACTCAAGCCAACCAGATAGTAATGCGGTGATGGTGACACAACTGAACACGAAGAATTCATTAAACGCTTGAGCCTTGCTTCTGTTTTTCGCTTCATAGCTTTGACTAAACAGCCCGGTTGCTGCGATAAACATAAAGTTCCACCCTATTCCTAACAGGATTAAAGCAAGACTAAAATGCCAGATAGACACTCCATGTATATTAATTCCAATACAAGCAACAAATAGCAATCCACCCGCCAAAATCATATTCTTAGCGCCAAACCGTTCTATCAGACGGCCCGTGACAAACGCAGGTGCAAACATACCCAACACGTGCCATTCGATCACTCCCGCCGCTTTATCAAAATCAAAGCCACAACCAATCATCGCTAAAGGAGTTGCTGTCATTAAAATGTTCATCACCGCGTACGCAACCATTGCCGCGATAACTGCCAGCATGAAATTAGGTCGACGGATAATCAGTCTCAGCTTATCCGCCTTAGCGTGTAGCGCCTGCGTGTGTGCAGGTGGAAAACGAATGGTTTGTAGCACAACCAACGCGGTTATATAAAGCACGACAAGCACAGCAAATGCACTAATGTATAAGCCATCATCTGACCACTGCTGCGAGTACACGGCCAGATTAGGCCCAAGGATCGCCGCTAACACCCCACCCGCCATAGATATCGAAATCGCCCTATGCCTTGCCGACTCTTCACACACTTCAATGGCAGCAAACCTGTATAGAGTACCGAAACCTATACCAACACCAAGCAAAAACGTAGACATGCAGAACAGATAGAAGTTTTGTTGACTTAATGCATACGTCGCTAGACTAGCACCCAAAATGCCAATGACATTACCAAGGCTAAAACCAAGGCGACGCCCTAACTTGCCCATAATTAGCGACGCAGGAATTGTCGCGGCCATCAGTCCCAAAAACTGCAGTGCAACTGGTAATGTGATAAAACTTGATGACGGCGCAAGTGTTTTGCCAATAAGGGCAATAACAGATATGAGTAAAATATTCCCTGTCATTAATAAGGCTTGGCAGAGGGATAGAAGCCATACATTACGATTCAATTCCAAATTCCTTTTGGTTACGACGTATACAGATAACATATAGGAAAGCAGAAACAATAGAAAGATATGAGAGTAATTCTCAACAAAAAGAGCCAGAGGCATAGTACCTCTGGCTCTTCACTATTCGCTTTTAAAAAAGTTTTTCTGTTGAGCTTACTTGTTGCGGCGCGCTTTTACTGCATCAGAAAGCTGACGAAGTACCGTTTCCGTGTCTTCCCAACCAATACATGCATCAGTGATCGACTGACCATAAGTGGCTGCTTTGCCATCCACTAAGTCTTGGCGACCTTCAACTAAATGAGACTCGATCATCACACCAAAAATGGCTTCTTCGCCAGCAGAGATTTGCTCGGATACATCATCAGACACCAGCATTTGACGCTTGAACTGCTTCGAGCTGTTAGCATGGCTAAAATCAATCATCACTTTTTTCGGCAGACCTGCGGTGTCCAGCTCATCTTTAATTTGAGCTACATGTGCTGCACTGTAGTTTGGTTCTTTACCGCCACGTAGAATAATATGGCAGTCTGGATTACCAGCGGTTTCTACGATCGCGGAATGACCGTATTTTGTTACTGAAAGGAAGTGATGGGAAGCGCTTGCAGAACGAATCGCGTCGCTCGCTATTTTAATATTCCCGTCTGTACCGTTTTTGAAACCTACAGGACAAGAAAGACCAGAAGCTAGCTCGCGGTGAACCTGAGATTCTGTCGTACGAGCACCGATAGCGCCCCAACTGATCAAATCCGCCACGTACTGAGGTGTGATCATATCTAAGAATTCACTTGCCGTTGGCAAGCCCATATCGGTTAGATCAAGAAGAAGTTTACGTCCGATACGTAGACCATCATTTAGCTTATAGGTGTCATTTAAGTAAGGGTCATTGATAAGGCCTTTCCAACCAACGGTCGTACGCGGCTTTTCAAAATAAACTCGCATAACAACCTCAAGCTGCTCGCCCAGTTCATCACGTAGTACTTTTAGCTTTTTACCGTACTCAACCGCGGCAGCCGGATCGTGAATAGAACACGGGCCAACGATCACGAGTAATCGATCGTCTTTTCCTTCAAGAATATTGTGAATGGCGTTACGGCAATCAAAAGTGGTCGAAGAAGCGGTTTCAGTCGCTGGGAACTTCTCTAATACTGCAACAGGTGGCAATAACTCTTTTACTCTATTTATTCTTACATCATCAGTTTGAAACATTACTTCTACTTCCTGGTTTTATTTCCGACCCCATTTTTACCAACTGAACTCATTGCAACTTTGTTCACAAAGCGAGCAGCATCAAGGGCTGTGGTCATTTTCTGTCTAGCGTTTAAGTAACTTATCGGCTTAGGCGTAGACTTGCAATCAGTTTTTGCAAATAAATGCAAATAAAAACCACCTGTTAACCACCGCGCACAATGTAAAGCAAAGTTTACGAAAAAAAGTTCAAAATAATCATCAATTTTCTTATGCACCAAAAAATCTTTACTACAATGTAAGAAATATCAGAAGTTTGTGAGGTATTTTTGGGTAGTAAATGTTGATCAAGTTCAAATATATTGTTGCTTGATATGAAATGATTAGAATATTAAACTAATTTCTTATAAACGCTGGTTTTTTCTAATTTTTTGATAAAACGAAGTAGAAGTTAATATGCAATCAATACAAGGAAACATTATGAACAAAGTAGCAATTGCAGTAGCAGCAGTGGTAGCTGGTAGTAGCGCGCTTTTAAACTCTGCTCAAGCTGAAATGTACATCGGGGGCAAAGTGGGCATGACTACACTTGACGACGCTTGCTATCTAAATAGCCCTTGTGATGATGAAGCGTTCGGTGCAGGACTACATATCGGTTATGACTTTACCGATATCATCGGGCTAGAGTACGGCGTAGACTTCTTAGGCGACTATGAAGGAAACTCTAGGTCAGGGGCTAATACGATTAATACGATTGACGGCAATCTAACGGCTTTAACACTTGCACCTAAATTCAACTGGCACTTAAACGACTCTTGGAATCTGTTTGCTAAGATCGGTGGTGCTTACATGATGTCTGATGACGAAACAGACTTTGTCCCAACAGGTTCTTTGGGGGCTGAATACTCGATCGATAGAAACTGGAGCGTTCGAGCTGAATACCAACGCTACCAAGACATGTCTGACGACGTGTGGGACGACATGGATGCTAATTTCTTTGGTATCGGTGTTAACTACAAATTCGCAGCTGCTCCAGTTGTTGCAGCAGTTGTAACGGAAGAAGTGATCGAGCCAGATCCAGAACCAGTGATGATGAGCAAGGTGCACAAAGAAGAGTACGGTACAGGTACGTTTGAATTCGATAGTGCTAAGTTAACAGAGTCAGTTTCTGAACGTCTGGACAACTTTGTTTCATTCTTGAACGAATATCCTCAAGCTCAAGTAGAGATTACTGGTTACACAGATAGCTCAGGCCCTGCGGCATACAACCAAAAACTGTCTGAGCGTCGTGCTCAATCTGTTGCTGATTACCTAACCGCAGCTGGCATTGGTTCAGATCGTTTGACAGTTAAAGGTATGGGTGAAGAAAACCCAGTTGCTGACAACAGCACTCGCGAAGGTCGTGAGAAAAACCGTCGCGTAGAAGTTGTGGTACCTTCATTTGAATACCAAGAGCTAGTTCAACCAGAATAAGCATCTATGATTCATGATCGATGATGTGGTAAAAATTAATGGGGTGCATTTGCACCCCATTTTGATCTCATATTAAGGGATATTGCCACTATGGCTTTGGGAAAAAGATCAACTCATTATCTTGCACCATAACACAATCCATACCAGCTGCATGCGCCGCTCGCTTCCCCAACTCAGTATCCTCGAACACAAGACACTGTGACGCCTCCAAGTCGAGTTGTTGCGCGGCCACCAAAAAGGTATCTGGAAAGGGTTTATGGTTCTCTACATCACTCGCGGTTACTACAACATCCAACTTGTCTAATAAACCTGCATGACTTAATAAGCGCATGGCACTTTCTCGTTGGCTGCCAGTCCCGACTGCAATTTTCTTATGGCCTAAATATTCCTCTAACACGATGTTCGTGCAAGGAATAACGTCACCATGAAGCTCCATAGCAGCGAATGTTTCCATTTTAAATGTCGCGACAGTTTTAGGATCTAATGAAAGCTCATGCACACGATTTAGTTCCTCAACAATTTTAAAGCTCGGCATCCCTCCTAAACTGTGAAACCACTCCTGACAAAACGGAAAATCAAAACGCTCAGCAGTTGCTTGCCAAGCTGCCAAGTGGGCTGGCATGGTATCGATTAGAGTACCATCCATATCAAATATGAATCCTTCATAGGGTCTAAAATCAATCGTGCTCATGTCTTTTCTTCTATTTGTGCATCTGTAATGTTAATTTATCAGCTCTTTCAATCGTCCTTACCGGCATTTACTTATCATGCTCAAAATTTCGAACTCCGTCACAATTCAAGAGTGGGAAATTCAATTATCCCCAATTAGAGCTCAAGGAAATGGTGGCCAGAACGTTAACAAGGTAGCGTCCGCTATACACCTGCGCTTTGATATCCGGCATTCAAGCTTACCTGACTTTTACAAAGAGCGATTACTTGCACTTTCTGATAGTCGTATAAGTAAAGATGGCGTGATCATCATCAAAGCGCAACAATTTCGGACACAAGAACAAAATAAGGAAGACGCCCTAAATCGGCTTCAAGCATTGATAAAAGCTGCCGCTTTACAGGAGAAGAAGCGTATTAAAACGAAACCAACCCGCGCTTCTCAACGCCGACGACTTGATACAAAAAACAAGCACGGAGCGAAAAAACAGCAACGTAAAAAAGTGCTGTATTAGTGCATGTCGTTTTCTCGACATGTTAGTTGAACAACGTTTGCTAGCCCTTGGAAATCTCATTGGATTTCTCTTTTTAGTTACTTATTCAGGAAACAACAATATGACTATTAGGCAAAAACTCTACTTCCTCGGAGTTATCGCCATTTTAGGCATCGTGGCCCTTTTGGGTACGTCATCCCATTTTGAAAATAAGAGCAATGATCTTAATCACGCCATCAAACTCGTTGGTGATCTAGAAATACGCTTACTCAACTTACGCAGAAATGAAAAAGATTTCCTACTGCGTAGTAATGACAAATATCTAAATAAGTTTGACGCCAATGTTGACAAGTTTATAGACACAGAAAAAGAGCTTGCGAGCATACTCAAGAGTAATGAATTACCTTCCAGTCAACAATTTAAGCAAGACTTGCTCGCATACCAAAGGGGCTTTCAGAATCTGGTCAGCGCTTACCAACGATACGGGCTTGATTCAAAGAGTGGGCTTCTCGCCGGTTACGAACAAGCACTATTAGAAGCTAAACAACGTTCAGACCACCAGCAGTTATTGGCATTAGTCCGTTTTGACTCTGCGGTAAAAGCAGGACTATTCAATAGTGACTTGCTTGAGGGGCAATATGCTCCGGAGCTTATCAAAACAGGTAAGCAATTGGCGGCCCAAAAGCAAGTTGTTGGGGTTGCTTATGACAAAGGCCTACTCGGTGAAACTCGCGCATTATCCCATGCCGTAGAAGAGCAATTTGAAACCTTTTCCACAGCCCTTAGCTCTGCTGCCGCACAACGTGATGAACAAATGTCGACCATCAAGCAGGTCATTACAGCTCTGATCTTAGTCGTTATTTTCGCATTGATTTGGCAAATTTCACGTTCAATCAATACGCGAGTGAATAGCTTACTTGGCACCATTCGAAGTATCAGCGAAACGAACAACATGGGACTTCGATCTAATTTGAAAGGTCAAGACGAGCTATTTGATATCAGTCATCACCTCAATGACCTATTGGATAAGCTTGAGCATCTAATTAGTAGTACCCAAGAAAAATCGGCGCAACTCACTGCAAGTACCGATAATATGCATCGTGAGTTAGAAGGCGTTATGGAGCAATTCCACACGCAAACTGACCACACAGCATCAATGGCGACGGCAGTTCAGCAAATGGTTGCCACAATAGGTGAAATCTCTGAAAGCACATCAGTTGCGGTAGAAGGCGTACATCAGGCAGCGAATAATGCCGAGCAAGGTCGAGGAGTTGTTGAGGCGACGGTAACCAACATCGGTCAACTAACCACGATTTTATCAAACAGCCAGCAGTCGATTGGCTCGCTGAATCAGCATGTAGATAAAATTGGTGGTGCCGTGAACATCATCCAAGAAATTGCAGAGCAAACCAACCTACTAGCTCTCAACGCAGCAATTGAAGCCGCGCGAGCAGGAGAACAAGGCCGCGGGTTTGCAGTTGTCGCCGATGAAGTACGCGCCCTAGCTAGCCGAACTCATCAATCCACAGAGGAAATCACACGGGTCGTTGCAGACATTCAAACTCAAATGTCTACAGTTGTTGCTGATATTGATCAATGTAACGATCAAGGGCAACAAACACTTAATGCTTCTGAAAAACTGGATTCTAGCCTGCAACAGATCATTACTGACATGCATTCAATTCAAGGTAATTCGGAGCGCATAGCTTCAGCAATTGAAGAACAAGGTATCGTGATGAACCAAGTTAGCGGTTCAATCACCGAGCTAAACGCAATATCTGAGAATAACATGCAATCCGCTCAGGAATGCTTGCATGAAGTGAACTCTGTCTCTGCTCAAGCTCATGATATGGATGAAGCCGTTGCACAATTCAAAACTGCGCTAAAATAACCCTTTTCAAAATAGAAAGCCCGAAGCAATCATTGCTTCGGGCTTTTTTTCAATTGTCACTTCGTGCTTACTGCGCACTTCGGATGTGATTATTCATCATCAAGAGGAACCAGCTTGGTGTTGCCGCCATGAACTTTCTCACGCTGTCTTTGCACCAGAGCGTAGAAGCCTGGGATCAAGAATGTACCTGCTAGAAGCACACACAATAGACCACCAATCAGCGACACGCCGAGTGAGTTTTGACTCACGTGCCCCGCGCCAGCGGCAAAGATAAGCGGGAAGATACCCAGGATAAATGACCAAGATGTCATATTCACAGCGCGGAAACGTAACGTGCCTCCTTTAACCGCTGCACTATCGATATCAGCATCTTTTTCTTCACGCTCTTGCTTGGCGAACTCCACAATCAAAATTGCGTTTTTCGCCGCCAAGGCTATGAGCAAGACAAGACCAATTTGGGCATACAAGTTAAGCGGCGTGCCAGTTAGATTTAACGCAAGGAAGGAACCTAACGTGGCTACTGGGACCACCAAAATAATAGCCAGTGGAATACTCCAACTTTCATACTGAGCCACCATAAACAAGTAAATGAAGATCAAAGCCAGCGCAAACGCATAAATGGCTTGGTTGCCCGCAAGCACTTCCTGATAAGCCATACCTGTCCATTCATACGTGTACCCTTGCGGAAGAACTTCAGCAGCAACGCGTTCCATTGCGGCAATCGCATCACCACTAGAGTAACCCGGAGCTGGTTGGCCTTGAATGATAGCACTGCGGTACATGTTGTAACGCCATGCCACATCAGGCTCAAACACTTGCTCGTAGCTCACTAGCGTACTTAACGGAACCATATCACCGTTCGAAGAACGAACATGGAAACGCTCTAGATCTTCCATGCTGCTACGGTGCTGGCTATCAGCTTGCATGGTTACGCGGAAGTTCTTACCAAACATGGTGAAGTCATTCACATAAAGCGAACCTAAGTTGCCTTGCAAGGTTTGGAAAATAGACGACAGCGAAATACCTAATTGCTGCGCTTTCTCACGATCGATATCAACGTAGTAGTGCGGAACATTCGCGCGGAACGTGCTAAACGTGTAGGCAATTTCAGGCGCTTGGTTAGCCGCTTGGATCATTTCTCCCATGACCATCGACAAATCGGTACGACTTCGCCCTAGCGTGTCTTCAAGCACAAACTCAAAACCAGACGCAGCGCCCATACCAGGAACCGCCGGTGGTCCCATCGCAAAAACAACCGCTTGAGGTAACTCTGTCGCCGCTCGCCCGTTAATACGTGCCGCGATAGCATTAGCAGAGTGCTCTCCTTGCAGCGAGTTACGAGTATCCCAGTCATGCAATTTGATAAATACAGAAGCACCGTTTGATGCTGCTGCGCCTGTCATAAACGAGTAACCGTTCGCAACCGTCACACCATCCACACCAGGTTCTTCACCGATCATTTTCATTAAATCATTGGTGACTTCTTCAGTACGTGATAAAGAGGCTGAATCTGGTAGCTGTACGTTAACCAGCAAAATGCCTTTATCTTCTTGAGGAACAAACGCTGTAGAGGTAGTTTTCGCAAAGAAAGTGACCGCTGCGATAGCAACTATAAAGAACGTCACGAGCAGTAAAGACTTCTTCACCAAGAAACCAGCGATCTGGCCATAACGCGTAGTGATGCGCTCTAAGCCTCGGTTGAAAGCCTGGAACCAGTTAGCGGTATTGCCCCCACCCTGCTTCAATACCAGAGAACAAAGTGCTGGAGACAGCGTCAATGCATTGATGGATGAAATCACAACCGAAATACAGATGGTCAAAGCGAACTGGCGATACATGATACCGGTGATACCTGGCAGCATGGCGACGGGTATGAATACCGCAAGTAGAACCAAGGTCGACGTGATGATTGGTCCCGTTACTTCTTTCATCGCTAGCAACGTCGCTTTACGCGGTGAAATGGTTGGGTCTTTCGCCATGGTAGTATCGACGTTTTCGATAACCAGAATCGCATCGTCCACCACGATACCAATCGCAAGGATCAAGCCAAACAAAGTAACCGTATTAATGGTGAAGCCCGTTGCCTGCATGATGGCAAACGTACCAATCAGAGAAACGGGGATCGCGACAACAGGAATCAACGTTGCACGCGCACTACCCAAGAACAAGTAAGTTACAGCAATCACCAATAGAATCGCTTCAATCAGTGTTTTTACTACCCCTTTGATCGATTCAGATACGAACACGGTTGTATCGTAGCTGGTCTCGTATTCCATTCCCTCTGGGAAGTTTTTGCTCAAGCCTTCAAGGAGCTCCATGACGGCCTGACCACTTTCTAACGCATTCGCATCCGATTGAAGAGACAACGCAACGATTGACGCGTCCTGGCCACGGAACTTACCGTTACCATCGTAGAACTTTTTGCCTAGTTCAACGCGAGCAACATCTTTCAGATAAACCGTAGAGCCATTGGGATTAGCTCGAAGGACTACGTTCTCAAACTCACTCACGCTTTCCAAGCGACCTTTGGTCACAAGGTTAAACTGAACTTCTTGCGGATTGTTGTATGGTGCTGCACCTACACGCCCTGCCGCAACTTGAACGTTCTGTTCAGCCAAAGCGGCGTATACGTCTGACGTGGTTAGCTTAAGGTTGGCCATTTTTTCAGGATCTAACCAAACACGCATTGCGTATTCGCCACCACCAATCACGTTAACTTCACTGATACCTTTCGCACGAGCCAACTGATCTTTTACATTCAAGTTAATGTAGTTAATCAAGAACTGATCATCGTATTTGCCATCAGGTGAATAGAAGTTAAGTACCATCAGCAAGTCAGGTGAACGCTTTTTCACCGTCACACCAACCATGCGAACTTCTTGAGGCAGTTTTGACTCAATCTGTGACACGCGGTTTTGCACGTTAACTTGCGCCATATCTGGATCGGTGCCAACATCGAACGTGACGTTTAGGCTGTAAGAGCCATCGTTCGCGCTCTTTGAAGACATGTATATCATATCCTCAACGCCGTTGACTGAGGTCTCTATGGGGTCCGCAATGGCCTGCTCGACAACTTCCGCACTCGCGCCAGTGTAGTACGCCGAAACGCTTACTGATGGCGGGCTTATCTGTGGGTACTCAGCCACTGGCAAAATCGCCAGTGAGATCGCGCCGGCTAGCGTTAATATGATCGAAATAACCAGCGCGAATTTAGGTCTCTGAATAAAGAAACGACTTAACATAGTGCCCCCTACTGCTTATCTTCAGCAGGTGCTTGAAGGCGCACTTCTACACCATTACGCACACGTTGTAGGCCTTGTGTAATAACCGTATCTTCCTGATCGAGCCCTTCTCGAATGATAATGCCTTGTTCAACCTGAGGGCCAAGCTCGACGTTACGACGCTCTGCCACACTTCCCTCAGCCATCACCATCACAAAGTCACCTTCTAAGTCAGTCTGTACGGCACGTCGTGGGATAACAATAACGTCTTTCGTGTTCTTATCTCTCAAGTTCACTTTGATGTGTTGACCCGGAAGTAACTTCTGCTCTGGGTTTGGCACTAGCGCGCGCATAGCAATCGTACCCGTTTTGGTGTCAATACGATTACCTAAGAAATCAAGCTTACCAAGATGCTCAAAAAACTGTCCATTTTCCAGTTCAAGCTGAACTTCAACGCGGTTTGATTCAGCCGAGCCATCACCTTTTACTTGATCCATACCCATAGCTAAACGCTCACGCTCACTCACACTAAATGAGGTATGAACTGGATCTAAACTCACCAGAGTTGTCAGCACGCCAGATGACGGAGAAACCAGATCACCCGTACTCACTTTGGTATCACTAATACGTCCGCTAAAAGGTGCTCGGATTTGAGTATAGGAAAGGTTAACTTCAGCAAGTTTAAGTTGAGCATTTGCCGCTTCTAGCTCTGCTCTCGCACCAAGAAGTGCCGCAGTTAAAGCATCAAACTCAGATTGAGAGATACTACCGCGAGGCAACAAGTTTTTACCTCGAGTATGATCTAATTCGGCTTTTTTTAGCGCCGCTTTAGCTTGTGCAAGTGCGGCTTTAGCACTCGCGACTTGGGCTTCAAAAGAAGATGGCTCGATAGAGTAAAGGAGCTGCCCTTTTTCTACCATTTGCCCCTCTCCAAAGTGACGAGCTTTTAAGTAGCCAGAAATCTGCGCGGTAATATTGGTATCTTCTACTGCTTCAATGCGACCGATATAAGACTTGCTCGGTTGGTAGTCGATAACCGTGACATCCTGAGTCACTACGAGAGGCGCTTGACCTTTCGTTTGGGCATTATTAGCTTCCCCGCATCCAGCGAGGATTGCTGTAGCCGCCATTAGTGCGACAAGTGGTTTCTTTTGCATGTATTTACCGTCTTTATAGAACAGGATATTGTTGAATTCCTATCAACCTTACTCCTTGCTGCCACTGAAAACTTCACTGAAAAGCGCCCAAGGTGTTTCTAAATGTAAACATGAGAAACAAAAGGAAAATAAAGTAATTTAGTTAACAGTGGTATTCAATGAGCAATATACATACAACTCAATCATAACTATTTAATATACGCCTTAGGAGATCGCGAATTTTAGCGTGTGCTTGGAAACACTAACGGGAGTATTGTATTCGGGCGTAAAGTGAGATTCAGTGCTCAAGATAAGAACGTTTTGTGGCTAAAAAGGTAAAAAGTGACGCCTTCATACTCAAGACCCCGATTTTGACTATTTTTTTAATATAAATGGGTTATCATTCAATTAATTCAACGCCTTCGACAGAGAGGATGACTATGATTTCTAAATGGGCGAAACGCTTTTACCAGATGGCAGAACTAGTGGCGTCTTGGAGTAAGGACCCATCAACACAAGTCGGTGCCGTTATTACTAAACAGAATCGCATTGTATCTGTTGGATTTAATGGCTATCCGCATGGTGTTTCTGACAGTGTCGACACCGATGAGCGCGAGTTGAAATACCTTAAAACACTGCACGCGGAAGAGAACGCAATTTTGTTCTCAAAACGTGACTTAGACGGATGTGATATTTGGGTAACGCATTTTCCTTGCCCTAACTGCGCGGCAAAGATCATTCAAACAGGGATCTCACACGTACACTGCCCTGAGCAGTCTGAAGACTTTTTATCTCGCTGGGGAGATAAAATCCAAGTCAGTCAAGATATGTTCGATCAAGCGGGTGTGAAAGTCGACTGGTTACCACTAGAAGACATTGAAATTGAAGACAAAGACGTGCGCTAGTATTCCATCTTAATATTTAAATAGCCCAAGATCTGGGCTATTTTGTTATTAAATCTGCAAGAGGTCTCGACGTAGTCTTTTAACTGTGTTTTTTCGCTGTGAGCTCAGCAATTTTGACAATAACGAGTACTGATTTTTCCATCATTTCAACAGAAATAAACTCATGAATTCCGTGGAAGTTAAAACCACCGGTGAAGATATTCGGGCACGGCAAACCCATAAAAGATAAACGAGCGCCATCTGTACCACCACGAATAGGTTTTATAATCGGTTCCACATCACACGCTTCCATCGCTTGCTTTGCCAGCTCAATGATATGAGGGTAAGGCTCAACCATTTCTCTCATATTGTAATAGCTGTCTTTTATTTTTAGCTCTACAGAACCATGGCGTAAACCCGTGTTCATTTCATCGACGAGTTTCTGCATGAAGGCTTTTCGCTCCTCAAGTCTTTGACGGTCAAAGTCTCTAATAATGTAACCTAGCTCGCTTCGTGCAACGCCCATTTCTGCCGATTTTAGATGGAAGAACCCTTCGTAACCTTCGGTTGCTTCCGGAGTTTGATCTTGGGGCATTTGAACTTGAAATTTCGCAGCCAAGTTCATCGCATTGACCATTTTGCCTTTTGCAGTACCTGGATGAACGCTAACACCATGAAAAATTACATCAGCGTTTGCTGCATTAAAGTTTTCGTATTCCAATTCACCTTGCGGGCCACCATCTATAGTGTATGCCCATTTCGCGCCAAATTTTTTAACATCAAACAAATCTGCACCACGACCGATTTCTTCATCCGGAGTAAAGCCAATACAAATGTCGCCGTGTGGAATGTCTGGGTTTTCCAGTAGCAGAGCTACCGCGGAAAGAATCTCTGCGATACCAGCTTTATTATCCGCGCCAAGTAATGTAGTGCCATCGGTAGTAATAAGATTGTGGCCATGTAGGTGATGTAAATCTGGGTATTGCACGGGAGATAACACTTCATCCCCCAACCCTAATGCAATATCGCCACCCTGGTAATCTTCGATGAATTGCGGCTTTACGTTTTTGCCAGATGCATCCGGCGCGGTATCCATATGGGCAATGAAGCCGATAGGAGGAACCTCATAATCAACATTGGCTGGCAGTTTAGCCATCAAGTAGCCATTTTTATCCAAAGTCACGTCACTTAAACCAAGCTCGATCATCTCATTTTTAAGTAACTCAGCAAACACAAGCTGACCAGGTGAACTTGGGCAAAGCGTCACATGTGGATTGGATTGGGTATCAAACGTGACGTATCGAAGAAATCTTTCAACTAAATGTTTCATATTTATTCTCATTGTTTTGTACGATGAGGCCTTATCACGCATTGATAAGCTGACGTTGCCTCATCAAACCTCACGCTATGTTACGCTCTTAGCTCAATAAGAATTTGCTTTGAATCATTTTTTGATAAGAAAGGCTTTTGCGCTTTGCTTTCGCTCATTGAAGCATGAATTTAATCTAAAAGCTCCTCAGCCAGTACTCGCCACTCTTTAACCTTTTCACGAAAATGACGCCATTGCTTATCGGTCATCGAACGAGAAACATCTAATGTCAGTTGATCAACCAATGCAAAGTTAGAGTCAATATTCAGAGAAAGCTGCTCACTATAATAACTCTCTGGCTCGAACAAGAGTCGCATAAATATATCTTGATAAGTCACAACATTAGATTTGTTGTCGAACAAGTATTCGAGCTCTTGATATACCGTGGCTCGATAATCTCTCCATAAAGGGCTGTTTAAAATAACTTGCTGAGAAAATCTTTGAGCTAATTGACGCTGATTTCCTGATAGATTCCCTAGCCATTCTTCCATCCACTCTTCAGTGTTATCCAGAATAATTTCACGCACTTCGTCTTCTGTCTTATCGGCATATTTTGCGTTTCGCTCTTGATAATGTTCTTGTACATTACTCAAAAACTCGCGTTCTTGCTCTTTCGTTAATTGCAAACTTAACGCAAAAAGATCTGGTGCTGCTTTGCTGACCACTCTATCGTAATGCGCTCGCATTCTATCTCGATTTTGTTGTAAGTAATTTAAGGTGATATCGCTCGCTTTTAATCTCTCAAGGTCTTTTAGATGTTCGATATATAATGGTAACTCCTCTTTCTTGTGCCAGTCTGCCAACAGTAATAAGCGCTCTTCCACTAGGACTTCTTGTTCCCCTTGCAACGAGACATAGTCCTCTAAGTAATCGAGCACGAACCAATCGATATTGCTGTATAAAAACTTTTTCGCACAACCGGCAAGCAGAAATACGAAACAAAATAGAAGGCCATAACGAAGCGCCTTATTAGATACATCCTTTAATTTAGTCACTTATTCGTATTCCCTTTTCTGTTGATTAAGTTCTATACTCAACCTGTATCACTTAGTATTGCGGCAAACTTACACCAGTGTGACAAATATTGATTGCCACCTTAATAATATATAGAGTTTGAAATTAACTTTTTGATCACAGCTATCCGCAAAAAAGTGAGTTAGAGCGCAATTATCGGCTAAAAAACGTACCGAACGACGCTCCCTATAACGGCATATAATTTGCATGGATGTTTTTTGGATGGTTTATGGAGGCGAAGTATGGCAGCCGCTGAGCAACTTGATACCAGTGTAGAATATGAGATTCGATATTTTGAACAGGGGAAAATGCACTGCATGAGAGTCATTGCTGAAAGCAAAAAAGTGGCTTATCAGTACTATTTGGAGTGTGGTAAGCACAACAGTGACTTGTACTCTATTCGCCCAGACAAGTAAAAAAACCGCCTAACAGGCGGTTTTTTTATTCGTCAGAATCAATATAACTGTTTGATTTTATTTATTATTACAGATTCAAATCCAACAATGTTATTTGATGTCGCCAAAGCGCTCAAGATAAAGGACGGTTGCTGCAGTACGAGAAGGAACTTGAAGCTTTTTAAGTAAACTCTTCATATGTACTTTAACCGTAGACTCAGAGATAAAAAGACGATCGGCAATTTGCTTGTTGCGGAAACCTCTTGCCACCTCTCTTAAGATCTGCGATTCACGATCGGTCAGTGTATCAAACACGTCCTCTTGCTCTGAACGTTCACTCAAATACTTAGAAACTTCTTGGCTGTATGCCTTGTCCCCTTGGTGCGCTTGTTTTAGCAACTCAACCAACTCATCGGGCTCAGTGTCTTTCAATAAATAGCCATCGGCACCACTTCGAACTATTGCTTCGATATCTGCTGGGCTATCTGAAACGGTTAGAATGACAATTCTGGCTTCACAGCCATCTGCACGCAGTGCTTGCAAAGTATCAAGGCCAGACATGCCTTTCATATTAAGATCAAGAAGTACAAGATCCAGTTCCAGCTCATGCGCTTTCGCTACTGCATCCGCGCCATTACTTGCTTCTGCAATAACCTCAAACTCAGGCTCAAAGCTTAAAAGCTGGTGGATACCTCTTCGCATGAGTGGATGATCATCCACCAGCATTACTTTACACACTGTCACTGTTTACTTCCTTACTATGTTGGAATTCTAATTTTACGGTACAACCTTTGTTTATCGATGCTTCGATGTGAAGATCGGCATGCAGTCTAGCGGCCCGCTCTTGCATGATACTCATACCGTAATGATTTAATTTTTCGTCTTGATGTTCAAAGCCTATTCCATCGTCGCTAACGGTTACTGTGACTTTTCCATCATTATCGAGACATTGAATGTGAATATTATC
The DNA here is from genome assembly GCF_024181865.1 of Vibrio sp. Y58_MX_L22. Lineage (NCBI taxonomy): Bacteria > Pseudomonadati > Pseudomonadota > Gammaproteobacteria > Vibrionales > Vibrionaceae > Vibrio > Vibrio sp. Y58_MX_L22. The sequence continues at coordinate 263,488 of NZ_JAMZAN010000003.1, forward strand.
TGCTTGCGCATGTTTGATAGCATTAATTGCCGCTTCTCTTATCAACTGTAGTAAATGAACCTGCTGATGTGCATCCAGTTCAGTTGATGAAAGTCTATTTTTTAGCGTAATGTCCGCAGCAGTTTGTTCACTGAGCGTTTCAACCATGTCTTGCAATGCTTGGCCAAAACTGCCCTCTTTAATCGTAAGACGAAACGTCGTCAGCAACTCGCGTAACTGCGTATAAGCCGCAGATAAGCCCGTATCTAGCTCAGCAATAACTTGATTAGCCTGCGCGATCGCCTTTTCGTCAGGTAAGTTCTTTACGCTTCTCTTTAACAAAGCGACCTGAATTTTTAAGTAAGAGAGTGCTTGAGCCAATGAATCATGCAACTCCCGAGCAATAGTGGCTCGCTCTTCCATCAGCAGAATTTGTTCTGCTTGGCGCTGCGCCCGATTGTAATACACGGCGCGTGATAAAATCTGCACGAAGTTGTCAATAAGAGCCTCGTTCGGACAAGGTAACCCTGCTTTCCAATATAAATAGCCCAAGTGCTCGCCATCTAGCATCAGGGCTTTACCGTGGCAATCTTCATCACAATCTTGGCAGCATTCTTCTCCTTCCATCAATATCCAGCTCGGTTCTCCCAGCTGCTCGATTTCAAGTTTGACCGCTTTAATGCCCTCAAGACTGACAATATGCTGCAAAATCGCCTGGAAATTGTCTTGATTAATACGCGACGCCGTGAGTTCTTTTGACGAGTCATACAGCACTTCTAAAGACTGGTTGGCATGCTGCAATTTACGTGTTTTCTCATCAACCGCTTGCTCTAATCCTCGGTACAACTTACCAAGGTCTGTCGCCATCCGGTTAAAGGTTCGAGTCAGTATTCCCATTTCATTATCGCTAGATACATTGAGCGATATATTGAATGAGCGATTTTTAATTTGCTCGCTAGCAAAAACTAAGGCACGCAGAGGCCGAACAACTTCGAGGCGCACAAAATGAACGACAAACATACTGACACAAAGGATGCCACCCAACCCTAACCCGCCGATCCAGGCTAAGTTAATCAGTTTTTGCTCCGAAAAGCTTTGCAGCTTAAATACAAACTCATCGATTTGTTCAACAAAACCGGCCACTAGGAGTTGATATTCTGCCGGGTTGTCTCCTCTAAGCACCGCCTTGAGTTCATGCCATCTGATAATAAGACGGTAGTAATCGTGAGTGATGTCTTCTGGCACAGACCAATGCTGAAGCGCTTTCATTGAAGGTGAATATATCGAATGTTCAAATGCGTCAATATGTGAAGAATAGTCAACAGATTTAACCTGAATATCATTCGCCAGACGGTAGCTTTGCATTCGCATCGAGCCAGCAACATTGACGGCTTCAGCATCGTTCAAACTGGACGCTAACGTAAAAATCGCAAAACCAGTCGTAGCGACTGAGAGCAGCAAAATAAGAAGCATCGCGGACGCAATCGTGCGCGTCACTGACTTTTTCACATTTTTAAACAATCTGAGTTCCTCGCCCATTAACAATCCTATTTGTACGTGCAATGAACCCATTACCTTTCAACTTTATCAATATGTGATCACCTGCGACGGAATTTATTGATCCAAAACAATATTGCATACCATTTACCCCCTAAGAGGTATTTATACAAATATGTCAAAAACTACAATTTCGTTAGTTTAAATGACAGTTTATTAATGAAAATTGTGGACTATGCTTAGTTTGGGTTCCAAGTTTCGAGGTGACTAAGTGGTAGACCTTTCCAGAAGAAGACTCTTTGCAAGAAAAGCGCACCCCGACAACGCCGTACGTTTGCCTTGGTTAACTAAACCGGAACAGTTTACGGACGATTGCACTCGCTGCGGTAAATGCATTGAGGCCTGTGAAACAAAGATTATAACCAAAAGTGATGGCGGATTCCCCTCGGTCGATTTTTCCATCGATGAATGCACATTTTGCTATCAATGTGCAAACGCCTGTCCTGAGCCCCTTTTCTTGCCAGATACAGAACAACCTTGGCAAGCAAAAGCAAGTATCAACGATAACTGCTTAGCAAAACAAAATGTCGAATGCCGAAGCTGTGGGGATATGTGCGACCCGATGGCAATTCAGTTCAAATTAGAACTGGGGAAAGTAGCACAACCCAATTTAGACCTTGATGAGTGTAACGGCTGCGGCGCCTGTGTTTCAGTGTGCCCGACTTCATCCATCAATGTGAGCAATATAACTGCCTAAGCCGAATGTCGTCGGCCAAAGGCAATAAAAATAAATGAGAGAGCTATATGTCACTAAATGAAGTGCATATTTCAAGTTTGGTAGTACATGTGCTGCCGGAACATTTGGACGAAATCAAACAAAAGATAGAAGCACACGAAAATGCGGAAATCTATGGTGACAGTCCTGAAGGCAAGATTATCGTCGTACTTGAAACTGAGAACCAAGGTTTCATCACAGACACTATCGACGCCATTAACAATTTACCGAACGTCTTAAGCACGGTATTGGTTTATCACCAAATCGAAACTGGGCTTGAAGAAACGGATGAAGAAGACACTGGAACACAACATTCCCAAATCGAGGGTGAAGTATGAAAATGACAAGACGTGCGTTTGTGAAAGCAAACGCGGCTGCATCAGCTGCTGCTGTCGCAGGTGTGACACTACCAGCATCTGCAGCCAACCTGATTGCAAGCTCTGATCAAACCAAAATCACATGGGACAAAGCACCTTGTCGTTTCTGTGGTACAGGCTGTTCTGTTCTTGTTGGCACTCAAAACGGCAAAGTGGTAGCAACACAGGGTGACCCAGAAGCACCAGTAAACAAAGGTCTGAACTGTATCAAAGGTTACTTCCTTTCTAAGATCATGTACGGTCAAGACCGTCTAACTCAACCGATGCTACGAATGAAAGATGGCAAATTCCACAAAGATGGTGAATTTACACCTATCTCTTGGGATGACGCTTTCGACATCATGGCTGAGAAATGGAAAGCTTCCCTCGAGACAAAAGGCCCAACAAGCGTAGGTATGTTTGGCTCAGGCCAATGGACAGTAATGGAAGGCTACGCTGCGTCAAAGTTAATGAAAGCAGGCTTCCGATCAAACAACATTGATCCAAACGCTCGTCACTGTATGGCTTCTGCCGTTGTAGGTTTCATGCGCGCATTCGGTATCGATGAGCCAATGGGTTGTTACGATGACTTTGAGAACGCAGACGCTTTCGTTCTTTGGGGCTCAAACATGGCAGAGATGCACCCGGTTCTATGGACTCGCATTACTGACCGCCGCCTAAGCCACCCTCACGTTAAAGTGAACGTGCTTTCTACTTACTACCATCGTTCATTTGAGTTGGCAGACCACGGCTACATTTTCAATCCTCAGTCTGACCTTGCAATTGCTAACTTCATCGCAAACTACATCATCGAAAACGATGCAGTAAACTGGGACTTCGTGAACAAACACACGAACTTCACTCAAGCAGACACTGACATCGGCTACGGTCTACGTGACGATGATCCGCTACAAAAAGCAGCGAAGAACCCGAACTCTGGCAAACTCACTTCTATCTCATTCGAAGAGTACAAGAAATCAGTAGCGCCATACACAGTAGAGAAAGCATCTGAAATCTCTGGTGTTGAGAAAGAGAAGCTTATCGAGCTTGCGAAGCAATACGCGGATCCAAACACGAAAGTAATGTCTCTATGGACGATGGGTATGAACCAGCATACTCGTGGTGTATGGATGAATAACTTGGTTTACAACATCCACCTACTAACCGGTAAGATCTCGACTCCGGGGAACAGCCCATTCTCACTAACGGGCCAACCATCAGCATGTGGTACCGCTCGTGAGGTTGGTACGTTTGCTCACCGCCTACCAGCGGACATGGTGGTTGCTAACCCTAAACACCGTAAGATTGCAGAAGACATCTGGAAACTGCCAGAAGGTACGATTCCACCAAAACCTGGCTTCCACGCCGTATTGCAAGACCGTATGCTGAATGACGGCGTTCTGAACTGTTACTGGGTTCAATGTAACAACAACATGCAAGCCGGTCCAAACATCAACACAGAACGTCTTCCAGGTTACCGCAACCCAGAAAACTTCATCGTTGTGTCTGACCCATACCCGACAGCAACAGCACAAGCAGCAGACCTTATTCTTCCTACCGCAATGTGGATTGAAAAAGAAGGTGCTTACGGTAACGCAGAGCGTCGTACCCAAGCTTGGTACCAACAAGTGGGCACAGTCGGTCAAGCAAAATCGGACCTTTGGCAACTAATGGAGTTCTCGAAACGCTTCAAAATGGAAGAAGTATGGCCTGAAGAGCTTCTAGCGAAAGCGCCTCAATACCGTGGTAAAACAATGTACGACGTACTTTACCGCAATGGTAACGTCGACAAATTCCCTATCGAAGAAGCTCGTGAACTGAATGACGATGCTCACCACTTCGGTTTCTATGTTCAAAAAGGTCTGTTTGAGGAATACGCAACATTTGGCCGTGGTCACGGGCATGATTTGGCTCCATACGACCGCTACCACCAAGTACGTGGTCTACGTTGGCCTGTTGTTGATGGTAAGGAAACACAGTGGCGCTTTAAAGAAGGTTCAGACCCATACGCGAAAGAAGGCTCTGGTTGGGACTTCTACGGCAATGCTGATGGCAAAGCGAAGATCATTTCCGCGCCATACGAAGCGCCACCAGAAGTACCGAACGATGAATTTGATATGTGGTTATGTACTGGTCGTGTTCTTGAACATTGGCACACAGGCACCATGACTCGTCGTGTACCTGAATTATACAAAGCAGTACCAGACGCAGTGTGTTACATGCACCCAGAAGACGCAAAAGCACGCAATGTTCGTCGTGGTGAAGAAGTACTCATGGCAAACAAACGCGGTGAAGTACGCGTTCGTGTTGAAACTCGCGGTCGTAACCGTCCGCCAAAAGGTTTGGTATTCGTACCGTTCTTTGATGCACGTATTTTGATTAACAAGCTTATCCTAGATGCGACTGATCCACTGTCTAAACAGACAGACTTTAAGAAGTGCCCAGTCAAAATCACTAAGATTGCTTAACCTGCAGATACTGAATGCTACGGCCGTCATTATGGCGGCCTAATAAAGAATTTAAGCCATAAAGGCGGAGATGAAATGATGAAAAAATTACTTGTCGCAGTTTTATCTGTAGGTGCGTTAGTGACAGGCATTGCGCAAGCTGAGTTGGATAATCCAGGTGGTATTGGAGGTCTAGAATCTTTACGTGGAATGTCTCAATTGGAAGATACGCGTCCAGCAGACGAGTTCAAAGACTTCCCTAAAGATCAAATTGTTGAAGACAGCTATGTTTATCAACCACCGTTGATCCCACACAGCATTCGTCACTACGAAATTTCGTTAAATGCTAACAAGTGTCTTGCATGCCATAGCTGGAAAAATGCAAAAGAGTCAGGTGCGACTAAAATTAGCGTAACGCACTATGTAAACAGAGAAGATGCGGTACTGGCAGATATGTCTCCTCGTCGTTACTTCTGTTTGCAATGTCACGTTCCACAAACGGATGCAAAACCACTAGTGGAAAACGAGTTTAAGGCAGTCGATTCGCTTCAGTAATTGAAACGCGAGTACTAAGAGGTTACTTATGAAAATACTTAAAGCGTTTTGGAAGAGACTGTCGAGCCCGAGTAAAGCTGCCGCTGGTGTGGTTTTATTTCTAGGCTTCGCTGGTGGCCTTCTATTTTGGGGCGCATTCAACACAGGTATGGAAGCAACCAACACAGAAGAATTCTGTTCTGGCTGTCACGCGCCGATCGTTGCTGAAATTCAAGAAACAATTCACTACTCCAACCGTTCTGGTGTTCGTGCGATTTGTTCAGACTGTCACGTTCCTCATGAATGGACGGATAAGATCGTTCGTAAAGTACAGGCATCTAAAGAGCTATTTGCACACTTCGTAACGAAGACGATCGATACGCCAGAGAAGTTCCAAGAGCGTCGTGGACACCTCGCAGAGCGAGAGTGGGCACGTATGAAAAAGAATGACTCTCTTGAATGTCGTAACTGTCATGAGTTTGATTTCATGGATTACTCTCAGCAAGGATCACGTGCGGCAGAACAACACTCCACCGCTCTAGCTTCAGGCGAGAAAACATGTGTAGACTGTCACAAAGGTATTGCGCACAAACTACCAGACATGAGCGGCGTTGAAGGCTGGCACTAAGGAGACTTACCATGAGTACATTAGAATCTGTAATTTGGCATATCCTTGGCTACAGTGCTATGCCAGTGATTATTCTTTCCGGCTTTGTGGCGGTAGCAGCAATCTCTCTCTGGCTGCTGTCATTTGGTAAGGATAAAGAGGTGTAACGTAACGCATCTCTACTCGTCAACTAGCCTATTTGTTGACACTGAGCGCCGAGCAAATGCTCGGCGCTTTTTATTTATTGCTCAATGGTACTTGCCAACAATAAACAAGCAATCATACATAAAAAAGCGACCATAAAGGCCGCTAAGATTTACTGCTATAGGGAGTTGTTTAAGATTCTTTTACTGGCAGAACCTGTTTGACGTATTGTCCTGGCGCTTCATCAATAACCGGATGGTTTTCTGAGCCAATAGGGAAAGGCTCAACTTGCTCTTTAGGGTTGAATTGGAGTAACCACTCGTTCCAGTGTGTCCACCACGATCCCTCTTTGTGTTCCGCGTTATTCAACCACTCATCAGCAGAGTCATCCAAATTATCGTTCAACCAATAACCATACTTATTTTTAGCTGGAGGGTTCACGATGCCCGCAATATGACCAGACTCACCGAGGACAAACGTTTTGTTACCACCCGTGTTCAGCGCACCACGGTAAGTTCCCTGCCATAACGCAATGTGGTCTTCTTTCGTTGACACAAAATAGCTAGGAATTTTGATCTTATTTAGATCAATCCATACTCCACCAATTTTGACGCCTTTATCTTGCACCAGCTTGTTCTCTAAATAGAGCTCGCGAAGCAAGAAATTGTGAGATGCAGCGCTGACGTTGGTGCTATCGCTATTCCAGTACAACAAGTCGAAATCAACCGGACTGTTACCCTTCAAGTAATTGTCGACGTAGTAGTTCCAGTACAAGCTGTTTTCACGCAGTAAACTAAACGTCACGCTTAAGGAACGGCCGTCCATATATCCTTTTGCGTTATTTTGCGCTTCAATTGCACTAACAATGGTGTCATTGATATACGCGCCGACTTCACCTGGTTGAGAGAAGTCGAGCAACGTGGTGAAGAAAGTGGCAGACTTAATGCGCTTCTTCATACGTTTTGCAGCGTAGTACGCAACCGTGCTTGCTAAAACAGTACCACCAATACAATAACCAGCAGCATTGATTTGCTCTTGTCCTGTTATATCTTCAATTGCAGCGACGGCTTTCACTACGCCTTCTGTCACGTAGTCACCAAACTCTATGTGCGCTTGTGCCTTGCCTGGATTGCGCCAAGACATCATAAATACACTGTGCCCCTGCTCTAACAACCATCGAACCATTGAGTTCTTTGCCGTTAAATCAAGGATGTAGTATTTATTGATGAAAGGTGGGACGATGAGCAGCGGCGTCGCATTCACTTTCTCTGTTAGAGGTCGATATTGAATCAACTCAAACAATTCGTTTTGAAAAACCACATTGCCCTGTGTCGTCGCAACGTCATCGCCCACGCGGAATGCATTGTTATTCGTCATACGAATTTTTAAAATGTCTGCGCTCGACTCAACGTCTTCTTTCAACTGCTCTAAGCCTGCCAGTAAGTTTTGACCGTTTTGCTCAAGTGTCAGCTTCAAAAGCTCTGGGTTAGTGGCGATGAAGTTGGAAGGAGAAAGGGCGTTAATGGCTTGGCGAGAGAAAAAAATAATACGTTCTTTCGTCTTTTCATCTAAGCCTTCCAAAGACTCGATGGTGTCCAGATAGGTCTTACTAAATAAAAGGTAGGATTGTTTGATGAAGCTATACATGGCTTCATTTTGCCACGCTTCGTTTGAGAAACGCTTATCCCCTTTTTCAGCTTCGACGATTTGTGCTTGGTTCCCTGCCAATGCAACATTCTGCCAAATTTGCAGCTGCTGTTCCCACCACTGTGCTTGCAGCTTTAAAATCGCAGCAGGCTGATTCGCAGCTTGTTCGAACAGTTTGGCAGTATCCTCAAAGTTCACTTCTTGCATGGCCTTGTTTAAAGGAGAGTTCACGACTGCCTTGTTCACTTCGAAATCATGCCACCACTGATGATTGGTTTCCTGAAGCTTCACAAGATAGTCCGAAAAGAAGTGTTGAAACATAGTCTTACTCCTATATTCGGAAAAAACAACGCCGCCCAAATCTAGGGGCGGCGAGAATCGGACAAATTACGCTGGAGTAACAGTCTTTAGATTTTCCGAAGTCATTTTCTCAACGTCTTCTTTGAACTCTTTTGCAATCGCTTGAAGCTTGTTGCTGTCATCCATCATTTGTTGAGAAAGTTTAGTAAGTACGCTTAGTTGCTGACTGTTGAAAGCAGTCAATGACGTTACGTCTTTGATTTCTGTCGCTGCTTTCATCTGGTTTAGACCCACTTCACTGTATGTGCGAATGGCGTTCAATTGAAGCTCGGTCAACACTTCTACGTTTTTTGTCACTAGCTTGTTGAACTTCAAGTAAGGTTCTAGATTTTTTTCAGTTTGATCGCTAAATGTTTTGAAGAAATCTGTGTACATGGTTTGTCTCCTAGAGAAAGAATTAAAAATGTCCGTTTAAATAATTACTTAACTGTCTTTACAACCACAGCCGTGCCCATGCCGCCGCCCACACAAAGTGAAGCAACGCCATATTGACCATTTTGCTTATGAAGCTCGTGAACCAGCGTGACTAAGATTCGGTTGCCAGAAGCACCAAGCGGGTGTCCTAGCGCGATAGCACCACCGTTAAAGTTCGCTTTATCTTGAATCGCGTTAACTGGAACTTGGTTTGTTTCCGCCAACTGATGAATCACGCCAAGTGCTTGCGCTGCAAATGCTTCGTTTAACTCGTAAACGTCGATGTCGTGTACACTGAGTTCTGCTTTTTCGAGTGCTTTATTGACTGACTCAACAGGACCTAGGCCCATAATCTTCGGATCAAGACCCGATTGCGCGTAGCTTACGATCTCAGCAAGCGGCGTTAATCCATGCGCTTTAACTGCGCTTTCAGACGCCACGATAATCGCACTCGCGCCATCGTTAATACCTGATGCATTACCCGCAGTCACAGTGCCTTCGCGGTCAAAAGCAGGACGTAGCTTGCTTAAGGCTTCCATTGTCGCGTTCGCTTTTGGGTATTCATCCGTATCAAACATCACGGTTTCACGGCGTTGCTTTACTTCCACTGGCACAATTTCGTCTTGAAATTTGCCAGCTTCGATAGCGGCTACCGCTTTCTGTTGGCTAGACAGCGCGTATTCGTCTTGCTGCTGGCGAGTTAAGCCGATTTGTTTTGCTACGTTTTCTGCCGTCACACCCATGTGATATTGGTTGTAAACATCGGTTAAACCGTCCGCTACGAGCAGATCTTTTAGCTCCAGATTGCCCATTTTGTTGCCATCACGAATGCTGCTTGGTGCGGCAAACGGAATCTGAGACATGACTTCAACACCCGCTGCAACAACGATCTCAGCATCGCAACTACGGATATGGGACACGGCATCCATGACCGTTTTCATGCCACTACCGCAAACCATGTTTACGCCATATGCAGGAACAGATTCAGGAATCCCCGCAAACAGTGCCGCTTGGCGGCCAACCCCCATTCCTTGACCTGCACCAACAACGTTGCCAACAATCACTTCGTCAACCTTGTCGCCAGGCAACTTTGCCGCTTCCAACGCGCCTTTAATCGCTACTGCTGCCAGATCGCCAGCAGAAGTATTTTTCAGGCTGCCACCAAAAGCACCAATTGGAGTACGCTTCGCCGCTACGATAAATACTTTTTCCATCATCTTCTCTCCTTAGTGCATGTATAGGCCGCCGTTCACCGACAAAGTCTCTCCGGTGATGTAGGCGCCCGCATCGCTGACCAAGAAGCTCACTGATGCTGCAATTTCTTCTGGTGTCGCAAGACGTTTCATTGGAATTTGGTTCGTGATGGATTCCAGCACTTCTGGCTTCATTTGCTCAACCATTGGCGTACCCGTGTAACCCGGAGCGATAACATTAACTGTCACACCCGAGCGAGCACCTTCGTATGCTAAGGCTTTAGAGAAACCGATCATCCCAGCTTTCGCCGCCGAGTAGTTTGCTTGACCAAACTGCCCTTTAAGACCATTGACTGAAGAGATATTGATGACACGACCACCGCCTTTTTCGCACATTGCAGCAAAGAGGGGTTGCGTAACGTTGAATAAACTATTGAGGTTGGTATTGATGACATCATTCCAAGCTTGCGCAGTCATCTTTTTAAACACGCCATCACGTGTGATTCCTGCGTTGTTGACAACAACATCAATGGTTCCTTCCTCCCCAAGCAATTGCGCCAATTTCTCTGCACACTCTGTCGTGTTTGTTACATCCAACTCAAAAAGGCGAACCTGATCTTTGGTAAACCCTTTGCTGTTGAACCACTCCAGCGCACATTCGTAGTTACCTGTGAAATATGTAGCAATTACACGGTAACCATCATTAACTAATTGAGAGGAAATAGCAGAACCAATTCCGCCTTTTGATCCAGTGATCAAAGCGACTTTCTTCATTGAAGACTCCATTCTTAACGGCATTTAAAAAGCAAACTTAATACACTGATGAAATAGTTCACCAACTGACGTGTTTATTTATTCTTTTGACAACCAATCCCGTGCTGCCTTTATTTTAAGTTAACCTAGAAATATTACATTTCAAATAAAAAACTCACCCAATTGCATAAGATTGATTTAGATCTCATTACCCGTGAAATGTTATAAAATGGTTAATTTTACATAAGTCATTGTTTTAAATCACACTTCCACAAAAGCCACACCAACAGAAATAGAAACATAATTATTAAATATCATGCACTTACATACAGAATGGTAGACGTTACATTATGTCATGATTTAAGATCTGAATCTTAAGCCTATATGATTACAACAAACTTGAGATTAGAATAATAATTCAATTATCAGTAAAAATAATTATCAAACATATCATTTAATTACTGCATTTAATGATAATTTAGTTATCAATTCGATTATTTTAATACAGTGATGATTAATACCGATAAAATATAATAAATTAAATATATTTAATCTGAAAATGATATAAGAGCTTGTCTCATACTGGTGCAATACGCACTATTATGACGCATAGATTAAAATATAATTTCATTTTAAATTTATATATTCGAAGAACATCAACTAGCTACTAGTGAAAGTAATCATTCGCTTTGTAGTAGCATCCTTTTCCACTTTGCACTATCTTTGTGGCTTCTCTTTAATCACTAAATCATCAACAGATATGAATCTTGCATTGCTCAGTATGTTCATCCCTACTTTCTTTTTTGTCTCAATCACGCCTGGTATGTGCATGACTCTCGCCCTAACGTTAGGTATGAGTATCGGTTATCGTCGCACGTTATGGATGATGATAGGAGAACTTCTCGGTGTTGCGCTGGTGTCAGTCTCTGCGGTGTTAGGTATCGCTGCGATTATGCTCAATTATCCTTGGATGTTTATCGCGTTAAAGTTCATTGGTGGCGGTTATTTACTCTATCTTGGTGTTGAAATGTGGCGATCGCGAGGGAAACTTGCGATTAATGTCGACAACTTAGAAACACCAAAGAGTGACAATATCGCACTGATCATGCAAGGCTTCGTTACCGCAATCGCAAACCCAAAAGGCTGGGCATTTATGATTTCTCTTTTACCGCCTTTTATAGACCAAAACGCAGCGCTTGCACCGCAACTGATCATACTTGTCTCCATTATTTTACTGTTTGAGTTCATTTGCATGTCTCTGTACGCTACTGGTGGTAAAGGGTTGAAACACGTATTAGGTCAGTCTAAGAATGTACGTCTAATGAACCGTATCGCAGGCACTTTAATGATGGGAGTTGGTGTCTGGTTGCTACTAAGCTGAGGCAAACTGGAAACAATGAAAAATATTCTGAATAAAATCGCTAAAGTCATGGGTGAAGTATTGGACTTTCAAGCCCGAGTTTGGGTTGTGAACGTCTATAGCGGTGAGCATAAAGGCGAGTCTTATGTCGTTAATGAAGATGCTTTCTCTGTACCTCTTCAGTGGATGAAGAAGAAAGGCTACCAAGAGCCAATGTTGAATAAAGTCGAAGCAATGAAGCGCTCACAAGTCTTAGAGTTCGATTTGGGACTTGTGAAACATCGCTTGATGCGCGTGAAATAAGCACAAAAAAGCGCCACTCAAAATGAGTGGCGCAAGCACTTTTACCTTAAAAGAACGATGCTATGGCGCAGCGTCGATCTCAACAGGTAGATAATGTTTCGGCTCCAGTTTCAACCACTCTGGCAGCACGGTACCAATCGAAATCGATGACCATGTACCAGACAGAACACCAATAAACATCGCGGTTGAGAAACCAGCCAAAGGCGCTCCTCCCATAATCCACAATGCTCCAACGGTGATCAGTGTTGTACCAGATGTCACCATGGTGCGTGAAAACGTCGCGATAACAGCTTGATCATTGATGTCTTCTGTTTTCCAACTCTGCTTCGCAATCAACAGCTCACGGATTCGGTCTGCAATGATGATCGAGTCATTCAATGAGTAACCTAAAATCGCCAGCACAGCAGCAAAAACGGTTAAGTTGAACTCCATTTGAGTAATTGCAAAGAAACCAAGCACTAAGATCACATCATGAGCCAAAGCAAACAGTGAACCGCTTGCCAAACGCCACTCAAAACGGAAACACAAGTAACCGAGAATACTCAACACACAAATCAACAATGCTAAGCCACCTTGTTCAAACAAGTCTTGGCCAACTTGAGCGCCAACTATACTGTTGCTGACAACATCAACTTGGTGAGAGATTGGCTTCAACACCTCTTCTACACTTGGCAACGTTTGTCCATCTTCCGGCGCAGAGTAACGAATCACCCAACGGCCATCTTCACCAGAGCGTGTCACTGACGCAGATTCACCAAGCTTTGGTTGCAGAACGTCAAGCAGATCATGGTTAGTTAGCTGCTTATCTACCTTTACTTCTGTCACCATACCGCCAGTGAAGTCCAAACCTAGGTTCAACCCTTTAAAGCCTAGAGCGACGATCGCGATCACCGTTAAAATGATGGAAACTAGCGTAGTAAAGTAGCGAATTTTACGAATATTTTGTTTTAGCATTTCGACCATGATTAAACCCTCACATCACGACGGGCATCGCGGCCCCAAATTAAATTGATCATTGCTCGAGAGGCAAATACGCCTGTAAACATACTGGTTAACAAACCTAATCCGAGTGTTAAGGCAAAGCCTTGGATTGGGCCATTACCGATGGCGTACAAAATCACGGCGGTGATCATGGTAGTAATGTTGGCATCAAGGATGGTCGAGAATGCGCTGTCAAAGCCAAGATCAATCGCTTGAGCGAAGCTGCGGCCTTCACGCATTTTGTCCTTAATACGTTCAAAGATAATAACGTTGGTGTCTACTGCCATACCGACGGTTAACACTAAACCGGCAATACCTGGAAGCGTTAGAACCGCACCTGGTAACAAGGCAATTAGGCCAAGCAGACAAAGCATGTTGGCACAAAGCGCCACGTTTGCTACCCAACCTAAGCGGCGGTACCAAAGTGCCATAAAGGTCAGTGTTAAACCCATACCTAAAGCCAGCGCTGCAAAACCGTTTTCAATGTTTTCTGCACCCAGAGAAGCACCGATAGTACGCTCTTCCACAATAGTAACCGGCGCAGTTAGTGAACCCGCACGAAGTAATAGCGCTAACTGCTGTGCATCGTCCATGCTACCTGCCCCAGTAATACGGAACTGGCTACCAAGTTGAGATTGAATAGTTGCGACGCTGATAACGCGCTCACTACGCTCAGTTACACCGCGATCGTTTGTTTTGTACTCTCGGTAAACGGTCGCCATTGGCTTGCCGATGTGAGTTGCTGAGAAGTCACTCATTTTCTTACCACCAGCGTGGTCAAGAGAAATATTTACCTCTGACATGCCCATTTTGTCGACACCAGCACGAGCGTTCACGATGTGCTCGCCCGTTAGAACTGGTCGTTTTGCCAAAATCACAGTACGACCGTCATTATCTTGAAGAACAAGATCTTGGCTGCTGTGTGCTTGGCTCGCATCTTTCACTTCATAAAACGCCAAGCTTGCTGTTGCACCAATAACGTTTTTCGCTTGAGCAGGATCTTGTACACCAGGGAGCTCAATTCGAATGCTCTCTTTACCTTGGCGTTGCACTAGTGCTTCTGTGATACCAAGTTCTTCAATACGACCACGCATGATCTTCAGGTTTTGTTGAAGAGTCGACGATTGAAATTCTTGGATATTTTGTTCACTCGGTTCAAGCACAAAGCCACGAGATGAACTTTTTGAAATCCAGCCCGGGTAATTTTGACGCAAGAACTTGTTCACTTCCGACAATGCTTGCTCGCTGTCACTGTTTACCGTAATTCGGTTGCCGCTTTCTGCTCGAACTTGCACACCACGAACACGTTGATCACGTAGGTTCGCTTTGATTTCATCAATCAATGCATCACGTTGTTCTTCAAACGCTTTATTCACATCAACATTCAACAAGAACTGAACGCCACCACGAAGGTCAAGACCGAGCTTAATTGGGCTAAAGCCCATCTCATTCAACCATTCTGGCGCAACCGATACGTATGAGAAAGTGATGCTGTCGTCTTTATTTAGCTCTTTGTTTAACAACACACGAGCTTTACTTTGCGCATCTTCACCATCGAATACAATGGTTGTTTTGCCGTCTTTTTCGATGATTTTGTCGGCTGAAATATGGTTGGTTTTTAGCAGTTGATTCAGATGAACAACCGACATTTCACTGTTGTTTTGCTCCGAAAACGTCAACTGGATAGAAGGCTGTTCGCCAAACCAAGTTGGTATAGCACTTAGGGTTAAAATAATGACCGTCGTGATTAATACTACATATTTCCAAGCTGAGTAGTGATTCATCAGCTTTCTGTTCTTTTGCTGCTTTGGTGTTTTTTTCATGTAAACATCATCCCTTCACGATGAAGTGAAGCTTTTAATAACAAGGCTTAACACACGACAGATGCTCCCAGAATAAATTCAGGGTATGAAATGCTCAGAACGCTCACGTCCTGTCGAATACAATCGTCGTGTTAAGAGTGCACAATGGTGCAAATAAATGGTGTTTAGGCAGAAAACTGACTATTGAGTGCGACGTACATGGCATTGGTCTCTTTCCAACCAGAAATGCGATGATCGCTTGTGAAATGATAAAATGTGGACTGGTTGTGACGCCAGTTAATGTCCATCAAGCTGTATGCGTAACCCGCATCAGCGTAAAACGGAGTAGTGAGATCGCCGACAAAATCTACGTGCTCGTCATCAAGCCCTTCCCGTAAGTAAGACGTCCAGCGCTGAGAGTTAAACAAAGCAACGGAATCGAGACTTGCATGGCCTTCAGATACTGGAGATTGAGAGCTTTCTTCTGAGACTTCAGAAAAATCGACGGAAGAGTTTGGCGATACACTTGCGGCTACAAAAGGTTGTAGCTTAGAAAAGTGCGGTACGTGAGCCTTGTGGTCGATTTGCGCAGCAGATACATGCACTGGTAGCAATACCATTGCAAATAGCAGCAAAATCAACTTTCTAAGGTAAATCCAAGACATAGGAACTCACTAAAAACACAAAGAGCCAAGTTAGGTCACTTGACTCGTTGATAGTATTCCTATTGATTATGGTTCACAACTAAAAAGTTATAAATCTCTGATTTCAGGTTTGCATCGTTATTGCATTTATCAAAACGTCTTTAGAGAACTAGTGTAATTGGTCGTGAGTTATCGATAAAAAATATCGCCCTTATCAACATCTAAGTAGATCTTGTTCTCTTGCTCCAAACCGCCACAATAGATGAAGTAAACGTTGCGCTTTTTGAACGTCACAGAACGAACCCAGCCTCCGAGCTCCTCAAAATCACTCGGTTCACAGGTTTCATCGTCTAACAATTGCTGTGTTTTCTTACGGAAAATATCCAAGTGAACTTTTAAATCATCCGACTTCTGTAGGTATTCATCCAATATCTCTAAGCGCTCTTGCTCTTTAATAACTGGCTCTGCATCCGATAACCCTTCAGCATTCAACCATTCGGCTTTTTCTTCTCCACCCTCTTCATAGACAAGATAGCCGGAGATTCGGTACCACCCATCTACTTTTTCTAACACCGATACTTTTTCTCCCTTATAGAGCGTATCGACAACTAAAGCATTAGGGTTAGGCTTGTTGTAAACATTGACACGACGCTCAATAACGTAGTACTCGGTAACTTCCGGGGGAACGGCTTCTAAATCCAGAATCGGTTTGGATGTTTCTTTTTGCAGTGACGATTGCTCGACTTGTGTAGCCTTTGGTGCTTCAGGTTCATCTTTCTGCATAAAGAAGAAATAGTATCCAGCCCCCGCTCCGCCGAGCAACAGCATGACAATCAATGCGACGAGAATTTTCTTCATGCCCTTTTCCTTTTCATTCTTTATTCTTATCCCACCAGCAGCACGCATGTCGTAGAAATTTGGGTATATACTCAAAAGAGCAGGTCAACTAACGCGAGCAATAATGATCAACAGACTCAATTGGATACTACTATTTCTTCTGTTCCCGATAACGGGGCACGCCAATATTCAATGTAACCCATCGTCGTGGAATGACAATCTTACCCAATTCAATCGTTTAGAGTCCAATTACAATCAGCATGTTGAGGTATTCAATACACTTTTGACCGAACATAAACAGCGTCAGTTATTGTCCGAAACCTTTTCACTGCATGAGCTCGTGCTACTTTGGCGTGCCAAGTCGAACCAAAATGTGTTCAAAGCGCAATTAAAAGCATCGATTCAATACAAAGAAGAGCTCACAACTAAAGCGAATCAGCTGCTTAAATTGAGCACACAATCCCAATGGTCAGCAAATGGGTGGGAGATACTGGCCCAGAAGTGCCGCGAGTCAAACAAAACAGCCAATCAAATAACTGCGGAATGGTATAACACCAACGCTTTGGAACTTGCTGAAGATTACAAGCGCCTCTCTTCACAATATCAAACTCTGTCACAAGTCTATGATAAAGAAGCCCGAGCGCTTCAATACGCTCAAGATGTTTCGAAGTAAAAACAGAGCCAGTTTTGAATAGACGATGTTGGTTTTTCACTCCAATATTGGACGTTATTCGTGCTTTTTATCTTTCCTTAGTCGTGAATGATATCAAATGTAAATAATGGGATTGTTCCCTTTGACAAACTTGACTAAACCATGACCAAGACAATCAATTTATAGAGACATACGTCACATTAATGCTTTACTTATGGACATTTTTTGGTTAGTTTAGCCATTAATAAAATTTAATAAAAAGTCACATTTGGCTGGAGATGATGCTACAAACATGGTTATCAATCGATTAAGTAACAGGGAATGTCCTAATGCTACCAAAGCCAAGTTTTTGTCAGTAGTTAGGCACGTAAAAGAGTTCGGTTCAATCAGTGATTTGGATCTGTGTAAAATCTTCGGAGAAACAATATGGAGTGATGGGAGGGAATACCATTCAGCCGCGTTCTCATTCAAGGTTGATAGATACACAGGTAACTGTGAAATCTCACAATACAAAAACCAATAAGGCTTAAGAATTTATTAAGCGGAGTCAGGAAACGGACTCCGCTTTTTTGATCATGGCAATCGTAAAGTCGTGCTCGGAGTATCCCTCAATCAATCGTGTATTCGGACACAGCAACCGACAATAGCGAAAGACACCTTCTTTATTGTGCGACGCTAACATTTTCATGCTGGGTAGTTTGGATTCATCCAACAAGTTAAACACACAACCTTTCTCTGTCGCTCGGAACATTTTATCAATCATTTCAATGGCATGATTTGGGTTGGTGGATTGATAGTTCAATGATCCGGAAGCAAAAACAAAATCGCAACGAGGCAATACCAACGTTGAAAAGTCGCCACATATAAACTTACTTTGCGTACGAAAATCTCGTTTTCTGGCTTCAGAGATAAATTGTTTTTGCTGATCAATGCCAATATAGCTTTGAGGATGCAATCCCGTAAGTTCGATAAACGCTAACAAGTCTCCGTAGCCGCACCCAATATCTAAAATACTTGAACCGTCTAACGTTAACCCTCGGCACAACGCCTCAAAACGGCTGATCTGACTATACTTATCTGCCCATCCCAGAGTTCGGGCTCTGTCTTTACCAAACTGCCCATATCTCTTTCTATGATAGTGAGCAATCTTAAGTCTATCGAAAAATTTCATCTTTCTTATGCATAAATCGGCAAACTGCCATTTCCTTTCACTTGTCTAATCGCCAGGTGGGTATGAATATCTTTCACATTTTCTAATCGCTGTAACTTTCTAGTAAATGTTTCATAGCCAGCAAGATCTTTGCTGACCACCTCTAACAGGTAATCATAAGCCCCTGATACGACATGGCATGAGATCACTTCATCCATCTCAACAACGGCATGTTCAAACTCATCAATCGAAGAAGCTTGGTGGTTATTTAAACTCACTTCAACAAATACAGTCATCGCGATGCCTACAGTGTCTCTGGACACAATAGCTCGATAACCACTAATTACACCTTCTTGCTCCAAACGCTTAATGCGCCTTGCACAAGGTGATGCCGATAGCCCTACTTGGTCAGCAAGTTCTGCAGTTGTCAGAGTGGCATCCTTCTGCATTAGGTTGATAAGTTGCCTGTCAATTTTATCCATTTATTCTCCCGTGCCTTTAATCACTAATAATTAACATTTATACGCAATTTATCACCAATATCAAGCCTAATTACGTCAAACTTTGCCTCCCTTTGGCAAGAGTTTTATTCAACAATTAACACATCATTTACAAATGGACATGTCGATAATGATCTTGGGATACGCAGCTATATTAACGACCTTACTGCTTTGGTCTGGTTTCTTTATTTCTTTAAAAGGGGGCGCAATTTCTGCCTTGCAGCCAGCCGATATCGCGTTAGTTCGCTTTCTCATCCCAAGTATAATTTTATTACCATTTGTGATTAAGCATAAACAGTCGCTGCGCGTCGTGCCTAAACGCTACCTGGTTGGTGTTGTGGTTGGAAGCGGCCTTCCCTATCTTCTGGTCGTCGGAACGGCTATGCATTTCGCTCCCGTGGCGCACGGCAGTGCATTAGTACCTGGCACTTTGCCATTGTTTGTTTCTGCTATCGCGGTACTTTGTTATCAACAGTCGCTGAGTGCTCACCGCTTAATCGGGCTTTCTACGGTGTTGTTAGGGATTTTCGTATTCCTTCTTTCTAATAGCGGCGCAGAGTACAACTGGTCTCAATTACAAGGGCATATCCTGTTTCTAACTGGCAGCATCATGTGGGCTGCTTTCACCATCAGCGCTCGTGTCGCCAATCTTAATGCACACGTCTGTGCAGGATTCGTTGCAATCGCGTCTTTGGCTCTGCTCATCATCGCCGTTGGTTTCGGGTGGGTAGACAGTTATTTGGTGGTAACACCGTTCAGCCAGTGGCCATGGGAGGAGTTATTTGGCCACGCGATGCTACAAGGTGTTGGCGCAGGTTTAATCGCTTCTTTCACTTTCATTTATGCAATTAGGATCATCGGTGCCGAAGCCAGCGCAGCTTTTGGTTCATTAACTCCAGTCGTCGCGACACTTCTTGCCGTTCCAATTTTTGGTGAACAACCAGATTCTCTCACTTGGTTAGCGCTGATGTTGGTCACATGCGGCAGTATTGTGGCAAGCCAAATCTTTATGAAAGGTGGAATGAACCAAACTTATCGCCCACCACTTCACAGATAGCGATGATTTTACAAAAACTTATGCCTTACTATCTTGAATAACAAAATGGCGTTTTGATAGCCTCAGCTTAACTAAAAATTAAAACGCCAATGTGATGCCAGCCACTCATACTAAAGATGAACTGCATAGATTTCTCAAACCGGGAATGAAACTTTCTACTAATTTCGAATTTGGGCCTAAGGATCAATATACGTATTCCACCACCTATCTTGGGATGAAAGAAAATGCTTATTTGATTCTTGATATACCAATGCGTTTGCTTGAAGAGCAAGTGATGAGAAAACTCCCCAACGCCGATATCATAGTGCGTGGTGTATCAGATACGGAGTTAGGCCATGTCATTGCGTTTAAGTCCAGCGTGCTGACGACGACCGTTCGACCATCTCCCCTTTTGTTTATCCGCATTCCAGGAACATTTGCAACCAAACCAGTTCGGGAACATGAGCGTTACAAGTTGCAAATGGACTGTAACGTTATTCATGCAGGGAATGTCTACGACGGTAGCCTTATCGATTTCTCTCTAGCAGGTGTTGGTATATCAACCTTGATTGAGCCCGAATTCAACGTGGGTGAGAGTGTTACCATCGAATGCCCGTTAAGCCACTATATCGGAGAAGAAAATCGATGTGTCATTGCCAACATTAAGAAATTGGTGAAGGGATGGGTAGTTGGAATTAAGTTTGCCAGTCCCATTGCGATGACTCACGAACTAAAAACAGAGTTACTGGAGCAATCCTTTCTAACCAGTAACGTCTGAACTTACTGCTCGCTAAAGCGCGTCGCCTCAAAGCTGTTGAGTATTCTGTGAACCGTATAGGTCACAAGCAGCGTCGCAACAATAGCAAACAAAATACTGCTCACGCGATACAGCGCACTGAACATTAAGTCACCATCCGGAGTAAGATATTGGCCGAACAAAATGCCTAATGTGGTTAAACCGCCAAATCCGGCTCCCGAACCGCTAGACTCTTTCACGTGCATATAACTGAACATCATTGCACCAATCCAAAGCAATGGGACGATAAACAATAAGGTATCCGACCAATCGTATAATACAAGTTGTCCGACAACACCAAAGGTCACCCCCATCAAGGTCCCCATTGCTCTTTTTCGCGCATACCCTAAAGCACCGTTCCAATGCATAGGAAACAATAAAAGTAAGGTTGTCGCCTGAGCAGACATAGAGTCACTGAGGTCAAATAGCTGGAATACAAGGAAAGACATTGTAGCGATACTCGCCCCCATAAGGGCTTCATGACGCATGCGATGACTCTGTTTAGGCTGCGACGGTTTCGCTGGTGGCTGACGAGGTTCCGCATCGGGAATCAAAAATGTCACCACATAAGCAACGATCACTGAAATAACATTCGCTTGCAGATTGCTAAATATTAGGTCATTTAAGTCAGTGGTTGGATAACTCGCAAAATGCAGCATGATGCTTAAGCTCAGTACGCTGTTCGCTCCAAATAAGAATAAGCTCCCTTTTGACATACAGGCGAATTTATACAGAAACAACCCGAATGCAATGATTGTCATCATGCCAGGGTGCCCACCAAATAACCCACCAAGAACACCAACTTCTAATCCACACACAACCGCTGAAAAAATCAGTTGTCGTGCGGCATGTAGACTCATGACTGGCACCATTCCAAGTAACAGCATCGGGGTTACAGTAAAGAATACGCCATAGTTCCAACCAAATACTTTACATAAAGTGAAACCAATGGTCGCACCAGTTGCAATGCGCAAACACTGACGGAAGTCGTTTTCCGACATGGGGTGGTCCCATAACTTCATATCGCCTCCTCGTTAATAAATATAATGAAGAAGACTCAAGAATTGGATCTGGCACCTCGCTAACCAGCCAGATAATGCGTTTTCTGGCAACAACTGCACGGTTGCTCGTGCCCCTGCTGGAAATGCGCGCTGCTGAGGTTCATCGATAGCTAAATGTAAACGTAAGCGCTGCGCGTCTCTCACCCAACGGTTTGAGTCAGTTGGTGTTGCTAAGCGGCCATCCGCATCGAATTGACCCGAGCTGACCCCGGCATCCACACTCGTAATACGAGCTTCAAATACATCACCAGGTAAGCTATCAAAAGCCACTAACGCACGGCTGTTCTGATTAAAGTGTCGTAAACTCTTTTCACGAAAGTCGGCAATGATATCCACGTCATCGGAGACTAAAGCGACAAGAGGTGTACCAGCTGCTGCATAGGCCCCCGTCTCCAGCTGCAAGTTAGCGACAACGCCATCATGTTCCGCCGAGACTTGAGTGTAAGACAGATTAAGTTCCGCTTGTTTTAGCTGGTTTTGCGCCACGCGGATATTCACATTCGTCGCGCCTAAATCACCGCGGTTTACTTCCAACTCTTTTAAACGAGCACGTGCGGCCAGTAAGTTCGCTTTAGCTGCCGTTGCGCTGCTCTGTGCGTCATCGCGCTGTTGTTGCGAAGTACCATTACGGTGAAACAGGGTATTAAGACGTTTCGCTTCGCGAACTTTTTGTTCCGCCACGATTTTGCTCGCTTCAACGTCTGCTTTTGCCGCCGCAATAGAAGCATCAAGTTGTTCGTTGTTTTGAATCACACGCTCAAGGTTAAGTTGAGCCTTTTCTACGGCGAGCTGATAAGGCAGGGGATCAATCTGAAATAGTAGATCGCCTTGGCTTATTTCTTGGTTGTTGGCAACATAAAGATGTGTAATCTGCCCACTCACACGGGGGGCCACTTTAGTTACCACACGCGTTGCCATTGCCTGAGGCGTCAACGGCATGGCGAGATCTGCAACTAGAAAATAGGCAAAGACAAGGACAAACGCGACGCAAGAATATTTGATCCAACGTGCGAATTTTTGATCTGGAGTCATAGGCGTTTACTTCTCTTTTTATTCGGTTTTCTGACTTATTCGCTAAGTGAATCAAGTGCATTGTGAGCAATCTGATCAAGAATCAATGAAAGCTGCTGAAGTTCCTGGTCGTTGATGTCCGTTAGGAGCTTGCTTCGAACTTGAAGAATTCGAGCCTCCATTTGCTTTAGTAGGGTTTTCCCCTCTTCTGTGAGGCTAACAATACGTGCTCGCTTATCGTGTTCACAGCAATGGCGAACGATCAGAGATTGCTCTTCTAATAATTTTAATGTTCGCATCAACGACGCTAACTCGATCTCAAGCGCTTCAGCCAAATGCTTCTGACTGATGTTGTCACCCATTCGATAAAGCTTCCATAACGCAGTCCAACGCGGATACGTTAGGTTTAAAGGCTCTAACTCGCGATCTGCAACCATTTTCCACAAACGAGCAACACGAGATAATTTTTCAGCCAGAGAAAGGTCTCGCAAACTGTTGATGTCTTGAATCATAAGATCTACTCAATTACTTAGCGTGCTAAGTAATATAAAATAGTTAGCACGCTAAGTAAATATCTTTTTGTGATTGAAATCACGTTGGGTGTGTCAGTGAAGGGGCAGAAATCTAAGTAACACAACACTATGTTTGAACTTGAAATGCAGCGATGTACACAACAAACGTCGAGACCAATAAAGTCTGATTTGTATAAGAGTAAAAGGGTCAGATACAAAAAAGCACAACCCACAGTCATGGTGTTGTGCTTTTCAGATAATGAATAATTGGGTTATCTCGTAGTGAGCCAATTATTCATGTTCGCTCGACTAAGAACCGCTGCTTAAAATCCACAAATGCTTCATGGAGCGCATTTTCTTTAATCGGCTTGAGAAGCACGTAATTCGCACCCGATTCCATAAAGGCGTCACTGGTTTCTTTCGCGGTGTCAGCAGTACACGCATAAATTGGCGTGCCTAGTTTTAGCTTTTGTCGGATCTCTTTGGTCGTTTCAATTCCACCAAGATGCGGAAGTTGGTTGTCCATCAGTATCAAATCGTAAGTATGATCTTTTAAGAATTCCATTGCTTCTAACCCATCTTTCGCCCAATCAACCTGCATTTTGTACTTGTTACAAAACGCTTTTAGAATGAATGCGTTAGTATGGTTATCCTCTACCAACAGCACTTTGAGACTCTCTGCAAATAGTTCACCTGGCTTAACTCGCAAACTCGAATCAAGAGGGGTGAGTACTCGCTCACGATCTTTCACTGGCATTGTAATGACAAAAGTCGTTCCTAAGCCTTTCTGACTGCGGACTTGAACATCACCTTCCAGCATGTCGACAAGGCTCTTCACAATGGTCAGCCCTAAGCCACTGCCACCGTATTCTCGAGTCGTTGTTGCTTCTTCTTGAACAAAAGGTTCGAACATTTGGTCGAGTTTGTCAGACTCGATGCCGATACCTGTATCCGTAATTTCCACGACCAGTACACTATTGTCAGCGCCATAGAACTGCTCAAGTTCCGCGTGCAAGCGCACGCTACCCGAGGGCGTAAACTTCACAGAATTACTGACTAGGTTGAATAAAATTTGGTTCAGACGAACTTGGTCAGTAAAGATTTCAACATTGGGATCTATTTTGTTTTCAATGACAAGGTTGACGCCTTTACTTTCACAAATAGGACGATAAATGTTTTCTAACGTTCGAATTGTATCAGTGAAAGAAAACGGGTGCTTTTGGATATTAAACTTTCCCTGCTCAATCTTCGAAAAGTCCAAAATATCATTCAAAACAGCAAGTAAGTGCTCACCACTATGTCGAAGTACGTCAATTTGGTTATTCTGCTCTTCTGTTTCCACAGAGTCTTTTAGCAATTGAGCAACCCCTAAAATTCCATTGATTGGCGTTCGGATCTCATGGCTCATTTTAGCCAGAAAGTCGGCACGGGCTTGAGCAGATTTCTCTGCTTCTTTGCGCGCCAAGTTACTCTGTTTTTCCGCCTCAATTAGCGTGGTTATATCCTGACCTTGAACAATAATACCGCTAATATCTCCATCAACTCGAATCGGCGATAAGTTCCAGCGATATACTTTGTCTCCAATTGGCACATTAACGCCTGTCAACGTAGCTCCCTGAGCCGCCATGCGAAGGTGTGGCATCAACTTTTCTTTGAAACCTTTGAACACTGGGTGCATGGTTTCAATATCGTTTTCCATGACTAACTCTTTGCGTGCTGCCGGATTGATTTGGACAAGCACACCCGATTCAGACCACACCATAATAGGAGATAACGCAAAGTTAAACAGGTCGCGGAAAGAGCGCTTTTGTGCTTCAAGCTCTTCAAAAGTGTTTTCTAGTGTCGAACCAATATGATCGAATTCCTCAATATCTGACCCCTCAAAACGCTCAAATCCTTTTTCTTCACGAGCCGAGCGGGTATATGCCATCAGGGATCCTAACTCTTCAACTACTCGATTCTCGATCCATTCTTTAGTCATTAGCGCAATCATGACCATACCGATAACTGAGGCTAGCATTGCTAGCAGGTGTTGGATTTGCAATGTCACCACGCTCTGATTGTCTTGCACAGTAAGCAAGCACAAGTCAGTCTCGGCGGCATTTACCTCAATAGGGGTTTTGATGATCAATAATTGGTCAAGCTTGTGCTGGGACTCTCGTCGTTTGAGTACGTCAAATATTTGATAAGCCTCATCTCCTACTAATGAGCTTGCCAATGGTGTGTTGTTAGCGACCAACACAACATTGTCGACGTTGCCTTCATTTTTTAGCCTTTCCATCAACCCAAAGTTATTATCTAAAACAACAACATTGTAAGAGTACCCCATCACTTCACCGGTTTTAGGTTGTAAAACGGGTACACGACGAAGTAAAAGATGGCGAGTTCCCATCGGGGTCTGTGAGGGTAGATAATACCAGTTGTTGCTAAAGGTCACTTGACTGGCAAGTCGGCTAAGTATCAGGTTGTTGATGCCATAGAAATGCGCGTTGCCATCGTCCCAAATAATACCTTGATGATCGGTTAGGAAACGAAACTCCGGTGTATGGGAAGGATCACTCTGGTCAATACTCATGAAAAAGTAATTGAGTGCCTCTTCATCACGTTCTGTATAAAAATCCAATACAACATCACTTTTCGAATTGCTGTTGTGATGAATCTGAATCGCTGCAAAATGGCTATCAAAAATGTTCAGGATCAGGGCAGAGGTCTGCTGCTTGGTTCGGTCGACTTCCTGCCAAATAATCTGCTTCGAGAAGTAATAACTCTGAACAAAGATGCCTAGAATGATCGGAGCAAGTACGAGAATAATTATTTTGGTAATAAGCGTCGACAGTGAGCGACGCTTTCTTGTTTTTGATGTAGTTGTCATCAATTATCTGAGTATCTAAATGCACGTTTTCTTAATGCTTCAATTCTTTCTGGAGAGTCCGATTTGGTAACGACTTCAAAATCACCAGAGTAAACGGTGGGAACTGGCTTTCCTTCTAAATCCCACTTAATGGCCTCAGCCATTGCAATACCTGTATCATCGTTCATACGCATAACGGTAACGTCTAACTCCCCTTTAGAAAGCGCCTCTAACTCTGCTGAACCGCCGCCCCAACCATTGATCATGACATCGTCACGACCTAACTCTTTAAGAGCGTCAACAGCACCTAATGCTACATCGGTAGAACACGCGTAAATGAAATCAACGTCCGGATACTTCTCCAAACTGGCTTTTGCAGCTTCATACCCAGATTGCTTTGTTGCTTTGGTGTAGTAAGCAGATTGTAGTTCAAACTGGTTATCGCGGTTCACTTGGTTGATAAAAGTGTTGCCTCTGATGTCACTAATGTAGCCCTCCGAGAAATAGAGAACACTATAGTGGCTATGTTTAGGGAAACGCTTGCCAAACTCAACGGCCAATTCACGACTTCCTTCTGCGTGGTCGAAACCAACATAAAGAAACGGCTGATGATGTTCCCAATCCCTAACAGGTGTGGTGATATTTTGTAAAATTAACTTGGTTTTCTTTGAATCTAAGACATGCTCAACAAACTTACGATGTCTTGTGGTATCTAGAGTAAAGATCAAGTAATCGGAGTTGCTTTTCAGCGCCTCCATTAAAGACAAACTTTGCTGCTTTATATCTGCATTAGGACGAGTAAACACTTGATTTAGTTGATAGTCGATATCAAGCTTATCTAGGCGTTTTTCAAACGCATCGATGTTTCGAATCCAATAATCAGAGATCTGCTGCCCTGGATAAACAACAGAAATTTTCAGTGGACGCTTTTTGTCTTTTGCTACGGGTACAGGGGTTTCTCTTACCACTTCAGCCAACGCACTAGTTAACTGCTTCTGTTGTGGAAACTGGTCTAAAAACTCTTGATATGCCCAATACCCATTAAGAACTTGGGTGGCCTGCACATTCGGCGCAAAAGCGGCCATTGAAATCAGGGAGAATACTAACGCTTTTTTCATCTACTGCTCTTTTAGCTTTTTTATGAGCCTAATTCAGCTCTATTCATTACCTAGCCGAGTCATCCTATACTCTTGTAATCTACCTTCCTCTTAGTGCCTGTTTCAATAGTAAATTGGTTCTTGGTCTGAGTGGATGCAAATAAAGTACATTGAGTCGCTTCCTTTGTCTCGATAACGTAGAGACATTTCGCGCTTTTCATATTCAGGACCTGTAAACAGAACACCAGCCCATTATGCGTCAGTTTATTCCTACATGGTACTCCAAAAACAAAAAGAAACCGCCAATATGACATAGGCGGTTTCCGTGTATCTTTGCGTAGCAAGGGCTTATCAGAGTGCCACTATCTCTAACATCATTTGTTGATGTTCGTCGACGACAATATTTGCTTTTGACATAACGAGCAGCTCTTTTTTCGCTTTAGTTAGTTGCTTAATATAGTACTCTGCTCGCATGGCAAGCGTCTTTGACTCAAAATCCGATGACCATTCCAATACCAAAGGGCCTTTTCCCTTCAAAGCTTTCGCTCCTTTTCCGGTTTGGTGCTGATTGAATCTTCGTTCAACATCATTGGTAACACCACAATACAACGCGTTGCGGTTATTTCGTATCAGGTAGACACTCCAACGCTGCGTTGTATTTTCCATCATGAAAGCAGTGACTCAACCTTAGCTTTTAATTCATCCAGCTCTTCTTTCAGCTGAGCGACTTCGAGCTCTAGCTGACTTACTCGATCGGAGCTCGAGCTTGCAGCAGACACAGGCGCTGCAAGTTCGGACGCATCAACATCACCACAGAACAAATGCATATAACGTGACTCCCGCTTACCAGCCTCACGTGGTAATTTGACCACTAATGGTCCTTTCTCTTCGCTTGCTAAATGCTCAAGGACCGTTTCCACTTCTTTTACATCATGAAATGTCGCGAGACGATTAGTACGAGTACGAATTTCCCCAGGTGTTTGAGCACCGCGCAAAAGCATACAGCATACAATGCCCTTCTCCTGCTCTGTCAGCTTTAAATCACCAAATTCCGTATTACAGAAACGGTGTTGATACTTGCTGACGCGGCTGTTGAACGCACTTTCGTCACTGACGAGCCTGCGCTCAATAAGAGCATCAACGGCATCGAGAACGTCTGACTCAGAGAGTGACATCACGGGATCACGGTTGCTTTTTTGATTACACGCGTTGGTTAATGCGTTTAGGCTGAGGGGGTAAAGATCTGGGGTAGTGACTTCTTTTTCGATCAAGCAACCAATAACTCGTGCTTCAATTGCCGTTAGCTCAACTTTCATAATGCATTTCCTTATTATTTTTGCATTTGACTTTGTACCTAAATCGCTTCGAAATCATACGCCATAAATTCACACAGCAGTGCAAGAAGCGTTAGCGGTTCAGGTGTTGGTGTCAGGCTAAAGCATAGCGTAAGACCTGACACCCCTTACGAATAGGGTCAGGTATCAATGCTCCGAGAGAATCGGCACTCTCGTCAAATTGCCATCTTGGTCGACCATCATTATTTTTGAACGATTAAGCTCAACTTCGATGATTTCGAGTTGCTCGCGAGCGTTGATATACGCCGTTTTTAACTTTTCAGCCACAGAGCGAGTGACTTGCTCATTATCTTGACTATTTACTTGCTCCGCAGTGTTACCAGAGTCCATATCAAGTTCATCATTTTGCATTCAATGGTGTTGATAATATAGTGAAGGCCACGTTATGACAATGAATCGATGGATTCTACAATGTTGGCCAAAACTCGAAGAAAGCAGCACGATTATATGGACACAACGCAATTGGTTGAGAAATGTTCAACTCTGCATTGCTATTGATCTAAAGACTGTTATGCCACTGGATGTTGTGCTTTAATCGAGGAAGATATTCATAAAATTAGGAAAGAGAACTATGAGTAGCGTATTTGAAATCGTTAACCAAGCTCGTCGTAAAAACAAACTAAAACGTGAGCTTCTTGATAACGAGAAGAAAGTTCGTGATAACCGTAAACGTGTTGATCTTCTAGAAAACCTTCTAGACTACATCAAACCAGAAATGACTCACGATGAAATCGTCGCAATCATCAAAAATATGAAAGCAGACTATGAAGATCGTGTTGATGACCACATCATTAAAAGCGCTGAGATCTCTAAAGCACGTCGTGACATCAGCCGTCGCATTCGTGAGCTGACTGAAGAAGACAAGCAAACCAGCGGCAAAAAATAAACGCGTAAGCTAGATTTTCGAACCCCGAGCAAGAATATCTTCCTCGGGGTTTATTTTTGTCTCTAAACTAACCGCCGTGTACAATCAATCTAACTCTTATTCCTAACGCATTCAGCTTTCTATGTCTTCAACTACGACAAGTACACAACCAACGCTTGCAAAACAATTATTTACGATGACCTGGCCAATGCTTTTTGGCGTTCTGTCTTTAATGAGCTTTCAGCTTGTGGATAGCGCGTTTATCGGTCAGCTCGGAGTTTTACCGTTAGCCGCTCAAGGTTTCACTCTGCCTTTGCAAATGGTCATTATCGGCATTCAAGTCGGTCTAGGGATCGCAACGACAGCGGTCATTTCTAAAGCTCTTGGGGCGAATGAAAGTCGGTATGCCAAACAACTGGGCGGATTAGTATTGATGATCGGCTCAATTGGTGTCGCTATTTTTGGCGGGCTAATTTGGCTTTTGCGCTACCCCATTTTAGCTCTATTAAGCGCTCCAGAATCTGTTATGCCGATAATCGACAGTTACTGGCCTTGGTGGTTATTAAGCTCATGGACTGGTGCGGTTTTGTATTTTTATTACAGTATCTGCCGAGCTAATGGCAATACAATGTTACCTGGCACAATGATGATGATAACCAGCGGCGTGAACCTTGTGCTCGATCCGCTATTTATTTTCACATTTGACTTGGGTATTAACGGAGCGGCAATAGCAACCATCGTCGCTTTTGGGTTTGGTATTTTAGTCGTCGCTCCTCGCGTGAAAAAGAATCACTGGGCAACGACACAATGGCAAGATCTTAACGTAGCCAAAAGTGTTGCATCTATCGGTAACATTATGGGCCCTGCGATGATTAGCCAACTGCTGCCACCGTTGTCTTCCATGCTAGCAACAAAATTATTGGCAAGCTTTGGAACCGCAGCAGTCGCCGCTTGGGCGCTTGGTTCACGCTATGAGTTCTTTGCTATCGTTTCGGTCTTGGCGCTGACAATGTCTATGCCTCCAATGGTTGGACGCTTACTTGGAGCAAAGAACTATGAAGATATCCAAAGGCTCGTCAGTATTGCCGTAAAATTCATTCTAGGTTTCCAACTTTTGATTGCTGCCATTACATTTGCCGTCGCAAACCCACTCGCATTATTGATGACAAGTGATGTGCAAGTGGAGCAAGTCTTGGAAATGCATTTACTGATAGTGCCGATCAGTTTGGGTTCATTAGGGGTTTGTATGCTAATGGTTTCTCTTTGTAATGCATTAGGCAAATCTTACACCGCGCTCACTATTTCAGCGCTGCGCTTGTTTGTCTTTTTCCTACCGTGCTTGTGGGTTGGCGCTCAAATGGATGGAATCCGAGGTTTACTCTTAGGCGCTTGTATCGGCAACCTGTTAGCTGGTGTTTCCGCATACCTAACCTATCGCCAAACCATACGCAAACTCGCAGGCGCTCAAGCCAACGCACAACAATGAATAATCAGAACTAAGCCCCTGAAGTGGGGCTTTATCGTTTTGACGCCTTGTCTAAGTTGAAATGTTAGCTAGGCGAGTTTTAATTCACTAAAGAGCTCAAATAACTGGTTCGATTTATACGGCTTAGGTAAATAAGCATCCATGCCTGCCGCAAAACAGTTGTGGATGTCTTCTTCCAAAACACTCGCAGTGAGTGCGATAATCATCGTTTTTTCACGTCCTGCTTTCTTTTCCCAACGACGAATTTCTTTCGTCGCGGTCAGTCCATCCATCACGGGCATCATGCAGTCCATTAAAATTGCATCGAATTCTTCTCCCTTTGTGATGGCTTCTAACGCTTCTTGGCCGTTGCTTGTTATCAAATAGTCATAACCTGCTTTATCCAGAAAAAAACTCGCTATTTTCTGGTTCATCAAATTATCCTCCGCAATTAAGATCCTCCGATGAGAGCGCGACGCTCGATATTCAGAGCTGACAACATTATTGGTGACATTGTCACTTGATATAGTCTTTTCAACCTTAGCTAAATCATCAATGACATGCTTAAATCGATTGCCAAGGAAAGGTAATGTGAGTACGGCATGTACTTTTTCTGCATTTTCGTAGGGAGTGGATAAATGATGCTGGCAAATAATCACACGGCGAAGATCGTAATTAAATGATAGATTATCCAAGACTTCATCGGTATTAGCGTCGTTACTGTGGCACAGAAATATGACATCAAAGTCATCATTTATCGCTTGCACTTCATTCACATTATTAACGCCAAAGAGATTGATTTTCGCCAAGCGACACTCTTTTAATATTTGGTCGGCGTAGTCGTAATTTGAGCAGATCAAAAGCCCTTTATTAATCACCTCCGAACGCCAGCCAAACACCGGAATTGCTTCAACCTCAATCGAGAATTCAAAGCATGTGCCCACTCCTTTTGTAGATGTTGCTACGAGCCTGCCCCCCATCATCGACACAAGCTGACAACAAATTGCCAAACCCAACCCTGTACCGCCAAATTGCCTCGACACTCCTTCATCTTCCTGAGTAAAGGGTTCAAAAATCGTGGTTAACTTATCTTGATCAATGCCTATTCCGGTATCTTCTACTTTAAACGTCAGCACTCCACGTTCTTTCTCAAGTAACTCTTCATAACTAACATCAACGCATACATGCCCACTTTCGGTAAACTTAACCGCATTCGATACCAGATTCGTAACTACCTGTTTGACACGATGATCATCGACCATCACGCGAATGGGGATATTTTCAGCTAAATTAATACCTAACTTTAGCTGTTTAGATGTTGCTTTGGATTGGAATAAAATCATCGACTGATACACGACTTCTCGGATATCCGCTTCTATTAGTGACAGCTCCAATCGTCCAGACTCGATTTTAGAGAGATCCAATATATCGTTAAGTAAAGTAAGCAGTGTTTGAGATGAGGAGTCAATGTCATCAACAACTTCTTGTTGATGCGAAGACAACTCACTTTGAGAGAGTATTTCTGTCATGCCCATGATCCCGTTAAGGGGCGTGCGTATTTCATGTGACATGTTGGCAAGAAACACAGATTTTGCACGATTAGCCGATACTGCTGACTCTTTTGCATGCAGTATTTCTTCAGTTTGTCTCTGCATTTCTTCAACCACTCGATTCACTTGCTGAGCAAAAATGGTCAGTTCATCACTTCCATCAACTTTGACTTTTGTTTGCTTCTCTTCGGAGTTGATCAACGCGTTTAAAGTATGAATGATCGCATCGAGTTTGCTGTTAACTCGGAACCAAGTACTAAATCCGAGCCAACAAAGCAGGATAACCACTAAGGCGACGCCAAAACTGATCATCGCTATATTGGCCTTTTGTTCATGAACCTGCGTGAGAAGCGACTGCTCAGTTTGTTTGGTGAACCCATCAATGAGCACTTGTAAGCGCTGCACACGAAAATCGAGTTCTTTTAAATACGCGGCGTAGTCAC
Source organism: Vibrio sp. Y58_MX_L22 (assembly GCF_024181865.1). Lineage (NCBI taxonomy): Bacteria > Pseudomonadati > Pseudomonadota > Gammaproteobacteria > Vibrionales > Vibrionaceae > Vibrio > Vibrio sp. Y58_MX_L22. Next base: position 296,465 of record NZ_JAMZAN010000003.1, read on the forward strand.
TTTGTGACATGTCTCCTGACATTAATTGTCCGCGAGACGCCAAGTTTCTCTGATATCTCGGCGAAGTAAACAAGCCAAGCAATTTATCCACTTGCTCGTATGACCCACCTAAGTTTAAAAACGCATCCAAATTTTGCTGCTGTCGGTCAATCGCCTGATAAAACATACTTTGACTTAGCCTACTCTTAGGGTCTTGGACTAAACGGTTCGTCAGCCAAGCTTCTTTCTGTGTCCAAAAAGAGAGCTGAGCAAGGTAGGCAATAAAATTTTGCATGCGAATGCCATCGTCACTGCCATACCATTGATGATTTTGCAACAAAGAGCGCGACATATTTTGGAGCTGTTGAAATGCCCAATCACCCAGGTCGTCCATCTCACTCAATCTACCTGACAATACCCCCAGCATGGCTTCTTTCAGTTCATCAGCATATTCAGCAGTATTAGGGTTACTCACAAACTTTTGATGCAAAGAAGAAATAACTTCACCTTGTTCTTCAATATTAATGGCTGCAGAGACTTGAAGATCAGGCTGTCGGCGTACTTTCTCTATGGAGTAAATAAAGTGGGAGGCCTTGGATATCAATTGGAAACCTTGAATATTGCTAACCGTTTGATTGAGACGGCTCACGCGCAACGCATTATCAGAAAACTGCTGAACTGCAAATACCACTATTACCACAGCGGGTAATAGTGCGAGGAGTGCTAAGCGTGTTTTTATTGATAATCTCAACATCCATCAGCCTAATGGTTGATTTCATCCGTTTATTTAATATTAGACTAGTTTCTTGCATTGAAAGGCATATACGACATTGTTACTTTCAAACAACATTCACCTACCTAGATTATGGTTATTGTGAGTGTTTTATCATCGGCTAATGCAGTAGAAATTGTGATTTAAGTCATATTTTTTGATCTTAAAGTTGGATGCAAACAATAAAGTTTCACTCACAACTAAGAGTCGCATCACTTTTCAAGAAATCATCTATTGTATGTTTACCTATTGAGTTGCCTTATCGAGTTAAATCACACAAAAATGCAAAATATCCATTTTTGTCAACAAAACTAATTTGAAAGCAAACGTTATCATCGCAAAAAAAGTAAGTTACTTTCTAAATGTCAATACGTGAAAACCACTGCTTTAGTCACATTAATCCACCACTAACGTCCCCTTAAGTAGTGTTTTACACTGGATTTAATTTTCCTAGCAGAATAAGGACTCCGACCTTAGAATCCGCACACATAACTATTACAACCCGATTACATAACCCACCACACTCTTGCACGCTGCCGAAGAGGCAACAGCAGAGAGTATGGTTAGCCCCCAAAACGTGAAAGGTTTAATACAACAATGAGTCCAGAGAAATATCTCCAAGACTGGCAAACTAGCCAAACGATTGCTGAATCTATTTCCCCTCTAATTGGTAAGCTATATCGTCAAAAAGGAATCGAAGTGGTTCTGTTTGGTAAAACGCTTATTAATGCTACTACTATAGACATTCTCAAAACTCATCGCGTTGCAAGACGTTATACCGGTAACCCACTTTCGCTTGAGCACACGATGCCTATTATTCAAGCGCTTTGTGAAATGAGCATTTCTTCATGCCGTGTCGATGTTGGCCAATTGGCAACTATGTACTGGAATGAACATGACGATACAAGCTCTCTAAACGATTTCCTTATCACTGCACTTGATGGCGCTCGCGACGCAGATTCTTCATTGAAAGCGCGTGATGTGGTTCTTTACGGGTTCGGTCGCATTGGTCGACTACTTACTCGCCTTCTCATTGAGAAAAGTGGTCCAGGTTACCCACTAAGACTACGTGCGATTGTGGTTCGTGGCGGTAAAAAAGGCGATTTGGAGAAGCGTGCTAGCTTGTTGCGTCGTGACTCAGTTCACGGTCAGTTCAACGGTAGCATTGTTATCGATGAAGAGCGTAAAGCACTGATCGTTAACGGCAACTACATCCAAATCATCTACGCAAATAACCCAAGCGAAGTGGATTACTCAGCTTTCGGTATCAATAACGCGCTAGTTGTTGATAACACAGGTGTTTGGCGTGATTCTGAAGGCCTGAGCCAACACTTAGCGTGTAAAGGCGCAGAGAAAGTACTGCTAACAGCACCAGGTAAAGGTGACATCAAAAACGTTGTATTCGGTGTAAATGAGTCGGTAATTAAAGAAGATGACACCATCATCTCTGCGGCAAGCTGTACAACAAATGCAATCACGCCAGTCCTTAAGGCTCTGAACGATAAATATGGTGTTCTTTCTGGCCATATTGAAACCGTGCACTCATACACAAACGACCAAAATTTGATCGACAACTTCCACTCTGGTGACCGTCGCGGACGTAGTGCTTCACTAAACATGGTTCTGACTTCAACAGGTGCGGCAAAAGCAGTTGCTAAAGCATTGCCAGAGCTTGCAGGCAAGCTAACAGGCAACGCGATTCGCGTACCGACACCAAACGTATCTATGGCAGTCGCTAATCTAAACTTAGGTGAAGACGTAGACCGTGATTCACTGAACGATTACTTGCGTGAAATGGCGTTGAACTCTGAGCTTTCGGCACAGATTGACTACACCGATTCAACAGAAATTGTATCAACTGACTTAGTTGGTTCTCGTCATGCAGGCGTCGTAGATGGTCAAGCGACTATCGCACAAGACAAGCGTTGTGTACTTTACATCTGGTACGACAACGAATTCGGTTACAGCTGCCAAGTTGTGCACTGTATGGAACAAATGATGGGTGTTCGTTACCAAACATTCCCTCGATAGGTGAACTTTGCTCCACAACGTTAACCACATAGCGTAGCGGACAATATCTCATATTTGTTCTAAATAATAAGCGCCATGCGCATTACTAATATTTTTCCCCGTTTATACGCCTGATCACCCTCAGGCGTTTTTTCGTTTCATTCATTTGACACTCTCCGGACAAAGTGAACGTCAGCATTCATGTTTTGTTCATGTTCACAGCATTAATCTGAGCACATAAATTACAGAGAGGTCATGATTATGAATCGGATTATTGTAACTGCACTAGCACTGATTACCGGCTTTTTTACGTTAGTATTTAGCTTGATCATTGCGATTCCGTTGACCATCGCAGCATTAATTACCGGTAAACGTATTGAAAAGCGCGTAAAGAAAATGCAGAGAGAAATACACGAAGAGTATGAGTTTAATACGGGTAAAGCAGATGCGATTGAAGGTGAATTTGAAGAGGTTCGCCGGTAAGTAAATAAGATTTAGATGAGTTTCTCTCCCCCGACCGCTCCTGAGAAACTTCTTGCTTTCACCCTGTCCTTAAAATGGCAGGGTGCTTTTTTGAAAAGCAGCCACACGGGCTGCTTTTAGTATGTCTGTCTTGCGAGCTTGTCTATACCGTTACGACCACTCTAAGAGCCAGCAGCATGAGTACTACTCCTGACAAACGATCAATCAACACTGCCTTAGAGCGAATTCTGTCAACGACTTTAGAGCTCGATAGCACTAGGGTAATAAAGGTGTACCAAAGCCCATCCACAACAAACGGCGTGGCAACAATGATCATCTGATTACTCAAATCATTACCGAGCGCGACAAACTGACTGAATAATGCGATAAAAAACAAAGCAATTTTGGGACTTAAAATCGAGATAAAAAAGCCTTCTCGCGCAGACTGGATTACCGTTGTTTCCTCACCTGACTCCAACTTCGCAGCCACACCACCTTTTGAACGCAAAGCATTAAACCCTAAATACGCAAGATATGCCGCACCCACAAGGCTAATCGTCTTGAACAGCATCGGGCTTTGCTGCAAAACAACAGCGAGCCCAATCAAGGTAATAAACGCATATATACCAATGCCAAACGCATGAGCCCAAGCCGTAGCTAATCCATTGATACGTCCACCAGCCAACGAGTGCTTAGCGACAATAGCTAAGCTGGGACCTGGTGACATAGCCCCTAATAAACACACGGTAAAAAGTGATAACCAAACTGTTAGTGTCATAAGAATCTCCCCTCTTTGAAGCTCACTCTATCAACGGAAGAGGTATAATTAGAAATCAAAGTTATTCATACTAATCATGACTTCAAGTCATAGCTAAACGGTGTACGTATTAGCGAATGGAATATTCAGAGATTTGCATTACTGAGCGAATCTCTTCTCGCACCCATTTATGCGCAGGATCCGTGTCGTATTTGGGGTGCCACATTAACCAATATTGATGAATAGGTGTTTCGAGTGGTAATGCTTTATGGGTTAAGTCCCAATGCTTAGCGAGGTTAACGGCAATATGTTCAGGAGCCACCATCAGGTGCTCACTTGCAACTAAGCGATTGATCGCAGCAGAGAAGAATGGAACCTTAAAGGTAACGTGGCGGGTGTGCCCTAGCTCTTTCAATGCTAAATCAGTGTAGGAATCTTTGTCTCCGCCGCCAGTCACTTTGATGTGTGAATATGAAATCAAGTCTTCAATACTGATCTGGTCCTGCTTTGCTAAAGGATGAGAAGATTTCATCAAACAAACTGATGAGTCCTCACCAATTTTAACGCTCGACACACTCTGTGGTTTTTCTGGATACATAGAAGACGCGATATGGATGCCCGTCTCATGAAGTTTATCAAGAAAGTTGGGTTGCCACAGTCGATACGCCATATCCAACTGTGGCGCTTGTTCACCCAAGTGAGAGGCAATATCGGGCAATACGTATTGCGCCACGTAGTCACTAGAAGCAATAACAAGCTCACCTTGCCACTGCCGCGGCTCAAAAGGTTGGTCATCGAGTAAATAGTCAAATTCAGCCAGTAATGCATCAAGCTTTGATTTTAACGCTATTGCTCGTGGCGTTGGTATCAGTTGATTACCTTGACGAATAAGCAGTGGGTCACCACACAGATCGCGCAATTGTGCAAGCTGTCGACTGACGGCAGACTGCGTAATGTGCAAACGGTCTGCGGTCCGGCTGACATGACACTCCTCTAAAAGTACATGCAAGGATCTAAGTAGATTCAAATTAATGTTGTTTAACATATTCGCTCAGAAGGGTTTTCAACATGGCATCCATTCATGGTCACTTCACAAACAGGTTCCCAGTCGTGTTAAAGAATTCAGCTAAGACGGTATGAGTCATCAGGTTTCGAAGCTCTGGATATCGTTGAATTTGATCTCTGATTTCGTTCAAGCGAGCCATCGTAGGCACTTCGACAAAAACCATCATGTCCGTCTCACCGCTGATCGCATGACACCATTTTACGCCATCAATTTTGTATAATTCGTCCGCGTATGATTCGCAATAATACGTAGAGGTTGATTTATCGAACTTTAAGGCAAAATAGGCGCAAATCGAATCCCCACCCGAAGGCGCAATTTCAGCGTGATACCCTAGAATCACTTTGTCATGCTCTAGCTTACGAATACGGGCCGTTACCGCAGAACGAGAAAGGTTTACTTTATCCGCAATTTCAGTCACCGACAGCCGAGCGTTGTGCCTGAGCAGATCCACAATCTTATGATCAAACTTGTCCATACCGTTACCAAGCTTTCCTTATTTTTCTCATTCTATACCGATTCTAACTGCATAATAAACCGACATTTTGTTGGAATTATTTAAAACAACCGTCATATTGACGGTTTAGTAAATCATTTTGTTATTAACATTTTGGATATGCTATTTGGCGGGCATGAGATGAGTGCTGTTATCCATTTCAACAGAAAATAGATAACACATTGAAATCAAATTCCCAACTTAAGTACTCAGCACATAAATAGCATCGCTTAAACACATAAAACGAAATAACCAGAAGCCACAAGCTTTTTCGTAATAAGCCTCATAACATTGGATGAATCAATTCGCATGGAAGAGCTCAAAAAAGACATTTCACTCACATCAGGTATCGCACAGTTATCCACCACATTAATGGGAACGGGGCTGTTTATGATCCCGGCTATCGCAGCAGGTATAGCTGGCCATTTTTCACTATGGGCTTGGATTTTATTGTTCATCGCGATTTGTCCTATTGCGCTGACTTTTGCTCAACTGGGTAAACGATACCCCAACGCGGGCGGAACAGCCTTTTTTGTACGCAAAGCCTTTAACGCCAAACTGGAAAGTAGTGTCGCTTGGCTATTTGTTAGTGTCATTCCGGTAGGGGTTCCGGCCGCGATTGCACTCGCCGCAGGCTTCCTACAACAAATATTGCCAGAGCCTATTAGCAACAATCTGTTTGCACAAGTTCTCACGGTAGTACTTCTTGTGTTCGTCAACTTGATGGGCACAAAATCATCAGGTCATTTACAAACTCTTATTGCTTTGAGTGTCTTCGCACTTGTTGGCGCATTTTTATGGAAAGGCGACGTTAACAGCGCCGATCTTGTGATGCCCGCCATCACACAAGAGTCAATTTGGCCTATTACCGCAGCGTTAGGCGTGATGTTCTGGTGTTTTGTTGGCATAGAGGCTTTTGCCCATATGGGGGAAGAGTTCAAAAACCCTCAAAGAGATTTCCCTATTGCCATTGTGGTCGGTTGTTTTGTAGCAGGGGCTACCTATTGGGCATGCTCTGTCGTTATTTTAAAATTTGGCGCGTATGGTAACGCTCAATTTGATAACGCATCCATCCCCTGGCTTAGTGCCCAACTACTAGGCGATGGAGCCAAATGGATAATCAGCTTGATAGGTTTCTCCGCTTGTTTCGCGAGCGTTAACTTATACACACAGAGCCTAGCGCGAATGGTCTGGGCTCAAGCTCGTGAACATCGTCCTTCTAGTCCACTAGCCAAGATTTCGCGTCGTGGTGTCCCTTTCTCAGCCACCATATTAGTTGGCGGTATATTATTGATATCTTGTGTGATAGGAACCCTATCACAGCTCGATCTGGAGTTTTTCCTAAAACTCGCAAACAGTGTATTCGTTCTGGTTTACATGTTGGCGATGTTAGCCGCTTTTAAATTGCTTCGAGGATTTGGTAAAACACTTGCGGGACTGTCCCTACTGCTTTGTACCGGTGTTTTTATATGTTTAGGCTGGTCAATGTTTTATGCACTTGGCATTTTTACTCTACTTTTACTGCCTTGGAAACAGTGGCGACATAAGCGACAAACACGTGTAGTTGAATAGTCATCGCTTCCCATTTCGAAATATGTGAGCTAAACGTTGGATACCAGCGTCTATGTTCTCTAACGCGATATTGCCGTAACCAAGCACGGCACCATGCCAGTGACGTGCTTGAAAATCTGGGTGTTCATAATAGCTCAAAGGTCGCAAGATGATCCCTTCATGCTCTGCTAGTTTTATAAAACGCTGCTCATCCATACCGTCTTGCCATTTCAACGTAACATGAAGCCCCGCCGCTTGGCTAACGACGCAAACACGGTCGCCAAAATGCTGTTGAATGGATACATGCATCTGTTCATGCTTAGTTTTGTACAGTCGACGCATTTTTCGAATATGACGTAATAACCCACCTTCAGTAATAAAGTCTGCCAATGCTTCTTGTGTATGCGTCGGCGAATCACCACTTAACGCATCCTTAACCACTAAGCATTGCTCTACTAAACGTTCAGGAACTACAAGGTAGCCAAGCCGCAATCCGTTAAACATCACTTTACTGAAGGAACCCACATACAACACACGATCATCTCGACCCATTTGAGCTGCTAGCCCCTGTAAGCTGGTATAGGGACGATGAGCAAACTGAAATTCGCTGTCATAATCATCCTCGATGATCCAACTTGATTGTTCGACCGCCCAGTTGATGATCTTTCCTCTTTGCTCGGTATTGAGTGTGGTACCCATCGGATATTGATTACTTGGTGTAATATACAGCGCATCGGCATCGCTTGAGGTCACCGCTTCCACATCAAAACCTAATTTCTCTGTTACGAACAAAGGCTCAAATTGATAGTTTTGGAACTGAATCAACTTCCGCATTTGCGCGTAACCTGGTTGCTCCATCAGAACCTTATCACCTTGTTTGAGCACTACCATCGTCGCAATCGACAACGCTTGCTGCGCCCCAGAGGTAATAATAATGCGCTCTGGAGAACAATTCACTGAACGGCTTGATGCGAGGTAGTCAGCTAAAGCACAACGCAATGCCCAACTACCCTGAATATCTTGATTCCCCAACAAGCAAGTACGAGACATATGGCGAGTGAGTAACTTTTGCCATTGCGCCATCGGAAATGCGTCCAAATCCGGCACACCCGGTGCAAATGCGCGGTTGATATCAAAGTGAGCTTTCGGTGATGAGTCTCTCTGAACTGAACTAGGTTCAGGCAAGTACTGCTCTGGCAGTTCTACGGCAACATAAAAGCCAGAACCTTTTTGGCTGTTCAAGTACCCTTCCGCCACTAACTGTTCGTAGGCAGAAATCACGGTATTCCTACTTAGATTAAGCTCTTGTGAAAGCTTCCGCGTAGAAGGCAGCTTCCCATTCTTCACCCACAGTCCTTGAACAATTTTCTTGCGAATAGCCAAAAACAACGCTTGCTGACGCGTTCCTTCACTGTCTTTTAAATGTAGGTCACCGATATCAATCAAAGACAAACTGGATCCATCCATTAGTTAAAACTGGCTCTCTTTAAGCTACCAGTTAAACGCTACATTGCAATCAAAGAATGAGGATAAATCGCTCGTAATCGTGAGCAAGCAAGGAGAGAAAATGCTATCCAACACCAATAGAACGGAAATTAAGAAAGGCGCACATAAAGCCGTCTCTGATGTTAGCAAACTGCACGCCATCATAGATGAAAGCCTAATCGCTCATATTGCGATAACCAACGAGTCAGGCCCAGTGGTCATCCCTATGCTGGCATGGCGTGTCGATGATTACGTGTATATCCATGGTGCCAACAACAGTCGACTGTTACGCTCACTCAAACAAGGAGTGCAAACGTGCTTAACCTTTACTTTGTTTGATGGTTGGGTATTGGCTCGAAGTGCGTTTCACCACAGTGCGCATTATCGCAGTGCTGTGGTCTTTGGCCAGTTTGAGGTGGTGGAAGATAACCAAGAGAAAGACAGGTTGCTGAATCACTTTATTGAACAGATCGCTCCGGGGAGAACAGAACAAGTCCGTTTGAGTAATGAAAAAGAACTCAAAGCCACCATGCTACTGCGTATCCCGCTCACGGAGGCATCAGTGAAAATCAGCAATTTTGGCGTCAACGACGATGTGGAAGACATGGACATCCCTGTTTGGGCAGGTGTCCTACCCTACCGAACCGTCGTAGGTCCGCTGCAAGCTTGTGACGATTTGTATGAAGGTATCGCAGAGCCAGACTACCACAGTGCCTACTCTAACCGTTGGCAGGAATAAGCACCGTAAAACGTGCGCCGCCTAAGTGACTCTCGCCGACAGAAAGCTCCCACCCCAGTTGCCGCGCTGCACTGGTAGCGATGGCAAGCCCTAAACCAAAGCCTTTCATGTCGGCGTTGCGGCTTTTGTCTAAGCGCGAAAATGGCATAAACACTTCTTCTCGCATCGCTTCAGGGATGCCCGGACCATCGTCCTCAATATCGATGCTCCAACAATCCGCTACCGTTCGAATCGTCACCTCAACGCAGGATTCACCGTAACGCTTGGCGTTTTGCAGCAAATTATCGAGGACGAGGTTACCCAAAGTAGGCTGAAAGTGAATCAATTGGTTCGCGAGTTCATTTTCTGCTCTCAACATGGCGGACTCTAAGCCTAGGTAATTCATGCGGCTTTTACACCAAAGTGGCAGTTCCATGGTTTCAACAGAATCGATCCATGAGTGGTTTTTCACACTCAAGCGAGACAGCATGACGATATCGGATGTTAAATCCGTCACTACATCAACGTATCGTTCAATATCGTCATGTAACTCTGCCTGCATTTCACCACTCGTGCGTCGAGCTAAATCCGTCGCTAGCTGAATACGACTCAGCGGAGTGCGCACTTCATGAGGAATAGCTTGAGTAAAGATGTGTGTTTGGCGCACTCGTCTCTCAATCTCTTCAGACATGCAGTTGAAGCCTTGGGCGAGCTCTTTCACGGGTTGCGAAAATTGCTTTAGATCGACTCGCGTATTCAACTCACCAGAACCAAATTGTTGTTGCGCAGCCGTTAGTTGCCGAATTTGGCGGTCAAGACGTCGTACAGGTATGTAAACCATAATGCCTAAACTGCATACAACAACCAAAAGCAGAGTAAGTATAAATACAATCTCAGAATCTTCATTCCAATCAACGTGTGGGCTAAAGAAGTCCGTTTTTTCTTTGAAAACTAAACTCTTCGAAGTGTTAGGCAAAGGGAATACCGCAGCATAGGTACTGCCATCAATAAGATAAACAGGTATCCCTTGCATACGGTACAGCAGATTACAATCTCGACAAGGCGGTGATCCGTCCCAGTTTTCAACCAATGTTAAATCAAAGATAAAGAAATCTTGCTTGCCGTTTTCGGTTAACTTCTTGTAGAGAGAATCCGGAGTACCTCGTTGCTCAATGTATTGATCGACAAAATAAGCACCATCACTCAAAAAAACACCAACTTCTGTTTTGCGCATGTACTCTTCCCCCATAAAGAGAAACAAAGCAACAGTCAGCGCAAGGCCAGTTACTAACCCCACATATAGACGAGTAAACAGGGAAAACATGCGTCATTTACCTGTCAGCATGTAGCCGTGGTGACGTATGGTTTTAATGGTAGCCGTATGGATATGAGCCTTAGAGAATTTCTTCCTTAGTGAGGATATACGCATATCAATCGAACGATCAGTAATACAGTATTCAATGCCTCGGGCAAGACGGCAACATGATTCACGAGATACTGGCTTATCGACATTCAGCATCAGGAGCTCTAAAATTTCAAACTCAGAACTCGTTAAACCAATATCTTTTTGCAAATAAAATGCTTGGGAGCGACGAAGACAAAGACTAATGCCATATCGGCTCAGCTTTTCTTCTTCAACGATATCAACTTGACGACAATAGCGACGCAACGCTGCTTCAATACGGGCGAGAAGGATATTGCCTTTTATCGGTTTGGTAAGGTAATCATCAGCACCAAACTTAAATAAGCTCACCTCGCTCATTTCATCATCGGTCGCAGTCAAAACAATGATAATACCATGATAAAACTTACGCGCCTCTTGACATATTTCTGCGCCATTTTTTCCTGGTAACATCAAATCTAACAGCACTAGGTCCGGCTTGAGCCCCTTAATCGTTTCTAATGCATTTTGACCGTTATCGATGACAGTTACCGTATATCCTTCGGCTTCGAGGTACATTTTGGTTAATCGAGCAATCTCTGAGTCGTCTTCTACCAGTAAGATTGTATTACCCACCATGAATCATTTACTCCACCAATATGATGGATGGAGTATATCGCTCGTCCTATACTGCGCAACCTACTGAAATGATAATTTTAATAAAACGCAGGCTTACATACGCTTACAAACCATACATATACGATAATCCTAATCATTCTATACCCCTAAAGCCATGCAATAACCTGAGGTTTTATTCATTATCAGAATATAGCTTCACATAGAAAATAAAATTCAGAATAAAAATCCACTATATTTTTAAATATATCGAATAATAGGTCTTACCAAAAAATAATATCAACATATATGACTTAGTTTGCTTATATAGACAGGACTTTATGTTGCTTCTAAGTTTCCTGCTCTAATAAAGTCTACGAGTAACATGAAATGAGATATTCCAAATTAACACCTTTAGCCATATTTTGCGCGATAAGTCTAACTGCTTGTGGCGGCAGTGAATCTAATTCGAAACCATCGACAACGACACCTCCAACACCACCAATGCCAACATTGAGCACTGTCACAATCCCAACTGTCGTTTCTACAAAGTTTCCAGCCAAGTTAAAAGTGGCTGCTGATTCGGGCTTCACCCACTATGTGAAAATCTCCCTTTCCGAAGCAAACAACAACGATACATTTCACATTGTGGCTGTTGATGACGGTGCGAATAATGAAAAAATCTTTCGTGCAGCCAAAATCATCCAACACCTTCTCACAAACCAACCAGACTCTAAGTACGGTGCTGACAAGTCTCGTATCGCTAAGACATTAGCCGAGCGTGATGCCACACTAATGCTGACCGAAAACGACGAACAGAATGATGAGATGTTAACCAAAATCTTTATCAACGAACTGATTCGCCAAGACAAACTGAACGACGCAGTTACAAACTCGGGCTTAGCACACTCTTTTGATACGAGTTCTCTAGAAAAGTTTGTTGTAAGCATGATGGTACTTAACGAAGATGATATGGATACACTTGTCACATCTATCGCGTCAACATTAGTAACTAGTAAAGAAACACCAAACTGGCTAAGGAATAGCCAATCTTTAATGTATCGAGAACTGACAGTTGAAGGCGATTGCCATTACATGAGTAATTTTGCCGATTACTGCGCCAATCTTGGTAAAAAAGCCGAACGAGACGCCGCTTTTGAAGAAATTTTACACTTGGTCCAAGCGCAAGGTATTGCACCTAACACGGCGACTGCGGCACTGCAAAATGACATTCAAGCTCATGCGTTAAGCATCTATAACGATATTCAATCGGGCAAACCGACGGTGTGGCGCCCTACTCAGTATGACTGGGACGATTGGAAATCGGACGACTTCGATCCTGAAAGTGTGAAACAAACGGGCCCTTCATATTCTCACGAATATTTTGCTGCCGCTTTTGAAGCGTACATGGGCGTAGCAAAAGCAAACGAACATGGTTTAGATGGCTACCAAGCGTTAACGCGTGAAGAAATGCAAACCCAAGATCCACAAGCCGTTGATTGGATCAGTGGCTTATTCCACGGATACTTGCAATATACCGCGAATATCGACTCTGCGGGCGTCAAGCTCTACACAGAAAAGACAAGTCCAGGCACAGTACCTACCTTCCGTATGGCTCCCAACAAAGATGGTTTGATAGAAGCGTACACCTACAAATCTCAGTGGCTAACAAAAGTGAAGATCATTGGCGACGACGCGATGAATGTGATCGGTAATGATCAAAACAATACTTTTGAAGGCAACAGCAAAGACAACAGCATTTATGGTGAAGGCGGTATCAACACCTATATCGTGCCACACAAACTGGCGGAATGTACTGTTATCAAAGCAAAGAGTGTTTCTGTTGAGTGCCCAAATACAGGCACTGACGAGTTGTACGACATTCAGAACATCCAATTCACCGACCAAACCCTAGATGTAACCAAGCTATAAACAATGAAAAACATGAAGAAACTTATTCTATTCGCTCCCTTGCTCCTTGTTGGTTGTGGTGGCCTAGCCGTCATGGATCGTACTGATGCCGTAAAAGCACAACCAGAAATGCTGATCAAAACCGACGGTGATTTTTGGGGATTCGGTGCAGATGGCCATTTTGATTTTGCTGGTAAGTACAAAGGCAAGTATTCACGCAGTGCTTCTAACTCAAGTTGGTTTAACCGTATCTCTTTCAAAGAAGGTTCAATGGGCGCAGAAGTGACTCGTATCGACAGCGGGGAAACTTGGCTTTTGAACTGCACTGGAGGCGGTATGTCGGTTAACTACATGGGCGTCGATTTTGGTGGGAATGATCCTTACAGCTGTGACATTACTCAAGATGGTAAAAAAGTCGGTGAGTTTGCGATGGAGCCAAAATCCGCTCTCATCGACATCAGCTTTGAGAAGAAAGAGACAGGCGTAGTGCGTATTGGTAGCACCCACTTTACTGTAGAAACTGTACATACTAGTCCTGACGCCATGATGGCGGTAGACATTCCATTGGGGTATAGCTTTAAGGAAGGCACACAAGAAATTGCCGCTGTGCAGACGAACGGTACCATTGCGGTACAGATGCTCCCTGAACTTAGCGAACAAAAAAAGGATGTAATTGCCATCGGCGCTGTTGCAAGTGCACTAAGTTGGCGCCCTAAAAAATAGCCATTACATAAAACAACAACACGCAAAAAAACAAAGCCCTCTACTTTTTTGAGGGCTTTTATTGCTTGTACTCATAGAGATAAGTGGAGCACTACTTCTCTAATCTTCCCGTATACTGCTTGGGCGTTAATCCACGATGTTTCTTAAACATACGATTGAAGCTCGCCACATTGGTGTAACCAAGGCGCGTGGCAATGTCATCAATACTCACGCGCTTACTCAACAAACCAGCTGCAATATTACTCAATACATAGCCAGAAACCGTCGAAAAATTGAGCCCTAATTTATGCAAACGACGTTGAAACTGCTGTTCAGATAAATCAAGCAGAGAAGACACGCGCTCTAACGTTGGCAATCCATAATGGCTGCTGTAATTCACCACTTCATAAATCACTTTCAACTCGTCTTCTGGATCGGGCATATTAAGCAAATCATCCAAATCGGAAAAACTCATCGCTAGACGGTTGTCTTCTCGATGGCTCACTTGGCGGGAGGCTAATCGGTCATCTCCCGGGATCCATATCTCTGTTTTTGGCTGACTCCATTCCACCTCGCAGCCGAAATATTCCCGGTATCGCTTAGTATTTTTTCTCGAGCCTGAAACCTTGACACGTAAAGGCTGGTAATCTTTGCCAAGAAATTCGCGTAACACCTTAATCATAAATACCGCACAGCGGATACTATCGTGCACCTTTACTGACGTTTCTATAAACGGGTTGTGGTAAGTCCATTTGATGATTTTACCCGACTGTTCGCCAGCAAAAAACGCCCCTGATTGTAGGTTGCTCACACCATAATTCACTCGCCGAATGGTACTGGCTAAATCATTGCCGGAGAATAACCAGCGTCCCACTGGCCCTAGCTTTTGCAGTTCAATACCTCGGCTGAGACTCAACACCACATCCGGGTCACCACTGGCTTGTTCAACACAACGGTACCATTCCGCAACGGCTTTTAGCGGGATCAGTGTCATTGGGTTACGAAACACCGATGCTGGGATCCCTAACTCATCCGAGTCCAAATTGTATTTAGATAACGCGAGGTTATGCATGTTTAGAATGCCCATCGCGCGAATAAACCGAACCGTTTTCATAACCAATCACATCAAATTTAATCCTGTAGCGATTGAATCTGTCACAAAGACAGCCGCAAATCAAATTCAGATCACAATACGCCAACAGTTTGATAGAGGAGTGTTTAATGAGTTTACTGAGTGTCCCATTTGTCGGTACAGGCGCAGATACGGCGTTACATGTTGTCGCTGCTGTCGTTTTAATTGCGAGTGTCGCGGGCGCGTGTTACGGCTTTTGGAAAATCCATGAATTGCCTATCAATAAAGCACACAGCAAAGACCATCATCAGATAGGGCTCATCACTGCGCTGACCTGGATAGGGTTTGTCTGGCACTGGGTTTGGGTGCTAGCCGTGATCTTTGCATTTGTTGATATGGAAAAAGCCATCATCAATCTGCGTGATACATGGAAAAGTAAACCGCAAACAGAAACACAGCCAAAAGAGGAAGCATAATGTTAGAAGGTTTAGCGGTATGGGCACTCTTCATCTATCTGCTGCGTTTGGTTGGCATGCCTTGGAACAAAGCAACCAAATCGTTCGCTTATCTTGGCGGTTTGAGTTGGCTGATGTTCGTCTGGGTAGGTTTGATTAACTTCACCCCGATGGATTTATCCGGCGGTTCTGTCGTGCAGTCACCACACATCCAATTGCGTCCAGATTCAACCAATGTAAAAGGTAAAGTTGACCACATTTACATTGAGCCGAATCAGCAAGTTAAAGAAGGTCAGCTCATTTATGAACTTGACCCAACGCAATACAAAATCGCATTAAATCAAGCGAACGTATCCGCTGATTCTGCTCGCGTTGCATTAGCTACAGCAAAAGGCGACATCGAGATTGAAGAAGCTAACCACGAAGCGCTAGTGCAAGATCTGGAAACATCAAAGAGCCAGTTGGAAGCGGCGAAAGTTGACTACAAATTGCAGAAAAAAATGCTAGATCGTTATGTTGAGCAAAACCGAGTGGTGCACAACACCATCACGGAAAGCGATATCGACAAACAATCGAGTGCGGTTGATATGGCACGTCACAACGTGTTGACCCTTGAGTCTCAAATCAAGAAGAAACAAGTCGATATTTCCCGTGCAAAACTGGCGATTCATAAAGCGGAACTTGCAGTTGAAACTAAACAAGCCGAACTGCGCCAAGCTGAAGAGCAAATTGCAAAAGCGCAATGGGATTTGAATAGCACAAAAGTTCATGCCCCAACAGATGGCTTTGTCACCAACTTTATCCTGCGTGAAGGTCAGCGTGTATCGATGATGCCGCGTATCAACATGTACACTAACGAGAAGTACGTGCTGATGCGAGTCAACCACCAGGCGATTCGTAACATCAAACCGGGTCAGCCAGCGGAATTCTCTTCGTCCGTTTACCCAGGTAAGATCTTCTCAGCGACCGTCGAAGGCATTGTTGAGGCAACAGGTGAATCACAAGGTAATCTACTGGGTTTCGATGATTCCGTACGTGTCACCACTGGAAAGAACTTACAGAACAAACACCACTTTGTTCGTCTTAAGATTGATGAGCCAGAAGGTTACGACATCCCTGTTGGCTCTGTTGGCCTCGCATGGGTCAGCGGTGAAAAACCGATAGGCTTCATGGCCTTCTTAGATGTGATTCGCGGGATCATCATCCGAATGAAGTCTCAACTGTACTTCTTCTACTCTATCTAAACTCGCAAACCGCCAGTTACGCTGGCGGTTTTCTTTTCATTTGTATCCAAACATATCCTTTTCCCGTATAACAATTAGTTAGTAAATAGCGGAGAAGATTCATGTCGGTAAAGGAAAGAAGCCTACCTACCCATCGCATCTCAAGATTCAGCAAGTTCGCTTCACTTGCTACCCGTGTCGCAGGCAATGTGATTGCAGAAGGCACGAAGCAGATAGCCAAAGGCAACAAACCAAAAGCGAAAGACCTCTTGCTGACGCCACAGAACATCGCGCGTTTAACCGACCAACTTGCTCACCTACGTGGCGCTGCAATGAAGCTTGGACAAATGCTCTCAATGGATGCTGGTGATGTTTTAGAACCTGAACTTGCCGATATTCTTTCCCGTCTTCGTTCCAACGCAGACCCAATGCCTGCAAAACAACTCAACGCAGTAATGGAAAGTTCGCTGGGAACGAATTGGAAAGCTGAGTTTCTGTCATTTAACTTCAAACCAATCGCCAGTGCATCAATAGGACAAGTGCACCAAGCTTACAGCGATGCGGGCGATAACCTAGCCGTCAAAGTGCAATATCCGGGCATACGGAAAAGTATCGATAGCGACGTCGATAATGTCGGTACACTGCTCAAGGTCGTTGGGTTGATTCCCGAGTCTGTCGACTACAAAGGATTACTCGAAGAAGCGAAAAAGCAGCTACATGACGAGGCCGATTACGCACGAGAGGCACAATTTGCCATTCGTTATCATGACGCTTTGAAGGAGCACCCTCATTTTGTGGTGCCCAAGATTCATACTGAAAGTTGCTCAGACTCCGTTCTCGCGATGGAATTCATTGATGGCAGCCCGGTTGAGCAAATCGAACATTATGATCAGAGTACACGGGATTTTGTCATGCACAGCCTACTCGAATTACTGTTTCGAGAGCTGTTCGAATTTAAGATGGTGCAAACCGACCCAAATTTCGCCAACTACTTATATATCGAAAACACTCGTCAAATCGGCTTGCTAGATTTCGGGGCCACTCGCGAGTACAGCGAACGGTTCAGTACCGGCTATCGCCAAGCTTTTGCGTCTGTCGTGAATAATGACGAACAAGGCTTAAATGATGCGCTTGAACAAATAGGCTTCTTCAGCCAAACCATCCTTCCAGACCAGCGCCAAGCGATTCTCGATCTAGTGAAAATGGCATGTGAACCGATTTTAGTTGATGAGCCTTATGACTTTAAAGCCAGCGGCTTAGCACAAAAGCTTCGCGAAGCTGGCACTATTTTGAGCATGGAACAAGAATACTGGCATACTCCACCAGCAGATGCCCTATTTTTGCACAGAAAAATCGGCGGAATGTACTTGCTGGCAGCCCGTATTGGCGCAAAAGTGAACATTCGCCAATTGGTACTGCCATATCTCACCATCAACAGCGAATAGCCTATTGTTTTTCTGTTACTTTCAAGTACCTTGAGCAAGGTTAAGATGCATAGTTGTGCATCTCAATAACATGCCATACTTCCATAAAACGAATTAACTATCGGGGTACTCGGTGAGCAAGTTTCAAGATCTCTCCACTCTAATCCAGCAAATTGGCCAAGCCGAAGAAGCGGATCAAGTCGCAACGCTCAATGAATCTATTGAAGCGGGCCTCGAGCCCGGCGCGGTTGCCCTGATTCTAGAAGCATTTCCAATCGACGATCGTGTTCGCTTATGGCGAGCTTTACCACTAGAGCTACATATCGACGTGTTAACGGAAATGCGTGCGGACGTACGTTTCTCTATCATCAACGCGTTATCTGAAGTCGAGCTAAAGCTCACTCTCGCTAAACTCGACAACTTGTCGCTCATCGAATGGGCCGATTCGTTGCCAGAGTCGATCATCAACGAAGCGCTCTCGTTGATAGAAAAAGATGAGTTGGAACTTTACGATCAAGCAAACGAGTATGCTGATGAAGAACTCGGCCACTGGGCTGAACGTAAGATCATCACCCTGCCCTTCAACATTACGATTGGGACAGCTAAGCAGTTAATGGAGCGCTATAGCTACGACACGCCTCAACAGGTGTATCTGATTAATCGTAATAAACAGTATCGTGGAACGGTCAACTACTTCGATATCTTACGTGGTGACCCCGATACTCGCTTAAAAACACTCGTTATTGAGGCTGTGACGGTTCTAGACAGTAAAATGATGCTTCCTGAAGCGGTAGAGGCATTAGAACACAGCACACTGCCCGCTCTCCCTGTAACTGATGCAGACCAAACACTGATCGGTGAAGTCGATTGGCAGTTTGCATTGAGTACACAGCGTGAAATCTACGAAGCACGTTTGATGGCCGGTACAGGTATGGATGAAGGCGATGACTTGTTTGCGCCAGTATTAAAAAGCTCGCAAAAGCGCGGTGTTTGGTTAGGCATCAATTTGCTTACTGCGATTTTGGCGTCTGTCACTATCGGACTATTTGAAGATGTAATTGCGCAGGTGGTGGCTTTGGCGGTGCTCATGCCAATTGTTGCATCCATGGGGGGCATTGCTGGCAGCCAAACGCTCACTCTAATGATTCGTGCGATGGCGCTTAATCAGATCACCCCAGGTAACCGTTTCAAGCTATTGAAAAATGAGTTGGGTATTGGCTCTCTGAACGGCATTGCTTGGGCGTTAATCATCGGCGGGCTCGCCGGATTGTGGTTTCAATCTCCGGTTCTAGGTGGGACCATCGCGCTGGCCATTATCGTCAATATTATTACCGCAGCTTTATTTGGTGTGCTGATTCCCATCATTCTGGATAAGTTTAAATTGGACCCCGCTTTGGCTGGCTCGGTGATTCTAACAACAGTGACAGATGTAGTTGGTTTTTTCGCCTTTTTAGGAACGGCGAGTTTAGTCATGCTTTAAAAGGTTCATTGTTTATTAATCAATCATTAGCATAATAGAGTCAAATTGCATAACGCAGTTGCAAATTGCAAACACACTCAAACTTTAAGCAACGCATGTCACAGAAACTACGTATTTTAGGGCATATTAAAGTTGGCACAGTAACTGCATTATATAAATCGACCCTTCTTAAGCCGAGGGTCACCTAGCCAACTGACGTTGTTAGTGAACTTGATTTTGTTCACATGTATATAAGCCAATCGCACTCTTTGCGGTTGGCTATTTTTTTATGTGGCTATTGCCCTCTTATCCTCTGACCGAGCTCGGTTGTACTTTTCTTACCCACAACAGATTGTTTACTGTTTATAAAATTCAAATATTCGCCCACTAAACCATTAGAAATGCCAGCTTCAACAAAAATAAATCACCTACATAAAATAAAACCAAGAAAACACACCCAAGAAAAGAACAAATAACGTCCAAACCAAAAACCTCATCATGAAATCGTTTTCTTTTCATAGAAATCGACTGAACAATCCAGAGTTATAGATAAATTTAATCCATAAAAACAAATAGCAATTCAAAACATTCATTTCACATAGAAAACCTGTCTATAAATCATAGAAAATACGTAAAATCAAAATTTCCACCTTTAGAATTTAAAAATCAAACCATTGTTATTAAAAGAAAAAATACACATCAAAAACAAAGCAAACGTTTAAATTGCAATTTTATCATTGACTATTAAATTTACATCACGATAATACGCGCCGTTTGCCTGAAAATCAGGTGCTATAATTTAATATTTCAATGTGCTGAGGTAATAATGGCTGGAGACAATAACTACAGTCTTGGACCAGTTCCTAACACGGCCAGAAAAGGCGTGGCGTCACTTACAATGGTGATGTTAGGACTCACTTTTTTCTCCGCAAGTATGTGGACTGGGGGTTCTCTCGGTACTGGGCTCTCCTTTAATGATTTTTTCCTCGCTGTTCTCATCGGTAACCTAATCCTCGGTATTTACACTTCTTTCCTCGGTTACATCGGCGCTTCTACTGGTCTCTCTACTCACCTTCTTGCTCGTTTCTCTTTTGGTTCTAAAGGCTCTTGGCTTCCTTCTGCTCTTCTTGGCGGTACTCAAGTTGGGTGGTTTGGAGTTGGTGTCGCGATGTTTGCGATTCCGGTGCACAAAGCAACGGGCATCGATACCAATACTTTGATCCTCGTCTCCGGTTTGCTCATGACCGCGACCGTTTACTTTGGCATCTCCGCACTGATGGTGTTGTCAGCAATTGCCGTTCCTGCCATTGCGCTACTTGGCGGCTACTCTGTCATCGAGGCAGTAAATAGTGTTGGCGGTATAAGCGAACTACAACAGGTTCAACCAACCGAGCCACTCGATTTTTCAATAGCTCTCGCGATGGTTGTCGGCTCTTTTGTCAGTGCTGGTACATTAACGGCGGATTTCGTACGCTTTGGTAAAAAGCCGCGCAGCGCCGTGATGATCACCATGGTGGCATTTTTCATCGGTAACTCGTTAATGTTTATCTTTGGCGCGGCAGGTGCGTCGGTGACGGGTCAATCAGACATCTCTGAAGTGATGATCGCGCAAGGTCTTCTTATTCCAGCTATCATCGTTCTTGGCTTGAACATCTGGACGACCAACGACAACGCGCTCTACGCATCGGGTCTTGGATTTTCCAACATCACAGGCTTACCAAGTAAATACATCTCAATGGCGAACGGTCTTGTTGGCACACTTTGCGCTCTCTGGCTCTACAATAACTTTGTTGGCTGGCTGACCTTCTTATCTTTGGCAATTCCACCGATTGGCGGTGTGATCATCGCTGACTTCTTCACGAACCGTAAACGCTACGCAAACTTTGAAGCCGCCCAATTCCAAAACGTTAACTGGGCTGGCATTATCGCTGTCGTGATTGGCGTTGGTGCGGGACACTTCCTGCCTGGCGTAGTGCCGATTAACGCTGTACTTGGCGGCGCAATTAGCTTCCTGATTCTTAATCCTGTTCTCAACAAAAAAGCACTGGCTACACAGCCAGCGTAAGGAACCATCATGACAACACTACTGATCAAAAACGTAACGCTAAAAGGACAAAAAGGTCTGCAGCAAATTTTGATTGAAGATGGTCAATTCAAGCGCATTGAAAGCAACGATGTGGAGCTTAGTCATAACGGTGACATCATCGATGCTGAAGGCGGTATGGCGGTTGCGCCTTTCTGCGAGCCACACATTCACTTAGATACAACTCAAACCGCAGGTGAGCCAAGCTGGAACATCTCTGGCACATTGTTTGAGGGTATTGAACGTTGGGCTGAGCGCAAAGAAATGCTGTCGATTGAAGACGTGAAAGCGCGCGCAAAACAAACCTTAAAATGGCAGATAGCAAACGGCGTACAACACGTTCGTACCCACGTCGATGTTTCAGACCCTACCCTAATTGCCCTAAAAGCGATGGTAGAAGTGCGTGAAGAGATGAAAGAATGGGTAGATATCCAAATCGTCGCCTTCCCGCAGGAAGGAATTCTCTCTTACCCAAATGGCAAAGAGCTGCTAGAAGAAGCCGTCAAATTAGGTGCGGACGTGATTGGCGCGATTCCACACTTTGAATTCACACGCGAATATGGCATTGAATCGCTGCACTACGTATTCGAGTTAGCGAAAAAATACGACCGCCTGATCGACGTGCATTGTGATGAAATCGATGACGAACAATCTCGGTTCGTTGAAACACTGGCAGCATTAGCGCACAAGTTTGATATGGGGAATAAAGTCACGGCCAGTCACACCACAGCGATGGGTTCCTACAACGGTGCATACGCATCTCGCCTGTTCCGTTTATTACGCATGTCCGGTATCAACTTCGTGGCAAATCCATTGGTGAACATTCACTTACAAGGACGTTTTGATGATTACCCAAAACGTCGCGGCGTAACACGAGTGAAAGAGATGCTGAATGCCAACATCAACGTCTGCTTTGGACACGATGATGTATTTGACCCTTGGTACCCACTAGGCACTGCAAACATGCTGCAAGTACTGCATATGGGTCTGCACGTGTGTCAGGTGATGGGTTACGACCAAATCAACAACTCACTGGATCTGATCAGCACCAATTCAGCACGTACACTGAACATTCAAGATAAGCACGGCATAGAAGAAGGCAAACCTGGTAGTTTACTGATTCTTCCCGCAGAAAATGGTTTTGACGCAGTACGTCGCCAAGTGCCGGTTCGTTACTCTGTTCGTCACGGTAAAGTGATTGCAGAAACACAGCCTGCGACAACTCATATTCATCTTGAACAAGCAGAGCAAGTAACGTTCAAACGCTAAAAAGATCGGCGAAACGAAAAAGGCCTGACGACATCGTCAGGCCTTTTTTCTACTGGTAAACATCACTGCTCGCTCTGTCTATTCTTGTCTCATAAACCACTGAACACATTGAAAGGCCATATAAAACGGCTCAGTACCAAACGTTGCACAAGGTTCTGGTGGCTGAATCTCAATTACACCATCGCACTTGGAAATTATTCTAAGCGTTGGGCATACTTCTGACTTCATTTCAGTTGTAGATATGAACCATGACGTCATTAAGCCAGATAGAACCGCAATTTTTGGAATTTATGCAGCAAGAGATGCAAGTAGATGCAGCTCATGATCTTAAACACGTAAAACGCGTGGTCAAAACAGCGAAACAGCTCTGCAAAGAAGAAAATGCAGACATCGCGATTGTATTACCGGCTGCCTATTTGCATGATTGCTTTACTTACCCGAAAGATCACCCAAATCGCAAAGAGAGCTCAATCATCGCAGCCAAAAAAGCGGTCGCATTTTTAGAGAGTATCGATTATCCGCAGCAATATCATGATGCCATTGCTCATGCGATAGAGGCACACAGCTTTAGCGCAAACATCAGGCCAAATACGTTGGAAGCTAAAATCGTCCAAGATGCCGACCGTCTGGACGCTTTAGGCGCAATTGGCGTGACGCGATGCATTCAAGTCAGCACTCAATTTAACGCGCAACTTTACAACGACAGCGATATATTTGCCGAAGAACGTGAACTTAACGATAAACAATTCACTCTGGATCACTTTCAAACCAAGTTATTCAAAATCGCTGAAACCATGAACACAGAGTCAGCAAGACGCGAAGCGCAAAAACGCAAAACCTTTATGCAAACGTACCTAGAGCAGTTACACGACGAGGTAACAGCGTAAATGTCAGAGAGCTATACGTTAATTAAAGAGCTTAAACGCCAACTAAAGTTAGCTGGGCTGCATTATGCCGATGTTGCACAACACCTTGATTTAAGTGAAGGAAGCGTCAAACGTTTACTCGCTGAAGGTCAACACATTAGTCTTGAACGCTTAGAACGCATTTGCCAATTGATTGGTTTAGAAATGGCGGAACTGTTTAAGATCGCGGCTGCGCACAATAAAGGTCTAGAGTCGCTAACGTTAGAGCAAGAAAAGCAGTTGGTTGATGATAAAGCCCTGCTACTCGTGGCAATCTGTGTTGTAAATGGCTATCAGTTTGAGCAAATCGTTCAGCAATACACCTTCAATGAGTTTGAACTGGTGCAAAAGCTTGCTCATTTGGATCGGCTGAACATCATCGACTTGCAGCCAAATAACAAAATTCGTTTGCGTATATCTCCGACATTTAAGTGGCAGATGGGCGGCCCTATTCAACGGTTCTTCCAACAGCAAGTTCAAGACGCCTTTTTCCAAAGCTACTTTTCTGGTGAAGATGAAAAGTTGTCCATGGCAACAGGATTGATGAGTGTACCAACCAACAGGAAGCTACAACAGAAACTGCAAAAGGTCATCGATGAGTTTTATCAGGCTTGCCAAAATGATAGCTCTCTCGATATGGACGAAAAACACGGCACCTCTCTGATTATTGCGATGCGTCGTTGGACGTTCCCTCTGTTTGAACCATGGGAAAGAAAACTCCCCAACAAGTCTCGCAATTAGTAACTCAATAAATAAATGGAAATAAAAGTAACGAATTTCGTTACTTTTGGTGGCGTACAACGTCACTTGAAAGAGAAAGCTGGTTTAATCGTTCATTGAGCATAAAGTGCTCCCATCTCATTCGACTTTGTTTAATCGGGGCCCGTATGTTTTTCTCAAAACGCTTTTTTCCTTACTTTGTGACGCAATGCCTTGGCGCACTCAATGACAACATCTACAAAAACGTTCTGTTATTGATGGTGACATACAGCCAAATTGATAACCTACCAATATCTGTCAATCTATTCGTTAATTTGGCGGCAGGCTTATTCATCCTACCTTTCTTTCTATTCTCAGCGCATGCTGGTGCCGTCGCTGACAGCATGGACAAAGCCAAATTAATCCGACGTCTAAAGCTCATCGAACTAGCTATCATGTCTTGCGCAGCAACCGCTATTGCCACCCAAAGTGCCATGCTGATGCTGGTTCTGCTGTTTATGACAGGCACTCAATCGGCCTATTTTGGTCCCGTGAAATACGCCTTGCTACCACAAGCGCTCAAACCAAATGAGCTTGTTAAAGGAAATGCTTGGGTTGAAATGGGCACGTTTCTTTCGATTCTTATAGGTACGCTTAGCGCAGGCCTGCTGCTAGCCATTCCTAATGGTACCTTGATTGCTTCTTGTACCGTGATTGCCTTGTCTTTGCTTGGGTTCATGAGCAGCGTGAATATTCCAGCGATGCCTAGCCAATCAAATGACAAAGCGAAATTTGAACCGATTTCTGGTTTAAAGAACACGTTAAAAGTGGCAAAAAAGCAGAGAGGCATCTGGATGTCTATTCTTGCCATCAGTTGGTTCTGGTTCATGGGTGCGACTTACCTAACTCAATTCCCTAACTTCGCACGCGAACATTTGTTCGCAGATAGCACTGTCGTTTCTTTACTGTTGGCATTGTTTTCCATTGGTATCGCGACAGGCTCTTGGTTGTGTGAAAAGCTCTCTTTCAACCACGTTGAGCTTGGTATTTTGCCATTCGGTATCCTTGGTCTGACAGTCTTTGGCGTCGACTTGCTATGGGCAGTCCCAAGTTATCCATCACTTCCGGTGCACTTTTATGATGTTCAAAGCTTCGTTGCTGAATCCAAACATCTGCGCGTCATGATTGACCTGTTCCTTGTTGGTGTAAGCGGCGGTGTCTTTATTGTTCCTCTTTATGCGTTCATCCAATCGCGTTCAAACAAAGGGGAGTGTGCACGTGCCATTGCTGCTAACAACATCATGAATGCGTTGTTTATGGTGGTGTCTGCTTTGGTTTCGATCGTTGTACTCAGCGTACTAGAGCTTTCTATTGTGGAACTGTTTGTCATGATGGCAATAGGTAACTTCTTCGTGGCAATCTATGTCTATCGTCAAGTACCGGAATTCACACAACGCTTTATCAGTTATTTACTCAGCCATTGTATGTATCGTGTGTCCGTAAAGGGGCGCCAACATATTCCTGAACAAGGTGCTGCGTTAATCGTGGCTAACCATGTTAGCTATGTCGATGCATTGATTTTGATGGGAACCTCTACTCGCCCGGTTCGTTTTGTGATGGACAAATCCATCAGCGAGCTACCTGTTCTTAAATATGTATTCCGTCATGCCGGTGTTATCCCGATCTGTTCTCCACGTAAGTGTGCCGACACTTACCGACGAGCATTTGAACAGATTGAACAAGCACTTAACGACGGTGAGGTTGTCTGTATCTTCCCTGAGGGTCGTTTAACGTCTGACGGTCAATTGGGTGAGTTTCGCCCTGGTGTAGAGAAAATCCTTGAACGTAACCCTGTTCCTGTCATCCCTATGGCGTTAAAAGGGCTTTGGGGTTCTTTTTTCAGCCACAAAGGCGGACATGCTCTCACAAAACGACCGACTCGTTTTTGGTCAAAAGTGGATGTTGTTATCGGTGAAGTGTTAAGTCCTGCGTCTTTAAATCGTCATCAATTGCAACAACAAGTACAGGATTTACTGGGCTGAGTCGCTTGCTACAGCAGTCAAACTTTGCAGCAAAACGTAAATATGCACCACAAAGCACAAGTAGTTTCTTGTCAATTAGAGTAGGATATCTACGACGTCATAAATCTAGGAGGTATTATGAAAATCATCATCTTACATGGTCTTTATATGCATGGGCTGGTCATGCAGCCTCTTAGCCAAAAGCTGAGAAAACTCGGATACGAAACGCAAGTACTCAGCTATAACACCGTTGCTATCGATGAGTCTTCACTGTTTGATTCTATTGATCATTCGCTTAATCCACTGACCACAAACGTGCTCGTGGGACACAGCTTGGGAGGCTTGATGATTAAGCGCTATCTCGCCAACAGAAAACCGAGCACTAACTTAATCTCTCATGTTGTCGCTATCGGTTCGCCTCTGAAAGGCGCGTCCATTGTAGGTCGAATTCAAGATCTCGGATTGGGTGCAATTTTAGGCAATTCGCCACACCACGGATTAAACAAACATGATGACGCTTGGGATTTCCCTCAAAAACTCGGCAGTATCGCAGGAACGATGCCGATTGGCGCTCGCCCATTGTTGATCCGTAATGACAACACCATGTCGGACGGTACCGTTACCGTAGAAGAGACAAGACTGGACGGTATGCAAGATCATATCGAAGTGAAGCAAACGCATACGAGCCTGATTTACAACACCTTCGTGCCGCAGCAGATTGATCACTTTATTCGCACAGATTATTTCCGTCGATAGCACACTTTTCCATCATACAGATGGAATCGACTTTCCAAGCTATTCAGTTCGCAGTACTATCCTAGCTCCACTTCTTCACAACTTGGATGAAGTGGTACATTTTTAATTGTTCTCAGGGCGGGGCGAAATTCCCCACCGGCGGTATACTTTTTCAAGTGAGCCCGCGAGCGCTCGATTCGTCGAGGTCAGCAGATCTGGTGAGATGCCAGAGCCGACGGTTATAGTCCGGATGAAAGAGAATAAGAATACACCAGCATAGCGAGTCAGATCGCTAAGAATGCTGGTGCACTTCTTTTTGATCGTATTTTACGGCGATCTCTCATACCGCCCTGATTCTGGTGAAATTTAGGAGTTAACCATGAATCAGTCATCACTACTTGCCGAATTCGGCGACCCAATTACTCGCGTTGAAAACGCACTTATCGCTTTAAAAGAAGGCCGTGGCGTACTGCTTCTTGATGATGAAGATCGCGAAAACGAAGGCGATATCATTTATTCAGTCGAGCACCTCACTAACGAGCAAATGGCATTGATGATCCGCGAATGTAGCGGCATCGTTTGTTTGTGCTTAACAGATGCTCAAGCAGACAAACTGGAACTGCCTCCAATGGTGGTAAACAACAACAGCGCAAACCAAACCGCATTTACGGTTTCTATTGAAGCGAAAGTTGGTGTAACAACGGGTGTTTCAGCAGCAGACCGCGTAACGACCATTAAAACGGCGGCAAACCCGCACGCAAAACCGGAAGATCTTGCTCGCCCGGGTCACGTATTCCCTCTGCGCGCACGTCCAGGTGGTGTAATGACTCGCCGTGGTCACACAGAAGGTACGATTGATCTGATGCAAATGGCAGGGCTTCAACCCGCTGGCGTACTGTGTGAAGTGACCAATCCAGATGGCACGATGGCAAAGGCACCGGAGATCGTAGCATTCGGTCGCCTGCACAACATGCCGGTACTGACGATTGAAGACATGGTAATGTACCTGAACCAGTTCGAGTTGAAACTGGCATAGTCAGATCTCAGCTCTTGAAAAAGCCGCGCATTTGTGCGGCTTTTTTGATCGATCCTCTTTGCACTTGAGTAGTTATACTTATTGAAAACAAGGGGAACAACACCATGAAAGGATTGCTGAAACTCGCCGCTCTCGTTAGCTTTCTCTCCATGAATTCGCTTGCTCTTGCATCTGAGTGCCCTGATATTCTTCAAGGTAAGCAAAGGTTGTTAAACTCAACGGAAGAAGTCGATCTATGCGAAAGCTTTAAGGGAAAGACACTACTAGTCGTCAATACAGCAAGCCAGTGCGGCTTCACTCCTCAGTTCGAACAGTTAGAAACCCTCTATCAAACTTACAAAAACCAAAACTTCACCGTTATCGGTTTCCCGAGCAATGACTTTCGACAAGATAGAGGAAGCGAAACGAACACTGCGAAAGTCTGTTATCTCGATTACGGGGTAACCTTTCCAATGATGTCTCGCTCTTCAGTATTAGGTGTAGATGCGAACCCAGTCTTCAACCAGATTACTAACCAAGCAGGCATAAAACCAAAATGGAACTTCTACAAGTTTCTAATTAGCTCTGAAGGTAAAGTTATTGCTACTTTTCCAAGCTCCACATCACCGACAAGTACTACGCTTACCAATATGATAGAGCAACAATTATAAGGTGACGACCATGACAACACGCTCAACCATGCTCCAACTCGGTTACTTAGGCCTGGTTCCATTTGTGTTTAGTTTAGGGCTGATTTTCACTGACATCTCACTCTTCAATTTAAGTGGTCAGCAATTTTTCATCGCATATAGCGCCGTTATATTAAGTTTTTTATCCGGCATCCTTTGGGGTAATGGCATTGAGCATTACTACCACCGCCTTAGCCGAAATGTATTAATTCTCAGCAACCTTTTTGTCTTACTGGCTTGGGGTGCATTACTGCAGGGCCACAAACATTACGCGGTCGCTACCCTACTCTTAGCAATTGGGTATCTTGCTGTTTGGTATGCAGAAAAGCTCGTGAGGAAAGTCGAACAAGACGCCGAGCCCAAGGGATATCAAGGAATGAGGAGCAAACTGACCTTCGGCGTAATCGTAATGCACGGATTAGCTTTAGTTTCATAACCTGGTCTGTCCAGTACTAAGATCACAAAAAAACGTCTTTTTATAAAACAATGTTCATTTCGTGAATGCACACATATTTTGAACACTGTTTTGTTTCATTTATGAATCAATCCACATATAAGTAATTCAAAGCATTCACAAAGGATATGAATATGTTTTTTCGCAAACTTTTGTTTAGCACTGCGATGATCAATGCAACGACAGGTTGCGTGTCTTACCAGGCACAACAAGCCGCCGCTCAAACAGTAAATAATACAGGTGCCGTGCTTACCAATGTGATTAAAACCACGATTGCTCAGCCATGTAATGTTGCAATCACTGCTGCTAGCTTGTTTTATCCGCATGCCATATTTATGACTAGTGTTCCGACTCAAGCATGTACAAGCGTTCTTAGATAATACGAAAGTGATAAGCATAAAAAATGGCGACTCTACCGTCGCCATTTTTAAGCTTCAATGCTATTTACAGTTACAGCGTCAATAAGTAATTAACTAATTGATTGTACTCGTCGTAAGTACGAATTTCGTTGGCCAAAACAATGTATTTATTGTTCACAACCACACCCGGAACCCCTCTTAACGTGCTGGCAGAGAATTGCTTATCAAAACCTTTCTGCATTGAGTTTACGGCGAAACTGTTGTACGCCGCATCAAACTTCTTACCTTCTACGCCATTATCAACGAAGAGTTGTTTCAGCTCAGCTTCGTCTTTTGGCGCTTGTCGCTTTTGATGAATTTGGGCAAACATGGCAGGAATCATTGTATCTTCAACCCCAAGCGACACCATCGTCGCGTAGGACTTGGCCATCGGAATCGCCATATCTCCGCCCATGAACCCCACATGCACCTTTTCAAACTTTGCCTCTTTTGGCAGAGCAGGTTTTAAACGCTCAATAAGCGACTCAAACTTGTAGCAATGTGGGCAATAAAAAGAAAAGAATTCCGTCACAACAGGTTTCGATGCTTTCTTAACATCCAGAACTTTGTAGTGCTTCCCTTCTTCAAATTGCGCTGCATGAGCAGTAAAAGTCAGTAAAAGTGCACTACATAAGGCAAGTAGTTTTTTCATTGTTTATTTCCTTGTGGCATTCAAATGCCAAATCATTTCATTTGGTAAAAAGGGGGAAACCCCAAGTAATTTGAGATGAGGAATTAAACAATCGGAGGGCGATAAAGCTTGGTGATCACTGTCACTACTTTTTCGACTAGAGGCCTATCAATCAAGGCAAGGCTATAAGGAAGAAGCAGTAAGTCGTTTTGAGATAAGTTGGCGGGAATTTTGACCATGCAGGAAGAGCTACAACTCGTGTGAGATTGTTGTGCCTTATTGATGGCTGACTCATCGTGATGTGATTCTACGCAGTCGTCATTGACGCCAAGTTGTTTGTGCAGAGCAGCCTGTTGAACAATAAGATCGCGTACTTCAATTGTTTTCATCGGAGCGGAAGCCTGCGCCACAGGAGCGACACTACTCAAAAGCATAGCAACTAAGCAAACTATCGCAGTTAACAATGTACGGTTAAACTTCAACATAGCTACATCAAGGAAAATGGTGATTTAAGATAATACATGATAACGGTTTGACTTCAAGATACGGACTCTCGGCTCGCTAACAAACTCTGTTCTTTGACCATTTTAGACTAGTGAATTTTCTCTCTAACGATCCCTCAGTACACGAAACCAGCACAACGAGCTATTCACCGTTCGGATACTCCCCTCATCAGATACCAGCAACAATTCGATAAAACTTGAAATCATTATGAAACACGAGTAATAGTTAGAACGGTTTTTGTACGAACAAGGAAAGATCAATGCTTAAAAAAAGATTCTTTAAGACAAAAGATGAAGTCGAAGTCACGTTCGAGCTAGATAAAGATCAGTGGGACTCTGTCCAAATTGCTGGAGACTTCAACAACTGGCAGCCAGAACCGATGAAATTAGTGAAGAAAAGTCGTCAGTTTAAATTTAAAACCCGCTTACCTAAAGCGCAGAATGTTCAGTTCCGTTACTTGCTCGATGATGCGAAGTGGGAAAATGACCCACAAGCTGATGCTTACGTTCCAAATGTTTTTGGCAGCGACAACAGCGTCGTGTGTACCACCGAATAAGCGGTAATTTCGCTTTAAGATTCCATATCTAGGCGCAAACGTTGCGCCTTTTTACATCTCCCGAAATGTGATTGGTGATTAGATTTAAATCATTAATTGGCAATTTTATCCAATTAACTCATCCGATAACCTTATTCTGAGAAAGCTTTATTTGAAATAATTCGTAAATTTGTTTAAGTTCCATTGATATTAAATATTGTATACATCACTTAAATGAACGCACAACAAATCAAACCATCTCTAATCATTGTGGAAGACGATCCCAAATTACAAACTATGTTGGGTGAGTATTTTGTTGAACAAGGTTTTCAGGTCAAATGTATCGACAATGGGACGGACGCACCCAATGCGATTATTGACACACAACCAGACGTGGTGCTGTTAGATTTGATGCTACCCGGGCAAGATGGTCTGAGTGTATGTCGTCAAATCCGAGAATGCTACAAAGGCAAAGTGTTGATGCTGACAGCAAGTGATGATGACTTCGATCATGTCGCCGCATTAGAAATAGGCGCAGATGACTTTGTTACTAAACCCATCAAACCTCGCGTATTGCTGGCTCGTATTCGCATGCTATTAAGAAGAAAAGAGGCGGCGCCTACCGAGTCCGAAAACGGCCTACAAATTGGTGTTCTGTGTTTAAACCGATTGCGTAAATCGTGCGTAATGAACCAAGAAGAAATTGCGCTGACAGACGGCGAGTTCGATTTGTTGTGGGTTCTTGCAACGCATGCTGAAAAAACACTATCACGTGAGTGGCTGACCAAAACACTGCGTGGTATTGAATACGATGGAACAGACCGCACCATTGATAATCGCATAGTGACACTGAGAAAGAAGCTAGGCGATGCTTCTTGCTCACCACAAAAAATCATTACCGTTCGCGGCAAAGGCTACCTATTTATGCCTGATGCATGGAATGAATAATGAGACGAATTTATCTGGAAAGCTTTGTTGGCCTTATCATTCTGTTTATGGCTAGCTTGTGGGGATACGAGTTCTTAGTTTATGAGATCAACACAGATTATGACTACCTATTACAAGAGCATGAGGGTCAAGCTTTTCACGATCTGATCTACCCTATCTATAAAGAACACGGATTAGAATATACTCAACAACAGTTGGAACAATTTGCCACATCAAGCCATCGTTTGTTGGTGCCTCATACGCTTGAAGAGCTTCCAACAGACATCAAAAAGGCGTTTGAAAGTGATACCTCCGTTAACGTCGCTTACGATGAAGAAAGGGATATCTGGTTCCGCCTAGATGCGAGCACGCCTATCTTTAAAATGAGCGATAATCCGAATAGTCCTGTGGTTAAAGCAGCCAACTTTGATGACAATATCGTTTGGTTGTTCTTTTTAGCTGGATTTGCTCTGTATTGCATATTGTTGATCTGGTTCTTAAGCCGTCGGATTCGAGAGCTAGAGAGAGTGACCGTTGAGTTTGCCTCAGGTAACTTCAAGGCTCGAGCTAGTACCTCAAGCGCTAAGTCTGTTGGGACGTTAAACAAAAGCTTTAACACGATGGCCGATAAAGTATCTCGCTTGATCACTAGCAATAAAATGCTAACTAACGCCGTTGCACATGAATTGCGTACCCCAATCTTCCGCTTACAATGGCAAGCAGATTTGTTATCGGATTCAACCTTAACTGAACAACAGAAAAAGTATGTTTACAGTATCGTCGAAGACATTGACGAGATGGAAGAAATGGTTGAAGAATTGCTTTACTACGCAAAGATGGAGCGTCCTGACACAGCATTACAAACTCAAGAAGAAGTCGTCCTATTCAACTTAGTCAAAGAATTACGACAGAGATGGCAAAAAGAGACTACGCTCGCTATCTCGCTTCAAGAAGTAAACTCAGAAAACGTTCTCGCGTTTGCTGACCCAAAATTGTTAAAGCGAGCCTTAGATAACTTGCTGCGCAATGCAATGCGGTACGCGGATAAGCAGATTTTAGTAGAGATAAAACACGATCAGCACCGCTGCTTCATCAATGTTCATGATGATGGCATAGGTATTGAAGAAAAGCATTGGCCTCATCTATTCGAACCATTTTACAGCGCGGATGAATCTCGCAACAAAAAGACGAGCGGGTTTGGGCTCGGTTTGGCGATTGTCAGACAGATAATGGAGCTTCAACGTGGAGAAGTTTCGATTTGCCATAGCCCACTTGGAGGAGCTTGCTTCACACTTAGCCTCAAAAAATCAGACAGTTAACTTAACCATCCTACCCCATTTACAGAAGACGACACTTCAATACACTCAAGCGACAGAGCCCAACAATAAAACAGTGTACATTTAATCCATAAGATTCACACACTAAATGGATAGTACTCATGTATAAATCTTTTATCCTGATTATGGCGCTTACTTCTACGCTTACAGCTTGCGCCTACAACCAAAAACCTGTCGTCGACATGACCAATGTTGACCCTAGTACATATGAACAAGACTTTCTTTACTGCCAAGGCTATGCAGAAAATGTCGACAAATCAGAGGCAGCGAAATCTGAAGCCACTAATGGGGCGGTTACAGGCGCATTGATCGGCGCAGCTGCTGGTGCGCTAGAAGACGGATTAGGTGGAGCGGCTGTCGGTGCTGCTGCCGGCGGAGCTGTAGGAGCTGGAGCTGGTGCTTTGAGTGGAACAAATGATTCAACCAAAACCCAATCTCTCGTATTGCGTAAATGTCTCCAGAACAAAGGCTATACCATCTACGATCTTGATTAAATAAGCACTTTTCTTAAATTATCGCGCGATGGATTCTATTCACAAATGTTTCACGCTGTAACGATTAATCTCGTTACCTCTCTGGGATATGTGTTCCATCCCAATGCTTAAATAGTAAGGTCATATTTTGAAGCCAGGTAAAACAGGTGTACGCCGTGTCATGGATGCGACCGGCTATTCATTTCAAGGATTGAAAGCCGCATGGACACACGAAGCCGCTTTTAGACAAGAATTGATTCTCGCCTTGGTGCTTTCCGTCTGTGCTTTTTTCCTTCCTGTCACCACATACGAAAGAGTGCTGATGATCAGTAGCCTGTTCTTGGTATTGATCGTCGAACTCATTAACTCCGCCGTAGAAGCGGTTGTCGACCGTGTTAGCGATGACTGGCACGAGCTCAGTGGTAGAGCCAAAGATATTGGCTCAGCAGCAGTATTTGTTGCGTTAACTCTTGCCCTTTTTATTTGGGCTTCGTTCTTGCTCTAATTTTTATTCAAGACACTCATTATGAAGACACATGATTTACAACAGAGAGGTATCTCTTACGTTACCTTTACTTTCCTGTTGGCGCTATATTTCGCGCTCGTCGTAAATATCCCTATTTATAAAGAACTGATCGGCATCTTTACACACTTAGATAATGTCAAGATTGGATTTATTATCACAATACCAATTTTCTTTCTTGCCGCGCTCAATTTCCTTTTTAATTTATTTAGTTGGCCTTGGATCGGCAAGCCGTTCTTTATAATTTTAATCATTGTTTCAAGTATGGTGAGCTACGCAAGCTATAACTATGGCACACTTTTCGATTCTGGAATGATTGCCAATATTGTTGAAACCGATTCGAGCGAGGCGAGTTCTTACCTGAGTGCTCACTCTGTAATTTGGACGCTGATTATGGGAGTTATCCCAGCGATAATTGTCTTTAAGGTCAAGCTGCAATCTCAACGCCACCAATTACTGTACTTCTCTGTTACCAAATTAGTATCGATGCTGTCGTCGCTAGCTGTCATCGCCGTCATTGCCAGCGTGTACTATCAAGACTACGCATCTGTAGGGCGCAACAATAGCCACCTGAAAAAAATCATCATACCCACCCAGTTCGTTTATAGCGCGACCGGGTATGTGAAGGAAAAATATTTCACCACGCCAGAGCCATATCGAGAAATCGGCACAGATGCAAAGCAGTCAAATAGCGCCGTACAGCAAGCACAGAGCAAACCAACACTACTGGTTTTTGTCGTAGGAGAAACCGCTCGAACTCAGAACTACCAACTCAATGGCTATACACGAGAGACAAACCCTTATACTAGTAAACTGGATGTTATCTCATTTCAAGACGTCGCGTCTTGTGGCACCGCGACTGCTGTATCTGTGCCTTGTATGTTTTCACAGCTCACGCGAAACGAGTTTGAACGCACCAAAGCGGATAACCAGGACAATGCTCTCGATATAATGCTGCGCGCTGGGGTTGACCTCATTTGGAAAGAAAATGACGGTGGGGATAAAGAAGTAGCCCACAAGATCAAGAAAATTGAAGTGGATCGAAAGCAAGTAAGCCCTATGTGTAATGGCCAAACTTGTTACGACATGGCGCTATTAGATCATTTTGATCAGGAAGTCGCGGATATGCACGGTAACCGAGTGGTCGCCATGCACCTTATAGGAAGCCACGGTCCGACCTACTTTCAGCGTTACCCAAGAGACAACGCCTTCTTTAAACCAGACTGTCCACGTGCAGATATCGAAAACTGTAGCATCGAACAAATAGTGAACACATATGACAATACAATACGCTACACCGATCTTGTATTGGCAGAAACCATCAAAAAACTTAAAGCGTTAGAGTCTGAGTATAATACTGCGCTAATTTACATATCGGATCACGGTGAGTCACTAGGCGAAAACGGATTGTTCTTACATGGTATGCCTTATGGCCTTGCACCAGATTTCCAAAAACGCGTTCCTTTGATTATGTGGCTGTCTTCGGGCTTTAAACAAGCGAAGCAGATCAATACCGACTGTTTGTATAAACAAGCACAGAATGCAGGCCAATACTCACATGATAACGTGTTCCACTCTTTATTAGGCATTATGGATGTACAAACTCAAGCCTACGATAGCAAGTTAGATATATTCAAAGCCTGCCGAGCCGTTTCCTAAATCATTCAATAAAGCCTGGCTCAAAGTGTGAATCAGGCTTTTTCTAACAAGGTATTTAAACTCATCGCCGCGCCAAGCGTTATACTGACAGTCCGCGATCCATACATCGAGATAAGGACTAGGATGAAAATTGGTATTATTGGTCTAGGGGATATCGCTCAGAAAGCATACCTTCCTGTTATCACTCAGCTTCCAAATATCGAACTTGTATTTTGTACCCGCAACCCAAACACACTTGAGAGCCTGGCTAAGCAGTATCGAGTCTCAGAGATCTGCCAGGACTACCAGCAACTTCTGCACTTTGGCGTCGATGCCGTCATGATTCATGCGGAAACAAGCGTACACCCTCAAATAGCGGCATTTTTTCTGCAGCATGGAATTCCAACCTTTGTCGACAAACCATTAGCGAATAGTGCTGATGACGTAGAAAAGCTGTACGACATTGCCGAAAAAGAGAGACAGCCACTCTATGTGGGCTTTAACCGTCGTCACATTCCACTTTACAACCAACATATGCCACAAGTGCAGCAAGGCAACATATCTGACTTAAAGTCGTTACGCTGGGAAAAGAACCGTCACCAACTACCGGGGGATGTTCGTACCTTTATATTTGATGATTTTATTCACCCATTAGACAGCGTTAACGTCACAGCCAAAGCCGATCTAAAAGATGCTTATGTAACTCATCAACTTGAAGGTGGTCAGTTGGCGCGTTTAGATATTCAGTGGCAACATGGAGATACTTTGCTCCACGCCTCGATGAATCGCCACTTCGGTATCACTACAGAGCGCGTTCAAGCTTGTTATGCAAACAAGGCAGTTGAGTTCGACTCCTTCGTTGAAGGCAAACTATGGCAAGCTAACCAAGAGCAAAAAATCAATTTGAAAGACTGGACGCCAATGCTGACGAGTAAAGGTTTCCATTCGATGTTGCTCGATTGGTTTGGCGTCGTTGAGTCTGGAAATATTGCTGATGAAGTAGTAACACGCAACATTGCTAGCCATCGATTGGCAGAGCAAATTTGTCAATATCTCGAGAAAGTTGTCTCTAGATAATGCGATTCTTGGCTATATGCTTGATTGAGTATTACGCTCTATACTAAAAAGACTTGCATTAAGGAAGGCATTCATTCTCTGTTAAGACTACGGCGATTATTCTATCAATCAGGTGAATGAGGGCACAAAAGCACACATCGACAAAACAGACGGTTTAGATTTGTTTTACGGTGCTCTCAGGTATCTGAATCATCACATTCAAGAATAAAGGAAATAGAATGAGAACACTTGGTAACATCATTTGGTTTGTATTTGGTGGCGTATTTATGGGGTTGCTATGGTGGTTTTTTGGTATTTTGGCCTTTATTAGCATCATCGGAATACCTTGGGGGCGTGCGTGTATCGTTATGGGTAATTTTTCCTTTTTCCCATTCGGTAAAGAGGCCATCTCACGCGATGAATTGACCAATGAAATGGACATTGGCACGAGTCCGCTCGGCGTTATTGGTAACGTCCTTTGGTTTGTATTTGCAGGCCTTTGGTTAGCTATCGGTCACGTACTTTCTGCCGCAGCATGCTTTGTCACCATAATCGGCATTCCGTTTGCGCTCCAACACCTCAAGCTAGCGGTTATTTCACTCGCACCAATTGGTAAAACGGTTGTATCGTCAGAAGAAGCTGCAATGGCTCGATACAACATCAATCGTTAGCAAAAAGCTAATGCGCTTTCTATCCTCTGGGCAGTCATGCTCAGAGGGTAACGCCCGTCAAAAGTAAGCCTATAATCGCTATCGCATATTCAATAATGGCTGATTGTATATTCATACCGTCACCTTTACGTTGAAGTTTATCCTAGCTCAGCACTGCTTTACTTTTATAATTAATCAATACACCCAAGTGAGTTCAAGATGCTAGACTCATAGCGTCGTCACTGATTCAAACTCCAAGAACGACGTAACGAAAAAGCGAGCTATCCTATGCTCGAAATATGGGTTCTTTCCCCCTCGAAGTAGAGTTCAACAACAAAAAAGACGAACTATAAGCATAGCCAAAATTAATGCTTTTCGACCTAAAATATCTCACATCAATCAAAGAAAGCTTCTAAGATTTTCTCTTTTTGAGTAAATATAGACAGTTACAGTAGCGAAATTCTTCTCGGTAAAAATCCCCACTCAATCTCATGATCAGTTTTTAAAAAAAACAACAAAAATTCGTTGTTATCTAGAGTAATTATTTTATTTGTCGCAGAGCAATTCCATCAATATCATTTGCGACATCGGAGTGCTAGAGCATTGAAATTTTTAGCATTTATCACAGGTATAGAACGTAAAAAACCTTTTATTACTTATTTTTCTTTTTTACATATGTTCTAACTCAACGTCTATTCAGACAGGAATATACCGTGGATAAATATCAAGCAGCTTATGCTAAACGTCTAGAGAAACTAAATGGGGATCCATCTCCTAAAACGATAGCCCGCCTTTCGGCTTGGGATGCGTTTTTTAACAAGGAGTACGAGCTCCAAGACTTGAAATACCAGCTATCGGACGCTGCGCACCAGCACTATGAACAGTCGCATGCGAAGAGCGACATTAGCTTCAAAGAATTCAAACGAGCGTTCTATAATGAATCCATCAAAATTTACAATTTAACTGATGGCGCTTCTATCCAGAAAGTATTCACCCCATTACTTTTGCTTACAACGCTCTGGATAGTGTTTGCATGCCTATTTAACAAGTGATCATCAAACTATTCCAACAACGATCAGTATGGGACTACAGGTATGACTCTATGTAAGGGGGCTAGTTGGCTCGGTCTCCTTCACTAAATTAGCGACTCAATTACCCGCAATTCCATAGGCTAAAAGTGACAAGGGCATCCATTGATGCCCTTTTATTCAAAGGAACGCAACCTAGACCTTTGGCCCACTTGGGTATAAAACCATTATGCGTTAAGCTGCACGCTATTATCCGATTGATAAAGAGTGGAGCGAAGTGATGGAAAAAGTAGGCTCTCGAGCATTGATTGTCGA
This sequence comes from Vibrio sp. Y58_MX_L22, assembly GCF_024181865.1. Classification (NCBI taxonomy): domain Bacteria; kingdom Pseudomonadati; phylum Pseudomonadota; class Gammaproteobacteria; order Vibrionales; family Vibrionaceae; genus Vibrio; species Vibrio sp. Y58_MX_L22. The sequence continues at coordinate 335,885 of NZ_JAMZAN010000003.1, forward strand.
AGGTGGAGCCATGCGAGGCGTATTTTCATGCGGCATACTCGATCATTTTCTTGCTAGCGAGTTCTCTCCATTTGATAGCTTTTGGGGAGTGTCTGCGGGTGCTAGCAACTTGGCTGCCTACTTAGCTAAAATGCCCGGACGTAACTTAAAAATCTACCTCGATTACAGCTTAAGAAAAGAATTTATCTCTCCATCTCAACTTCTACGTGGTGGTGATATGATGAACTTAGACTGGATGTGGAATGTCACCCTCGAAGAACTTGGCATCGATAAATCTGCGCTCAAAGCTGATTCACGACCTTTCTTTTTAGGCGTGACGCGTCAAGACAATGGGCAAGCGGAGTACCACCTTCCTGATGTCGACGACTTGGCAGAAACAATGAAAGCCAGCAGCGCACTGCCTGTACTTTACCGAAATGGTGTATCACTGAACGGAATTCAATACGTTGATGGTGGCGTCTCAGACGCACTTCCTGTTGCGGAAGCAATAAATCGAGGAGCCAAAAAGATTATGGTTTTACGCAGTCAGCCCGCAAGCTATCAAAAGCCAAGAGGAAGATTCAGCGCCCTAACTAGGAGGATGTTGAAAGAAACGCCCGGATTAATTGAACCGATGTTGACACGTGAAGTTCGCTACAATCAGACCTTAGCGCTGATCAACAACCCACCACCTGGTATCGAAATCATTCAAGTGTGTCCTCCTGAAACATTCAAGTTGAAACGGCTGAGTCGATCGCCAGCACCACTGCGTCATGCTTATGAGTTAGGAATTGAAGCAGGAAAGGAAGCCATCATACGATGGAGTCAGAAGTAGAAAAAAGCCACGTGGATTAAACGTGGCTAACGCAAATTCGATGGCAGTGGATTATCGTATTTGCTTCTGGTCGAGCCCAATATTCAGGCTCAAAACTGTTTTAATTTGCTCGCTAACTGAAAAAGCGAGTAGGCTGTCAAAACTAGTAAGTTTCAAACAACCCAGAGTTGTAGTCTTGGATGGCTTGTTCTATCTCTTCCATGCTATTCATGACAAAAGGGCCATAATGCACCACGGGTTCATTAATTGGCTCACCAATAAAGATCAGTGCACCACTCTCTTTTTCGGCCTGCAATTCAACCCATTCACCTTTCGATAAAATGGCCATTTCGCCTTGATTGATCTCACGACCTTTTAATTGAATACGACCTTTATAGACATAGAGCATCATGTTGTTGTCTTGCTCCGTGTTCAAATTCAAAGCTTGACCACCCATCGCTCTCCAATCGGCTACCGTGGCGGCAACACCTGTCTCTGTTAGCGGCCCCTGAATTCGTTCGTTGTTTATAGTCATATGACCCGCAATCAAACGTACAACCCCCGTATTCGGAGTATCAAACTCAGTGATCGTTTCAGGTTGAAAGTCATGATATTGAGCTGGCTGCATCTTATTTTTCGCAGGCTGGTTAATCCAAATTTGGAAACCATGCAGTTCGCCTTCCTTCATAATAGGCATTTCGCTATGGATGACGCCTCTTCCTGCCGCCATCCACTGTGCTCCACCGGAACGAAGCTCGCCAACATTATCCATATGATCACGATGCTGGAAATGACCTTTCAACATATAAGTAAGAGTCTCGATACCGCGGTGCGGATGCGGAGGGAAACCGCCGATATAGTCAGCACGGTCTTCTGATTTGAGTTCATCCATCATCAAAAATGGAGAAAAGCTAGCATGATTGAAACCCGCTACTCGGCGAATTTTCACTCCATCACCATCAGCAGTAGGTTGCGCAGGAATAAGCTGACGAATGTCTCTGAATGTACTCATACTAGTTCTCCTAGTTTATCTTTGTGACCGCTTGCAAATCGCATGTTCAATCTATGGCTATCGATAAGGTTCTATTTTAGGTTGATGAGCTAAAATTATGAGCCATACTATTCGTTCTACTTATTCAACTTTTTCGAACAATACAGTTTATCGAGTTAATAATGAGCACATTTAATTTATCTAAAATAAATGTAGCTATTTTCTAAACAAGGTGTATAGTGTGCCTTGGCTCTTAGAAGAGAGCTGTTAATGCAACATTTAGTTTAAGTTTCCTCTCAGTAAAATCTTGAATCCCCAATTCAGACACCTGCGTACAACTTCCTCTTGATTGAACATTCAATAGCTTAGAAAAGATCCACAAAACAAACCATAATTTTAATGTTTAATTCAAAGGTATTTTTATGTCTAAAGTAACTGGTTCAGTAAAATGGTTTAACGAAACTAAAGGCTTCGGTTTTCTATCTCAAGACAACGGCGGCCAAGATGTATTCGTACACTTTAACGCTATCGTTTCTGACGGTTTCAAAACACTGACTGAAGGTCAGAAAGTAAGCTTCAATGTAGAGCAAGGTAAAAAAGGTCCTCAAGCGACTGAAGTAACTCCTCTATAAGACTGCTTTTCTTGGTGTAGCATGCCCATGCTGCACCAAACCTCTCTCCTTCAAAAATATTCTTTCATCAATCACTCAGCCTAATTTTAGGCATTGCTTTGTGCTATCTAAAATAAACTGAATAATACTGCTTAATTTATTATTTATAGGAAAAATCATGTCCTCAAAAAGAACTGGCCGTCAAAGGCATTGGTATCAATTACTTAACAAAGATAAAATCACTAAAAAACAGAAGAATAAATGTTAGAAATTGAATTTAATTTAGAACAACCTCAAACCTCTTGGAACGCTAAAATACATCAATTAAATGGTGATATTTTACGAAGACACGTATTACCGAAACTTCTTTCTCATAGCTTTATGATCGATTTTGAATATTGTGAGAAAACGCAATCTGGAACTATTCTCTGTGATTCAGGTTCAAAGTTAGGAAGTTTTACTGTTAACTGATTCAGTTTTCATGCATTAATGGATAATGCAACTAATTTGGAAGGTATCCAATGGCTAGAAAAAGTAAGAAGCAGTCAGAAAAAGACAAAAAAGAGTCTGAACAAAACGCGGCGGCGGTAAAGCAGAAAACTCGACGCCGCATAGAAGACATTATGGAACAAAGAGAATTTGATAAGTTATTCGATCTATAAATGCTCTCTAGTGCTTTCTCTGCCTTTATCGTTGTGCAAGGTACCGCCACCTACCTTTGCTCAAACGAATCTCCACTCTTTTAGACTACTCTTCTAATTACACGTGCCTCTCACACACGCAAAAACAACTGGCTCCTCTATACTCAAGTGACTTGCAAATAGTCGTTTCGCTCACAGGAAACCCCGTGACTAATGACAGTTAGGTTATTTGCGTATAGCCAAAGCGATATTTTTGCGTATAATCCCTCTCGTTTGCTTCGTATAACCCCAATGATATGGTTTGGGGGTCTCTACCAGTTCCCGCAAAGTGCTGATTACGAAGAGTTGAGATCATCGTGGGTCTTACTCTTTGTGATAGCGTTCGATTTATTTCTATCTATACCTATTCTTAGAGTAACTGCATCCACAATACACATAAGGTGGAATATGAACGCATTTATTCAAGGTCTTCCAAAAGTAGAGCTGCACTTACATATCGAAGGTTCACTTGAGCCGGAACTCTTATTCAAATTAGCAAAACGAAACGGCATCGAGATCCCTTACTCTTCTCCGAGTGAACTACGCAGCGCATATCAGTTCACAGACTTACAATCATTTCTCGACCTCTATTACCAAGGAGCGGGAGTTCTGCGTACGGAGCAAGATTTTTACGATCTCACTTGGGAATACTTACTGCACTGTAAAGAAGACAACGTTGTTCATACCGAAATCTTTTTTGACCCTCAAACACACACAGAACGCGGCATAGACTTTGACACTGTTATCAATGGAATCGCTCGCGCGCTAAAAGATGGTCACGAAAAACTTGGCATTACCTCGCAAATTATTGCGTGTTTTCTCCGTCACCTTTCAGAAGAGAGCGCCATAGAGACCCTACAGGCTATTCTGAAACACCGTGATAAGATCATTGGTGTTGGACTAGATTCTTCAGAACAAGGTCATCCGCCAGCTAAATTCAAGCGCGTATTTAAACAAGCAGTAGAAGAAGGCTTACTTACCGTTGCTCACGCAGGTGAAGAAGGCCCCGCACAAAATATTAGCGATGCAATTGAAATGCTTTACGTGAGCCGCGTGGATCACGGTGTTCGCTGTATTGATGATGAAGCATTAGTTGAATCCTTAATCGAAAGCCAAATGCCACTGACAGTGTGTCCGTTATCGAATCTTAAGCTATGTGTATTCGACGATATGAAAGATCACAATATTGTGGATTTGCTACGAAAAGGTGTCGCCGTAACGATTAACTCAGACGATCCTGTGTACTTTGGTGGCTACATGACGGATAACTTTCTGGCCGTCAACAACGCACATCCAATGAGTAAGAGTGAACTTGCCCAATTTACAATGAACGCGATTGATGCCAGCTTTATCGATAACGAGTTAAAGGCGAAATATCGTCACCTTGTTAGCCAATACGTAAACCAGCACGAAGCGTTGCAATAAAGGCATCAGTGCCACGCCTTAGGTCAAACGCGTAGGTATTAAAACCCTACAAAAACTCTGTGGTTAACCGCATTTATAAACGCTAGACTGAGAAAGCTAAACTAGCACACAAAAAGGAATATAATCATGATTCAACAAGGCCAAGCTCTACCAGTTGCAACTCTAAGTGAGTTGACTGCCGATGGTATGGTTAACCACGACGTTACAGAACTGTTTGCGAACAAGAAAGTCGTACTCTTTGCTGTACCTGGCGCATTCACCCCTACCTGTTCAGAAGCTCATCTACCAGGCTATGTGGTATTAGCTGATGAGCTAAAGGCAAAAGGTGTTGATGTAATTGCGTGCGTTTCTGTAAACGATGCATTTGTGATGCAAGCGTGGGGCGAAGCTCAAAACGCTTCTGAGATTCTGATGTTGGGTGATGGCGACGCTAGCTTTACTAAAGCATTGGGTCTTGAAATGGATACAGGCGGCTTTGGTGGTATTCGCTCACAACGTTACGCGATGATCATTGAAAACGGCACAGTGACTAAGCTTAACGTTGAAGAGCCAAAAGAGTTTGAAGCAAGCAAAGCAGAAACGATTTTAGCGGCGCTTTAAGCTTACTCCTAAATACAAAAACGGAAGCCATCGCTTCCGTTTTTTGTTGGCTAACGCATTCTCACAACACTCGTTTGTTGCTTACGCTGCATTTCCGCAAAAGTCAGCACAAACGGGGATGACTGCTTTACACGGCTTGGTAATGAAGAAAGCGCATTGTAGGCATCCTGTTTCGTTTTAAAATCACCAACAGTTACCGTATACCAACGTGTGCCTCGGCTGTTTTTCCAGTTAACCCAAACCGGATGCTTAGGATCGATATAGCGAATATAATCTTTCACATCTTTTTCTTGCTTCAGCGCGAGTACCTGCATCGTGTAATGGTTTGGGTTTAAATAACCATATGCATCCTGAGAGGTCATGACTCCAACACATTGGCCGCTATCGACCTCCTGCTGGTAAGGCATAGCGCAGCCCATGAGCGATAAAATCAATGTCAAAGATAAAATCTTGTGCACGTGTCACTCCATTCTTGTTCTAGTTTCTTTTCTCTCGCACCCAAAAACAAAAAACGCTCTTGGTCAGGTAAAAACACACCCTTACAAGAAGGCCTGCGTTTTAACGCAACGAGTATTCCAAAAACGTAAGGCGACCACGTTGGTCACCTTAGTAAATTGATTTAATAGAAAATTAACAAGATAGAGTGATATAGACAGAAGTTCGCTACTGTTTAGAACCAGCTAGCGACCAATTGTTTAAACCAATCTAAAATTCGCTTGAATAAACTGCCTTCCTCCACGGACTCCAATGCAACGAGCTCGGCTTCATTTACGACCTTACCTTCGACTTTGTAAAGCACTTTACCAACCACTTGTTGCTCAGAAATTGGCGCAACTAAATCACCGTTGTATTCAACTTCCGCTTGCAGATTTTTTAAATCTCCTTTTGGCAAAGTGAGATAAACATCGTTAGCTACGCCGACAGTAAGCTCGTCTTTTTCGCCCATCCAAACTCGAGCTTTCGCAAGTTCCGCACCCGCCTCAGTCGGCATTACCGTATCGTAAAAGCGGAAGCCATAACTTAACAGCTGCTTGCTTTCTGATTCACGAACATTCTCACTCTTCGCTCCCATCACTACAGCAATCAAACGCATATCACCTTGTGTTGCAGAAGTCGCTAGACTATAACCCGCACCACTTGTATAACCAGTTTTCATGCCATCGACATTCATACTACGATCACGAAGCAAGCCATTACGGTTGTATTGAGTGATACCATTGTAAGTAAACGAGGTTTCGCTATACAGCGGATAGATATCAGGTAAGTCACGAATAATCGCTTGGCCCAATTTGGCAATATCATAAGGTGTCGAATATAAACCGTCACTGTCTAGGCCGTGAGGGTTGGTGAATGCCGTGTTAGACAATTCAAGCTTGGCGGCCCAACTATTCATCAAACTCACAAACCCTGATTCACTTCCCGCAACATGCTCAGCAATAGCAACACTGGCATCGTTACCAGATTGAACAATCAGACCACGGTATAAGTCAGACAAAGAAACGGAAGTATTGACTTCAATAAACATTTTTGAAGAATCTGGGAAATTTTTTGCCCAAGCATTTCGGCTGATGACAACCTCATCATTCAACGTAATATTGCCTGTATTAATTTCTTGACCAGCTACATAAGCAGTCATCAACTTCGTTAAACTCGCGGGGTTTAAACGTTTGTGGGCATCACGTTCAACCAGTACTTTCCCCGTATGGAAGTCCATCAAAACATAACCACGAGAACTGAGTTCCGGCGCATTTGGCACAACTGAAGGCGCAGCATAAGCCAACGAGGATACAGCAGCGAACCCTGTAATTAACACTGTGTGTAATATAGTACTTTTTCTCATCATGACATCTTATCTTAGTAGCATTTAAGGCTTACAAACGGTACCCGAATGAATTCAAAGCGCGGGATTACCTAGTTAAAAAACGAGTATATTGAAACGGCGCTCAGTTACAGCCACCTTGTTACGATTGGTTACTTTTACTCAATGTTTGTCGAAAATAATGAGAGGTAGGTAGAGCTTTCGTCTTGAAGAATGAAACAGGAGCGAAAATAATTCCGTAACGCTATGTTTTTTGAGAGGGGAGAAAAAGCGCGCAAGTCAATTCAGGGAGTAAGTTGGTATAGGAAAAGTAGTTGAGCTTTTATCCATATCTAAATAGGAAACAACAAAAACAATCAACAATAAGCCCAGCTAATTATTCACCAAGAAAACATATTGAAAACGCATCATAAAATCGTAATTAATTATCGATAAATTTAAAAACCTAATATTATAATTTATGCAAATTTCATTTATTATTAAACTGGAGAAAAATACAGCTTTCCTTTTTTAAAACTAAGAGACGATTTTTTCGATGTTTTTAGGTTTATCTCATCAGAGAACTTGGTATAACAGTGAGGGATAAGACATCCGGACTTAGCGCGAAAGGATAACCCACTGTTATTTAAGTTCACACGCTGCTTTTTAATGACTAGAGACTTTAAACTGCGGTTACCTTCGGTTTGTGCGGCTATTCTTTGACGTATCCCAACCCAGTACGACTCAAACGACGACATCATACATATCCTCTTTCATGATATAAGCATTAATAATTAAACATCGCTAAAAGCTAAGCTTGTCTTAAATAAAAGTACTAGAAATTGATTTTATTTCTTCAAAACAAATCAACCCGCATATTCCACATAAATTTAGTGGTTATGTCAAATATTAATTATCATTAATTTTATTTATAATGGATATAAAATCAGTTTATAATTTTCAAATAATTTAATTATTAGAAAGCAGTATGACCAGTCCATATTTAACATGGAAATATGAGCTTTGTTTTGCATCATAATATATAAATACATTAAAGATTCATCTACGAACTAAATGCTCTTCAAGAGGTGATATAAATTAGCATTTCGAGACTAAATGAGAATAAAAATAGCGCACCGTATATGGTGCGCTATAGATTTGATTAAGGTCACTGTATAAGCATAGATAAAACTAAACTCATTTGACGTAGCTAGGCCAAGATTGCTTATGGTTTAAGTTTCAATACTTTATCAATATCTTCTGCGCTGTGGCGCTCAGGTAACTGCTCCCATTCTTCACCCCATGAACGGTTCACAATTCGACCACGTTTTACCGCTTCACGCTCATCAATTACTTTTGCCCAACGCACAACGTTTTTGTAGCTTTCTACGTCTAAGAATTCAGCCGCATCGTAAGCACGACCCAACACAAGGTTGCCGTACCATGGCCATGTTGCGATATCAGCGATGCTGTACTCATCGCCACCTAGGAATTCATTGTTCGCAAGACGCTTGTCTAATACATCTAACTGACGTTTTGCTTCCATTGTAAAGCGGTTGATTGGGTACTCGAACTTCTCTGGTGCGTACGCGTAGAAGTGACCAAAACCACCGCCTAGATATGGCGCAGAACCTTGCAGCCAGAATAACCAGTTCATTACCTCAGCACGCTTAGCGCCTTCTTTTGGTAAGAAATGATCAAACTTCTCTGCTAGATAAAACAAGATGTTGCCAGATTCAAACACGTTCACTGGCTCAGAACCCGAACGGTCAACCAATGCCGGAATTTTAGAGTTTGGGTTAACAGCCACAAAGCCAGAGCCAAACTGGTCGCCATCGCCAATCTTAATCAGGTATGCATCGTATTCTGCTGCCGTTACGCCAGCCGCCAAAAGCTCTTCAAACATGATCGTCACTTTCTGACCATTTGGGGTACCCATTGAGTAAAGTTGGAATGGGTGCTCACCAACTGGAAGCTCTTGCTCATGACGTGCGCCAGAATCCGGACGGTTGATGCTCGCCCACTGACCGCCGTTTTCATTATCGTTTGTCCAAACTTTTGGTGGAATGTATTCGTTAGCCATTGTTTTCCCTTATTGTGTTTGAATGCATCTTCAAACTGACGGGTCTTACGCGCCAGCAAGCATTATTAACATCACCTCTTCGCCAACTGCGATTAGGCATACTCAAGATATTAGGTCGAATTCGCTAAATAAAAGTCCTGTAATCTCTTTTAGTTAGAACCTTTGGTTATGGGATTTTCTTTCACGCTATAAGTAAAAACGTCACGGTAATGTGAACTAGGTTCGAGATGCCAACGATGAGTAAGCTACACTCGGCGGCGCACCTCTATTTGGGGATTTAGAACAACCGCTAAACTTCAAAGTCACCAAGAATGAAGTTGTTCTGGATACCTTAGTTCAAACAACTTACGTGCGTGATAGGCAGTTAAGTTAGATAGTTAGAAAGAAAAACGCCCTTCACTAAATCAATGAAGGGCGTTTTAATGTATTCGAAACCGTTACTTAGCTGATTCAAACAAACCAGAAATACCTTTCAAAGGGAAAAGCCTTGCTTGCTCCAACCCTCTCAACGTTACCGTATTCAGGTCATCAATAAAGAAACGACTGGTCATCGTGTGTTTGCCACCATTAATGAAAATCTCGATGACAGAATTGTCGATATATATATCAATCGTCTGCTTAGCGTCCAATCTTGGTGCTTTTCGAATGCTACCAAATTCTTCTGCGTACAAATGAGACATGTGACGACGGTCCAGCATAAACTCGTGCTTTGTCGCACTAAAGACGATGTTGTCACCTTTGAGGTTACTCAGCTCAAGTTCAAAGCCATCGCCCTCAAGGTCTAATTGGATCAAACAACTTGTGCTTTCCAGTGTATGGGACTGTGCAAAGACTACCTCTTCTTTTCTTAAACTCTCCAATTCAGGGAGTGGAGTTTGAACAAGAAAACCATCTTTCAACGTTAGTTCTCTAGGAAGAGACAACATTCCTGCCCACTGGTGTGTGACCGATGGCGTGTCGATTTCTGGCAACCCTATCCATGCAATAAGAATGCGACGCCCATTCTCATCTAAATAGGTTTGTGGGGCGTAGAAATCAAACCCATAATCTGGCTGTAAAATATCTTGGTGGTTTTCTAAAGTCATCGACTCTAGGTTCAACTGATCACCCACGATATACGCGACAGAATAGATGTTTTTGAAATCATAAGGATTACTACTGCTCACGCCCTGTGGAGAAAACAGCATCACCGATTGACCATTAATCTCAAATAAATCAGGACACTCCCACATGTACCCAAGGTCAGAGAACTTGGTCTTGATAGGACCTTTATGCTGCCACGTTTTCAAATCTTTGCTTTGATAGAGCGCCATAGAACCATGCTCGGTTTTGGTTTGAGCACCCACCACCATCAAATAGTCGTCGCCTTTCTTCCAAACTTTTGGGTCACGAAAGTGCTCCGTGTAATGTTCGTTCTCAATGACTACACCGTGCTTTTCAATGCTGCCGTCTGAATCCATGGTGGCAAAACACTGTGTTGGGATTCGATTCCAGTTTTGGTCACGCTTGTTGCCAGTAAAAAACAGCAAAGCCTTGTTGTTTTCAACCAAAGCACCACCAGAATAAACACCATGTGAATCGTAGTCTTGGTCGGGATGAAGACCCACGCCATGATCAGTAAAATGGATGAAGTCTTTAGTAGAAAGGTGATACCAATACTTCATTCCATGGACTGGTCCCACAGGCGTCCACTGGTAAAAGATGTGGTGCTCACCATTGAAATAACACAACCCATTTGGGTCATTTAACAGCCCAAATCTAGGGGCGATATGAAAACTAGGAAAGCCTTTATCTTGCTGACGTGAAAGTGTCATTTCTTCGATATCACACTGAGGGATTTGCTCAAGTCGGCGATATCTTTGCTCTACAGTCCAACGGTTGTTTAAGCTCATAATTTTTCTCAACTGAAATTGGATCTGAAGATCATTGCCCAATAAATTGCAGCAACTCTGTCTGGGTCGGAAGCGCGGTCATTGCGCCTTTTTGCGTCGTCGCTAATGCACCACAGCCATTTGCCCATTGAATCGCAGAGCTAACAACAGGATGATTTTTCCAATCGTCATACCTAGACAGGCATGCCAGTAGCCCTCCGACAAAAGCATCACCCGCACCTGTGGTATCAATCGGACTAACGACTTGACCTGTGATCAGTTCACTCTGACTTTCAAAGACGCGCCAAACACCTTTCGCACCTTGTGTCACCAAGACCAAAGCAATATTCAAAGCGGCTATTTGTTGTAAACCTTGCGCCATCGATGTTGAGTCAGTTAAGAACAAAAGCTCTTCTTCAGAGAACTTAACCACATCGGCCATCGCTACAGCCTTCATCACGACAGCTTGGATTTCTGATTGATCTTGCCACACTTCATCACGCAAGTTAGGGTCAAAGCTAATGAAACCACCAGCGGCTTTTGCTCTTTTGATCGCCTCAAATGTGCTGCTTCTACTTGGCTCATTTGCCAGTGAAATTGAGCAAACGTGTAGCCAGTCACCTTGCTTAAAGTTTGGGATGTCTTCAACAGACATAAACTGATCAGCGCTCGGTTTTACCATAAACGTAAAGCTGCGCTCACCTTGCTCGTCTAAATCCACCACCACTGTTGATGTTCTTTGCTCAGGATCTTTAACGAGAAACTCCGTGCTCACGCCCTCTTGATCGAGCGTTGATTGCATGAAGCGACCAAATGGGTCATCACCTACACGTCCAAAAAACGCACTCTTACCAGATAGACGAGCAATTGCTACGGCGACATTCGCTGGTGCACCACCGGGACATTTGAGTAAAGAAGTCTCAGATTCCGGTATTAGATCGACAACAGCATCACCAGTTACCCACACTTGATTCATCTTGCTTACCTTGAAATTAAAGCCCTGATAGTCCAACGTGTTGAACACCTTCACTACCAAGTAAAAATTGAAAAAGGCTAGCCAAGCCATTAGTGCTTGGCTAGCACCCCAAACATTTAGGAAAAGAAGTGGATTTTGGGGGACTCCACCCTTAAGGAGTTCAGATTAAGCCGCTGCTTTTCTACCAACTTTAGCGCGGTCACGCATACCAAGAACAATGGTGAGAACAAATGCGGTCAAGAACGCGATCACCATACCCGCGATGTAGTACCCAATCTTCTCTGGCGTAATGGAAATGATGCCTGGAAGACCAGCTGCGCCCAATGCCTGAGCTTTCACATTAAACATTGTGATGAACGCACTTGATAACGCCGCAGCGCATACTGCCGCAATAAATGGGTAACGTAGTTTTAAGTTAACACCAAACATAGCCGGTTCTGTAATACCCAGCAAACCCGTAACACCAGATGGAATCGCAATACCTTTCATCTTCTTATCTTTGCTCATCACGCCCACCGCCAACGCTGCCGCTCCTTGAGAAACGTTAGACATCGCCGCAATAGGAAAGATAAAGGTGCCGCCCGTCGTCGCAATATCCGCAAGAAGTTGAGTTTCAATCGCAATGAAGCTGTGATGCATACCAGTAATAACAAACGGAGCATAAATAAGACCAAATACCGCACCACCAACAAAGCCAGCAGTGTTGTATAGCCAGTTCAGACCATCACCCAATAGGAAACCGATATCACGCGTGAACGGACCGACGACAGTAAACGTCAGCAAACCCGCTATGAAAATCGCCAGTAATGGCGTTAAAAGGTTGTCTAAAACAGAAGGTATGACTTTACGTAAGCCTAGCTCAACCTTCGCAAGAATGAATGCCGATACCAAAACCGGTAACACCGAACCTTGGTAACCCACTTTTTGGATTTCAAAGCCAAGAATATTCCAAACCGGAATGTTGCCAGACACAGATGCGCCGCCGAATCCCCAACCATTCAGCAAGTCAGGGTGAACCATCAACATACCTAGCGCCGCCCCTAAATATGGGTTACCGCCAAACTTCTTACTGGCTGAAAATGCCAGCAGAATAGGCAGGTAAACAAACGGCGCGTTTGCAAACGTGTTGATCATGTTCGCCAAGTCTGTCAGTCCTGGGTTGGCATCAATCAAAGATTTTCCATCAATGAACAAGCCTTGAGCAGTCAATAGGTTATAGATACCCATCAACAAACCGCCAGCGACGATTGCGGGAATGATTGGGACGAAAATATCAGACAGCCCTTTCACCGCGCGCTGAACGATATTTTGTTTCTCTGCGCCAGCAGACGCAACGTCGTTGGTGGACATTTCACTCATACCCGTCAACTTCGCCATTTCTGCATAAACTTGGTTTACGATGCCTGATCCAAAAATGATTTGGTACTGACCCGCAACTTTGAACTGCCCTTTGACCCCTTCAAGGTTATCAATCGCTTGTTCATCTATTTTTTGCTCATCTGCAACGGCAAGGCGTAAGCGTGTCGCACAATGCGCAAGTGCGGTGATGTTGCTTTTACCACCTAATAGAGTTAACAACTCTTTTGCTACTGCCGGATAATTCATTTCATACCCCATTGGATTATTATCTGAGCTTGTGAAATTTTCGGGAACGTTTGCAAAACAGATTTTTGCTCAATAAAACCAAATGATCAAAGATAAAGCAGAGAGAATGTGAGAATGATCGTCAAATTCTCTCCCTAAGAGCAGTATAGGAGGTTAGAATCGCTACTTATCAAAGAGCTTTTCATCTTCTCTTTGCAAACAATCCCAAAAACGAAAAACAGAATGGATAGGAACAATGGCGAGTCTGCATGATGTCGCCCGTCTGGCTGGCGTATCAAAATCAACAGTGTCACGGGTTATAAACGATGAATATGGCGTAAAAGAAGCGACAAAACTGAAGGTCCGCCAAGCAGTAGCGGAGTGTGGCTATGTGCCAAACCAAGTCGCTAAAGATCTAAAATCTCAAAAGACCAATCTGGTTGGTGTCATTGTTCCTCGGGTTTCCTCTCATGCCACATCCCAAGGTGTCGATGGATTAACAGATGTCCTTGAAAAAGCAGGGAAACATGTCTTACTTGCTAGCACTCACCAAGCCCACGAAAAAGAACTGGAATACATTCAGATCTTTAACCAAAAACGGGTTGAAGGGATCATTCTTTACGCCACCCACCTCGATTCCAAGCTGGTAAAAGCAATTCAAAACTCAGCCGTTCCAGTTGTGCTCGTCGGTCAAGATGGTTCCATGTTTAATATTCCAAGCATCATTCATGATGACGCACGAGTAGGGTTTGAAGCGGGAAATAGACTGGTTGCAAAAGGTTGCCAAACCATGGGTTTTATTGGTGTGCAAGGTGACGATATCGCGGTAGATAAGCAACGCTCTGAAGGATTTGTTCAAGCGCTACAGCATCATGGTTTTGAGATCGCCTTCCATGCTCGTGGTGACTTTACCATCGATTCTGGCTATTCGTTGGCAAAACAACACTTAACAAAGAACCCTAAGCTAGATGGCTTGTTCTGTGCGACAGACCGTATTGCTATCGGTGCGATGAGAGCGATTCAAGAGCTCGGGTTAACACCGGGTAAAGACGTTTTAGTGCTAGGAGTTGGTGATGATGAGCTCGCATCAGTGTGCACCCCAACCTTATCAACATTTAACTATGCATTTGATAAAGCAGGTGAAAATGGTGCGAAACTGCTACTAGATAGAATTGCCAACAGAAGTTTTGAAATGAGTAAGATGGTACTAACCTTCAAAACAATTGAGCGTCAGTCCTGTTAATGAAAAAGCGCCAACTGAAATCAGTTGGCGCTTTTCTTATTACTCTTTGTCGGTTAGATCCCTTTAGAACCAAGTTTCCATTTGCAGTGCAAACAGAACTTCACCACCATCACCCATCGTTGCAGCGCCCGCATCCTGGCTAATCGAGTAGCCATTTAAGTCTTCGCTCCAATCAACGTAGCTAACAGCAAAACGTAGCTCCGGACGGTCAAAGAAACCTGCTGCGGTAGACATCTTAAGCGTTGGTGCAATTGTCGCTTTGTAAAAACTGCCACTTGCTTTATCAATCGCATTGTCTAGGTCCATGTATTGGTATGAGCCTTCATAAACCATCTCAAAGTTCTGCGTAAACTCTTGCGCTAAGCGGATGTTGAACGATGCCCACGTAAATTCATCATTTTTAGCAAAGCGATCTTGGCTGTGTTCTGCTAGCAACGCAGGTGCTACACGCCAGTTGTCGCCGATGCGTGTTACACCATAGCTGAACAAGCGTACGGCTTTTGCGTCTTCTAACAAATCTCCGTTTGAACCGATGCCTTTAAGTTCCGCTCCCAGTCCATCACCCATCAAAATACCGGTTTTAGAGAAGCCTTCACTCATGCCAAAGAAGTTATCGCCATGGTAGGCAAACATCGCATGTAAACCTTTGTCCGCTGCTCCTTCTACGCGATCATTGTTATCAGCTGACGTCATGCCGCTCAGCATCAATTGCCAATTACCGAAGCGGTTGTTCATTGTCGCGATATAGTTTTCAACATCCGTTGACGAGCTATCAATCTCACCAAAATCACGACCATAGATCGAGAAGTTTGCTTTCCATGATTCGCTCATTTGGACGTCATACACACCAGCACCAGTGCCAGATAAGAAAACAATATCCGAGTCAAAGAAGTGAATGTCAAAGTTATCACGGTCAAATCGTTTACCAGCCCAAAACGTCGCGTCAGCAAACGCACTTGATTCAGAGAACATGCTCAACTTGTTTAGCTCAGCATATACCTGACGAACGTTTAATTGACTCTCGCTCGCCGTCCATTCGTTATTGGTTTCCGTACTATCTGCCAACATGATTCGGAACAATGCGCTGGAACCATCATCTGCAAAACGTTTGTGAATAAGGTTTGCTTCCACATAATGATCATCCTCTACCCCTAATCGCCCAACTGGAGCGCCAATAGCACCAGCTGCCGTCATGTAAGGACCAGTACCCACTGCACCATTCAGATCGTCATTAATCAGTAGCCCGGAACGAGCGTAGCCATGAAACTCAAAGCTTGAGGCTTTCTCATTTGCTTCTGTGGATGCTTTTTCTGTCTGCTCAAGTCTCTGTTCTAATTCATTAATTCGCTTTTCAAGAGCGTCAACATCTGTTGCTGCGAATGCAGGTGCAGTAACCAGTCCAAGCGCTACTGCCATCGTCAAAGTGTGTAGTTTCATTTCCATAGTCTCACGTAAATTTATACTTAGGCATACTGCAAACGTTCCCAAGAAAAATCGCAAACTTATGGTGACTTTAAATGTCCATCTAAAGCCTGAATTTGAGAGCACTCAGACTCAGAGCGTCTCTACTACTTGTATCAATGAGGGCGATAATATATAAACTTTTCGGGAACGTTACCGTTAAGAGGCCATTTTGTTACTTCTATCACGTTCAATTGTGTTACTTACAGAAAAATCATTAACCAGCGCACATTTGAATAGTAATGAGAAAGAGGCATTGAAAGCCTTATTAACAGGTGGCATTGTGGCAAAGACGTTGGCTCAACGTCTTTTATAGATTGTCTTATGGTTAGAGCGCACAAAAACTTCATAGAATCAGTGAGAGAATTTGGCTCCATGCATTTTAATATCTACAAAACTCATTTTTTGAACATAAATGAGTTTTGTAAAATCTAATAATCTTGCTCATGGTCACTTCGGCTTCGAAAAGCCACTCATTACCAAAAAGTAATCAAGCTAATGCATCTCAACGTTATTCTCTTCGACTAGTAAGTATTTAATTTGATGTTGAAAATCTGCCTCAATTATATCTTCTCGACCTTTGGACATAACGGTGTCGTAAACCATGTTTACATATTCATACGACAGATATTTATCAAAAACATGAACTATATCGTCGTTAATTAAAATTTCACCGTAACAAGCTAAGTCTTCATCAAACGTATTTTGGTAACAAGATATTTTAGAACTATCCCATCCAGAGTAAAATTCGACACTCTTGACATCGTCATACATCGCAATTACTAACTTTTCGATTCCAAGCTGTCCTTCAGCCTCAAACCTCGACTCAAAGTTAACATAACCGATAGCAATACCTTCATTAGAAGCTGAGTAATCTTTATTAACTCCGTAGTGGACTTGATTTTCTCTAAGTTTAGCATTGCCAATAGCTTTCCAAGTTAGGCGGTTCCCGTCAATATTTTCACCAAATGTAAGCTCTTCTTTGACCTCAATAATTTGGTTCGCTAGTTGGTAAGTTAAAGGCAGGTCAAGATCCGGAACGTTAGTGGCAAGACTTAGACCTTTCCTGCTATGTTTTTCGTAAATTACCTGATGCTTTCTTGGCTCGGAGTGAGAGCTTACAACTATCCATCCGCTTTCTTCAGTAGATGGGTTAGTTGATTCGGAGTTACAACCCAAAATAAGAAGAGTTGACGCGCTAAACAGTACAGTTTTTAAGTACATAGTGAGTATTCAAAGTTAATTATTTCTTGGCATTATCATTTAAATTAATACCATGGGCAACAAAATCATACTTTAATACCTCAACAGCTATTCTATTTCGAAGTTAATATTTTTGATTAGCTACATATCTAGGTTAATAACAGAGAACGATGTAAAAGTGAATTATGTGTACTCACTCTATACTTAATCATACAAGTCCGGCAGTGCGAAACGAATAAAGTGAAAGTGTCAAAAGCCCGAATAACATTCCTCAAACAAAAAAGCCCTTTACATAAGTAAAAGGCATTTTTATTTTAGATTTTGATTAGCGAGCTATAATACCAACCCACCGTCAATCTTGAGCACTTGGCCTGTGATGTAGGCGCTCTTGTCTGAGGTTAGGAAAGAGACGCCATTGGCGATATCTTGAACTGAGCCCATGCGCCCTAATGGGGTTTTGCCTTCCATCATTTGAATGACTTTCTCTGGCAGGTTCTTGGTCATGTCGGTGGCGATAAAGCCTGGCGCGACACAGTTGACGCGTATCTGTGCACCCTTTCTTGAAAGTTCTTTCGCCCAGCCTTTGCTCATTGAGATGACGCCGCCTTTACTTGCGCCGTAGTTGCTCTGGCCGATATTACCATCCGTTCCCACTATAGAAGAAATGCTAACAATACTGCCTGTGCCCTGCTCTAGCATGACAGGAGCAACACGTTGGGTGAGTAAGAACACCGCTTTTAGGTTCACGTCGATCACGCTGTCCCAGTCTTGCTCTAACATATCTGGCAACAATGCATCTCGAGTGATGCCCGCGTTGTTAACCAGAGCATCGATTCTTCCGTGCTGCTCTACAACACTTTCTACTACTTCACTGACGGCTTCGGCATCACACAAGTTGACTTGATAACTGCTTAGCTGCGCCGACTGACTCCATTCCACGGGAGATATGTCTAGCCCGATTACGTGGAATCCATCCTCCAGTAATTGCTCACAAATCGCTTGGCCAATACCACGAGCCGCACCAGTGACTACTGCTACTTTTTCCGGTTTCATCTTGGTCTTCCTTAAATGTTGAGATTACAAATTCGCTTGTATCCCTAGCGTTTTTTGTTTTTATGCCTAGTCGCGTTACAGCTGCGCTTCTCATACGCAGGGTCTTTTATATCTTATAAAAACTATAGAAACAGTCTGGGAGTCGGATGTGAACTAATCAAGGCAACTTGATGACTATGGCAAGATCAACGTAAGAAAGTGTGTTGGAAGGCGCAAAGTTACACGATTGGAGGACTTGGATAGAAAAGTATTGGTCTGATTAATCAAATACTACTTCATCAGACCAATATTACTTGTCTCTTAATCTCTTACAAAAGCTGGTTTTGTTATTTTCACCAGAAAAGGCTGAAGCAAGAGATTAAACAACATGCCAGCAATAAACAGGGTGATCACAATACTCGCACCACTCGGTAAGTCATAGCGAGCCGATGCGGCAATACCCGTTAATATCCCAACAATACCGATGCTGATACTGGCGACAAAGAATCGAGTTCCCTTCAATGCTGCCGCACATAAAGCTGGAATCACCAACAAAGCAAATTCTAAATAAATGCCGGTTAACTTGACCGTAATGGGCATCAGAATAGCAAAGATCAGATAAAAACCACTACCGCGCATAAACGCAGGTTTTAACCAAACTAATAGCAACATCGCAGTGGTAATGAGTGCCAAAGGCCAAACGTCTGCCCAAGTCGCCCATAACAGTTGCCCATTAAGAATGCCTTGAATAAAGTCTCCGCCGTGTGGGTCTTTACTCACCAGCAGGATCGCCAGCGATGCAGACACAACAAACAAGCTGCCAATCATGGGCTCTAAATGCTGCTGGTATCGTTTCTCCATTAAAGCAATCAAACCGCAAAGCATCAAAGACATCACCCAAGGGCCAATCATTTCGCCAAAGAATGAACCTGAGAACAGCGCGTATTGGCTCAACCAGTAGTGGCTTAGTGCTGCCCCCAATGCCGCGACTTGCGCCACCGCCAAATCAATAAAGATGATCTGACGATTAAGAACTTGCTGCCCCAGTACGATGTTGCCAACCAACGCAATTAAACCACAAAAAACCGCAGGTAAAAGCCATGCATAATCCGCCATGACTTAGATCTTCACAGGAACGGGTGGCACTAACACATCCAGTAAATCATCAATGACCTGATCGTACATCTCATCTAAGCTTTCACCCTCAGAAACGGTCAATGGCAGTTGAATCACAGGTTTGTCAGTATGATCTTGCAACCAGTTCGCTGGACGCTGATCCTGATGAGAAGAGTAAACAATCGCATCAAAACTGTCAGCATCTAACTTGGTAAGTGATTGCAGGTGAGATGTGGTCGGTGAAATGCCCGGTTTAGGTTCGAGATCGGCAATCTGCTTCATTCCGAGCCAATCGTACAAATAACGATACGTCGCGTGATAACCGACAACTTGCTTACCCTTTAAAGCCGCACCTTTCTCATTCCATTCTTTAAGCTTTTTACGCCAATGAGCACGAAACTTCATACCATTCACTTGGTAACTTGGTGCGTTCTCGGGATCAATCGCTTTTAGGCGCTCTGTGACTTTACGAGATAATGGAATCATGTCATTTGCCGCAAATTGAACATGTGGGTTACCGTGAGCGTGTATATCTCCCATGCTACGGTCAACGTGAGCATGAGTATCTAACATGCGCACGAAGTCCGTCGCGTAGATCATGCTCGGCGCACCATTTTGCACCGCCGCATTGCTGCTACGAACTTGCAGCATAGGTAACCACCCCACCTCTAGTTCTGCGCCCGAACACATTGCCATGTCCGCTTGGCGCATCTTCGCAATCAAAGAAGGACGAGCTTGTACGTAATGTGGGTCTTGCTTGACCGTTGTCGCTGAATAAATACTGGCATCTGGCGCGTGGCTTTCAAGAAAGGCTTTCCATTCTGGCTCACAAACGAAAATGTTTAGAGCCAAAACAGGCGAAGAGATGATGGCAGCACCTGCCGCCATCATCACCAAACTGAATTTATTCAATGTCAGCTTAGAACGCATGAGCACCGTGCGCTCCAAATGTCATCACGTATTGCAGAGTGAACACGTTGTCTGTCTCACTGTCTTGGTTATCAATGCGAGTGTATTGCGCACGGATAGTACCGAAATGAGAAGAATCCCATGCGATCATCGCATCCATCTCTTTATCATTCAGTGCTGTGAAATGCATATGATCGCCGTGTGCGTGGCCATCATAGCTTTCTGCTTCGCCGTAGCGTAGGCCTGCAGACCAACTTGGGTTGAAGCGGTAAACGCCCGAAACATAGTATGCGCTTAGGTTGTCTGGTGACTCTGCATCGTTCTTGTATTTGCTGTCTACTACTCCGTCTAACAACATGTATTCCGCAGATAGCGTGAAGTTGCTGTACTTGTAGTTACCATCTGGTGCCCACTTCCACACAAAATCTGCGCCGTATAGGTTCGCACCCGTTACAGCCGCAGCGTGGCTGTGGTCATGTTCTTCTTCGTGACCATGACCATGGTCATGATCTTCGAATTCTTTAACTTTGCCATTTTCGTTACGCAGGTAACTTAAACCAAACTGCCAACTTGAAGATTCAGAGAAATCATTACCAAGCTTCATCGTTGTCGTGTAAACACCAACTTTAGAGCCATCTTCAACAGAAGACATCTTGTTGCCGCTTAATGCTTCTACACCAAATTTCACGTAAAGATCGGTTGGCAGAACGATGTTTGCGCGTACACCGTCATCATAGTAATGCGAACCAAGGAAAGTACGGTAAGCAATTGGGCGTTCAACGAAACTGTCAGTGTGCATGTGTTGATTGTTGAGGTAACCGAAGTCAGATAGGAATCGGCCTGCGCGCACGTTTACACCGTAAGGCAATGCCAAAGTTTCGATGAATGCTTCTTCAAGCTCTAATTCTGTCTCATCGCTATGACTTTCAAGAACAGCGGTCAACGCACCGTGAAACTTGTCGTCAATATTTGATGATAAGTTCAATTCCGTATGGCCTAGGCCAAAGCCCTCTTCACGCTCAGAATTATGACGTTGACCATCTTGGTAGTAGCCATCAACAACAACACCAATCTGTGGGTTCGATAATGTATCGGCAAAAACAGGGGACGCAAAAATGCTACCGATCGCGAGAGAAACCAATTTCTTATTCACTACTCTTTCCTTTTTGTTATGTTATAACATTTAATTTTGCGATGTTATAATATAACAATTATCATTACACAAGCAGAAATTTAACTCGGTTCCGACTGATAGCTCGTATTCAATCCCTGATTTTGACTATCAACAAGTGAATCAATTGATGTTTTTTATACGTATACTATTGAGAGTCAATCATTAGATAAGTAACGGAATTTCAGTATGTTGAATATGGATTTCTCGAAAAGAATCGTGATAGAAACGGGGGAACAGGAGTGGATCGCCAGCCCTTCCAAAGGCGTGTGGCGTAAACCTTTGGAAAGAGAAGCCAAAGAATCAGGGCACACCACCAGCGTAGTGAAGTATGAGCCAAACTCGCACTTTTCGACTCATCCTCATCCTCACGGAGAAGAAATATTAGTGCTCGAAGGAGTGTTCTATGACGAAGATGGTGACTACCCTGCTGGAACCTACTTGCGTAACCCTCCTGGAAGTCAACATGCGCCCTATAGCAAAGAAGGCTGTGTGATTTTAGTTAAACTAAATCAATTCAATTCTGATGATCTTGAAACAGTTCGTATCAACACGAACGAAGCGAATTGGTTACCTGGCATCGGTGGGCTGAAAGTCATGCCATTGCATGATTTTGAGCATGAACATGTCGCATTGGTTAAATGGCCGAAAGGCGAGAAGTTTCAACCACACCGTCACTTTGGTGGTGAAGAAATTTTTGTGTTATCGGGGGAATTTAAAGACGAGCTAGGAACCTATCCTCCCTACTCTTGGATACGCAGTCCACATATGAGTGAGCACTTTCCTTTTGTAGAGCAAGAAACGATCATTTGGGTAAAAACTGGTCACCTGCCGCTCCAAGCTCCTGCTCAGCACTCCTAATGTTTGCACACTTGGCATCGTCCATTGGAACTAAAATCGGCCCGCTATTTACGAGCCGATGATCATTTCGTCACTAAGAACCCATTATTCGCGAGTGGAGCCAGTCTTTGAGCTCAGCCCGGTTATGTTTTAACACGTTCATTTCGTGATCATCAATCGGGCTTCCTTGAAGTTCTAGTACGCGGATTTCCTTATCTAAAGCATTGTAGTTTTTAACGGTTTCAGCAAATGATGCATCGTTTTCGGTAAGCTGGGTAATGGTATCCAAATGTTCTGGGAATTCATGAGTTAATGAGTGATTTTCACCTAACATAGAGACCTCTTGGCTAGAGTTGTTGATGTATTTGTCCGCTCATTTTTTGAGCGACACATTTCTAACCATAGCACTTCAAATAGCACAATATCGTCGATTTGAGCACACTTTTACTGAACTTCTTAGTCATGGTTTATCACTCTTTTAACCGCGCGACTCCGCTCGTTATTATTCTGTGTTTTATCAATAATCGACTACATTTAATACACTTCTAATAAAAAGGTACATCTAAATGAACAGCATGAAAATTGGCTTGATCAGTGCGTCAATAACAGTTGCGTTGATTGGCTGTAATTCAGACAGTGACTCTGTCAGCACAATGACTCCGGTTACCTTGTCTGTATCAGATGCCCCTATTGATGACGTATCAGAAGTGGTTATCGCATACAACAAAGTGGCATTCCTCCCTTTGGATGGTGGTACACCACTAGTTTTCGATGTGTATAAAACAGACGAAGAAGGCAATTTGGTCGACGAAGATGGTAACCCCCTTCCCGAAGGTGAAGATCCACTCCCACTAAGTGTTAACTTACTCAATTTCCAAGGCAGTAACGCTCAAGAGTTAGTGGACGACGAGCTGATACCCACTGGCAATTACAAACTCTGCGTGTTTGCGAATGATGGCGATCATCCGGATTATCCATCCTATGTTGTTGATGAAGCGACCGGCAATCAAATACCACTGACCGTAAAAGGTAATGGGGCTTGTCCGCAGGGGGTCGGAAAAGATCCGAATTCTGGGGTACTGTTCTTTAATGATACCTTCGCAGTCAACCCTGACAACAACGAATTTGTGGTGGAGTTTGACCTGCGTCGTGGCTTAAAAGACGGAACTGGGCAAAACGAGGGCTACAGTATTCAGCGCACCTCAGTCACTTTAATTAACACGGTTACAACGGGTGAAATTCAGGGAGATATCGCAACATTAACCTACCAAAACTGCGAAACGGATACCCCAAGCGCAAATGGGTATGCACACGCGGTCTACCTATATGAAGGAAATATCGCCGAAGAGAACATGGGGCCATTTGCAGGCGCAGAAGGCCAAATAATGCCAATCGCAGCGGCGAACGTAGTGGAAGACATTGATGAAGCAAATTACGAATATGAATTTGGCTTTGTAGAGCCCGGTACGTACTCCGTCGGCTATACCTGTACCGCAAATGACGATTCTGTAGATGGTATTGTTGCAGGTGAAACCTTTAGCATTTATCAATCTACCAGCGGAATTAGCGTCTTTGTTGGTACCGATACAAACGCAGACTTTTAATCTCTCTAACACTGCAGACCCTGCATGGGTCTGCTTTTTTTGCTATTCCAACTGAGCACGGATCATGGTCTTTGTGACTTTTAAACCTCTTCCCAATAAGGTGGCGTGCCATAGTATTCAGCAAAGTAATCAATAAAGGCACGCACCTTAGGCGCAATTAAACGAGAGCTTGGGTACACAGCCCAAATCCCAGCATCCATCGCTAAAGGGTGATCTTCGAGTACTTCCACTAGCTGACCACTTTGTAATTCTTGATAAACACTCCAAACCGAGTTGATAGAAATACCTAACCCGTTTACCGTCGCGTCTCTCATCGCATCACCATTATCGGTTTTAAAACGACCAGAAGTTCTTACATTGAACATTCCATCTTTTGTATTGAATGACCAATTATTCATTCCAACTAAGTTAATACATTCATGATTCGTCAAGTCTTGGGGCTTGTTAGGTCTCCCAAATTGTTCAATATAATCTGGTGATGCAACGATAATACGACGATCTGGCGCAAGCTTTCTTGCGACCAATGAAGAATCTTTCAACTCAGCGACACGAATGGCGACATCGAAACCTCCCTCAACCAGATCAATAATGGAATCAGAAAATCGGCAGTCCACGGTTAACCCTGGGTAACGCGCCATAAAACCTTTTAATGCGGGCACAATATGCAAGCGACCAAAAGTTGCAGAAGCGGTCATACGTAATACTCCCGTTGGCGCACTCTGCCCTGAGCCAACAGCTCCCCTTGCTGCCTCCACTGTTGCAAGGACCTCCTCCGCGTGAGGTAAAAAAGCCTGCCCTTCTTCAGTTAAGGAAACTTTGCGTGTGGTGCGATGAACTAAACGAACTCCTAAGCTGTCCTCAAGTTTGTTGATGTGCGCACTAGCGACAGCAGGAGAAAGTCCAAGCTCCTGACCAGCCATGCTGATGTTGTGTGTCGAAGCCAAACGGACAAATAGCTTTACATGATCGATGTTCATTTAATTTTCAATTATTTGTAAAAAATTACCATATAGAGCTTAGCATTTTCTTCCTTACGGATAGTAAATAAAGACTCCAATTAGAAAAAGCTGATGGGCAGATAGAAGTCCAGCTCAAACGCCTCATCATGGCTAAGGAAATGGTTTTTATGATAGTGAACATAAGCGGGTGTAGAACGCTGCTTAAAGCCTGAATTCGGCAACCACTTCTCTAACACCATACTCAATTGAGGAAGAAGCTCTCCATATACCCCTGTTAAGCGAAAAACAGCATGCAAACCACCCGGAATCGTCATTTGATTCACGACACCGCGTACTTTAAGCGGCTTATCAATCGCCATACAAGCCACATAGCGACACTTATCGAGCTCGACCCAAGCGGGGTTGGAGTGATGCAAACCGTATTGAACCGAAAAGTCCCGATTCTCAGAGCTTGCCCACGCCTTCAAAATCAGCCACGCATTGCGAATGGAACGGCTATAACCCTCATGCCGCACATAAGCCGCAAAGCGTTGTGGGACCTCCATAATTTTAGGTTCTGGCAACTCGCGTTTAGCAACCCGATGATAACCCGCAGCCACTTCCGGATCTTTTAGATACGGCTTTTCTGCAACTTGTAAATCATGCTTTCGCCACGCGCCAGGAGACATAGCGAACGTTGCTTTAAACGCTCGGCTAAAAGAAGATACCGAGCTAAAGCCGCACTTGTTAGCAATGTCTAACACCGACGAGCTGGTATCAAACATCAGTTGATTGGCGGCGTATTCCATTCTTGTACGACGGATATATTGATGGACAGACTCCCCTACCACATCTTTAAAAATACGATGGAAGTGCTGTTCAGAATAGGCTGCTACATCTGCTAGCTCTTTAGCCGATAAATCTCTGCTAATGTCCTGGTGAATGTAAAACAGCACGTCATTGATTCTAGAAACTTGTTGATGGCTCACGGAGTAAATTTTCGCTTAAATAGCATAAATGGACATGTTTAACAGCATAAATGGACACACCAAACTTGGCAATTTACCTATACTATTTCTGACATAAAAAAAGACAATTACGAGAAGCACAGCACATGGAAATCGCACAGTCATTACAACAAACTAAGTCATCCTACATCCGAGAAATCCTCGCAGCAGCGAGCGATAAGAACGTCATTTCTCTTGCAGGTGGCTTACCGGACGAAAAAACCTTCCCGATCGACTTAATGAAACCGACGCTCGAAAACCTCGCGAATATGCCAGAGGTGTTTCAATATGGCGCAACAGCAGGCTACGCACCGCTACTTAATTTTTTGACCGATTATTACCAGCTGCCAGAATCTCATTTGGCGATGATCACAACGGGCTCTCAGCAAGGGCTAGATTTGATTGCGCGTGCGTACGTGAATCCGGGCGATAAAGTGGTGATGGAAGCACCGAGCTACCTTGGTGCTATGCAAGTATTCGGTCTAGTGCAAGCCAACATCGTGACCGTTTCACAAACCGAGTGTGGCCCAAACCTTGAAGAACTCGAACAATGCTTTGCCACGCAGCAACCAAAAATGTTCTACGCCGTACCCGATTTTCACAACCCAACGGGCGTATGCTGGGCGCTAGAGACTCGCCAAAAAGTTGCCGAGCTTTGTATACAATACGACGTGGCGTTCATTGAAGACGCACCATACCGCGAGCTGCGTTTTTCTGGTGAAGCGCTTCCACTGGTTTCGGACTTCTGCCCACAGCACTCCATCGTATTGCGCTCTTTCTCCAAAATAGCTTCACCAGGCTTGCGTATTGGTGTAGTTACGGGCAAAAGCAGCTACCTTGAGCCACTTATCAAAATTAAACAAGGTGCCGATCTGCACTCTAGTATTCCTATGCAAGCTTTGCTGCATGGCCTGCTGCAACATGACAACTTCGAAACGCACATTTCAACCATCTGTGCGCTTTACAAATCACGTTACGATGTCATGTTTGCTGAACTGCAAAAACAGCTGCCAGAAAGTTGCGTACTCAAACCCGTCGATGGTGGTATGTTCGTTTGGGTCGAAATTCCAGAATGCGACACCTTCGAACTGGCGAAAAACCTTCTCGCAAACTGGGTTGCTGTAGTGCCGAGCCCGGTCTTTTATCCAGAAGGTTCAAAGGTAAAAGCCGCTCTGCGTCTTAACTTTACCAATGCCACACCAGAAGAACTAACGACGGCTGTCTCTCGACTCGCGGATGTCCTCAACACGTTGTAATTGAGCGCGAGTGTAAGAACCTGCCTTTGAGATTCAAAAAAAGTCTCAAAGGCAGCATCAAAAAAGTTCCCCAAAAAATTTATATTTTTCCTTCAAATCAACTCTCTATAGTAAGTACCTGTTTTCTCTTGAACCTCTCACTCATATAAAAATGAGAACTCAATCACGTATTTGATGGTTAGAAAAGTTACGTCTATCTTTCAGTCAAAGACATCAACTTCGCAGCGTTAATGCTCCCAATTTCAGACACTTTATCAATCGTGGCTTAGCGGTTGATAAACGACTAAAAAAGCATCTGTGGGCATACCCACTACGAAGGGTTGACCAGAACCATTCTGAATGTCGCGAGCCAATCTTTTGATTGGCAATTACGTCAGTGAATCGCACCAAATGACAGAGGGGTTATCAGGATGAATACTCGAATCACGACAGGACTTGTCACCATCGGCTGGTCCGTTACACTTTCACTTTTTACCGCATTCGCCGCATATGCCAATACGTCGCCAAACTGTAGTGACGTATTAGCGGGCAACACAACCGCCGCATCGCAAAAAATGATGGTTTTATTGGGCGAAGACATCACCAAATCCAACCGCATCACCACGGTGATTCCAGCCCAAAACAATCCATTTGTGACCGAAGAACTGGTCTCGGTTTCCAATGACGTGTCGCCCAATGGACGTCTGCCACAAAAGACTTTGGAAGAGATCCGAAAAGTACGCTCAGATTTAGAAAAAGCCGCACAGGAAGTAAGCCGATTACAGGGCACTTTTGAAGTCGCGTTCGTTAGCTTGATTGATGGCTACTGCCAGTTCTCGAATCACGAACTAACTCAGCATGCTAAAATCGACTTTGACCATTTGGAAGGTCTAACGCTGTATTCAATCCCAGCGCTGTTGGCAATGGTGGATCAATCGTACGCGATGGCTGAAAACCGCCTAGCAAACGAGCAAAACCAATTGAGCAACATTGAAAAAGAAAAACAGAGGCAGAAACAGCAAGCAAGTGCTGCGGCAGCCGCTCGTTACCAAGACGGTAACGTGTTGGTGAAAGTCGAGAATTTTGATGGTTCTAACGTGATGTTCTCCGTCACAAACGTAGGTTCTCAAGGTTCATTACAGCCAAACTTCAACACATTTAGTGCATATCGCACCGAAAGTGGAGAGTTGGTCTATAAGTCAGAATCTTTGCTGCATCTGGCTGATACGGCAGGCAACACGCTGCAAACGATGGGCATTGCCGAGCTTTCATCCAAAGGTGGAAACAGCTTGTCGATCTCTCCTGGAGAAACTCGAAAATTCATCACCAGTATTGCTTCGGAAGTCGCGCCACACGCGCAATTAAGCTTAGAGTTTCCAGCCAAAGTGCTCAATACAGAGCAAGATTTCACGCTGTCGTTTTCCGACTCTGTCGCGGTAGCAACGGCCAATGTGAATTAACGGCGAGAGAGAACATAACGAACAAACCCATGTTTGTTGAGCACATCAAAGACAGGCGAGCAGCGCCTGTCTTTCAATTATGATCAAGCCAATAGCTACTGTTTGCACTTGTAAGCATTTGCAAACATCGTCACTGACGTAGAAAAGCTCAACGGTTGATATAAGTACAAGGTATCTGCGCCTAAATCTGCCGCCTTGATGCGCATTTGGTTTAGCGTCCCCCAAACCATGTCTTTATCGGCGTGAAGCCAATAGTCGTAAAAGTGTCCTTCTGAGCCGATCACGGTACCCATTAGTTCACAGTTTTCAATCGCATTCACATTGTCCCAAAGCACCTGTACTTGCTCAGATTCTTGAGTTGGGAACGTCACACATCCCGTTAATGATGCCGCTAACGCGAGAGTCATCACTCGCTTTTTCATACTTATATCGCCAAAATTTTTCATAGATGGCAGATTTTATGAATGGCTGATGTGATGACTAGCAAAAACTTTTTATCGCGTGTTCAAGTAGAATTAATGGACAACGGAAAAGATCCAAAAGGTGATCATGCAGCTAGCGAGCAAAAACCTAATAATCACAGACCTAGCAATAAAGCTGTATCTGAGATACAACAGTAATGATTAAATAGCCGCGAGGGATAGAGTTTGGTTGCTAAAAATAAGCTAATTCGCTACACAGCTACGGAAGTCGCTGATGCATTTGACAAAGAAGATGAGCTCATTAAACAAGTTCAGTCCAACCAACTCTCGCAAGTGCTATTGCTTTGGCAAGTAAAAAGTCCAACGCTCGTGTTTCCCGCGGGTAAGAAATGGCCAGTGTCTAATGAGTTAGAACATGCGTTAAATACGTCTGGCTGGAAGCTCTTTTCTCGTAAAACCGGTGGTGCCCCAGTCCCTCAGGTGCCAGGTATTATCAATCTATCCCACATTTACCACTGGCCAGAAGGCGAGCCTTACAACATCAAAAAAGCGTATCTCGATTTATGTGCGATATTAACGGTTTTCTTTAAACAGCTCGGCGTGAAAGTGGATGTTCATGCTACGCCTTATTCCTACTGCGATGGCGAGTACAACCTCAACATTGGCGGGCAAAAAGTCGTGGGAACCGCGCAGCGTGTTTTACTTAAAAAAGGCGGCGGACAAGTGGTATTGTCACAAGCATGCATTCTGATTGATGCCGACGTCGAGAAGATTGTCGAACCAGTACGAATGTGTAATCAGCTTTGCGGTCACAGCGATGATATTCGTGGTGATGTCCACACACCGCTCTTCCATCATGTATCCGACCGCCCATCGGTAGATTCGCTCTTTCAGCAATTGACGAGTGCGTTTTTAACGCATGCAAAAGCGGAGTAATGAAAGGAGCAAGCCTCCCCCACACTCCGAACAGCATTTGATAAACTAAAACTGCATACCGTGATAGCGATGTAAGAATGGGCATCGCCAACGTAAAACCAT
The DNA here is from genome assembly GCF_024181865.1 of Vibrio sp. Y58_MX_L22. Lineage (NCBI taxonomy): Bacteria > Pseudomonadati > Pseudomonadota > Gammaproteobacteria > Vibrionales > Vibrionaceae > Vibrio > Vibrio sp. Y58_MX_L22. The sequence goes on from NZ_JAMZAN010000003.1 coordinate 365,976, forward strand.
TCAATCGATCGACCAAACCAGTTATCAGTTTTGCCTGCCAAAAAGAAATGAGATCCAGTTCAAATATTTATCCATGACGGAATTAGTTGAAGCCTGCGCGTAAAAGCCTCAGAATGTCGCACTTTTCGCACCGATTTATTTTCGGCGCGTTGTTATCTAACTCTACAATTGAGAATCATACATATGGGTTTTACCTCGTTAGGTCTATCTGCTCCAATCCTTAAAGCTATTCAAGAGAAAGGCTACGACACCCCTTCGCCAATTCAGGCAAAAGCAATTCCTGCTATTTTGGAAGGGAAAGACGTAATGGCAGCAGCGCAGACTGGTACAGGTAAAACTGCAGGCTTTACGCTACCGATTCTTGAGCGTTTATCGAACGGCCCTCGCGTTCGTGCTAACCAAGTTCGTGCACTTATCCTGACGCCAACACGTGAACTTGCGGCTCAGGTGCAAGAAAACGTGTTTATGTACGGCCGTCATCTTTCACTAAGCAGTGCGGTTGTTTTTGGTGGTGTGAAGATCAACCCGCAAATGCTGCGTCTTCGCAAAGGTGCGGATGTGTTGGTTGCGACACCAGGCCGCCTGATGGATTTGTACAACCAAAATGCGGTGAAGTTCGACCAACTAGAAGTTCTGGTACTGGATGAAGCAGACCGTATGTTGGATATGGGCTTTATCCGTGACATTCGTAAGATCCTAGCTCTGCTACCAAAACAACGTCAGAACCTACTGTTCTCAGCGACTTTCTCGGATGAAATCCGCGACCTTGCGAAAGGCTTGGTGAACAACCCGGTTGAGATTTCAGTGAACCCGGCGAACTCGACAGCGAGAACGGTTGAGCAAAGCATCTACCCAGCAGACGTGAAGAAGAAAGCACCGATGTTGGTTAAATTGATCAAAGACGGTGATTGGAAGCAAGTGCTGGTGTTTACGAAAACGAAACACGGCGCAAACCGTCTGGCGAAGTTCCTGATCGAACAAAATCTACCGGCTGCTGCCATCCACGGCAACAAGAGCCAAGGCGCGCGTACCAAAGCACTGGCGGATATTAAATCGGGTGAAATTCGTGTATTGGTCGCGACGGACATTGCTGCGCGCGGTATCGATATTCCTCAATTGCCGCAAGTGGTGAACTTTGAGCTACCTAAAGTGGCAGAAGACTACGTTCACCGTATTGGTCGTACTGGCCGCGCGGGCGAAGTAGGTAAAGCGATTTCACTCGTGTGTGCGCTAGAAGCATCTGAGTTGTTTGCGATTGAACGTTTGATTCAAGAAGTACTACCACGTAAAGAGCTGGAAGGTTTTGCGCCAACCAATGTGGTGCCAGAATCTAAACTGGATACTCGCCCAATCAAACCGAAAAAACCTAAGAAGCCGAAAAAACCAAAAGCGCCAAATGCTGCAAGTGAAAACGCCCCAGCAACCAATAAGAAAGCAGGCAATGGTGCAAACAAACCTAAGCGTCGCTTCAACGGTGGTAACAACGGCAACAAAAACAGCACCAACCAAGGCGGTGTGGGTAAGCCTAAAGGCAACCGTGAAGGCCAAGGTCGTGCACACAGCAAACCAGATGACCGTAAACCTAACGGCAACAAGCCAAATGGCAATAAACCGAGTGGAAATAAACCAAACGGTAATAAGAGTGGCAACGCTGGTAAACCGTCAGGTAACCGCAAGCCAAACAATGCTAAGCCTGCAGGAAACAAACCATCAGGTCAGCGTCGTAAGCCTCGTCCGCAGGCGGCAAACTAATCTGTAAACGGCCTCCGATAGCAAATACAACAAAGCCGCTGATAATCTCAGCGGCTTTGTTTTTCTTAGAACACAGTTTTTTAGAACACAGCGTTGTTAAAACAGCCTACATTAAAGGTGTGATTCGAATATCTGCGATTTGCGCTTCGTTCTTTTCACCCTCAATACCACCAGCGTAGATGTAGGTTTCATTCGATTTGAGGTAACTCATATTGAAGTGGTCCTTCAGCGCGATCTGATAGTTTTTCCCTTGCTCCAACGCTACTTCAATTGGCGTTGAATAACGCATACCTTGGTTTTCACCAATATGGCCCATCTGCAAGTAACCTTGACCAACCACTTTACCTGCATCATCCAGTACCTCTAACAATTTCACGGTGTTCGTGATGCCGGTATTAAGTTGCCCCAGGTTATTGTTGTACCAAGCATCGAACTGGTAAGTGCCCGTTACAGGAGCTGTAAACGACTCTGCACCTTTTACGATGCCACTGTCTTTGCTCACCGTAACCACTGAGACATTGTCTTTGAGTGGCTGATATTCGCCATCAAGTTTGATGCGGATCTCTTCACCGACACAAACCGGTTGGCTTGGGTTAGAACGGAAGCCTTTATCGTTAATGCTTTCAGCCAAATAACAAGCAAAACCTGTTGGCGTATCGGAATAAGATTGAGCAATCACGTTCTTTTGAATCAGCTCGCCATTGCGATACAAGTTCACGTTGTACTTGCTCGTCACGTCAATCGAAACCGAATTATCAACGCTTTTTACCACCAACGTTGGCTCTTGCGGAGAATAAACGCGACTGTCTTCACTTGCATACGGTTTCACACCAGAAACTAAAGTAATGCTGCTATCTACATTCACAAGCGCGCCCAATGTCACGTGGAAATGCCCCTCATCGTCCATCGTGACATTTTCAACTGGGTAGTAACCTGTTTCATCTTTGCTTACTTCAGGCAAATCAATGGTTACCGAGTAGTTCTTTCCTTTGAAGGCAAAGTTTTCCAACGTGATTTGTTCAGACTGAGCCAACAACTTATTGCGCACCCAACTTGTGATAAATGGCTTCACTTCCAACTTACCCGTTTCGGTATGGATGCCAAATAGGGTCTCTACCACCATGTTCAAGTAGCCACCCACAGACCAAAGCTGACGCTGAGAGTTAATCACTGGGCCATCCAAGCTCGGAGCTTCGCCATGATCACTATGGATGATGAATGACTTACCAGAAAGCCACTCTAAGTTTTCCATGTTGGATAAATTGGTTGCCGTACCACGAACCAACGATTGAATGGCATTGTTCGCTGCTGCCACGTTTTGTGTTTGATGCGCGGCGCGCAAGCTGTACGCGGTAACAAATGGCCAAATTGCGCGGTTATGGTACACAGGCACGTCTGGTTGTTGAGGGAAATAAACCGGCACGCCAAACTCACTGTGTGGGTAATTGGCCATGATTTGTTTCGCCTGCGCATCACTTGCCACGCCACTGATGATCGCAAGCGCTTCGCCCAACATGTCGTATTTGTCGACCGCGATGTCTTTGCCATTGTCAAACAAATAGCTTACGTACATACCGCGTTCGGCATTCCAAAACTGCTCGTTGATAGCGGTTTTTAGCTGTGCAGCCCACTCGGTGTATTTGACCGCGTTGGTTGAATCGTACTTCTCTGCCAACTTAGCCGCGAGCTGAATCGCGCGGTAGTGAACCACGTTTGTCGATAACGCTTTGCTGCTACCAATCGCATTGACATCGTTTGGCGTCCACGTTGAATACGTTTGCTCACGCCAATCGAGGAAGGATTGTTCACCAGTGTATAAACCGGATTTCGCATCAAAAGCCGCCAGGCGATCGGCTTCAAGTGTATTGCTGATAGCTTTATATGCGCGCTCAGCAAACTGGTTGTACTCTTCTCCATCCAATGCCGAAAGTAAGCGTTCTGCACCAAGCGCCCAAGTCGTGCGGTCGGTACTGATTGGCCAACTGCCGCCAGTGCCCGTGTCTTGCACAATCTGCTCGCCATCGTATTGCTGATCGGTCGTGTCGCGGAAAGCAGACAATTTGAAATTCAAACCATTTTGCACCCGAGTTGGATTCATCAATGCAAGCGAAAGGTCTGCTGCGTACGCCAAATCACGCGTCCACACGTAATGCCACTTCGCGCCCGTCTCAAAAACTTCCGCTTTGATTGGGTTGTTGTAGTTGTAATTGCCGTCTTTGATTTCAGAAACAGCAAGCTGGTCTAGCTCTTTCATCGTCAACGCAAACAACGCGTCAAACGCGACATCATCCGACACCACTCGCGGCCCTGCTTGCTCATTAATCACTAAGCCTTGGTCGAGCGCATCACGCAATTCTGTCGTCGTTGAAATACCAAATTCACGCAGTTCAGCTTTAGGATCTTTCACCGAGAAAATCACGGTATCACTCGAGTCATCGTAATTGGCGAACAGTTTCACTTCTCTGCTCTGATGCCCTTCATGCACCATTGCAGGGTCGAGAATCGCATCAGAGTAGTATTTTTCCGCTTCTTCTTGCGTTGCTTTCGTCACAGTCATTGTCGCGCGACTTTCATCGGCAAAGCTCACAGAAAACTTGTAATACCCTTTGTCTTCAAACGTGATCTCAGAGTTGCAATCATCGTTCATACACGCTTCATTCGTGTCTGGTTTTGGCAGGTACTCCTGAGCTTTATCGAACGCCGCGGGCTCCTCAAAATAGGTGTATTGGATCTGCCAACCCGGATCAGCAATCTTGAACTGATTGCTACCTCGAGCGACGCGCAGTACGGTTTCGTACTCGTTATTACCCAAATAGTTTAGCTTGGCATGCTCTGCCGTGCCCCAATCCCCATTTAAACCACGTAAATATAAGTCGGCTGAAATAATTGGTTTGTCGACCGGCACAGGCGCATCAGAGGAATCAGACCCACATCCAGCAAGACCAATACAAGACGCGACAGCAAGCGCAATAAAACTCGGTTTCATGTTCATCCCTTAGATTGTTGTTTTGGCGACAGTCTAAAGAACACCTTTTTGAGGGGAAAATAGGAAGTCAGGAGCGAGCTATAGATAACATCTATACGTCAGACCCCAACAGTGATGTAGATCTATGAAATGCGCATAATTTCAATCAAATGAGATTACAGATTTGTGATTTATAAATGAAATTGTGCAAAATACCCCTCGTTCTTAGAGGGGAAAGAAAATGGACAAATCTCTGCAGCAATTTTTACTGGTTGCACGCTGCCAAAGCATCAGCGCTGCGGCAAGAATGGCAGGGTTAAGCCAGCCAACGGTAACAAGCAATTTAAAGAAGCTGGAAGAGAATCTCGGCGTGACGCTGTTTGAACGTCATCCTAATGGCATGGTGTTGACCGAATACGGACGCATCCTCTATCGCCATAGCAACGCGATGCAGCATGAATACAACCAAATGATGCAAAGCATTGATGAACGGAAACAGTATCAAGTCGGAAAAATTAAAATGGGTACTGGCGATGCGTGGTGGCCGCTGTTCGTCAAACAAGCACTCAATGAACATCTGACCAAGCAGCCATCGGCATCTACACACGTCGAATTTGGCAACCACTTAGGCTTGATGGATTCATTAATCAACGAACAGATTGAATTTTTCATCGGCCACGAGATTGTCGGCTTGTCGTCTAAATGCGATGTTACGTTTATTCCGTTATTTCAAACGGTTGATGCCTATTTTGTTTCCCCAAACCATCCACTGCTAGGTAAAACAGTCACCGAAGAGATGCTGCACGAATACCCTGCTCTTTCGGTCACTTATGACGCTAAGAAATTCGCTCACGTCATCGATAACCCAATCCCGAAACAAAATGAACGCGAAAGGCAGCAACTGGATGACAGACCGACTTACGAAGTGGATTCTCTGCTCGCCAGTATTGATGTACTGAAAGAAAGCGTCGCGGTGATGTCTTATACCGGCCACCTCAAACCGTATTTGGAATCCTTTGGCTTACGATGCTTAACCATGGAAAACGAACCAAACCCTGGCACCGTCGGGATTTATCGCCACCGCCGAGAAACCTCTGAATCGCATCTAGATCTGATTGCTGGCATCACTCAGCGCGCTAAATTGCTCAACTAGAAAGTCCAAAAACAGGCGAACTCTTTTCGGTTGATATTGGCGGCTTTGATAAATGACATGTAGATCCGCTTCAGCGCCTTGCGAAAAGGCGCTGAAGTTTTTCATATACCCATCCAAAACCGTTACTAAACGTTGTTTTTTGAGGTCTTGCTGAATATCTAAAATCGATTTCAACGCAATCCCCGCACCGTCCAACGCCCATTGTCGAATCACTTCACCATCATCAGAAAATCGCTTTGGCGTGACCGTGATCGATTGGTGAGACTCTTCATCTTTAAAGTGCCACGTTTTTAATTCTTCATTGCTGCGCACCATGGCTAAGCAGCGATGGTCCGCGAGATCTTGTGGACAGTTTGGGACACCTTGCTTCGCCAAATAATCAGGTGACGCACACAGCACACGTTGACTCGATGCCAGCTTGCGCGAGATGAGATTACTGTCCGCTAACTCACCGTAACGAATCACTAAATCGAGCCCCGATTCAGCCAAGTTCGATAAATTGTCATTAAGATAAAGATAAGGCGTCACATCCGGATATTGCTCAGAAAAAGCCGACACCATCGGCGAAATAATTTGTTTGCCAATATCTCGTGGAGCTGAAATTTTCAACGTTCCGCGCACTTCCGAAATACCCGTTTGCAGTAAGTTTTCCGTCTCTTTCACGCTATCAATGATGTTCAGACAAGCTTGATGGTACATTGCCCCTGCGTCCGTGAATGATACGTGGCGTGTGCTTCGGTTGAGCAGCTTTACGCCATAGCGTTCTTCTATCGCTTGCAGCCTTGCCGTTACCGTCGCCGGAGACAAACCTAACTCCCTTCCCGCCGCTGCCAGACCTTGATGTTTAACGATGGCGACAAACAACGTCATATCCGAAAACTTATCCATCTTCGCGCCCTTATTGTTTGGAAAAACTGAATAATCAATTCAGATATTACCCAATTATCAAATTAAGTCGAATCCATATACTGACCCTATCGACATTGTTTAGACCCAGAACGTTATGTGGCAGGAAAAAGTTAAACGCCGTAACGCTGTTCAACGCACAACAACACGCCCTGCCCAGCCAGAGATAGGAAACAAAAAATGAAACTGTACATTTATGAACATTGCCCCTTTAGCGCCCGCGTCCGTTTTGTTGCAGGCATGCTGAATATTCAGCTCGACGTCATCAACATTGCGTATGACGACGAGAGCACCACCACAAACATCATCGGCGCAAAACAAGTTCCTCTTTTGATCAAAGACGATGGTGAAGCCATGGCGGAAAGCTTAGACATCATCAACTACTTCCTTGAATTGGCATCTTCCAGCGAAAAAAGCCAACCCTCAACACCGGTTTTAGACTGGCAAAAACAAGCGTTTTTACCGCTACAAAAAGTCGGGTATCCGCGTTGGTCAAACATGACGTTACCGGAATTTGCAACAGAAACCGCTAAACAAGCATGGCGTGCAAAAAAAGAAACCGAAGCGTTAAATTTTGAAGTTTTGATTAACGATACACCTGCGATTGCGAAAGAAGTCGCCGCTTTGATAGAACAAACTAAACCCTTGCTCAACCTAAGTTCAGAAAAGCAAACGTCACTGGTTGATCAGGCCATTATGTTCTCCATTCTACGCGGCTTTTTCAGTGCGCCCGAAGTGCAATGGGATCCAGCCGTACTTCACTGGATGGCAACCGCTCGTAAAGCGACCAACGTGCCAGTACTTATCTAAGGAGCGCATCATGAAACAAAGAACAAATAAGCTGTTTGAACCAGCTCAACTGAAAGCGTTGTCACTACAAAACCGCATTGTCATGGCACCAATGACTCGCGCACGCACCACTCAGCCGGGCAACATCCCGAATGAGATGATGGCAACGTATTATCAACAGCGCGCTTCTGCCGGGCTGATCATTTCCGAAGCCACACAAATTTCGGACGATTCTCAAGGCTATTCGTTCACACCTGGCGTTTACACCGATGCGCAAGTGGCGGGCTGGCAAGGTGTGACCCAAGCGGTCAAATTACAAGGCGCAGCGATGTTTTGTCAGCTATGGCATGTGGGCAGAGTGTCTCACCCAACATTCCAAAATGGTGAACAGCCTATCGCACCATCTGCGCTCGCTCCGGTAGAGACGCAAGTTTGGATTGCAGATGAACAAGGCAACGGCAATATGGTCGATTGTGTTGAGCCACGCGCAATGACACAAGCGGATATCAACCGAGTTGTCGGTGATTTCGCGAACGCAGCCAAACGCGCTATTGAATCGGGTTTTGATGGTGTAGAAATCCACGGCGGGAATGGGTATCTGATCGATCAGTTCTTAAGAACCAACTCAAACCATCGAACAGACAACTACGGCGGTTCACGAGAAAATCGTATCCGTTTTCTTATCGAAGTGGTGGATGCAGTTATCGCCGCTGTTGGTGCGCATCGAGTTGGAGTGAGATTGGCACCATTCATTACGTTTAAAGATATGGACTGCCCAGATATCGTGCCGACGATCCTAGAGGCATCAAAACAGCTACAGGAGCGCGACATTGCCTACTTGCACTTGTCCGAGGCCGATTGGGCCGATGCACCAACGATTCCCGAGACGTTTCGAATCGAACTTAGAAAGCGCTTTCGCAACGCTATCATTGTCGCAGGTCGCTACAATCCTCAGCGAGCAGACGAAGTGTTAGAGAAAGGCTACGCGGATCTTGTCGCATTCGGACGACCATTCGTAGCAAACCCAGACTTAGTCTCTCGCTTGCAACATCACCATCCGTTGGCAGAACTCGATGGCTCAACGTTGTTTGGCGGAAACGAACGAGGCTACACCGATTACCCTGCTCTGCAACGGGAATGCGCAGAACAAGCCTAACAAAAAAAGCCCCAACCTAGCTGCTACGGTTGGGGCTGTCACCAAACTAAAATTGGTTTTAGCTAGCTTAATCTGGCTAAGAGTTAAATCACTTCTAACGCGCCGCTGCGCCAAGGTTCGATCACCACTTTGATGTGATCATTTGGCGTCATTAACTGTGTAAATGCGTCTTCGACACCGTCGATTCCCACTTTGGCGGTGAGCATTTTCTGCCAAGGCAACGTGTGTTCGGCAATCGCTTGTAGGCATTGCTCAAACTCGTGCGGTTGGTAGTAGTAAGAGAATCTCAAATCGAGCTCTTTTACCGTCGCGTACGCGTAGTTAATGATTGCGGGTGTCGTATGGATACCCGAGATGACGATTCGCGTTCGGGCAGGGGCGCGGCGCAGAAAATCGTCAATCAAAGTATGCTTGCCAACACACTCGTAAATGACCAGACGTGAGTTCATCGCGTACTGCTCACCAACGGCGATCTCGTCTTCCTTAGTCGGGTTGATCAATCGATTTGCGCCAAACTCACTAGCAAGTAGCAGCTTCTCTTCCTGAAGATCGACCGCAAGAATATTGCTGACGCCGCGTTGTTTGAGCGCTGCAATCACCGCCAGCCCTATAGGGCCGCAACCGACAACCAGCGCGGTTTCTTCCGTTTCGATTTCACTGCGATTGACCGCGTGCAAACCGACCGCCAGTGGTTCGGTCAATGCCGCCGCCTCAGACGGCATTCCGTCTGGGACAGGTAGCAATAACGCTTCATCAAGCAGGAAGTACTCAGAGTAAGCGCCATAAGTACCCGGAGTAACACCAACGCCCGCGCCATTTTGACTGAGCAACATCGGTACTGAGGTGACTCGGCTACCAACAGCCAACGTCTGTTGAGTGTCAGATCCGTATTCGACAATTTCCGCGCAGAACTCATGCCCCAACATCACTTGAGCGTGCTCACCGGCTTCATCAGGCATCAACCCGAGCTGGTGGAATACATCAAATACCTCATCCGCGTGTCGAGTAATGTGAAGGTCGGAGCCACAAATGCCACAAGCTAGACTACGAACCAACACTTGTCCCGCTGCAGGTTTGGGGATTTCGACTTGCTTCAGGCGGACACTACCATCCTGCATTACGATACTGTTCATCTGTTGCATGGGGTTACTCCGCTAGCTCATCGCTTAGGCCAGCAATCGCACCCGGTTTGATATAGCGCGCAGTGAAGCCTTGCGCTTTGGCAGCGGCAACCACCACTTGCTCAATCCAACCTGCATCCATGATGTTGATGAAGTTACCCTCGTCGTCAAAGTTAATGTTCGCACCTTGGATCACCATAAAGCCATCTGCACCACCCGACTCTTCTGGACAGTGAAAGGTATGAATCGAACCGCCCGGCTCATATAAGTAGCTACCAGAAGTTTGGACTTGATCTGGGTACTCAATGTAGTGCCAAGCGCCACTCAGCGTATAGAAATGCACCACGCCAGTGTGGAAGTGCTTAGGCAGAGTGATACCCGGTTTGAATTTGGCACGAATCACCCAAGTACCATTTTCTGGGTCAAGAAACAATGGGTAAACATCCACACCCGGTAACGCGTCTTTGATGAGCGACTCCTCATTGGTATTAAGAGTTAATAAGAAATCTTGGTGCTGAATAACTTCTGGTAATGACATAACTTACATCCTCGCTATTGCTGTAATGTGGCGTACTCGCCTATCCCATAAGTGGGTACTTAAAATTCTCGAAACCGTCAGATGCGCTGATGGTACAACCGTTGATACAGTTGGCTTTCTCGCTGACCAGAAACGCCACCACATCAGCAATCTCTTCTGGTTGTGTGAAGTTTTGACGCATCTGTTCTTTGCGGATGTGGTCCCACAGGCCAATCTCTTCGTATTGCCTTAACATCGGAGTATCAACGCGTCCCGGAGCGACAGCGCAAACACGAATACCCAATGGTGCGAGTTCTAATGCGGCGCATTTGGTCATCATATCGACTGCGGCTTTACTGACGTTGTAGGTAAAGGTCATCTCAGACGCCATTCGTGCGTAAACAGAAGAAGTATTGAGGATCACGCCCGGCGTGCCTTGCGCTTGGAATTGTCTTCCAGAGGCAAGAATGCCGTAGTAAACGCCATTTTGGTTGACCTTAGAGATCGGCTCAAAATCGGCAATTGGGTCGTGGTCAAGCAGAGGTTTCGGTGCACCGATGCCCGCGTTGTTAACCATGATGTCAAGCGAGCCAAACTGTTCAACCGCGTACTTCACCATAGCTTCAACTTGTTGGTAATCGGTGACGTCCGCGACAAAGGTTCCCAACTGCTTTGGGTCAAAACTTGTGTACATTTGCAGTGATTGTTCTGAAATATCGACAGCAAGCACTTTGGCTCCTTGCTCTCTCAGCTTTGCAATGATGGCTTGGCCAATTCCACCAGCTGCCCCAGTCACAATGGCCGTTTTATTGATAAGTTCCATACACCTTCTCATCCATGCGTTGTTGTTATCAAAATGTAACCTAGATCAACTCACTGACACTCACTTGACCTTTTGCGAAGTAAATTTGATACATTGCGATTTACAACCTGTTAACATTTAAAAATCGAGACATGCATATCGTACGAAGTGGCGCTGCCGATAAATTTGATAGCTTGGTTTCCGAACTGGGGCAGAATCCGGTTGAGATTATGGCTGCCGTCGGGCTGTCTGCGGCGCAGTTTCGCAATCCCGATACGTATCTCGCCTACCCTAGGCTGGCTGAATTGCTGGAGGAAGCGGCTGCTCGTTGTCAGCAACCGCTGTTTGGCGTGTTGCTCGCCGAGCGTCAAAACCTACAGAGCTTGGGAGACTTGCCAATGCTGGTTTCCCGGGCGCAAACGGTCGGTGAAGCCTTGGCGCGGGTGAATGATTTTCTCTATCTGCATTCGTCAGGGGTCACTCTCAACATGACGCCACAAGATGATTGGGTACGGTTGTCGCTCAATATTGATGTGCACAGCGAACGAGGTATCGCACAGCTGATGCAGCTCAGTGTGTCGCATCTGGCGATGTTTATTGCCAGTCTGCTTGATATTGAAGCAAGTCACTTCTCTTTACACCTCACCCAACACGCGAGCTTCGAGACAGAACAGAGCGAATTTGCCCAGCAGAGCAAACTGCGTTTCGGCGATAAGTTTGACGGTATCCTACTTAAAGCGACTCTGCTTAATGCTAGGAACCACCAAGATGAAGACGCACTAGAGCGCCATTTTCAACAGCACCTCAAAGAGCTGCAAACCCGTTACCCCAACAATCTCAGTGACCAAGCAGCAAACATGATTGGCCGTCTGCTCTCAACCGGAGAATGCAGCGTTGAGCGCGTTGCAAGAGCATTGGACCTGCATCCGAGAATGCTGCAAAACAAGCTGAAACAACAGGGCACAAATTATCGGCAGCTTTTACAACAAGTGCGTCAGGATTTCGCCGAACAGCGATTGCATGAGAATACTCAGAGTATTACCGATATCGCGTTGCAACTGGGCTATGCAGAAACTGCGGTCTTCAGCCGCCACTTTCGCCGTTGGACGGGGAAATCGCCGAGACAATGGCGACAAGAAAAAACTCAGTTACAAACGTTTAAGCCCATCAGATAAAAGCATAGATAACCTATCGCTCAGACCAAAAAGTGTGAGGTGGGAGGGTTGGTATCGAGAATTTCAGCAATCACAGATAACCCGTGTTTGATGTAGCCTCGGTTTGTTTCTGCTCCCAAGCTGATTCGCACGTAAGGCATTGGCTGATTTGTATCGAGAACAAACGGTTTATATCCCGTGATCTGCACCCCTGAACGCTTAGCCGAAGCAACCAGATCATCGCTATTCCACTGCTCGGGTAGTCTCAACCAAATGTGCTGTCCATTCGGGTGCGAGCTATAAACATGCCCTTCTAAAGCGGCTTTTGCTATTCGCTGTCGCTTGGCAAACTCATTGACTTGAAAGCGAATAAGTCGATTTAACGTACCGTTTTCGATCCACAAATGAGCAACTTCAAATGGTAATGGAGTCGCAGACCAACTCGTTGCCGCTAAACGACCAATCGCGTGCTGCAAAAAATGACGTGGGACCGTCAGATAGCCAGTGCGCATGCCTGGCGCTACAACTTTGGTTAAACTGGTGACATAGAAAGCTTGTTCGGGTAACAATGTGGCAAGGGGTGGGACACGGTTAGGTTCTAGTGCTCCATACACGTCATCTTCAATTACATAGATGTCGTATTGCTGCGCAATATTCGCTATCGCCTCTCGGCGTTCAACATCCATATGCGCACTAGTCGGGTTAGCCATGCTCGGTGTGCAACACAATACCTTGATTGGTTTGTGTTTACATGCCCATTCAAATGCATCCGGCGTTATACCAAACTCATCCATTTCAAGTGGTTGCAACTTAAATCCAAGCATTCTCGAGCGAGAGATCAAGCCATGATCAACCAAGTGACCACAAGCAACTAAATCGCCGTGTTCAACAACTGTGCTTAAAGCCAACGTTAAACCATGGCATGCGCCATTTGTGAGTAATATTTGATCGGCACCCACATCCAACCCTTGGCTACTTAGAAATCGTGCTCCTGACTCAATATGATGAGGCTGACCTGTTACCGGCTTTGCTTTACTGATCAAACCACGATTGTTTGTTTGCCCAGCAATCTCCATTAACGCCTGATTAAAAAGCGTAATGTGGCGATCGGTCACCACTGGATGTGCAATCGACATATCAATTTCATCCGGCGTTTCTTTCATCTCTTGTGTCAGCATGAACTCCGTGTCCGTACTTTCATCCACAAAACCTGATTTGACAAAAGTACCATTCCCAACCCAAGACTCGATCGCCCCTTTTTTCTCTGCATAACCATATGCATGGCTCACCGTTTGTACGCTGACGCCAATTTGCTCTGCAAACTCACGATGTGTGGGTAATCGAGTCCCCGGTTTTAGATAACCACTGCGGACACATTCGACAAGATAGTTACCAATGGAGATGTATTTAGCGGTGCCTGGCCGAATGATCGGGTTCAAAGAAATTGTCATGACACAATATTTTAATTGATTCATTTTTAACGCTCATTGTAACTTCCGTTTAACAAATGGCGAACTTTAACTCACAAAACGAGGTGAAATGCACAAAAATAAACCACAATTGTAATGATTGACATGAAATGTATGGGTTAAACAAACATGTTAAACAGCATCGTTCAATCCAAATACAACCCCAGAGGTAAATTGCAATCATTTTTAACGCAGATCTGGCTAGCTGGTAGAAGGTAGAAATACCTCAGCGTCTCCGAAGGCCCATAAGGCGTCGGATTTCTAACAAGGAGAAAATATGAGAGGCGTTGCTTTGCATTTTACACTGGATGAGTTCCAGGATCGGTTAACGAAAGTTCGGCAATCGATGGAAGAAAGAGAATTGGATGTCCTTATCATTCATGACCCTTCTAACATGGCGTGGCTGACAGGCTATGATGGGTGGTCTTTTTACGTGCCACAATGTGTCGTTGTTGGTCCATCTGATGAACCTGTTTGGTTTGGACGCTGCCAAGATGCCAACGGAGCATACAGGACTGCGTATATGTCGGCAGAAAACATTACCTACTATCCAGACCATTATGTAATGAATCCGCCGCTACACCCGATGGATTTCCTGGTCGAAGCCGTACTGGCTCCGCGCCTTTGGGATCGTGGTCGTATCGGTGTAGAAAAAGATAACTATTACTTTAGCGCCACCGCTTACGAATCACTCACTACGCACCTACCGAATGCTCAACTTCTCGATGCAACCGGACTAGTCAACTGGTGCCGCGCCGTTAAATCCGATCAAGAACTGGCATACATGTACCGTGCCGCTCGCATTGTTGAAAACATGCACCGTGTCGCGTTCGACATGATTGAACCAGGATTACCGAAACACCACCTTGTTGCCGAGATTAACCGTCAAGCCGTGCTCGGGCATGAAGACCACTTTGGCGATTACACCGCGATTGTGCCGCTTTTGCCATCAGGTTCTGATGCTTCCGCACCTCACCTGACTTGGGATGACAGACCCTTCAAGAAAGGCGAAGGGACGTTTTTTGAAATCGCAGGGGCGCACCGCCGTTACCATTGCCCACTCTCACGCACTATTTTTCTTGGCGAGCCTGACGACAAGTTCAAACGAGCCGACGAAGCCCTAACTCTAGGACTTGAAGCGGGCTTGAAAGTGGCAAAGCCCGGAAATACCTGCGCCGACATCGCCAATGCACTAAACCAGGTTCTCGATAAAGCGGGATTCTCACGCGAAGGCGCCCGTTGTGGCTATCCAATAGGTTTGAGCTACCCGCCAGATTGGGGGGAACGAACCATGAGTTTGCGAGACACCGATAAAACCATCTTGAGAGAAGGTATGACATTCCATTTTATGCCGGGGCTGTGGTTCAAAGATTGGGGGTTAGAAACAACGGAAAGTATCGTCATTACCCATGATGGAGCAAAAACATTGTGTGATTTTCCACGCCACTTATTTGTTAAACACTAATTTTTCAAACCTTAAGCTCTGTTGAGCCAGGTCTGAGAACTAAAAGGACTTGATATGCAAAAAAGCTCGATCACAGCCACCATAGACTTTGACCGAGAAGGTGTACAGCACGGCTTTTTAACGCTGCCCTATTCACATGACGACTCCGCTTGGGGCAGTATTATGATACCTATCACCGTGATCAAAAATGGTCACGGACCAACCGCACTGCTTACTGGCGGTAATCACGGAGACGAATACGAAGGCATCACCAGCCTGCTAAAATTGACGAACTCGCTTCAGGCAGATCAAATCCAAGGTCGTGTCATTATTGTACCCATGATGAACTTACCTGCGGTACAAAATGCCTCACGTACGTCGTTTATCGATAAAGGGAATTTAAATCGCAGCTTTCCCGGCAACCCCATAGGCACAGTGACCGAGAAAATTGCGGATTATTTTACTCGTTACCTAGTTCCTAAGTGCGATTTTGCGTTAGACATTCACTCAGGTGGTAAAACGTTAGATATCGTGCCGTTCGCCGCTGCCCATCGTCTCGACAATCTCGATCAAGAAGAAGCCTGCATATTAGGTGCAAAACTGTTTGGCGCACCTTACACCATGATCTTGCTCGAAATGGACGCCACCAGCCTGTATGACACTGCCGTGGAGTCTCAGGGAAAAATCTTTGTTACCACCGAACTAAGAGGAGGCGGAACCAGCACTCCAGAAACCATCGCTTATTCCGACCGTGGCATTCGCAACTTCTTACGCTTCTCAGGCAACTTGCCCGGTGACTACGAACAACCAACCCAACCAACTAAGTTATTAGATATGCCTGATGCAAGTTGTTATGTGCAAAGCCAGCACCACGGCATCACAGAATACTTATTTGATCTTGGCGATACCGTCAAAAAGGGCGATGTATTAGTGAGAATCTTCTCGACCGAGCGCACAGGTACCGCCCCCGTTGAGTACAAGTCACAGCGCAATGGTATTTTCGCGGCGCGTCGTTTTCCTGCTATGGTGAATATCGGTGACACTATCGCAGTTATAGCCGAAGACTGCGGCGAGATAGGCTGATTGAAAAGCCAACTAAAGAAATCAAAACAAATGGCATACCAGAAGCAAACTGGAAAGCACCTTATAACAGCGACCAGTCATCAGCCTTTCATGAAATGATTAGTATTCTACAGGGAGACTCATTATGCGCCTCGATCGCTACGACGTAAAAATTCTACAAATACTTCATGATAATGGTCGTATCACCAAATCTCACCTTGCCGAGGCCATCAACCTATCCGTGAGCCCTTGCTGGGAGCGCGTCAAAAAACTGGAAGAAGCAGGCATCATTGAAGGCTACGGAGCAAGAGTAAATACCGATATTTTGTTCAAACGAACGTCGGTTATGGTTGAAGTTACGCTCAAAGAACACAACGCCCAAGCGTTCAAACGCTTCGAGCAACTGGTTCAACATTCACCAGAAGTCACTGATTGCTATGCCACGGGCGGTGGTGTCGATTACATCCTTAAAATTCAGTCAGAAGATATCGACCAATATCAGCGGCTTATCGACAACTGGTTAGACTCAGATGTGGGCATTGAGCGCTACTTTACTTACATTGTGACAAAAACAATCAAACGTGATGCGGGCACATTCGAAGTAAACCAAAACGCTTTGTTATAAAAGGGAAAATGCGCATCAGACGTGAACAGAAAAAACACCATATTTAACGGCACTAAAAAGAAAGTTCTGACGTTTTAAACCTCGGTATCAGAAATTATTTCGGTCACTTCTCCATTACAGTTTCATTATGGACAACGATGCTGGGAGAAGGACTCATGACAGCACTGCACAGCTTACATGCAGAGGAATTAAAAGCCTCGCACGACATGATGGCGATAATGAAAGACGTACGTTTGGTGAGAGGTTTAGCGTACGTAAATGGCAAATGGGTAAGTGGTGATCAATTTCATCCGGTGGATAATCCAGCAGATGGCACGGTCATCGGTTACATCACTAAGCTTTCTCAGCAACAACTCTATCAAGCGATTGATGAAGCCGACCAAGCCTTTCGTCAATGGCGAAAAATGCAAGCAGAAGAGCGCGCTGAAATTCTCATGCGTTGGCACGACCTGATTCTAGAATCAAAGCAAGATCTTGCTCATTTGATGGTGATGGAGCAAGGAAAAATACTAGGTGATGCTGTAGGTGAGATTGACTACGGCGCATCCTTTGTTCGTTGGTTTGCCGAAGAATCACGCCGCTGTTATGGCGAAACCATCCCAAGTCATATTCCGAATGCGCAGCTATCAACGGTGCGCGAGCCAATTGGTGTCGCAGCACTGATTACGCCATGGAACTTTCCTAATGCCATGATCACACGCAAAGCCGCAGCCGCACTAGCAATAGGCTGTCCGGTGATCATTAAGCCCGCCAGTGAAACGCCTTTTTCTGCGTTAGCGTTGGCAGAGTTAGCAGACCGAGCTGGCTTTCCACCTGGTGTATTTAACGTGATCACTGGCGATGCGGTGATGGTGTCACAAACCTTGTGTCACTCCGATAAAGTCAAAGCGCTCTCGTTCACAGGCTCAACTCGAGTAGGCAAACTATTGCTACGCGACGCGGCACAAACCGTGAAGAAGTGCAGTATGGAGCTAGGTGGTAACGCCCCTTTCATCGTGCTGCCAGATATGGATGTCGAGCAAGCAGCCAAAGCCGCCGTGGATGCGAAGTTTCAAACCGCAGGACAAGACTGCTTGGCCGCAAACCGTATTTTCGTCCCTGACGATAAGTACGAAGCGTTTTTGGAAGCGTTTGCCAAAGAAATGAGCCACATCGTTTTGGGCAATGGCTTAGACGAAAAAACCACCATGGGACCACTTATTAATCGCACTGCGGTGGATAAAGCGCATGATTTGGTGCGTGACGCGCTCGACAAAGGCGCGCGATTGGTAGCGGGATACCACCAGCCCGTACCAGGCGAAAACTTCTTCGCGCCGACATTGCTAGCCGATGTAACCCCTGAAATGGCGGTGTATCGCGAAGAGAATTTTTGTCCTGTGGCAGGCGTATTGCCTTACCAAGACTTAGATACCGTGATTGAAATGAGCAACGACACTGAATACGGCTTAGCTGCCTATGTTTATGGTCACGATATCCACCAAATTTGGCACTGCATGCGCGGTTTGGAGTTTGGCATGGTGAGCGTGAACTCCGTCAAAATGACAGGGCACCCTATCCCATTCGGCGGCGTGAAACAGTCTGGTCTTGGACGAGAAGGAAGCCGTCACGGATTTGAAGAATACAGCGAAATCAAATACTGCTGCTTAGGCGCTTTACCAACCGTCAGTGGCAGTTGAGACACGAAATATGGATATCCAATTATTCGAGGAGAAGGATCATGAGTAACAAAACCCAACAACTTTTAGAGATCGATCGTCAGAGAGTATTTCATGCCTCAACCCACCTAAAGCAGTATGCGGCCGGGGAGCTTCCGGGAAGAATTATCTCGAGCGGAAGCGGAATACGCATCACCGATTCAGAAGGCATCGAGCTGATAGACGGCTTTGCCGGGTTGTATTGTGTAAACATTGGCTATGGCAGGACCGAAATGGCCGATGCGATTTATGAGCAAGCCAAAGAACTGGCGTACTACCACACGTACGTCGGTCATACGAACGAAGCGCTCGTGACACTGTCAGATCGCATCATCAAAATGGCGCCTGAAGGCATGAGCAGAGTTTACTACGGCATGTCAGGCAGCGACGCGAACGAAACTCAACTTAAGTTGGTGTGGTATTACAACAATGCTCGTGGTCTACCAGAGAAGAAAAAAATCATTTCGCGTGACCGCGGCTACCATGGTTCAAGTATCGCATCCGGTTCAATGACAGGTTTGCCGCTGTTCCACGCCCATTTTGATTTACCACTTGAGCGTATCAAACACACCATCGCGCCATATTATTATCGCCGTGAAGACGAGAGTATGTCTGAGCTCGAATTCTCTCAATATTGCGCAGATCAACTCGAAGCGATGATCTTGGAAGAAGGCCCAGAAACGGTAGCAGCAATGATTGCAGAACCAGTGCTCGGTACTGGCGGTATTGTGCCACCACCAGCAGGGTACTGGCAGGCGATTCGCAAAGTGCTCGACAAATACGATGTGCTCTTGATTGCGGATGAAGTGGTGTGTGGCTTTGGTCGCCTCGGCTCCGATTTTGGCTCACTGCACTACGACATGAAACCAGATCTCATCACGGTAGCGAAAGGATTAACTTCGGCGTATCAACCGCTGTCTGGCGTGATCGTCGGTGAACGAGTTTGGAGTGTGCTAGAAAACGGCACCGACCAATGGGGTGCTATCGGACACGGTTATACCTACTCTGGTCACCCAATGGGAGCGGCAGCCGCGAACTGCAACCTCGATATCATTGAACGTGAAGGCTTAGTGCAAAACGCGGCCGAAGTCGGCGCTTACTTGCAGCAACGTATGGCGGAGACGTTTAACGATCATCCATTAGTCGGTGATACTCGTGGCGTTGGCTTGTTGCATGCGTTGGAGTTTTCTTCAGACAAGCTCCGCAGAGCACACTTTGATCCAAACTTGAAAGTA
Organism: Vibrio sp. Y58_MX_L22; assembly: GCF_024181865.1. Classification (NCBI taxonomy): domain Bacteria; kingdom Pseudomonadati; phylum Pseudomonadota; class Gammaproteobacteria; order Vibrionales; family Vibrionaceae; genus Vibrio; species Vibrio sp. Y58_MX_L22. The sequence continues at coordinate 385,820 of NZ_JAMZAN010000003.1, forward strand.
GGCCCGCAAATCGCGGCAGCCTGTTTAGAGCAAGGCTTAATCGCTCGCGCCATGCCACATGGTGACATCCTCGGTTTTGCTCCACCGCTTATCGCGAACCGTAACGATATAGACACCATTGTCGACAAAGCGCATCAAGCGGTAAACAAAGTGATGGATAACCTCGTCACATCTAAACAGTGGCAGCCATAACCCACCTAGATTTCAGTGACGCTCGCGGGCTTTGGAGAAGGCCCGCTTTGCACTTTCGTTAAAGAGATAACAAGCCAACCAAACATTTTAGACCCATAGAAAGCACTATTATTTACTACAAGTGGCAATAGTGGGTAAAATGCCCAAAATTGCGCACTAACTGGATAAAACATGGCAAAACTTACCCTTCAAGAACAAATGCTGAAAGCTGGCTTAGTTAATGAAAAGAAACTAAAGAAAGCGAAGAAAGGCTCTAAAAAATCACGCGTTCAAGCACGCGAAGTAAAAGCGGCGGTTGAAGAAAATAAACGCCAACAGTTAGAGCGTGATAAACAATTGAGCGAGCAGCAAAATGCTGAGCGATTAAACAAAGAGATCAAAGCGCAAATCAATCAACTGATTGAGATGAACAAGATCGAGCTAAAAGATGGCGACATCAAATACAACTTCACGCACGGTACGCTAGTGAAATCACTTTATGTAGATTCACTTATCCGCGAACAGTTGATCAAAGGCATTTTGGCTATTGCTATTGTCGGTGAAAGCTACGTTGTCATTCCGCGCGGAGTAGCGAATAAAATTGCTCAACGTGATGAATCCGTCATCATCGAACAGAAAGAAGCAGAATCTGAGATTCCGGCAGAAGACGATCCATACGCAGATTTCGTCGTGCCTGACGATTTGATGTGGTAACAATAAATTAATCGATGCATCAACGAAAAGAGCCGCTGATGTAACATCAGCGGCTCTTTTTATAGAAAAATAATCTACGGAGATGATGTGTTGTTATTGCTTACTTAGTAGCAAATTCGCACCTGATGCGGCTAAAAACAGCGAACATCCGCGATTGAAACGTTTCGCCATTTTTGGATTTGAAAACCAGTGTCTCAAGTACAAACCAAAGATGGCATAGATTGAAATGGCGACCATTTCTAATATCAAAAACGTGGAGCCAAGGGCAAAAAACTGCTCTTGAACGTTGGCATTGGCATCAACAAATTGCGGCAAGAATGCAGTAAAAATAAGTATCGCTTTCGGGTTGCCAGCAGCAAGCGTAAATTCTTGCTTCGCAAGTCCTGCGTAATTGCGCGAATTGTCCAAGTCAGAGATCGGGCTGGACTCTGAACGCCAAAGGTTGAACGCAATCCACAGTAGATACAACGCCCCTACCAACTTTATTGCCAAAAATAGCATTTCTGACGTATACAAAATCACAGCCAGACCTGATGCAGACAACGCAATCATCGCTGAAAAAGCAGCAATTCTGCCTAAACTGGCCGTAAACGCGGCCCTAAAGCCGTAACAACGCGCATTATTCATTGCCAATAAATTGTTTGGGCCAGGAGCCATATTGAGAGCAAAGCAAGCAGGAATAAAAAGGAGAAGCTGCCAAATATCCATAATAAAATGGTCTTAGTGAGTGATTTTGATCGGTACCCTAACATCTGTTAATAAAGTGAGTAAACCACAAACCGATCTTAAAGCAACTCAGCATCAAATCGTGCCGTGCGAGCTTGAACTAACGTGCAGTTCGTTTCAGCCATCAGCTCCGCTAAGGTGATGTTTGGGTTTTGTCTCACCAAACGTATCAACTTCACGTCCAAAGGTTCCAATTTGTCTTGGTGAGCAAGTAGAGCTTGTTCGATTTTGTTGATCGCAAATCGCATCGTCTCTGCTTCTTCGTTTTTGAGATGCTCTAAAAACGCTTTTACATCCAAAGCCTCGCCCGAGATTTGCCAGTGACGAGATCGTCTAATTCGCTTAAGATCGCACTGTTTTTCTGCTGCGAGTGTTTTCGCTCGCTTGGCATGGTCGCCCCCAATACGGTGAATCAAGGATGGGAGCGAAATCGTAATCTTCGTCTCTTTCATGGCCTTTTCTTTCATCGTCTTAGGCCTCAACCACCGACACATTCTCACCAACCCAAGCCAACAACTGTTTTGCCGCTTTGGATAACACCTGATTTTGACGCACGATGTAGCCGAAATCAGTGTTTGGAAAACTTGGCAAAGGCGTAACTTCTCGAGAAAGCTTTAATCTCGGATCGAGCGAAAAATCCGGCACAATAGCAGTCCCAAACCCCGCTTCCGCCCAGTCGATTTGTGCTTCCACACTGCCCACTTCCATCACGCGATGCTTAGGCAGATTTAGCTCAGGTAAAGACGCATCAATCAGCTCTCGGGTTCGAGTATCGTGCCCTAGCAGGATCAGCGTCTGGCTCTCTTTTCGATTGTCTTGCCACTCAAAAATGTTATCGCCAAACGCACACCAGTGAATTTGCGTGAGAGGCGTAAAATGCAGCGGTTGACTCTCTTTTTGTGCGATAACAAAGCCGATATCGGCACGTGCACTTTTCACCAAATCCACCGCTTGAGAAGATGTGGTGTTGAACAATGCCAAGTCGATCCCCGGATATTCACTTTTGAATTGCTGAAATGGTTTGATAAGCAGTAAACGTGAAACAATATCGCTCGCCGCAATAGAAAGCGTCCCCTGCGTAAGATCGTTGATGGCATTGAGATCCGACTGACAAATTTGCAGCTCATTAAGCATCCGCTGCGCCGTAGCTAACAAACGCTTCCCCGCTTGCGTCAACTGCACGGGATTTCGCTCAATCAATTTCGTGCGCGTGGCTTGCTCCAACTGCTTGATATGCAAACTTACGTTCGGCTGCGTCATGTGCAGTTCCGTCGCTGTTTTACCAAAGTGTTTTACCTCTGCAAGAGTTACGAAGGTTCGCAGCCAGTTCAAATCTAACATTGCCAATTCCGATATGAAATTCTTATCAAGTTAATGAGTATAATTAATTTCTCTTATTATGGCGAACACCTTAAGATTTTTGCATCTGTTTTTGGAGATTAAATTATGTCGTCTATCGTTGTTGTGGGTGCAAACTGGGGTGATGAAGGCAAAGGCCGCATCGTTGACTTTTTGGCAGAGCAAGCTTCTGCGAGCATTCGTTTCCAAGGTGGTAACAACGCGGGTCACACCGTGGTTAACGATCTAGGTACGTTTAAGCTGCACCAGCTACCAAGTGGCGTATTCAACCCAGACTGTTTGGCAGTGTTAGGTCCGGGTATGGTTATCAGCCCTGCGTTGCTGTCTCAGGAGATTGCGGAAGTTGAAGAAGCGGGCGTAAAAGTGAATATGTGCATCTCTGATCGCGCAACACTGTGTCTACCTCTACACGCACTAGAAGATACGCTAGAAGAACAACGTTTAGGCGACAAAGCATACGGTTCAACTCGTCAAGGTATTGCACCTGCTTACGGTGACCGCGTAATGAAGAAAGGCATCCTAGTTGGTTGGTTGAAGCAACCAGAAGTATTGGTTGAACGCCTTCAATTCATGATGGATTGGAAACTGCCGCAACTGCGTGCACTTTACCCGACGTTCGAGTTTGAACAAACCGCTGAAGAACTGGCGAACTGGCTGCTAGAAGTGTCTGCACCTTGGCGCGATTCAATTTGCAACGTAACGCTTCCTCTAAAAGAACTACAAGCGAAAGACAAAACTCTCTTGTTCGAAGCGCAGCTTGGCGCGGGTCGTGACCTTGTTTACGGTGAGTACCCTTGGACAACATCTTCTAATGTTGTATCAATGTACGCGGGTATCGGTAGTGGCCTTCCGGCACTTCGTCCTGAACGCGTTATTGCGGTTGCAAAAGCCTTCAGCTCATCAGTGGGTACTGGTACGTTGATCACTGCAATGGAAGAGCAAGACGCTTTCCGCGAACTTGCTGGCGAGTTCGGTGCAACTACGGGTCGTCCACGCGATATGGGCTACTTTGACGCAGTCGCTACGAAGAATGGCGTTGAACTGCAAGCCGCAACTGAAATTGCACTAACGAAAGTAGACTGTTTGACTGGCCTTAACGATCTGAAAATCTGTGTTGGCTACGAAGGCGACCACAGCGAAAACCCAATCTGGCCTCAAACTGCCTCTCTTGCGCCAATCTACGAGAAGATGGAAAGCTGGAGCGAGGACATCACAGGTTGTCGTAAGTTTGAAGAGCTTCCAGTAGCAGCACAGAAATACGTTCTACGCATTGAGAAACTCATGGGCGTACCAGTAAAAATGGTGTCTGTGGGTCCTGGTCGTGAACAAATGATTATGCGATAAGATGTGAATTAACACATCATTGGCAAGCGGCTTTTATCTGTTCCGGGGTAAAGCCGCTTTTTTTACACTGTAAACTTTGGAAAATTGCACGGCTAAATTCATGTTTAATAACCTCATCACGAGACTCCCACCTCCTTTATTTATAAATCAATAAATTATAGGACTTAACACGTTGTGCACGTTACTAGCACATCTCACTTGTTAAAGAAGCACGTTAATTAGGTTAACTGGTTGATTTGATATTCTTTAAGTGATTAGTTGATCACGATTTTCATCTGCAATTTGTTGAGCTTGTGCTCAAAAATTCTCCCGTTCTGTTTTTAGGATAGAGGTTGTTCCCCAACCAACATCTAACCTAAAAGCAGGTGATTCCCATGACAAAAAATCTTTTCCGCCTCAGTACGATAACCCTCGGTTTATGCATCAGTTCGTTCTCTTTTGCGCAATCCGATCTTCCGAACATTAAAATTCTTGCCACTGGTGGCACCATAGCAGGCGCAGGTCAATCTGCAACAGAATCAAACTACACAGCAGGTAAAGTCGGCGTTGAATCATTGATTTCTGCGGTGCCGAGTATGACCAAGATTGCCGATATTTCTGGAGAGCAAGTGGTCAGTATCGGTTCACAAGATATGAATGATGAAGTGTGGCTAAAATTATCGAAAAGAGTTAATGAGCTACTCGATCAAGATGATGTTGACGGCATCGTCATTACTCATGGTACGGATACGTTAGAGGAAACCGCTTACTTCCTTGATCTGACCGTCAAGAGCAAAAAGCCTGTCGTGATCGTCGGTGCAATGCGTCCTTCCACCGCAATGAGTGCTGATGGACCAGTCAACTTATACAATGCAGTCGTAACAGCCACCGATGAAGATTCAGAAGGACGTGGCGTGCTAGTCGCAATGAATGACACGATTTTCGATGCGCGAGATGTGACAAAAACCAATACAACCTCCGTCAGCACTTTCCAGTCACCCAACTTTGGTGCTATCGGCTACATTCATAATAGCGATGCCAAATATCAACGAAGCCCAGAACGTAAACATACGACAGAAACCCCATTCGATGTATCAAAGCTTACTAAGTTGCCTAAGGTCGGTATTGTTTATAACTATGCAAATGCCTCCAGTTTGCCGGTGAAAGCCTTTGTGGATGCGAAGTTTGACGGCATCGTAAGTGCTGGTGTCGGTAATGGTAACTTGTACCACACTGTGTTTGATGAGCTAGAGAAAGCGAGTAAAGATGGCGTTGTTGTTGTAAGAAGCTCCCGAACGCCTAGCGGCTCAACGACTTTGGATGCTGAAATTGATGACGACAAATATGGCTTTGTTGCCGCAGGTACATTGAACCCACAAAAAGCACGTATCTTACTGATGCTGTCACTGACTCAGACGAAAAACTATCAAGACATCCAAAAGATGTTCCAATACTATTAATTCTGTCTAAGGCTCATTCGATAGAGGAGGTACACACCTTACCTCCTCTTACACATAGCGACATGAGCGTCTCTTGTTAGCCAAACAAGCGACGCTTCATTCCTGCTTTTTCCAGAATACGCGTAGTAATTTCCTCAACAGACAGAGAGGACGTATTGATATATGGGATCGCCTCTCTTCTAAACAACGCCTCAACAGTGTCTAGCTCCAGCTTGCACTGCTCTGTGCTAGCGTAATCACTTCCAGACAAACGATTTTCACGGATTTCAGTCAAGCGCTCGGGATCGATAGTCAGCCCAAACAACTTATGACGATGGATCTCAAACTCAGGCAACAAACGCATCATCTTCACATCTTCCGCAATGAACGGATAGTTCACAACACGTAAACCAAATTGCATCGCCATGTACAAGCTAGTCGGCGTTTTTCCGCTGCGCGATACTCCCAGCAGGATAATATCGGCTTGTTCCAACCCTTTTAGCGTGATGCCATCATCATGCGCCAATGTGTATTCAATAGCCGCAATACGGTCAAAATAGGTGTCGGAATCTTTCCCCACGCTGCGAGAACGCTGCAACTTAGGCTTTGGTGCCATCTGAATGTCGTCTTGCACTTTCTGCACAATACTCTCCAACACATCGTAACTGTATGCCGGCGCTTCAAGCAGCATTTCACGTACTTCTGGAACGACAATTGAGAAAAAGACCAGAGGTTTGACGCCATTGCGCTGGTAGGAAGTTTCAATTTCTTTGACTACGTCAGTAGCTTTGTCCTGGCTTTCTACAAACGGAAAGGTTTTTTCGTTAGGAATGAACGGAAATTGACCGAGAACAACATGCCCTAATGTCTCACATGTTATCGCCGTACCGTCAGAAACATAGAATACATCACGACTTTGGTTATTTATTTGCATTTCTGTTTAATTTTTCAAAATCTTTTGAGTAGGATGGTACACATAATATTAATAAATCAGTTTGGCTTTCAGTTAGGTTCACCACAGCTTTAAAAATTCTTTTGAATTTTTTTCAGCCAGAACGTAATCGTTTGCCTTTGATATCAATCTAAATGAAGCAATGTATGGTCAACGTGTAATAACAGCCAACATGCGATTGTTTAGATCGATTTAAGTCCCCCTACTAAGCTGCAATGTTTCTGGAGAAAGACATGCAAAAGAACACCCTCTGGTTCAATGGCCTATCCATGGATGATGTCGACAAAGTCGGCGGTAAGAATGCTTCACTTGGCGAAATGGTTTCTAACCTAGCAAACGCAGGCGTTTCTGTACCAAATGGTTTTGCGACAACCTCATACGCGTTTAACCAATTCCTTGACCACGAAGGTTTGGATGAGCGTATTCACCAATTACTCGATGAACTAGACGTTGAAGATGTAGAAGCTCTGCGTAAGACAGGTGCAAACATTCGTCAATGGGTATTAGAGGCCCCTTTCCCTGCGGACCTTGAACAAGAAATTCGTGAAAACTACCAAGAACTGATCGAAGGCAATCCTGAGCTTTCAGTCGCAGTTCGTTCATCTGCTACGGCAGAAGACCTACCTGATGCTTCTTTTGCTGGTCAGCAAGAAACGTTTTTGAACGTGAAAGGCATCGACGCAGTACTAGAAGCAACTAAGCACGTTTACGCTTCTCTATTTAACGACCGTGCGATTTCTTACCGCGTTCACCAAGGGTTCGACCACCGTGGCATCTCGCTATCTGCGGGTATCCAACGTATGGTGCGTTCAGATAAAGCCTCGTCGGGTGTTATGTTTACACTAGACACTGAATCGGGTTTCGACCAAGTTGTCTTCATCACCTCTTCATGGGGTCTAGGCGAGATGGTCGTTCAAGGTGCAGTAAACCCTGACGAGTTCTACGTTCACAAGCCAATGCTCGAAGCAGGCGAACACCCAATCGTTAAGAAAACATTTGGTTCTAAGTTGATCAAAATGATCTACTCAGATAACCAAGAAATCGGCAAACAAGTTGATATCGTTGATACTTCTGATGAAGAGCGCAACACGTTCTCATTGAACGACGACGAGATTAAAGAGCTCGCAAAACAAGCAATGATCATCGAAAAGCACTATCAGCGTCCAATGGACATTGAATGGGCAAAAGATGGCATTGATGGCAAGCTGTACATTGTTCAAGCGCGTCCTGAAACCGTATGTTCACAAACGGAACAAAACGTGATTGAGCGCTACGAGCTACAAAACAAAGCGGATGTTTTGGTTGAAGGTCGTGCAATCGGTCAGCGCATCGGTAAAGGCGTGGTTCGCTTGGTTGACTCTCTGGACCAAATGTCTTTAGTCCAAGAAGGTGACGTGCTAGTTACAGACATGACTGACCCAGATTGGGAACCAGTGATGAAAAAAGCATCTGCAATCGTAACCAACCGTGGTGGCCGTACGTGTCACGCTGCCATCATCGCTCGTGAGCTTGGTATTCCTGCAATCGTTGGCTGTGGCGATGCGACAAGCAAGTTAACCGATGGTGCAACCGTGACCGTATCTTGTTCAGAAGGTGAAACGGGCTACGTTTACCAAGGTGAACTTGAGTTTGATGTAAAACGCTCTTCTGTTGATGAACTGCCACTGCTACCAACAAAAGTGATGATGAACGTGGGTAACCCTGATCGCGCGTTTGACTTCGCACAAATTCCAAATGAAGGTGTTGGTCTTGCGCGTCTTGAATTCATCATCAATAAGATGATTGGTATCCACCCGAAAGCATTACTTAACTTTGATGCACAAAGCGATGAGCTAAAAGCAGAAATCACTCAGCGTATTCGTGGTTACAAAGATCCTATCGATTTCTACGTAAGCAAACTGACAGAAGGTATCGCAACCATTGCTGCGGCATTTTGGCCGAAACGCGTTATTGTTCGTATGTCTGACTTTAAGTCTAACGAATACAGCAACTTGGTTGGCGGTAAAGCATACGAACCGCATGAAGAAAACCCAATGCTTGGCTTCCGTGGCGCGTCTCGTTACATTTCTCCAGTGTTTGAAGACTGCTTCGAGCTAGAAACTCAAGCAATCAAACGCGTTCGTAACGAAATGGGTCTGAAAAACGTTGAAATCATGATCCCATTTGTGCGTACACCAAGCGAAGCAGCATCAGTGATTGATTTGCTAGCGAAGTTTGATCTGCGCCGTGGCGATCAGGGTCTTAAAGTCATCATGATGTGCGAACTGCCATCCAACGCGGTCCTTGCCGATGAGTTCTTGAAGTACTTTGATGGCTTCTCGATTGGCTCAAACGACATGACTCAGCTAACGCTTGGTCTTGACCGTGACTCTGGCGATGTCGCACATCTATTTGATGAGCGCAACCCAGCGGTTAAGGTGATGCTTCAGATGGCGATTGATGCGGCAACAAAAGCAGGCAAATACGTTGGTATTTGTGGTCAAGGCCCATCAGACCACGACGACCTAGCGGAATGGCTAATGGATCAAGGTATTAGCTCTGTATCACTAAACCCAGATACGGTTATCGATACTTGGTTAAAACTAGGTAAAGTTAGCAGCAAGTAACACACGATAAACTCTAGCCCTCACACTCCCCTTGTGAGGGCTTTGTTATTCACACGTCATTTCACAATCAGTTCGTGATTCCTCTCTCAAGTTCGTCATTTAGTCAATTTCATTATCAAAGTCTGATGACCTAAAATGAATGGTATATCGATAACTCCAGAGAGAATTTGATGAAAAAGCCTATCGCACTCCTTACTACATTGATGCTCCTGGCATCCCCTGCTTATGCCGATTGGGATGAAATTTCCAATAAAATGTCTGAGCTTGGCGACGCAGTTTCTGATACTGCACAAGATGCTTGGGACGACACCAAAGCGTTTTCAAAACAAGCGTGGCAAGATTTCACGAATTGGTCCGAGGAAGCGATCAATACCGCAGGCGAATGGACAGAAGCCAGCATCGAGAAAAGCAAAGAATGGATAGATGCTGCCGACAAAAAAATTGATGAGCTGATGGAAGGCGATACGCCAGAAGAAGCTCGCCAAGCCGTGGACTTAATGGCAGATAGCGCTTTGCTCAAGTTATTTAATGAAAAGCCGGAGGCAAAAGCTATTTACGACAACGCGTACGGCTACGCGGTCTTTGATTCTCGTAAATTATCTTTGCTGTTTCACACCAACTCAGGGTCAGGAGTCGCAGTGAATAAGGAAACAGAAGAACGCACTTATATGAATATGTTTGGTTTGGGCGTTGCACTTGGGGCTGGCGGCAAATTTTACCAACAAGTGGTTCTGTTTGAGAGCAAAGAAGACTTTGATACGTTCGTCAACGAAGGATGGGAGGCCACAAGTGAAGCCTCTGCTGTTGCGGGCGAAGATTCAGAGCAACTTTCAAAACAATTTAACAGCGGCGTCGCCGTCTATCAGTTGAACGCTAAAGGTTTGCTCATCGATGCTAACGTGTCTGGTTCTAAATATTGGGTTAACGAAGAGCTCACTAACTCGCAGTAATGCATAGCAACTAATCGCTTAAATAAAACCGTTGTTATGCACCCTTATCAATAAGTTAACGGGGATATGAATCCTCAAAACTGAGCACTTACGCAACTTTCTCTATGGAAGTCACCAGAAGATGGCGACTTCCCTTTCTCGTTGGATTGCTTTTGGTTATGCTTGCGCAAAACCACCTGCAATTCGGTATCCCATGCCTGACAATAACTTTAATAATCTGCTAGCAGAAGCAATTTCTGCTCTTAACACGCCTAACTTTACTCCTAAACTTATGCGTGTCATTCGCACTCTTTTTCATTTTGATTGCGCAGTTATTTTAGGTTACCGAGAAGGTAAACATCCTATTTATCTCTACGACTCAATTGAGAACGAGCGAGAGTTACTTTTTCAACGCTACCTTACTGACTCATTTCAAAATGACCCTTTTTTTCTCAAACTAAACGAGACAAAGCAACAAGGCGTATTTACGCTCAAAGACGTGGCGCGTAAAGGCGTTGACTTCACCTCATACTGCGAGCAGTTCTATCATCAAACAGGGTGGAAAGACGAGCTTAGCATGCTAGTCGAAGTTGAATCTGGCCGTTGGGTCATGCTGTACTTCGGATATATGACTGATGGAAAATACTTTTCTCAGCAACAAATCAATAAGCTAAAGCCCTATTTCCCGATAATTCAGTCGCTTTGTCAGCAGCATTGGAAACAAACGGAATTTACCTTTTCTGAGCCTGTTTTTGCACAGAGTGCTTATTCTGGCAGTATGCGATTAGCCATTGAGCAAGCTTTAGCAACGTTTGGCGTAGAATCACTCACCCGTCGCGAACAAGAGGTGGCTTCGCTTCTCGCTCAAGGGTTTGACACCAAAGAAATTGCCGCGCGGTTACACTTAGTTCAAGGCACGGTCAAAAATCATCGAAAGCGAATTTACTCGCAATTAAATGTGTCTTCATTGAGTGAGTTATTCCAGCTTTTCCTCAATCACCTCATTCTCCATTCAAGATAAAAAACTGTCCCTTAAGGGATATATCGAGAAAAGGTGTCGCGTTTTAGTCTGAATACAACAACCACTAAAACAGACAAAAAGAATGACGACACCATTACTGCAAGATTTACAAGATCGTGGCTTGATTGCACAAGCCAGCGATTTGGAAGAAATTCAGACACTTCTCTCACAGCCACAAACCGTTTACTGCGGCTTCGATCCTACAGCTGGCAGCTTGCATATCGGCCACCTCGTGCCTTTGATTATGCTTAAGCGCTTTCAAGATGCCGGACACCAAGCTGTTGCCTTGATTGGCGGTGCAACGGGCATGATTGGCGACCCAAGCTTTAAAGCGACTGAGCGCAGTCTGAACTCAGAGGAAATCGTCTCAGGCTGGGTTAACGATCTTTCTAATCAAATTCATCAGTTGATGAATCACCAACTGACCAAGCCGATGATCATGGTGAACAACGCTGACTGGATGAAAGCGATCAATGTGATCGACTTCTTCCGCGATGTGGGTAAGCACTTCTCGATCAATACTATGGTCAACCGAGAATCGGTAAAACAACGCCTGCAACGACCTGACCAAGGTATCTCCTTCACCGAATTTAGCTACGCCCTACTGCAATCGTACGATTTTGCCGAGCTAAACCGTCGATACGGTTGCCGTTTGCAAATCGGTGGCAATGACCAATGGGGAAACATCGTCAGCGGGATCGATTTAACTCGCCGTCAAAATGGTGAGCAAGTATTTGGCTTAACTCTGCCGCTGATCACCAAATCCGATGGTACCAAATTTGGCAAAACCGAAGGCGGCGCAGTATGGCTAGATCCTAGCAAAACCTCTCCTTACGCGTTCTACCAGTTCTGGCTTGGCGCAGAAGACGCCGACGTTTACCACTTCTTGCGTTACTACACATTCTTGAGCTGCGAAGAAATTGCCAGCATTGAAGCGCAAGACCAAGCAAGCCAAAGCAAGCCACAAGCACAACGTATTCTCGCTGAAGAAATGACGCGATTTGTTCATGGCGAAGACGGCCTCGCCAGTGCCGAGCGCATCACTCAAGCTTTATTCAGCGGTAATGTGCAACAGCTGAGTTTGGGTGAATTAAAACAGTTGGAGTTGGATGGTTTACCAAGCATTGAGAGCACACAACAAGATTTGGTTGAGCTGTTGATTGAGTCGGGCTTAGCAAGTTCGAAGCGTGTTGCACGCGAACACATCAGCAACAACGCCATCAGTGTAAACGGTGAAAAAGTGGCGGCTGATAACCCGAGTTTAAGCTTCCCACTGTTTGATCAATATTGGTTACTGCAACGCGGTAAAAAGCACTTCTGCCTCGTAAAGCGTGCCGCGTAGCAACACTCGCAGTACAAAGCCTATAAAAAATTCCCCTCACCACTTTCGTGATGAGGGGAATCCAAATTTGAACGATTTTAAGCCTAACAATAGGCAAAGACGTTGCTTATTGCGTTCTTAAACGTTGCCAGTACTTTTCGTAAATCGCTAACGTTTCTGCTCCAACATCATTAATAAACTCGCCTTTTTTCAAGTCTTCTGATGAAGGGAAAATAGTACGGTTGTTTTTCAACTCTTCTGGCAATTTGTCACGCCCTGCGTTCGTTGCCGACGCATAACCCAAACTGGTCACGATTTCCGCTTGGTTCTCTGATTGGTACATGAAGTTAATAAATTTATGCGCCAATGCTTTGTTTTTACTGCCAGACGGAATAGTGAAGTTGTCCATCCACAATACCGCGCCCTCTTCCGGCATCACGAACTTCAGCTCAGGCATTTCAACTTGTCCTTGGAATGCGTTGCCGTTCCATTGCATGCCGACCGATGTTTCACCGGACACGTAAGGGACTTGCGGCGCATCTGAGTTGTACAGTAATACGTTGTTTTTCAGCGCGACTAGAGAATCAAAAGCCTGCTCGATTTCTGCTTCGTCTTTTGTGTTCACGCTATGGCCATTTTTCTTCAGCGCCATACCGAACACATCGCGAACGTCATCAATCAGCATGACTTGTTGTTCGTATTGAGACTCCCATAAGTCTGCCCATTTGGTCACTGGTTGCTCAACCATGGATTCGTTGTAGCTGATCCCGGTAATGCCCCAAATATAAGGCAGCGAGTAATCATTTTTAGGATCGTGCGCTTGGCCAAGTAAGCCGTCCATTGTGTCTTGCATGTTTGGCACTTGAGCGTGATCTATTTTCGAAAGCAGCCCTTCTCGACCCATTTTTTCAATGAAGTACGCAGAAGCAAAAACCACATCGTAACCAGAACCTTTTAGCAATTTTAGCTTGGTGTACATTGATTCATTATTCTCAAAGGTCGAATAATTAATCGTAACGCCTTCTTGTTTTTCAAACACTTTTAACGATGCTTCCGGCAAATAGCCACCCCATGCATAAACGTTCAACGTTTTGCTATCTGCATGAGCAAACATGCTGAGCACAAGAGCACTCAGCCCCAATCCTTTGATGATTAATTTCATGGTATGCAATCCAACCAGTCCAGCGACGCGCTGGGATTCGGGTGCATAATTAGGTAATTGTTACCCAATTGAAAGAAAATTTAATTAATCTTTAACAGCAAAAATATTTATCGAATTTATAAAATTAACGCATGTTTTTAATAGCGACTGTGCATACCAAAATGATGAGACATTCCATCTTCCATTCGGCCACCTTTCCAGCCACCAGAGCCGAGTAAATGAAGCACATCTTGAGCGGTATAATCGGCACCAGAAAAGAAATCATGCGCCACGTCTGAGCGTATTGCTTGCAACTCTGGTTGATTTTCCAAATCAAGATCTTGCGGATCCGCATATAATGCCAACGCAATTTTTTGTTGGCACGCGCTTAACTCACTGGTGCTCGTCTTTACCTGACCAACCGAAAAATACTCACGACTGCCGTATCCCACCACCAATCTGGTACTCATTAGTTTAATCACTTTCTTAATGCGACGACGTTGTATAAATCTCAACATGTTTTGTTATTCCTGTATTAAGTTGGCTATGGTCGTATTCTTTTGTTCGAATTAAAACACTCTGTTTTATCCGCGAAATTTCTCTAGCGCTTTTCGCGATGATCGGTTGTATAATACGATCCTGAAATATTTTGTTACGTTACCTCGGTAACCCCTGAGACTGCAACATGAACAACAGCAGATGGGTCGGCTTTATAGGCGGCACGATTGTCTTACTTAGTACCTTTATCCTCTTCGGATCTTCCGTCCACGCTGCTTGGTACCGAATCCCTGCGGAAGCCATTCATGGTATCGCCTTCACTTTGGCTTTTGGTTTAGGGTTAAACAGCCTGCTGGCGTACGCGACGGCAGTGATTACTCTTGCTGCACTATTCTACATTGGCTTTGTCGTTAGCTATCGGGTCCATCAGAAACTTAAATAGTCTTCTGTCTCCACCTGAGCTTAATAACGGATACTTGATAACTAAAAAGGGAGCAAACGCTCCCTTTTTAGTTATCAGCATGTAGATGTTCTATGCCCGCTTTAATCATTAAGGTGGTATACCCTCAACGACTGCTGCATACCTGAAACATCATCACCTAAATACTCAACCGTCATTGGAACATTGACCAACAGAGTAAAACTGGAGTCACTGAACCTTCCATCAGCATCACTCTCCAAATGAACAAAAAACGCAGGCTTATCCGCAATCAATGTAATTCGCCTCCCTTCAATAGAGACATCTATATTGGCTTTCGCTATCGGCAAGGTTTTTAGCTCGTGAGTACTAAACCATGTGTTGCTTATTCTGTCTTCACCGATTTGCGCTTCAACATAGAAGAAGCCTGACGTAAGTTCATCCTTCTCGATCAATTCATCCAACTGCCACAAAATCGTATTGCTGTCTGCTATGACTGTTTGTTCTAAGCTCCAACATTGCTTTTCTTCCCCTTGCCAATCTACCCACTTAAGCAGTGCGTTGACGCTTGCGGGCTCTTTTGCATCATTGAGCAAATGTAGGCTCAACTCGCCTGTATGCTCGGAAAATACCAAATACTGTGGCGCAAAAAAGCGTTTTGCATGGTAGTGCAACTGCTTCCATCTACCACTGTATTCCAAACTAGACCAAGAACTGACAGGCCAATTGTCGTTGAGTTGCCAGTACAGCATGCCGCGACAAACTGGAGAAATGGCACGCCAATGATCGCATGCAGTTTTGATCGCGATTGCCTGCTGAACTTGACTTAAATACAGCATACTCTCAAATCCAGAGGGAAAACGAAAATAGCGCGTGAACATCTCTGTGATAATACTATTACCTCGAGGGTTCTTCTGATGTTGTTCGAAAGTTGGGGATGTAATATTCCAGTCTTGCTCAGGGACAAACCGCTTAACTTCAGCAAAAGATGGCCAAGATTGAAAACCAAACTCAGAGCAAAAACGAGGATTCACGTCAAGGTAGGCACTGAATGATTTTCCTGAATGCCAAACGTCCCAAAAGTGCATATCGCCTTTACTATCATCATGCCACGCATCACCGAAATCCAGTTCACCATTACATGGGGAACTTGGCCAGAAACGGCGAGTGCTATCTTGCTCGGTAATCTCCTTCTCAATCATGCGGTTGAGGCGATCGTAGTTAACCGTGTATTTGACTTTACTGCGCTTAGATTCGTCATACCAACCAATAGCTCCAATCACTTCATTGTCACCACACCAAAGTGCGATTGATGGGTGCTTCTTAAGCCTCGGGATTTGGAATCTAAGTTCTTCTTCTACGTCTTTTAAAAACTCGTCGTTTGATGGGTACAACGAGCAGGCGAACATCATGTCTTGCCACACCAACAAGCCAAGTTCATCACAAAGGTTATAAAAGGTTTCACTCTCGTACTGACCACCGCCCCATACGCGAATCATGTTCATGTTGGCGTCAACCGCACTTTGCAAAAGGTTGCGATAACGTGTTTCGCACTCTCGCCCCGGCATTGCGTCAATAGGGATCCAGTTGGCACCTTTAGCATTAATCGGTACGCCATTGACGATAAATTCCATTGCAGAGCCGTGCTCATCAGCTTGGTTATTTAGGGTTAACTGACGCAAACCAATGTTGTGCGTTAACTTTTGCTCTCTGCAAGAAATGGTAATGGGATAGAGATACGCTTCGCCATAACCCGATGGCCACCAGCGTTGAGGCTCCAAAATGTGGAACTGGCAATGATAGTGACCACTTCCTTTTGTTTGAATACATTGACGCTCACCATTAAATTCAACCATCATTTCATGGCGTTGACTGTCCGTTTCCACTTCAACTACTACATCAAGAAACACACTCCCATCGGCTTGCCATTGCTGCTCTGTCGAGAAGCCTTTGAGCCAAAGCTCATTCACAATGTCGATTTGAATGGGGTCGTAAATACCCGATACCATCAAGCAAATGCCCCAGTCCCATCCGGAATGGCATTGTGTTTTGCGGATCAAGTTCATGTGTGGAATTTGGTTGTTGCCCATTGCCGATGGAATAGGAAATGGCAGTTTTTTTGCTCTTGCGATACCTTCTAAATCCGCCCGAGCAAACTCAATCCGAATCGTGTTAGTACCTTGCTTTAAATGCGGTTTAATATCCACACGTTGCTGGGTAAACATGTTGCTGCACGTTAGTGCTAGCTCACCATTAACATAGAAGGTTGCCAATGTATCGACACGAGTTAGCGTCATCCAAATTTGCTTGGCAGACAACGTAAACGCGTCGACGTCAAACTCACGTGAGATATGCCACTCACACTCTTCAATCCATCGAACTTTGTTTTCATTATCGGCAAAATAAGGATCTGGAATCTGCTCTGCTTGTAAAAGCGCCGACACATTATCGCCCGGAATAAACATTGGAATTTCAAGATCGGGACGCTGTTGCGAGGTAAGCATCCACTGCCCGTTAAGTTCGAAGTGAGCCATTGAGTTAAACCTTAGCTTGGGAAAAACATGTTTTCTCAATGTAATCCTGATAATCCCATGCAAAAACAAGGGAAATGTTAATTACATACGAAATGCGGTGCATTTCACGTAAAAACTCTTTCTTTTGATCTCTACCCAAAAATCAGCAACTTGGCTAACCTGTTAAAAATTAATCGAAATCTAAGGTTATATTTGCAACTTCGACATGTTAACATCATCGGCTTTTTGAACATCCTCACACTTTTCGTTGAAACGATGTGAGGGGAAATGCACGGCTTCATAGCCCTAAAAAGCGAAGTAATTATGTCAAATATGACGAATGCCGCCTCCCACACAGCGCCTATTCAGGATGCTGACTATTCTGCTATTCATCCCCCATCTTTACTCAAGCGCCTCGAACTCACCAATCCTGTCTTTTGGTTAAGTGGTAGCTTCCTCACTCTATTCGTTTTACTTGCTCTAACGAATACCGACTCTCTAACCGCAATGGTTAACACCGGCTTCGGCTTTGCTACTAAATATTTCGGAGCTTACTGGCAAGTACTGCTTCTTCTGAATTTCCTAATTGGTTTGGCTCTTGCGTTTGGTCGCACTGGTTATGTGCGCCTAGGTGGTCTAGCGAAACCTGATATTGATAACTTTAAGTGGTTGTCAATCGTACTCTGTACTCTACTTGCAGGTGGTGGTGTATTCTGGGCTGCTGCTGAGCCTATCGCCCACTTTGTGACTGCTCCGCCTCTATACGGGGAAGCTTCACCGAAAACTGCCGCAATCAATGCCCTATCTCAGTCTTTTATGCACTGGGGCTTCTTAGCTTGGGCGATCCTTGGTGGTCTATCTTCCATTGTCTTAATGCACTTGCATTACGATAAAGGCCTGCCTCTTAAGCCGCGTACTCTGCTTTACCCTGTTTTTGGTGATAAAGCCATTAAAGGCTGGATTGGTGATGTTGCTGACGCATGTAGCATCATTGCAGTAGCAGCAGGAACCATCGGTCCTATCGGCTTCTTAGGTTTACAAATTAGCTACGCGCTAAACTCATTGTTTGGCCTGCCAGATACGTTCGTAACGCAAAGTATGGTTATTATGGCGGCGATCCTGATGTATACCCTTTCCGCACTGAGCGGTTTGAGCAAGGGTATTCAAATCGTCAGTCGTTACAACATCATTTTGTCTGTACTATTAATTGGTTACATCCTGTTCTTCGGGCCGACAAGCTTTATCGTTGATGGTTACGTGCAAGGCGTTGGTCGTATGGTGGATAACTTCTTCCCTATGGCACTTTACCGTGGTGATACAGGCTGGCTAAGCTGGTGGACAGTATTCTTCTGGGGTTGGTTTATCGGTTATGGCCCAATGATGGCGATCTTTATTGCTCGTATCTCTCGTGGTCGTACAATTCGCCAATTAATCATGTCTATTAGCATCGCGGCACCGCTGATTACTTGCTTCTGGTTTAGTATCGTTGGTGGCAGTGGCCTTGCGTTTGAACTTGATAACCCTGGTTTGATTTCATCTGCGTTTGAAGGCTTTAACTTGCCTGCAGCACTGCTAGCGATTACTGGTGAATTACCTTACCCAATGATCATTTCGGTTCTGTTCCTGATCTTAACGACAACATTTATCGTGACGACGGGTGACTCGATGACTTACACAATCAGTGTAGTGATGACGGGCTCAACAGAACCAAACGCAGTGATTCGCTCGTTCTGGGGGCTGATTATGGGTATTGTCGCTATTGCGCTTATCTCAATGGGCTCTGGTGGTATTTCTGCATTGCAGTCTTTCATTGTAATTACTGCCGTGCCTGTGTCTTTCATTTTGCTGCCAAGCATTTGGAAAGCACCCGGCATTGCAAGCAGAATGGCGAAAGAGCAAGGCCTCGTTTAAACCGCCTCTCTAACCAATATGCGAAAAAGAGCCCTTCATTGGGCTCTTTTTAATTCTGCGCTTTATCCTACGCTATCAATGCGAATCATCACGGCGTCTGGACGCCAATACTCGAATTCGCAGTCCATTAAATGCCCATCTTGTTTGTAGTTTACCCGCCGAATTTTCAGAACGGGTTGTCCTTCAGCTAGGTTCAACGCCTTAGCGACATGAGCAGGAGCTGACGTTGGAATCACATCAAAACGAGAGCGCTTTGTCTCGTAACCATACTTCTCACGATAAATGCCCGTCAGGGACATGGTGAGGTTCTCAGACAATATCCCCTCAAACAGTGCCGCTTTGAGCACGTTCTCAACAAACAATACCGCTCGCCCATCAATAAAACGTAACCGTTCAATTACATAAATTGGGGTAATTCGCTCAACCTCTAACGATTTTGCGTATTCACCTGCAGCCATTTCACTTCGTACGTTGAGTAACTTGGTTTCTGCAATACGATGCTGCTCTCGAATCATCTGATGGAAGTGAGAACGAGACAACGGGTTGTAACAGATACGCTCAGGAGATACATACCAACCCCGGCGCTCTTCTCGATAAATAAGACCTTCCGTTTCCAAAGACACCAACGCATCTTTGATAGTGATTCGAGTCGTAGAAAACAGCTCACTGAGCTCTCTCTCTGACGGCAGTTTTTGTCCTTCCGACATGATGCCGGAAAGAATCTGCTGTTTTAAGCTGCTTCTAATTTTTCCTAATTGGGTACCAAATTGTCCGGTGCCTGTCGCTCTCATTCTGATCTAGTCCAAGGATAATTTGACGAATAACATAAGGCGTTTACGTAACAAAAATATGACATTAATCAACAGAACACATACTGAACGTATGAAATATAAGTGCCATATAAAATCAGCAGAACTGTCAAATTACTTGCGCTAAATCGTCACATTCCATCCATAGCATACAAAGCGAACTTACTGACCTAGTCCAGAAGGATGGAGACAATGAAAACTTTGCTAAGTCGTTCAATTACCGCACCAGCGGCAATCATTGCGGTAACGCTCGCTACGCCAACAGTAGCGAAAGAAGCCGATATTGAATCTTTGGTAGCAGCAGCACAAAAAGAAGGGGCGGTTTACAGTGTGGGTATGCCTGACAGTTGGGCAAACTGGAAAGACACTTGGGCTGATTTAAAGTCAAATTACAACCTTAAGCACCAAGACACGGATATGAGCTCAGCTCAAGAAATCGCAAAATTCGAAGCTGAGAAGAAAAACGCGACCGCAGACATTGGTGACGTAGGCTTTGCCTTCGCACGTGTAGCGGTTAAAAAAGGCGTCACTCAGCCATATAAACCAACAACTTGGAATGACATCCCAGATTGGGCAAAAGACGAAGATGGTCATTGGGCACTTGCTTACACTGGCACTATTTCTTTTATCTCCAACAATAACCTCGTAAAAGACGCGCCAAAAACGTGGGATGACCTATTAAACGGCGACTACAAAGTGACCGTAGGTGACGTAGGCGTAGCAGCACAGGCAAACAACGCGGTTCTCGCCGCAGCGTTCGCCAACGGTGGGGACGAATCCAACCTCAAGCCTGCGCTAAAATTCTTTTCTGAACTCGCGAAGCAAGGTCGTCTTTCATTTACCGATCCGAACATCGCCAACCTAGAAAAAGGCGAAGTTGAAGTGGCGATCATGTGGGACTTCAATGCATTGAACTACCGCGACAAAATTGACCGCGACCGCTTTACAGTGAGCATTCCTCAAGATGGCTCTGTGATTTCTGGTTATACAACCATAATCAATAAATACGCGAAGAACCCTAATGCAGCAAAGCTTGCTCGTGAATACATCTTCAGCGATCAAGGGCAAATCAACTTAGCAGAAGGTTATGCGCGTCCAATCCGCACCAACATCACACTGCCTCAAGCAGTGCAAGACAAGCTAATTGCTAATGACCAATACAGCAATGTTCACCCAGTGACTGACTTCTCAGCTTGGGAAAAGTCCGCACGTAAGCTGCCACGTCAATGGCAAGAAAGTGTCTTAATCCACCAGCAATAAGAGTAAGTCGTTATGAGCAATAAGGTCATCCTTGTTGTTCTAGATGGACTGAACTATCAGGTAGCCCGTGATTGCATGGGCTACCTCAATGGTCTTCTAGAACAAAGTCGTTCCCAACAAGAAACTCGCGCAACGCTTTATCCTGTGCAGTGTGAGCTGCCCTCTATGTCTCGCCCACTTTATGAGTGCATTTTAACGGGCGTTCGCCCTGTAGAAAGCGGCATCGTAAACAACAATATCGTTCGTCTATCCAAACACGATTCCATTTTCAGTTTGGCAAAAGCCCAAGGAAAAGTGACCGCTGCGGCTGCCTACCACTGGGTAAGTGAGCTTTATAATCGCGCGCCATTTGAACCTGTTCGCGATCGTTTCACGCATGATGAAACCCTGAATATCCAGCACGGCTGCTTTTACCATTGGGATCATTATCCTGATGAAGCCTTGTTCCTGGACGCAGAGTATTTACGCCGCAACTATCAACCTGATTTCTTACTGATCCATCCGATGAATATCGACGATACAGGACATAAGTTTGGCCTAGACTCTCGCCAATACCGCAATTGTGCGCGAGGTGCAGACATTATTCTTTCCAACTACATCGATCAATGGCTTGCTGATGGGTATCAAATCATTGTGACCAGCGATCATGGCATGAACAACGATCTTTCTCACGGTGGGATTTTACCTGAAGAGCGAGAAGTTCCCCTGTTTGTCATTGGTGATAAGTTTACCCATCAAGATTGTCATATTAAGCAAACTGATATTTGTGGCACCGTTTGTCAATTGCTAAACCTTGACCACACGAAGCCATACACTCAGGAATTGTTAGCACTATGAGCAGTTCAGTCCTCTCCCCAAGCTCTAGCGAATCACGTTCAAATTTGGCAAGTACTTGGTTAAAGCGCTTTAAGCCAGCCGTTTGGTTGGCGCCTTTCGCACTGTTTTTCTACCTATTTCAACTCGCACCGATGATTTGGGTACTGTTAAACAGCTTTATCTACGATGGCGAGTTTGCCTTCGATAACTACATTGAAGTGCTCGACTCCGCCTTTATGATGCAGGCGTTTGGCAACAGTTTGTGGTTAGCTGTATGGTCGAGCATTTTTGGCTTAGCCATTGCGACTCTGTTGGTCTCTTCTCTACGCAGAGTCGATTCTAAAGTCCGCGACGGTGTGATTGCGTTTACGAACATGAGCAGCAACTTTGCAGGCGTACCTCTGTCATTCGCTTTTATCATTATTTTGGGCACCAATGGGGCGATTACCCTTTTGCTCAAGCAGTATGGCTTACTCGGTGATTTCGACCTTTATGGTAAATGGGGTCTGCTGGCCATTTACATCTACTTCCAAATCCCGCTGGCGGTGTTGTTGCTCTACCCTGCGTTCGACGCGTTGAGTGATGATTGGCAAGCAGCTGCTGCGCTACTGGGAGCCAAAACATCACAGTATTGGGCGAAAATCGCTCTGCCAGTGCTCTCACCAGCCTTATTCGGTACCTTTATTATCTTAATAGCCAACGCAATTGGCGCTTATGCGAGTGTTTATGCGCTGACCTCCGGTAACTATAACGTCATCACAATTCGAATTGCGAGTCTGGTATCGGGAGACCTGTTCCTTGAACCTAATCTCGCCGCTTCAATTTCGGTGATTCTAATGGCGTTACTTGCCTTTATCACAGTGATTAACCAATGGCTCATTTCGAAAAGCTATGCAGGTAGGAAGTAGTCATGAACAACGTTAATACTCGATTCCATAAAACGGTGGTTTATTCCATTGTTGGGATCATGCTCATCCCGATTTTAGCGACCTTTGTCTATTCGCTTTCATCACGCTGGGGCGCCACGGTGCTTCCAGATGGTTTCACTTTTGATTGGTACGTTAAATTGCTGACCGACCCACGCTTTTTGCAAGCGTTTGGGCGTTCGCTGTTTATTTGTATTGCTTCGCTAACCCTCAGTGTGATTCTAGTTCTGCCAGCGATATTCGTGGTGTTTTACTACTTTCCAAGGCTCGATAAGCTCATGAACGTATTGATTTTGCTACCATTCGCTGTACCACCAGTGGTGTCCTCCGTCGGCTTGCTTCAACTTTATGCTGACAGTGAAATCTCCCTTATCGGTACTCCTTGGATTCTAGTAGGTACTTACTTCACCATAGCGTTACCGTTCATGTATCGTGCGATTTCTAATAGCTTCGAAGCAATTAACCTTAACGATTTAATGGACGCTGCACACTTGCTAGGAGCAAGCACAACCAAAGCGTTTTTGATGGTCATTTTACCTAACCTCAAAAAAGGACTGATGGCATCGCTTTTCCTTTCATTTTCATTTCTATTGGGAGAGTTTGTGTTCGCCAATATTTTAGTCGGCACACGTTATGAAACCCTGCAAATCTACTTGTATAACATGCGTCAGACGAGCGGCCACTTTACGTCTGCCTTAGTGATGACCTACTTCCTATTTATTTTTTTACTGACTTGGTTGGCAAGTCGTTTCAGCCGAGGAGTCAAACAATGAGCTACGTAACAGCGAAAAATCTGACTAAACGTTTTGGTGATAACACCGTATTTGAGGACATTCACTTTAACATCGAGCAAGGTGAATTCATTACGCTTTTGGGCCCTAGCGGTTGTGGTAAATCGACACTACTTCGCAGCCTTGCTGGGCTTAACCCTGTCGATGGAGGCGAGATTTGGGTAAACGGAGAAGATATCACGCATCAAGTCCCGCAAGAGCGTGGTATTGGGATGGTCTTTCAATCGTATGCGCTGTTTCCCAATATGACCGTCGAAGGCAACATTGCATTTGGCTTAAAAATGAAAAAGCTTGCGAATGATGATATTCGACGTGAAGTGGCTAAAGTCATCAAACTGGTGGATCTGGCAGGTAAAGAAAAACACTATCCGCATCAACTTTCTGGCGGTCAGCGCCAGCGTGTCGCACTCGCTCGAGCGTTGGTGGTGAAACCTCGCATATTATTGCTTGATGAACCACTTTCTGCGCTTGATGCCAAAATCCGCAAACACCTTCGTCAGCAAATCCGAGACATTCAGAAAGAGATGAATCTCACCACTATCTTCGTAACTCATGACCAAGAAGAGGCGATGATTATGTCTGATCGTATCTTCCTAATGAGTAAAGGGGAAATTGTTCAAGCAGGAACACCTGAAGAAATTTATACTCATCCTGCTAACGAGTTTGTGGCCGGTTTCATGGGGCACTACAACCTTGTAGAGGCCAATAAAGCCAAGCAACTCTTCAACATTGATACCGAATGGAAAGTAGCGATTCGCCCAGAGTCTATATATGTAAAAGAGCAAGGTCGTCAATATGATAGCCACATCTCAGCGCCACAAGTAGGTACGATCACCAACCACCAGCTTCTAGGTAATGTTATTCGCTATCAAGTGAACGTTGAAGAGTGTGAGCTCACTGTTGACTTGCTTAACCGCTCTTCAGAACGCTTACTAGCGAATGGCAGCCAACTAGAGCTACTCTTTAACCTAAACGAAATTCAACCAGTGAGAGCCTAAACATGTCCAAACCTTTGTATGTTTTTGATATGGATGAAACCCTAATAAACGCTGACTGCGCAATGATTTGGAACGAGTTTATGGTTGAGAGAGGCATCGCGACTGATCCTTTATTTATTATGGAAGATCAGCGTCTAATGGCCTTGTACTCTGAAGGCAAAATGGACATGGAAGATTACCTAGCGTTCTCCATGAAGCCACTAGAAAACATGCCGATTGAAGAAGTAAACGCCTTGGTTGAAGAATGTGTTGAAAGCCATATTTTGCCTAAACAGTTCCCTCAAGCCAAAACCCTGATTGAGCAACTGTCTCGTGATGATATAGATATGGTTATCATCTCTGCCAGCGTCACTTTTTTGGTGGAAGCCGTTGGTCGCCGTCTTAATATTCCAACCGCACTCGGAATTGATTTAATCGAGGAAAACAACCGTTATACTGCTGAAATCGACGGTATCCCGAGTTATCGTGAAGGCAAAGTCACGCGATTAAAACAGTGGCTAGAAAATCAGCCTGAGCCTTATTCCGAAATCCATTTCTATACCGATTCAATCAACGATTTACCGCTTTGTGAATACGCGAACTACGCTTATCTGGTAAATCCATGCCCACAACTAAAAGAACACGCCAACAGACCGAATTGGAGTGTGTTAAGTTGGGGGTGATCTAGCCTCAAAAGACCGTTTTTCCTAAGTAAATACTTTTCTATTTGTTCAAAGAGCAGTTCTTTCTGCTCTTTTTTACTTCTCTTCATCACAAATTAATCACTTGATTAAATACTGATTAATTTTTCACATGTCGCATGAGAAATCAGCGTCTTATAATTAATCAAATGTTTAATATTTTGAGAGAAGATTGTGACGGAAGCGCATCGAAGGGCGGGAAGACCCACAGATAATATCGACGCACGGGAAAAACTGATTTTCCACGCGCGCGAACTCTTCACCATTATGGCTTATGACAAGGTCTCTACTCGCCTAGTCGCGCAGAAAGCAGGCGTGAACGTGGCGATGATTCGTTACTACTTTGGCAACAAAGAAGGCTTGTTCGAGACCATGTTGCGCGAAACACTGTCACCGATGCAAAAGCAGATGCAGACGTTGGTATCCAACAGTAACGAGCAAAACTTTCTCGATCTAATGCGCACCTACTACCGCGAAATGATCAAGGTACCACAGTTCCCACGCTTAGTTGCCCAAGTTATGAATATGCCCCCATCGGAAACCCAACGCAAACTGCTCGAAAAAGTCTTCGCAGATATCAGTAAGCCAATGCAAGGCGTGATCTTTGATAAGTTGATCGACAGTGGCGTTTTACGAAAAGACGCCGACCCTCAACTTTGTCGCGTCTCTTACATCAGCTTGATGGTATTTCCTTTTATGGCACCACCAGCACTGCTCGCCATTCATGGCATTGAACTTTCTGAAGCCTTCTTGAACCGATTATTCGAACACAACATACAACTGATGAAACATGGATTTTTAGACTCGGGCGAACAATATGAAGATAAATAAAAAGCTGCTGTTCTTTCCTGCTCTTGCGGTGGGGGTCGTCATTCTGTTTTTGGCGATTAGCCTCAAACCAGATTTGCCCGTAAAACCCGCAGGAGATCGTGCACGGTTGGTCGAGACGATTCCACTTGAGCTCAAAGCCATTGCTCCAGTAGCCATAGGGTTTGGCAAGATCGCCCCAAAAGTGGAATGGAAAGCGATAGCCGAAGTGACGGGGAAAGTGGTCTACCGCCATCCGCAGCTGGAAAAAGGACAAGTGTTGCAAGCAGGGACAGAAATCTTGCGAATCGACCCACTCGATTACGAGTTGAAACTGGTTCAAGCTCAAGCCGATCTCAAATCTGCCCAAACCTCTCTGGCTAAGCTGAACCAAGAAGAAGCGAATCTCAAAAGCACCCTCAAGATAGAAGCCAACCGCCTGGTTATCGCCAACAAAGAGTTAGACCGTAAACAAAACCTACGTAAAAAAGGCCTAACGTCTCAATCGGATGTAGATCAGCAAGAGCAAAGCGCACTCTCTCAACGTAAGTTAGTACTGGATATTGAAAATCAAATTGGTTTGATGCCGGATGCTATTCGGTTGGAATTAGCCTTCAACTTTTACAAATAGTAGCAAATTTCTGCTCTTGGGTTTTATATTATAAACCTAATTATCAAAAATATGTCAATCCAATAACTCTGATATTTTTATCGAGGATACAATCATATTTTCAGCTTCCTGAGAATTTTCAAGACAAACTTTCATATAACGATCAGTCCATCCATTGTGATAAAACTCTATGCTCAAGTAACAATATTCATTAAATAAAAAGCAATAATTACTCTTAAAATTAGAAAAGCTCTTTTCAGATTCATATTTAATATAGTCATGATGTAGCGTTATAGTTGGAGGAACTATCAATGTATCTAAAACTTTATTATTTATAAGTTCATTTCTTAGCTCTTCATTCCCCAAAACCACCTCTTCGTTGTAATGCCTATATATAGATTTTATTTTATGTTTATTGTACCCTCTCCCCGTATTAGGATCATGTTCTTCGGCATTATAAAAATCATCATATCGAAATAAGATATCATCTCTTATATCATATAGAGATTTTTTAACATTTGAGCTCTTTGCATATGGAACCAAGCTAAGTTTCATTATCAAATGCCCATAATAGTCGTATGTTCCTGGGTATGGAATTATCGTATGGTAAGGCCACTCTAAGCGCTCTACCAAAAAAAATTGATTATGATAATCATTCTTAACATTACTTTCTAAGAAATCACGCGTAATCTCTGGGCTTTCTTCCGCCCTATTTGATTCGTAAAATCCCCCAGGTACAGTCAAATCACAAACGAGACTCCCAAACCGATAAAGTCTTTGGTTAGGTTTAGACAATTTCGCTCCTGACCGAAATTTTAATTTTAAAATAGACCTGATACCCATTAATGCTTACCAATTTTTGCATATTTACCTATCACCCTAGCCTTTTGCCGAGCACCTGACTCTCTCAACTGTTTTTCGTAAGTATTTAACCCAAGATATGGTAATGAATGAGGACTACCGCCTATGGTTTTGGATAGAAAACAAGCCCAAATGAAAACAGGACTCAAGCTCAAGTTCATCTTGGTGATACTTGTTACACCATTTAACCCAATGACATTAGGTACAAAGTCTGCTGGGTTAGCTCTCAGTGGCTGAACTTTCATGCCTAAGCGCTTTGCTTTAATGGATAAAATACCATAATTACCACCGGGGCTATGCACTGCCAATTCATGTCCGTCTAATCTTAGCTCAGGCCTTAGTCTTTTTACTTCCTCAATCGCAGAACGAAATATGATAGCTCCTTGACTATGAACAGTCCATTTCACTCGACGACGTTCACTTTGTGTTTTAATGATTAAAGAAGCAAGTTGCTTCGCATTTCTACTTTTGAATATACGGGTTTGATCAAAAACACACTCAGCCAAGTCAAAAATCCCTCCATCTGTAGGATTATGAAACAAATTATACCTAAGTATATTATCTTTTCTGTATGCGATATCCGTATGAACACCCATTAACTTTGAAGCTGTATTATAATCGTTATTCATACCATTTATAGTAACGTGATCACAATTAATTTTCGGAATGATATTGGCGCCTTTCCCATCCCAACTATTCAATGCAGACTGAATATCTTCGTTAGTACTTTTATCTTCTGAGTAACGAGCATTTGTTTCTTTCTTTATATCATATAACATAGTTCTTTGCTTTTTAGACTCTAACTTTGAACCATGCAGATTGCTATCTAACATAATCTCTTCGATAACTACAGAATCACCATCAGAAATACGATAAAGAATTAAAAAATGATAAGATCTAAAAGGATCAACATTCCTTGCCAAGCGCCAAAAAGGGTTTCTACTATGCTTAGTTAGACTTGCTCTTTTAGGGTTATCTATAATTTTATAAATATCTTTTATCACATTCTTTCGATCAAAATCTGTCATCGCCTGGATAACTAAAATCGCTTGTCTTGTGATTTTAACTTCTCTCTTATCTAATATTTTAGGATCAATATCTAACTGACGTAAAAAGTTACTAAATCTATTCAATACAACAACATCTCTAGCATTACTGTTTGTTGGCTTCTGGTTAAGTATTTCCCAAGTCATATTAAACTCCAAAATTAAAATAAGACAAACAATACTCAATATATTCTCTAATCTAAAGAGCAATTTTATTATTTTAGAGGGAAGCACTAAAAGTCATGTAACTTACCATTGCCACAGTTACACAAAAAACGAAAAAACAGCCTTATAACCTACATCTCCATATGAGCGACTTTCTCAATACCACAAATATCGTGTAAAATTCAAACTAAAGAACATCAATGAAATTTACAAACTCGCAACAAAAACACAACTCACGCTACATTGCTAAAGGCAATCAACATGTAGGGGCGTGACATAATAAGATCTATATAGATAAAAAGGCATAGTAATGTCTCAATATTCATTCAAATTGACCAACTAAGTATTACAAAGAACAATAGGACAACATGTTTACACATCCAAACTCACAATAATGAAAACATTGATTGAAGAATTAACATTTTAACAATCATTACAACAATGTTAACTTTAGCCTCGTTGGTCGCGCTGGTGGTAAGCCTCTCACCAAGCCTATTGTCAGTTTTATATGGACGTTCGACCACCTCCAAAATGAATAGACACCCAATTTGGTGCCCTTTTTTCGCCCGTGAAGGTATTCTTCGCGGGCTTTTTTCTTTAAGTTAAGTATGAACGCTCTGGATCAACTTTTTTTGCCAACCTTTCGGATTTGGAGGTAGTATGCGAATCAATAAGCGGAGACAGTGCTAGCAACTCTAAAACATTTTTTTCAAAGATTTCATCCGCGTGTCTTACCCAATCTAAAAACTTTTTTTGAGCAAACATAGGCTCGATTTCATATAAAAATTCAATACTAAAGTAAAACTCATTTTTGATAGGCAAATTGTACACTCTTCGATAGTCTTTTTTATACTCCAAATTTCCTTCTACATATTTTGAAAATGTATTTTCACCAATCTTGATATCTTGGCATTTGATTGGAGGATAACCACGAAGAAACTCTCCTACAAGGAACTCTTCTTTCGCTCTCTTTTTTTCTTCGTTTATCGGCTCCATTCCCCAACGATGATTTGCATACGCAATGGCATCATTCATCAACTCTGTATGATCACCTTTTTGAGAACCGTCAGGTGACTCTACAGCATGATAAAAATCCACGTACTCTTTCTCTATAAATGAAGATAGTTGATTAACACTAGTAATATATTTATCTGAAGATTTAATCCTTAACCGAATATATAAGCTACCTTGTTTATTGATTGGTAATAGTGGATTTATTATTTTATTTTGAAAAGAGAAATAAATCGTGGCCAAGTTTATAAACTTTTCATGCCGCTCTACTTTTGAATCAATATTGAATCGTTGTAATTCAATAAAATCTTGGTATACATGACCTTCATATATATTGTTCGGACATTCAAATGATAGTACTAAGTCATCTATCTGGAATACATTATGTAACAAGTGTGCAAAATCTGGTTTCCCTCTAAACCCATCTTTAAAGATTTTGATAAAATTCATATTTATATCTCTTGTTATTTAAATATGTATTGATATTTGTGATAAGCTCTCTACTAAATCCATTGGCTTTATATGCGCCATGGCGTACAAAGGTAAATAGACATCCAATTTGATTGATTTTTCTCTCATGGCTACATACTTTGCTAGCTTTTCTTGACGCTGTGTTACTCTGCCTTAGTTTTTTCGTTCAATCCCTTTACCGCTTTGGCTATATACGAGTCGATGAGCGGAGACAAGTCCAGTAATTCCAATACTTTTTTTTCAAAGGTTTCATCAGCACTTCTCACCCAATCTAAAAACTTTTGCTTAGCAAACATCGATTCGTACTTATACCAAAACTCGATGCTCAGGTAGAATTCATTTTTTATGGGTAAATTGTATACTCTTCGTAATTCACTCTTATACTTAATATTACCTTCTGAGTATTTTGAGTATTTGTTTTTTCCAACTTCAACTAGCTCACACTTTATTGGTTTATTGGTGGATAACCACTTAAGAAACCTCTAATTAAATATTCTTCTTTTTCTCTTTTTCGGTCTTCACTTTCTGGAATTTCTCCCCATTGTTTATTAGCACGCTTAGTCAATTCTTTCATCAAGTCTGTATGATACCCCCTCATAGAGTCTTCACTTTGCTCCGGGGCATGATAAAAATCATAATATTCTCTCTCTAAAAATGAGGACAATTGACTAATATTATCAATATCTTCTCCAGTAGATTTAACCCGTAGACTAATATATAATCCACCTTGTTTGTTAATAGGAAATAAAGGGTTTAATATTTTCTTCTGAAACAAAAAATATACCGTAGCTAATTTTATAAACCTTTCATGCCTCTCTACTTTTGATTCAACATCGAACTGTTCTAAATTAAAAAGGTCCTGGTATACATGTCCTTCATATATGTTGTTCGGACACTCAAATGACAGCACTAAGTCATCTATCTGGAACGCATTATGTAATAAGTCAGAGAAATCCGGCTTTCCTCTAAAACCATCTTTACACATTTTAATAAAACTCATATGTCTATCTCTTACTCTTCAAATATGCATCAATACCTTTAAACGAACGCCTGCAATATGAGTTCTAATTCAAGTAAAGGTAAGCCACATACTAAGGTATTATGAAGGTCAAAAAGGAGATCGGATCTTTTCTAAATTTTAAATATCTAACATCACCTCCACTTTACTGAAATCTACACTTTTAAAAGTTACATCCGCTCCATCCAGCAATAGCTCATCAAACACGCCAACTATTGATAATAAGCTTGAGGATCTGATCTCCACCCATGAAATGAGAAACAAAAAAGCCAGCCTTAAAAGGCTGGCAAGTTGAGCAACAAGGTCAGTGCTTACTGCTAACTAACACCGAACTCGTATTGGATTCATTTTCGTCTGTTAGTCTCTTTTAGCGGCGTTTATGACTTGCTTGCTTTCTCTTTGTGGCACGTTACCTTTACTAACTGTTCTTGCTCATCTTTAATGTTTTTCACGATACGCTCATCACGTGCGTGAATGGCATCCATGTTCATTTGCTGAATATCTGCTATAGCTTCATGTTTCATCTCAGAAAAGTCCTGACGTAAATCTGAGCTCCACTCCTCTTTGTCTAAAGTGTTAGCAGCAGCGATTGGTGATGACATTACAGCAATAAGACTTAGAGTAGATAGAAATACGCTTTTCATAATAAGCTCCTTGAGGATTAGCAGTTAATTTTAATTACAATTTATATATTGCACATACGATGCCAACTTTTATTTTGTTATTTTTCAACTACTTAAATAAACCCTCATATTCAACGTTATCTTCGTCTGGTAAATTTCGCTAACCAAGTGTCAAATTAACCATACGAATTTAAAACATTAGAAACATACACATTGAAAATGCTTTGTCAGGCAGTTTTCTCATCAGATAATTACGTAACTGCCCACTAAAAAATCGCTTTGAATCAAAATGCGGAAACAAAAAAGCAGCCCGAAGGCTGCTCCTAATCGTTAACATCAAGCTTGTTAACTCGATACGCTTGCTTCAACGCTCGACGTCACTGGCGACTTTCTGAAACGATTAATCAAACGATGGATAAACCTCTTAATCGATCTGAAAATATTTTTAATATCTTCAAGCATTAAATACAAACAAGGCACCAACACTAAAGTCAGAACCGTTGCGTACAACACCGCAAAGCCCAAAGCGACAGCCATCGGTATGACAAAACGCGCCTGCAAACTCGTTTCAAACATTATCGGCAATACACCCGCAAACGTCGTTATTGAGGTGAGCGTGATAGCTCGAAAACGAGCACAACCCGCCTCAACAACCGCTTGTTTGATGTTCATACCCTTTTCTCTCACTTGGTTTACGTAATCTGTCATAACCAGAGAGTCGTTGATAACCACGCCAGCAGCGGCGATCAAACCAAATGTCGACATCATACTTATGTCTAAACCTAGCCAGAAATGGCCCCAAATCGCCCCCGTCAGACTAAACGGAATGACGGACATTACAATCAAAGGTTGGGTATAACTTTTTAACGGTACAGCTAACAAGATGTAGACGATGATCATGCCTGCAATAAAGAACAAAATCTGTTCATTACGCTGCGCAGCCTGCTCTTCAATATCACCGCCCAATTCTGTTTTCACAGTTGGGAAGGCTTGCTTCATGTCCGGTAAGATATTGTCGTCAATGACCTTAACGATTTCTTGAGGCTCAACCAATTCTTCGTCTATGGAACCATAAACATAAACGGTTTGATACCCGCCTTCACGTCGAATGCTACTCACGCCCGGCTGCTCATTGATCTTCACCACATCACCCAACATGACCTTCTTACCTGCTGGTGTGGTAATCACAGCGTAACGCAATGATGAGAATGCTTCACGCGTCAGTTGCGGGTAACGCACCATAACTTTAATTTCTTCACCATCACGAATAATGCGCTGTGCTTCGCCACCATAAAAGCTGCCACCAACTTGCTCTGCGATCATGGTGAGATCCAGGCCGAGATCGTACGCTACAGGCGCAAGAGACAGGAGTACTTCTTTGCTTCCAGAATCAATAGAAGATGAAATATCATATAACCCTTCTTCCTGCTGTAAACGCTCTATCAAGTAACGCCCAGCCTCGTTGAGCTCATTGATGTTAGAGCCAAACAACAAGTAGCCAAACTCATCTCTGTCACCACCACCCGCACTCTGCTCACGGATTTTGATGCTCTTCATACCGGGAATAACAGGCATAGCTTCACGCCAACGTCGAGCCAGTTCAAATGTATTGAACGGGCGTAACTCTTCATCAACCAGAGGTACTAATACACGACCTTCGGTGCGGCTTCTGTTGTACGACAGCACATCACGAATCATTCCTTGACCATGTTCTGCAATGGTCTCAGATTCGATCTTTTGCATGACACGTTCAATAGTCTTGAGTGCACTGATTGTCTGCTCACTTGAAACGGTATCATTCATTTCAATAGTGATCGCAGGATAGTCAGTCGGCACTTTAGGGTTAGGGATCACCCGAACATAATTCGCGTTGATCAAAGCCGCGCTGATCAGCAGTAAACCACAGAACACCGCAAACACTGTCCAGCGCCAATGGGTGCATGTTGTTACAAAGTTACGATATGGACCATTTACAAAACCAAAAAAACGTTGGTTAAATCGGTCACGCCAGCCACCTGGTTTGACTGGTTTAAAATGGGTATGCGCCAAGTGCGCTGGTAGGATCAACTTTGATTCAATCAAACTGAAGATCAAACACAGAATCACGACACCAGCAATGCCGTAAAAGAAAGCGCTATCAATACCGCTAGACAACAAGAAAGGGGCAAACACAGCAATTGTGGTTAACACACCGAAAGTGGCTGGTGTGGCAACACGTTTCACACCACGAACCACGTTCTCGACACCGCCGCCCTTTTCTTCAATTTCGCTGTAAGCGCTCTCTCCCATCACGATGGCGTCATCAACTACAATACCGAGCACCATAATGAAAGCGAACAGCGAGACGATGTTCACTGTAATACCCAAAGCTGGCATCATCATCACCGCACCAAGGAAACACACTGGTAAGCCGATCATTACCCACATAGCCAAGCGGAAACGTAGGAAAATGGTCAGCATAATCGCGACTAATGCAGCGCCTTGTAGCAAGTTTTTCAACATCATGTCGAGACGCCCATTTAAATAATAAGTCGTATCAACTAAGACTTTGAGCTTAACATCCTGCGGCAAGGTCTTGTTTTTTGCTTCAATATAATTACGAACGGACTGTGCAACAGGGATAATGTTCTGATCACGAGTTGCTTCAACAGACATGTAGATCGCATTTTGCCCTGAGTATTCAAAATAGCGCTCTTCTTCCGTAAAGCCATCTTTTATTGTGGCAATATCTTGCAACAGAACCTTTGCTCCATTTGCGCCAAGCTTTACAGGAATATTTCTAAACTCATCACCACGGTAGTATTGGTTTTCAATCCTTACTGCAATCATCCCTGAATTTGTTTTTACTTCGCCCGCAGAAAAGTTGGCTGAATAACGGCTGATCGCGCTGCTGATATCGCTCAACGTCAGGTCGTATTTACGAAGAACAAGTGGGTCAACTTCAATCGCTATTTCTTCTTCTGGCGCACTCAGATACACCAGCATGACGTTTTCTAACTGAAGTAATTCATCTTCGATTTGCTTAGCAAGCGGTTTAAGCTCCTCGAGCGGTCGGTCCCCAACTAACCCCATTTCAATTACATCTTGGCGCCATTCAACTTGGTAAACATTGATTGGTTCCATACCCGCTGGTAAATTAGACAAGGTATCAATACGTTGGTTTACATCATCTAAGACACGCTTGATATCGGCATTAACGTCTACCTCGATGGAAACATACGCGCTACCTCTAGAGGCCGTTGAGACTGCTTTTTTAATCCCGGTGACGTCTTTAATCGATTCCTCGACCTTAACGAGAA
The DNA here is from genome assembly GCF_024181865.1 of Vibrio sp. Y58_MX_L22. Taxonomy (NCBI): domain Bacteria; kingdom Pseudomonadati; phylum Pseudomonadota; class Gammaproteobacteria; order Vibrionales; family Vibrionaceae; genus Vibrio; species Vibrio sp. Y58_MX_L22. The sequence continues at coordinate 421,053 of NZ_JAMZAN010000003.1, forward strand.
TACTCTCTTCTATCTCTTGAGGAGAAGCGCCAGGATAAGTCGCACGAACATCAATGTAGTTCACCTCAATATTCGGAAACATCTGCCTTTGAATAAAGAGAAAACTCACCACACCCATGATAATGATGAACACCATCAAAAGGTTGGCAGCGACGGGGTTATTCGCAAAATAGGCAATTAAGCCCTTTTGTTTAGTATCTTCCATGACATACTCCTACTTACTGTACGACGGTTTCGGAGTCGTCACTCTTTTTTGCGATTTGTACCGCCATGCCTTTTTGAGGGTACTCTGGTAAGGTCAGTACCAACTTATCACTTTGCTCTAAGCCTTCGCCCACCAGCAAAAACTCACCTTCTGCTCTCAAAACCGTGACAGTTCTGGGTTGAAGTTGATTATCGCCATTCACCACCCACACGGTACGGTTTTTAACTAATTCCTGTGGCAAGCGGTAGATGTGCTTAAGTTCCTTACCAGTGAAGCTCACTTCAACGTAGGAGCCGAATTTAATTGGAGGCTGCTGGTTATCGACACCGTATGGGTCCGCGATTTGAATGACCATGTTAATCATTCGGGTAGCGCTATCAATCATGCCTAAATCACGAACTACTCGACCTTCTCTAGTGGTAGAAAACACACCTTGCTGCGTCACTGTCGCAGTGAGTTCACCAATGGATTCGGGTAAAAATGCACTATCAAAACCGGCAATGGGTACGTGCACCTCTGCCACTTCGATGTTGTTTAACGTGGCAACTCGAGAACCAGATGTAACAAATTGACCAACACCAATATCACGCTCAACAACCAGCGCATCGTAAGGTGCAACGACTTTGCAATTTTCTAACTCTCTTTTTGCTCGTTTGAGTGCCGCTTGAGCCGACTTCACTTGCGCTTGTGCGCTCAAAACGTGAGGCTTGCGTAAATACAGATCCGTCACTTGCTTATCGCTCAGTCTCTTTGCCTGACGTTTTGCCACTTCGGCTTTCGCTTGTTCCTCAATCAAGTTTGCGCGTGCACTAGCTAAATCGGCTTCAGCTTGTAAAACCGACGCTTCATAGTTGTCACTTTCAATTGTGAAAAGAACCTCTCCTCGTTTCACGATGCCACCCGTCACAAAATTCGGGTGCCAACTTATCACTTCACCACTAACTTGCGCGGAAAGGTGTGTTTTTTCAAAAGGGACTAATTCACCGTGACTGGTAATCACCACTTTGTGATCGGTAGGAAAAAGAGAAGAAGCCTGAACAGTTGGTTCTGTAATTGCATCTTTGGTTGACTCTTTTTCCGGCGCAGTTGCGGCAATTGCAGCATATCCTGCATAAGAGCCTCCAACGACGACGAAGGGTAAAAGCCAACGTAATATGGGTTTTGCTAACATCGAAAATCCTTTTTTATTGTTGTTTTCAACACCACACTTTTATTCAGTCCATTGCTCCCGGTAAGCATGGTGGTGAGAGAATTGAATTTGAATAAACATCAAAGCGGCGCTTGCCTAGTCTTTTAAGCAGCAAACTAGATAGTTATTGCCAATTCAAAGTTAATGAAATTAACAAAAAATTAACCAACTGCGCAAGTTGCTCTGACTTAACTTTTATTCTAAACAGCAAATGACATGCCAAGCATTTATTTATTAAAAATCATATGGTTATATAAAAATCATTATTTTGTCCAGTGTGCTATTGGTCATAATCACCAGATATTAGTGATTATGACCAATACGGCCATAATGATAATTAAAATAAATGATTATCTGCGCTCTAAAAGTTGAACTTAGTGCAGGTTCTATGGCAATTCATTGATTAATCGCTTGTTATCAAACAGTTCTGGGTGCATGTGGCGTCAGCTTAAGTCTATAATTTGGAGTAGGTAACACTCTGTAAGACAAGGAAATGTGCTTTGTTACAAACGCTCGCCAAGTTGCTCTTCCCCTCGCTGCTCACTATTTTATCGGCATGCTCATCCGTATCGTTGAATGACGCCAGTGAAAAGTCCACCAGCTTTCAGCTCGGTTATCAAAAGGATTCTGTTCTTGCGCAGTACTTTGAAGCTTACGGGAGAGACCCCAAGTCCATAACTGGCTTTGCACCGTTAAATCAGGGACACGATGCCCTTCTTGCTCGAACCTCTTTGATCGAGTCCGCCCAGAAAAGCCTTGATCTTCAATACTATATTTACCGCGGTGACGAAACGAGTCAGCTAATAACGTGGCGCTTGTATGAAGCGGCAAAGCGTGGTGTTCGAGTAAGGCTGTTGCTTGACGATATGCAAAAGCGAAACGACGATGTGATGGCTGCCCTCAATGCACATCCTAATATAGAAATCCGCTTATTTAACCCGCATCAGTATCGCGACTCCCGTTGGTTCGCTCTTGCTAGCGATTTTGAACGTCTTAATCGTCGTATGCACAATAAGTCTCTGATTGCAGACAGTGTTTCCGCCATTGTCGGAGGTAGAAATATCGGCAATGAATACTTCTCTTTTGAATCGCAAGTTGAGTTTGGTGATTTTGATCTTCTGCTCTATGGTGAGGCGGTACAACAAACTGCCGATCAGTTCGACCTCTACTGGAATAGCGCCTATTCGATACCAATGGAATGGATTACACCGAATTCACAGCAAATTACCGACCAAGCGATTCAAAAGCAGGTCAATAAACTCCGGTTAGAGGAAAAGTTTTCAACCGGCCGCTATGACTTCACTCAACTGGATATGTACCAAGATCTAAAACAAGGCAAACTCAAGCTCTACTGGGGAGAAGCGAAAGTATGGTTTGATCTGCCCGATAAAGTCGCGACCCGAGAGAGCCAACTTATTGATAATTTAACGGAGCTGGTTAAAAGTGTTGAGGATTCATTTGTGCTCATTTCTCCCTATTTCGTTCCAACTGAAGCAGGTACTCAAGCATTAAGTAACGCGGCCAAGCGAGGCGTTGATATCACGATTGTGACCAATAGCCTCGCGTCTAACGATGTGTTTGCCGTGCATGGTTGGTACGCAAAATATCGAAAAGATCTACTCGAAGCTGGAATCAAGCTTTGGGAAGTAAAAGCGAGCGCGAAACTCAAAAGTAAGTGGAGCCTCACGGGGAGTAGCAGAGCAAGTTTACACGCTAAAGCAATGACGATTGATAACAAAACACTTTTCGTTGGTTCAATGAACTGGGACCCACGTTCGGCCGCTTTGAATACCGAAATGGCCGTTGTTATCGAACAGCCAGAATATGTGCAAATGTTTCTAGAACAACTGCCGAGTCAACTGTCGAGTAACGCCTATGCCTTAACTCTGCGCGACGGGGACATTGTCTGGACCGACGTAAAAACAGGCGAAGAATACGAGTCCGAACCAGAAGCAGGAGTATGGCGAAAAATGGGCGCTTGGTTCTCCGGAATATTACCGATTGAAGATCAGCTATAACAGCTGCCAATACTGCAAACCTCCCCAGTCAAGCAAAACAAAATGGACGCTAGTTTTGGGCAGGGGACACAACCAACATAAGGAAGTTCAATGCCAGCGCAATGGAATGAATACTATCAGAAAATTTTAAGCCAACCTCACCGCCCAAACGTGGAAAATGCCGTAAACCGACTTAAGATAGAAGGCAAAGTCGCTCTTGATATTGGCTGCGGAATAGGTCGAGACAGCCACTTTCTACTCGAACAGGGATTTAAGGTTCACGCATGTGATAGCAATGAAGATGCAGTAAAAACTTGTTTAACACGCTTTGAAGGTAATAAACGATTTTCGGTTTCGCAGTGCTGTTTTACTGAATTTCATTACCCTCAGTGCAGCTTGGTTATCGCAAATGCCAGTTTGTTCTTTTGCCCTGATACAGGCTTCAAACAAGTCTGGACAAAAATAGACAGCGCATTACAACCGGGCGGTATCTTCTGCGGCGATTTCTTGGGAGTGAAAGACTCCTGGGTTACCTCCGAAATGCACCCAAACATTACCGCATTAACAAAAAAGGAAGTGGAAAGCTTATTCGAAGGTTACGACCTCATTTCATTGCATGAAAGAGATGAAGACGGGACCACTGTAGTAGGAAGCCAAAAACATTGGCACATGTTTAGTGTGACCGCTCGAAAGCGCTAAAAATGGTCTCTCAGTAAAGAAAGCAGCACTTCAAATCAGTGCTGCTATCAGAGATTAATTGACGGGATACACCACTTCAAAACGCTCTAAAACCAGCGTACGTTTCTCATGCCAATCGATATTCAACTCATCGCATTCAGCTTTAAAAAATGCAGTATGAGCATCACGCCACCAGTTTAAGGTTCTATCACCTTCGCCTTCTGCGAAGGCAAACTCTGCGGTTACATCCTCATATTTGCATGTACTTACGTCAGTAATTCGTATCACGCAAACCGGGTCCCCATCCCAATTCGTCACTACTTGTAAATGACCGACTTGGGGCATGATTTCACCATGCTCTCGATACCAAAGCTCCAAACTGCACGATGCAGTTTTCTGTCCAATACGAACCAAATCTGCGCATACATTCGCGTTGTATTCATCGGCACAATAATAGTCAGCACTGACTGATGGTACAGCTTCCCTTTGTTCTGGTGATAATAATTCTAGGAATTGTTCTAAGTAATCCTTAGCTCGCGCGTCCATGCTCACTCCATTAATCATAAATTCGCAAGGAGGATAAAAGATATCACAACAAATAACCACCAGGAACAAACTGAAAAACAACAAGAATATGACTTCTACGAAGACGACTGTTATTTCTTTTGTAATAACTTTGCTAAACGTTTGTGCTATTTGCTATTGTTGCATGGTCTATCTGTACTCTTCTCGTGAAAGGACGTTATATGCGCTTATTTATTGGTATTTTTTTCTCGCTGATACTTGCCTTGCCAACAATGGCATCGGAGGAAAAGTATTCAGAATCGGATCTGTTAGATAGACCATTAATGGAACGCTACATTTTAGATGAACTAAAAGCGCTGCGTCAGGACTATCAAAGCCTAGAAAAGCGAATGATCACAGAGATCACCGATCGCGAGCTAACGGTCGCAGATAAATCGTTGAACTATGCCAACGTGACCGTTACATACTTCTTCTACATCATTGCTGGTGTCGCATCGCTGATTGCCTTTGTCGGATGGCAATCTCTGCGCGAGTTTAAACACAACACCAAAGAGATGGCTGATAAACGATTGGAGAAGATCGCCCAAGAATACGAGAAAAAGTTTGTCGCCCTTGAGCGAGATTTAAAACGCAAAACTCGCATTATCAGCGAAAACAACAAAGAGATTGAGAAAATCAACGAGATCCATAACTTATGGCTACGTGCACAAAGCTCTCAAACTCCAGAACAACGTATTGAAATCTATGATGAAATCTTATTAATTCGTCCAGGTGATTTAGAAGCGTTGACTTACAAAGCCGACGCAGCGATGGAAATCAACGAATACCATTGGGCACTTAGCATTTGTAACCGCGTACTTGAAGTCGATTACACCAACGGCCCTGCACTGTATCAACGCGCGTGTGCATACTCTCGCCTTGGTATCGAAGAGCAAGCTATTGAAGACTTGGAACGCGCAATTGAATACAGCCCATCCATTCGTGATTTACTTGCCGAAGAACGAGACCTCGAATTGCTGCACGGTAATGAGCGTTTTGAAAAGCTCTTACATCTAGCAAGCGAATAATGGAATAAACAGCATGAGCAGCCACTTTAATCTAGAAGACGCTAGCCAAGTATTGGTTGGCGCTTTTGCCCTAGCAGTCCCGATCTCATTTTCGGAGGAAGCGTGGCGATTGGGTGAGAGCCTACCAATGGCAAACTTGCTCATGCTGTTAAGTCTTTCTGTCATTTTCCTCAGTTTTTTCGCGTATCAAAGCGTGTTTCAAAGCCACATCAAGAATCGCGTATCCATCTTTATTTTTCGTGTGGTTATTGCGTACCTCATTGCGGCCGTTGTGGTAGCGTTAGTTCTTTTCTGTCTTGATAAACTGCCACTCATGAATGAGCCTTTGGTTGCGATAAAACGCGTTATCGTCATCACAATGCCTGCTTCGATGGGCGCGATCGTAGTCGACAGTTTCGACAAAGAATAGAGATAATCGCTACTCTTCTTCTAACGTTAAGTTCGACCCCGAGTGGTCTTTCCCTAATACATCTTCTGGGTTTCGCAGTGCGCAGGTTTCTAACGACAAGCACCCGCAGCCAATGCATCCGCCTAAATCGTTTTGCAACGCTTTAAGTTTTTGAATCTTTTGTTCTAACTGTTCATGCCAATGGCTTGCCATTTCTTCCCATTGCGCTTTGTTAGGGGCTTGGTGTTTCGGCAGTTCATCTAACGCATGTTTAATTTCTTCTAACGACAACCCAACTTGCTGCGCTGCTTTGATCACCGCAACACGGCGCAACACACTGCGATGGTAGCGACGCTGATTACCTTGATTTCTCCAGCTCGAAATCAGTCCTTTTTGCTCGTAAAAATGTAGGGCAGATACTTTCACTCCAGAACGTTTTGCCACTTCTCCTACGCTGATTTCCATCCTTGACTCCCTGTGTATCAATTTTGTTAAAAAAATGCTTTACCTCAAGTTTACTTGAGGTTTTAAAGTTGCACCATCTTAATTAACGCTAAACCCCGGCGATCTCAAGATAATGTGTTCAGCGCGAACGACTTGGTTGTTAAACACAAGACAGTTGGACATCAACCTTTTGAAATCCATCGGGAGTTAGAGGCAAACATAATGAAAAATAAAACTCAGCCGTACTTAGCTGGCCGCTTCTTCGACAGCATTTCCTCTGGCTTATTCATGATGGCGCTGCCATGGGTCATGCTTTCCGAACCTAACATGGGCACTTTCGTCGCTTTAGTTTCTCTGAGCTGCACCGCGATTTCTTTTCTAGCAACGCCTTTCTTTTCCACTTTAATTGACCGACATTCACGCAAAGTACTACTCGTGCTCAATCAATGGATTCAATCGGGTATGGCTTTGGTGGTGTTCATTGCTTATTGGTTAGGGTTTGAGTCACACTGGTTGCTGGCTTTTGCGCAATTGGTGTATTGGGTTTCGAGTAATTTTGCATGGACGACCAACAACGCCTTCACCCAAGAAAATTATCAGCACCATGAGTATGCGAAAATTTCGGGTCAGCAAGAAATTGTAATGCAATCCACAACCCTCGGAGCTGGCGCGTTGGGTATTGTTTTGATTGAAATGTGGGGCATGAAAGAGTTTGCTTTGTTTGCGGCCAGCGCCTCTGCGTTAGCAGCGATGTTCTATATTCTGACGCCTTATACTCAACAATTAAGGGCATCAAAATCCGTTGCTTTCATCGCGCAACTCAAAGAGAGCAAACAAATATTCCGTCTCGAACCCCGATTTTATGGCTTTATTCTGCTCTCTTGCCTCTCTTATCCTGCATTGACGTATTTGAGCAAACTGGTGCCGATTTGGTTTTCTGAACAAGGCATCTCTGGCGATTGGTTTGCAGGGTTCAACATCAGTTTTGGCCTCGGCTCGTTGCTAACCGGCTTTATTGTCACCAAAGTGCTAAACCGTGCCTCCCATAGCCACATTATGTTCGCTTCGATGGTTATGGTCTCTTTTGCGCTTATCGGGATGAGTTTTACGATGAGCCCGCAGATCATCTTGTTGTTTACGGCGCTGTTTGGCGTATTTAACGCGCTAAATCGCATTGCGAGAGTCAACTGGATGCATCACACCGTAGCGGTTCATCAACGAGGTCGCGTCGATGGCGGCATCAGCATGTTTGCCACCACCATTCAATCTCTCAGTTACGTCCTGATTGCAATATTGAGTCATTACGAACTAACACAATACGGTTTTGCAATCGCAGCTGCTGTCATGGTGTTAGCAGTGATTTTAATGGGATTACTCAGCCGAGACGTCGAGCCGTTTAACGACCTGCCCCTTCATGCAGCAGCAAAGTGAAGCATAGAAATTGAGAAGTTGAAAAATTGAAAAAGCGAGATAGGAAGGCAACCAACATCGTCTTCCTATTTTTTACGCCAGCACTTTTACCTCTATCGCTTATCAGCAAGGTTGGGTATTCTGAGGTGACCAACATGAGCAGAGGGAAATCTCAGTGAACTTAAGGCAATTAGAAGTCTTTTACGCCATTATGCAAGCAGGAACGGTGTCAGGCGCGGCTCGCTTACTGCACGTTTCCCAACCTAATGTCACTCGAGTTCTCGCCCATACAGAACAACAACTGAGCTTCGCTTTATTTGAGCGTGTAAAAGGTCGCCTCGTTCCCACTCAAGAAGCCAAAGCCTTATTGCCAGAGGCTGAAAAAGTCTATCAACAACTCGGACAATTTCGCTCTCTGACCAACAAAGTCAAACAGGGAACTCAACATTTACGAGTTGGTGCTCCGCCTGTTTTGGCCGCACACTTGTTAGCGCCGACTGTCGCGTTGTTGTCGAAAGAGCACAGCATCTCCTTTGAGCTCTTAACGGCCAATCGCGATGAGCTGTGCTCAGGATTACTGAAACATGAACTGGATGTCGCCATTGCGTTCGGTGAAGAAACACCACCAGCGATCATGGGGCACGTGTTATTGAAAGAAAACTTAGCACTGATCGCTCCTAAAAGCGCAGCGATACCCGCAGAAAAAACCGTCATTTTAGAAGAACTCATCAGTCACGATTTACCCATTATCGGTTTAGATAGCCGAGACCCTCTGGGCTTGCTGTTACATCAAACCTTATCAGCGCGTGACGAGCATTATCAACATGCCATTACCGTCCGCAGCTACTCCGCGGCGGCTGAACTGGTGAAAAACGAAGCAGGATTCGCGATTGTAGACCCTTGGACTGCAAAACAATATCGCCAAGATAATGCCGTTTCCGTGCATGCTTTGGAGCCAAATATGTCCTTCTCTGTCTCTATTTTATTCGCAGAGCACACACCTCAATCCATTGCGACAAAGCAATTTATCACCGCCCTAAAACAACAGATGGTTTAAAGGTATAACCTGAAGTTATACCTGCCTAACAAATAAGCATTCGGTTTCCTAAATCAGTCTGGCTACATTAATGAGCAATAACGATGACGAAGGGAACCATCATGCAAATTGCTCAACCTTACCTACTTTTTCTTGGCGATGTAACCGATCCACTCGCAGCAAAAACCGCGCGTGGCATATATCAATGGCGACCTGAGATTTGTCTTGGCCAAATCCGCCTGACGCCAGAAACCGTATCGCTTGGTTTAACCGACATGACACTACAACAAGCGCAGCAGCAAGGAGCAAAAACGCTGGTGCTTGGCACTGCAAATCCAGGAGGCGTCATTCCCGAAGCTTGGCAAGCAACCTTACTTGAAGCGGCAGAGATGGGATTTGAAATTGCATCGGGCATGCACCAACGTTTGGCGGAATTTGCTCCCCTTGCCGATCTAGAACAACGCGGATTAACCAAACTGTATGATGTTCGCCATTATGATGCCCCGCTCAAGGTCGGCAATGGCAAAGCTCGCGCAGGCAAGCGAGTACTTACTGTAGGGACAGATTGCTCCGTTGGCAAAATGTACTCTGCCCTTGCCATTGAGCATGCATTGAAGCGTAAAAACTGTCGTGCAGAGTTCAAAGCAACGGGTCAAACCGGAATTCTCATCGCAGGCAGTGGCATTTCGATTGATGCTGTAGTTGCCGATTTTATCTCCGGCGCAGTAGAAGCGATCAGCCCTGAGTTCACCGATCACGATTGGGACATCATCGAAGGGCAAGGTTCATTGTTTAACCCTTCATTTGCTGGCGTAAGTTTGGGCTTACTTCACGGCGCACAAGCTGACGCTCTGATACTGTGCCATGAGATTGGTCGCCCGCACATCCGCAACTTACCACATGCGAGCTTGCCAACTATTGAACAAACGATAGAAGCGAATCTGGCCGCTGCTCGCCTAACAAATCCAAACGCTCAATTAGTGGGTATTTGCTTAAACACTTCGGCGCTCAGCGAAGAAGATGCAGCCCAGTTATGCCAGGGTTGGAGCGACAAATACCAAGTGCCCGTCACCGACCCTGTACGTTTTGGCGTTGATGCGGTTGCAGATAGGCTCCTTACGATTTAAGAAACATTTACTGTTTAGAAAATAACTGCGGTTTAGGGAAAACTAGTGAGATGAAAATTCATGTAGAACCTGTCACGATTGCCATGGCGACACCATTTCGCATCTCTCGCGGCAGTCGGACAGAGTGCCACGTAGTCCGAGTGACAATTGAACATCGAGGCATGACCGCCCAAGGTGAATGCACGCCATACCCTCGTTATGGTGAATCGGTTGAATCGGTGATTAAGGCGATTTCTCACGCCGCACATGAACTGCAAAGTTTGTATGCCAAAGGCGAAGCTGATGTCATGGTTCTCAAAAGCCAGCTTCAATCGTTATTGCCCGCAGGGGCGGCAAGAAATGCATTGGATTGCGCCCTTTGGCATCTTCACGCGCTTTTGAGCCACAAGCAACAGGTTCACGACCTCTTTACGTTACCAGAGGCGATTGTGACGGCGATGACGGTTTCTATCGACACGCCGCAAGCGATGGCAAAACAGGCGCAAGCTTACCTTAGCCAAGGCGCAAAACTGCTTAAGGTAAAACTGGATGGTGAAAACGTGATTGAGCGCGTTGCAGCAGTACGCGATGCCGCACCGCACGCGCAAATTGTTTTAGATGCGAATGAAGCATGGCAAAGCCTCGACCTCGCGACAGTATTTGCTCAACTCGAACCATTTAATATCACCATGATCGAGCAACCGTTGCTACAAGACCGTGATGACGTACTCGCCAGCATTCCGCACCCCATTCCACTTTGCGCCGATGAAAGTTGTCACACCAGAGAGCAATTGCATCAACTGCTTGGAAAATACGAGATGGTGAATATTAAGCTAGATAAAACTGGCGGGCTCACTGAAGCACTATTATTAGCCGACGACGCCCAAAAACTCGGTTTTAGCCTCATGTCCGGTTGTATGTTGGGGACGTCGCTGGCGATGCGAGCCGCGTTACCTATTGCAGCTCAGGCGAGCGTTGTCGATCTTGATGGCCCGGTGCTGCTCGGACAAGATGTAACGCCAAGCTTGGTTTATCGCGACGGCGAAATCGTTCTTTCCAAATAGCCTAAACAATCCAGAGGTTTTGCTCCAAAAGTCAGAACCTCTGAGTTTATGATCTCGATTAAAAAACAATCAGCTCCATCATGAAATAAGTCACATAAATTATATGGTTATTGAGGCATGCTAAGATTCCAGTAGTCCAAGAAGGTGGTCTTATGCATCGAGTCATCCGGAAAATGACGTGGAAAACGAATAGGCGGTAATCCCGCCCTACTCCAATGCAGTGCGTGGGTTTCTATAACAACCCACTTCCTAGCAATTCGTAGGTTTTTCACGCCATCTTGCAAGGAGGCTCTATGCCTATCAACAAAATACGCAATATCGCTTTTGTCGGCCAAACCGGGACCGGTAAAACCACGCTGATAGAAAAACTGCTCTTCACCTGCGATGCCACGCACCATTTAGGCAGCGTAGAAAAAGGCGATACCGTTACCGACTTCGACCCTCAATCCATCCAATATCAACACAGTATTGAAGCAACGCCAGTCGCACTGCGCTGGAATAAACACCGGCTCAATATCATCGACACTCCGGGACAAAACGAGTTACTTGGCCGTACTATCAGCGTTTTTCCTGCCGTTGAAACATCTGCCCTTGTCATCGACCCTCAAACCCCACTTAACCAAACTTCCGATCGCTTATTCACCTTTGCTAAAGAGCAGCAAAAATGTCAGATGATCATTATCAATAAGCTCGATAACCACGGTAATCAGTTAGAAAGATTGATGGAGAACATCGTTGAGCATTTTGGTGACCACTGCTTGCCGATCAACTTACCTTCGGCTGACGGGGAATCTGTAGTTGACTGCTATTTCGAACCAGAATTGGGACGAGAAACCTTACTCGCAACGGTAGATGAAGCTCATGAGACCTTAATTGACCAAGTCATCGAAGTCGATGAAGAACTGATGGAACTGTATCTGGAACAAGGCTCCGAACTCACCGCAGAGCAACTGCATGATCCGTTTGAAGAAGCACTGAGAACTGGACATGTGATTCCGGTCTGTTTTGTCTCAGCACAAACCGGCGCGGGCGTCGAGTTGCTGCTGCGCACCTTGGCGGAGATCATGCCCATGCCAAACGAGGGTAACCCTCCTCTACTGGAAAAGAACGGCAAAAAAATCAAAGTAAATTGCGAAACCTTAGAGCACACCGTCGCACACGTGTACAAAGTCAGCGTCGACCCATATATGGGAAAACTTGCCTACTTACGTGTGTATCAGGGTGAAATCAATGCGGGCAGCCAGCTTTATATTGGCGAAAGCAACAAGGCATTTAAAGTTGGGCACTTATATCAACTGCAGGGCAAAGATAGAACCGAGATCCCTCGCGCGCTTGCAGGCGACTTCTGCGTTTTAGCCAAAGTGGATGATCTCGAATTCGATTCAATCGTTCATGACTCTCACGAAGAAGATGGAGTTCAACTCAAAACGTTGGACCTTCCTGACTCCATGTATTCTTTGTGCTTGAAGCCTCTTAAGCGTGGAGATGAGCAAAAATTAGGAGATGTGCTGAATAAAATCGCCAGTGAAGATCCTTCGCTGCGCATCGAACATCGCGCTCGCACCAACGAAACCATCATCAGCGGACAAGGGGAGTTTCACCTCAAAGTCGCATTAGAAAAGATGGCGAACGTGTACAAACTGGACGTCGAAACCTGCCAACCAAGCGTCGAGTACTTTGAAACCATCACCAAACCTGCCGAAGGGCATTATCGACACAAAAAACAAAGTGGCGGTGCAGGCCAGTTTGGTGAAGTGCAATTGAAGGTTCGTCCACTCGAGCGTGGCGCCGGATTTAAGTTCATCAACAAAGTGGTGGGTGGCGCCATTCCAACCGCGCTCATTCCTGCTGTTGAAAAAGGTATTTTGCAAGCGTTAGAGGAAGGCGCGATTTCTGGCAACCCAATTAAGGATGTGGAAGTCACCGTTTATGACGGTAAATATCACTCCGTCGATTCGAAAGAAATTGCATTTGTCATCGCAGGTAAGAAAGCCTTTTTAGATGCGATTAACAACGCCGATCCTATTGTGCTAGAACCCATTGTCCAGATGGAACTGCACATCCCAACCGCGAACGTTGGCGATGTTTCTGGTGATTTATCTGGAAACCGAGGCTTGATCGAAGGCACCGAGCCAATCGACAGCAGCTTCACCTTACTCAGAGCCAAGTCACCAGTAAACGAGCTGCAAGATTACGCTCGTCGATTACGCTCCATCACCGGTGGCGAAGGCAGCTTTAGTATGACCTTAAGCCATTACGAGCCCGCGCCACCAGCAGTGCAGAAGCAAGTCTGCCAAGGCAGTGCACAACAAGGTTAATTCCCTACGATTCAAATCAATCATACAAATAAAAAAGCGCCCTCATTTTGAGGGCGCTTTTAGGTAAAAGAAAAATTATTTATCGAGAGACAAACCTATCTGACTGATTTTGCTTTCAAACTCTTCGATGCTGTTCGCTTTGTAAGTCGGAGCACCGTTAAAGTAGCGCGGTTTCTCTGGCAGCATCGCATTTTTCAGCTCTTGTTCTTGATCGATATTGTCATGGTAAACCGTTACACGATTTGGAATATCCTGCTTCATTACAGCCATTTTGGTTCTCCTTTATTAAGACGAATAGTAAGCGTAGAACGAATTTATCGGAGTACAGGCGTAACTGTGTAAAATTTAGACACCAACGACAAAATCATATTTAAACAGTTGCATTTAATATTTTTGAGGCACTTTGTCGTGGCTATTGGCAAACGTGAGTGCAGCGATTAAGGTGAGCTCTCTCTACATGAAGACAGGAAGTCCGGTGTCGCAGCAAGAACTCAACCAAATGGGCAGTGCCAAAGTTTTTCTCATCGAAAAAGATGGCGTCCAAGTAATAGAAAAACGTAACCCTACTCAAATAGAAGTCGCGTTTTATCAACGCTATGCCGAACAGTTTAACGCGCTTGGAATACACGTACCGCGCTTGATTCAATTCGACGACCAGAAAAACGTTCTGCACATTGAATACGTTCCCCACGCAGTCGAGCAAGCATTCTTACTTGAAGATGATCGAGTCATTGAACAACTCGTCAAACTGCACCGACTTCCACCAACATCAGATGGTGTTTATCACCGCCACCAGTGGACACCACAAGCGACTCAACAAGCACTCGCAACACTTAAACTGGGCTCAGAGACAGAACAGTTCTTCCACCAGCTACAACAACGATCGGCGCACCTTTTCGATGGGAAGAACTTGATCTCCGGAGACACCAATGCAGGAAACTGGGGACAGCGCCAAAATGGCGAGCTGGTGCTGTTCGACTGGGAGCGCTTTTCTACAGGGCATGTCGCGATAGATTTAGCGCCGCTCATCGAGGGCATGGGCACATTTGATGATTACTTGAACGTAGCAGACAAATATATAAAGTGCGCAGAGAAAGGTGAAACAACAGAATTGGCGCGCGATATCGGACTAGCAAAAGCGTGGATCGTTGTCGAGGTAGTCAACATACTGGTCTCCAGAGAGAATCCGCAGACCAGCAAGTATTTGGACTGGTTTCGGCAAACCTTGCCGCAATGGGCCAAAAGCCTTAGCGCTCAGGTGATGAGTTAGGCTCTGAGATTTGATATAAACGCCTTTCAGGTTCTGCGCATGAGGTTTCGCAGTTGCATACTTTATCAACACCGACGTTGTTTAAACCGCCGCAACTTCCTTGAATGCGCTTGTTGTGAAAAATGACGCCAAGTGACATCAACAAAATGATTGCGAGAAAACCAAGAAAGGTAAATAACCAAACCATATTAACCTGCCTTATTAGCCATCGACTCTAGCTTAAGTATAGCAGGGCTAGATGTTGCTTTGAGTAGCGCCTTAGGTCTTGCCAACAAGGAGGGTTTTGATTTTTGGCCACCACAACCACAGGAGCCGCAGCCGCCTTTTTGTTGGTGAACACTTTTCTTATGATTGTTTGATGGACGTCCTTGAGAGGGCTCAATCAAAGGCTCTCTTGGAACCGCAAGCACATCTTCCAAGGAACTACGAGTAGACAGCCTAAATACTGGCGTGCCACTGCTAAGTAGCTTTGCCAATACACGTTCACCAATATTTCGCACAAGAACAGCATCCACATTGTACCCTTGTAGAGACTGAATCAACTGAGACTTCGCATTGCAACCCGCTTGTGGCATAGAAGCAATGTTCGCTAAGTTTTTTAGCATACCGTCAGTATCAGAATAAATAGCGATGTATGGTGCTTTTACAAAGTGGTTTGCCACCCGCTCACCATCATTAGGAATAGCATAAATCATAAGTTTGACTCCTCATTCGGAAAAACTAATGCATGACCTTCAACTAAACTTTTTGCGACTTTCAATCTTGCACTTTTTACTGTGTTACCAAAAGTTTGTCTAGAAACGCCCATCTGCTCCGCAGCTTGCTGCTGGCTAAGCCCCTCTAAGTCGGCTAAACGTAGCGCTTCTAACTCTTCTGGTAATATGGCGACTTGCTCCAACTGATTAAATGGAATGCCATTGGGCTTAAAGCAATGGTGAGCCGCACGTCCGCATATTCGTCTTTCTATCTTTGGTCTTGCCATCATTGTCCCTCAAAAACACAGAGTCAAATTACGCCTTAAACTGGCATATGCCAATAACATTTTTAGCATATGCCAATAAACTAAGTTTGCAAAAATCAACACGACAAATACGTAATACATCAGCATTAATTAGACATCTAATAATTTAGGAATTTTGATGACAAACGAACAAAAAGATCAATTCTAATTAACCGGATAATAAAAACGTTAGTTTGCGCAGATTTTTCATACAAATACACGCTAATGTGTTCATTTTATTGAAGAAGAAAAACTATAATCCAAGCAAATCATTAGTTTGAACACTAATGATTGTTTTATTTAAAAGGATGTATACCTAAGGAACGAAAAAGAGAAGTTTGACAACATTGGTCTGAGCTTAAAGGGTAATACGTTCGATACAGAACCTGTCGAACGACCATTACTTGGCCTAGGTGCCCTACTCTTCTTGCCAAATTAAGTTTCTTGAAAGCGCTTAGGTATATCAGAAAAAGGAAGTACATATGTCTGACTCAAATTGGCTCAGCGAATTCCCGGAAATGGATGCCTCTGATCTCAGGGCGATTCGCAAAACACTCGACGGCGCCTACAGAGATTTCTCTCGCGAGTATGGTGAACTCATTGAGTCTCTGTTTGATCCGCTCCTTTCGTTTCTTGTCTGGTTTGAAAAACTTCTGATTTCTACACCTTGGTTCATTATTTTAGGTGTCTGCACCACTCTCGTTTATGCCGCCAGCCGCTCTTGGAAACTGGCCGCTGCATGTTTTGGTTCGCTGATTCTGATTGGCTATTTTGGAATGTGGGAAGACACTATGCGTACGCTCAGTATCATCACTGTATGTACTATGCTTGCCATCGCACTTGGTATCCCTATCGGCATCGCTATGGCGCGCTCTAATCGCATTCAGTCGGTGGTAACACCATTACTCGACGTCATGCAGACCATGCCGGCATTTGTGTATCTCATTCCAGTTGTGATGTTATTGGGCATCGGGAAAATTCCTGGCCTTATCGCAGTAGTGATCTACGCGATTCCACCGGTTATTCGTTTAACCAATTTGGGCATTCGTCTAGTTGATAAAGAAGTATTGGAAGCCGCAACCGCATTTGGTGCCAGCACTCGGCAACGGCTTTTTGGGGTTCAGCTTCCGCTTGCAATGCCAACCATCATGGCGGGAATTAACCAAACGATCATGATGGCACTGTCAATGGTGGTCATCGCATCAATGATTGGGGTAAAAGGTTTAGGTCAGCCTGTTCTAAAGTCTATTACCAATCAATATTTCACTCTTGGTCTTCTCAATGGTTTAGCCATTGTCGCCCTAGCAATCCTTTTTGACCGTGCTTCACAAGCGTATGCGAAACGCACTCAAGCTCATTTAGGAGACTCAAAACATGACTAGTCCACTTATCGAAATCAGCGGTCTGTATAAAATCTTCGGCCCCAAACCCAATAGCGTGATTGAGCGCGTTAAGTTGGGACATAGTAAAGAGCAGGTTTTAGCGGAAACGGGCCACACGGTCGGACTAAAAGACATCAACCTGCAAATTCAAAAGGGTGAAATTTTTGTCATTATGGGATTATCCGGTTCTGGAAAATCCACCATGATTCGCCACTTCAACCGATTAATCGATCCAACCATGGGGCAGATTTTGGTAGAAGGGGTGGATGTCATGCAACTTTCTAACAAAGAGCTTGAACAGTTTCGCCGTCACAAGATGTCTATGGTGTTCCAACGCTTTGGCTTGCTGCCTCATCGCACTGTTATCGACAACATCGCATATGGTTTAGAAGTTCAGGGAATAAATAAAGAGGCGCGCTTAGAAAAAGCAAATGAATGGTTAGAAACCGTTGGACTGACGGGTTATGAGCACCAGTATCCTGCTCAACTATCGGGTGGACAGCAACAGCGTGTGGGCCTTGCACGGGCACTGGCTACCGACGCCGAAATACTGTTGATGGACGAGGCTTTCTCAGCATTGGACCCTCTGATTCGGAGCGAAATGCAAGATCAGTTGGTAGAGCTGCAACAGAAGCTGCACAAAACCATTATTTTCATTACTCATGATTTAGATGAAGCGCTTCGACTTGGCGATCGCATCGCAATTCTTAAAGACGGTGAACTGGTCCAACAAGGTTCACCAGACGAAATCTTACTGCATCCTGCCGATGAGTACGTTGAAGCCTTTGTAAAAGACGTCAATAGAGCGCGAGCACTGACGGTCGAAACGCTGATGCAGCCACCTTCGTACTGTGTTAGCGCTGAAACCATTGAAGATGCGCTGAGTGAAATGAAACGTGTTAAACGTGATTATGCCTACCATGAGACCAATGCAGGCTATCAAGGCGTGATAACACAGCAAGGGTTGCTAAACGCAGCGAAGTTAACTCATATATCAGATTGGCGTGATGATATCTATGAAGAGGTGCCTATCATCTCTCCACATTTAGCCATTGAGCAAGTGCTGACTGAAGTCATGTCGTGTGAACATTCACTGCCCGTCATCGATGAGCACGGCCATTTGAAAGGCGAATTAAATCGTCAGGTTATTGCGGAGCTGTTTTCTGATCAACGAAGCACAAAACGAGGCACTTCACGCTCAAGCTTCAATAACGTTTCTTAGATGATGTTGATAATACAGCTCACAACAATGTGGGCTGTTATCAATTAACTCACTCCCACTCCCCTTTTTAGATATTTATCTGTGGGCTCAAGCTTGATACCCAAAGCAACATTTACATTGTTCTGATTTTCCTGACAATTTCATGCTCATATCCGGTTTTATTGACATAGTTAGATCATTCTATTGCTTTTTGATGACGCAAATCCTCGATAAATGTCTACTATTACTCTCATACAAAATCTTGATTTAAAGAGGGATAAAATGAAAAAGACAATGTTGGCACTAACAGGCGCGGTAATCATTCTTGCAGGCTGTCAAGATGAGAAACCTGCCGAAACAAGCGCAGTTGAAGTACCTCAGGCAACGGAAACTGAAGTCACCACCAGTGCAGACGTTACGACTGAGACAATTGACACGTTACCAGTAGAAGAAGAACAAGTAATTACTGAAGAGACATTTGTAGACTCTGAACACAACGCACAAAGTGCTCTGGACTGGAACGGCACCTACAAAGGAACACTACCTTGCGCGGATTGTGCTGGTATCGATATGACCATCACACTAAATCAAGATGGCACTTACGTACTTGAAGAAAGCTACCAAGACAAAGAAGGCGGTCAATCAAAATCTGAAGGTCAATTCACTTGGGATGCAAATGGCAGCATCGTAACGTTGACAAATGAAGATGCACCAAACCAATACTTTGTTGGTGAAAACGTACTTATGAAGCTAGACATGAATGGCGAAAAAGTAACGGGTGACCTAGCACCACTATACAACTTAACGAAACAGTAAGAAGTTAGTATCAATACCTGATAAATACCTCAAATCCGAGCCACCCCAGCTCGGATTTTTCGTTATTTTAACGAAAGCTATTCCAGCAACCTTTCTATTCTAAAGCAACATTCTGCTTCTTACCCTGATTGTTCATTACATTTCCATACGCTTTGCAGATAGATGCTTACAACGTTATTTTGTACAGTGTTCAAAACAAAAACAGAACAACTCGGAAAAATGATGAAAAAAACATTAATTGCACTACTTACTCTGACAGCTGCTGGCTCAGCTTTCGCTGGCGATACTTACATTCGTAACGGTAACATCTACAACAACGAAGGCGGTTGGAACGTAGAAGCTGGTGTGGCTCAAGGCAGCGATCTTTTCAAAGATCAAAAGCATAATACAGCACCAATTCTCAACGGTGGTTACCATGGTGACGACTTTAATGCCGACCTAAGTGGCATTAACTACCGCTTCTTCGGTAACACCAATGAGTTAATCAACATGAGTGCCTACCTTGTAGGTAGCGGTGTAATGCGCGACGGTGATACAGCGAAAAGCCTGAAAGGCACAGATAAACGCCGCTTCGCCGTCGATCTAGGTTTAAACGCAGACTTTACACTGGATCAAAACAACGTCATTTCTACGTACCTTCAGCACGATATCAGTGGTGCTTACAAAGGTTACTTAGCGGGCGCGACTTACTTCCACATCATGAAATTCGGTAGTGTTGATTTTGTTCCTTTTGCTAACCTAACTTATCAAAGTGAAGACTACGTAGATTACTACTTTGGTGTAAAACAACGCGAAGCAAACGCAAACCGCAAAGCATACAAAGGTGATTCAACGGTAAGCTATGGTGTGGGCTACAAACTTGTTATGCCAATCAACGACAACTGGCAAGTAAGCCAAATGACACAATACACGCGCCTAGGCAGCGGTATCAGCGACTCTTCTATCGTTGATAGTGCAAACCAATGGGTTGTTGGCGCAAGTGTGTCGTACAACTTCTAATCCGATACGCCCTTATAAAGCCATCATTTCGATGGCTTTATGCGTTGGACATTTGCATAATCTTGAACACAGACTCTAGTGTGAATGAGCAATCCATAACCTATGTAAGTCGCTATAGCCTGTATTCTTCACCTGCACACCTCGCACTTGCTGTGTTTTTGTCACTTCTTCGTAGCCAACAAACAAAGGCAAATATAGGTACTGATCGCGCAGCGCTTTCTCTAGGTTTAATAAAGACTGTAGCGAGTGCTCATCTGCCATCGCTCTGCGAACCTTTTCTCTATGGCTTAACATCTGGCTTTGATCAAAACTAAAACGCAGTCCAGTTGCTATCGACAGCCATTCGAAGATGCCATATTCAAATGGTGCTTCCATGACTTCCTCAATGAAGAGCAAGTCTGCTTGGTGAGACACTACCTCAGGAAAACTAATGTCATCAATAACAATGATCTCTAACTCTAATCCCGTTGCACGAATCACACTGTGCAACCATTCGGAATGGCGAATTAGACTCGGTATCGTCCAGACAGGTTCAGCTAATACCACTTTACCTTTCAGTTTAGGTATCACACCACCATCTGTTATTGATAAATCTTGCTCATGAGTCTCTAACTGAATGTTGTCAACGGCACTTGGCGCATCATAAATTCGCTTTTGCACATGGATGTAATCAGCGAGTTGATACCAAGTCTCTTTTGTGAGTTGGGATTCCACGCGTTCGCGGTAGGTCACATATGAAAATGCGCTAATTTTTTCCACTTCAACGTGATCGGAGCTTTGGTTAAAGCTCAACATATTTAAGGTTTTAACATCACCATGAGACAGCGTTATTTGATCTAACAATGCGCGTGCTGAAAAATACTCTTTGTGCGCTTCAAGAGTCATACTCTCCTGGTTCCAGCCGCTGATTTTAAATGGTCCAGTCCCTATGTGGTAGGAATAACTAGAACCGAAAGAGACGACATCTCGACACAGAATAGACGCATGAGGAGTTGCTAGCATGTATGGAAACAACTTGTTCGGATGCTTCAATATGATTTTTAAGCAGTTAGATGTTTCTGCAACCACGCTATCAATGCATTGCCAGAGCTCGTGAACTGGTCCTTTTATCTCCCTGAGTCTTTCTATACTCCAAACCACATCCTGTATGTTAAGGGGTTCACCATCATGGCGATATATGCCCGGCCGCAACCATAACGTCATTACCTTGCCTTCCATTTTCCATTCGTGTGCTAACGATGGCTCGATACCACCATTGGAATTTTGGGTCAGCAATACGTCATAAACGCTTTTCGCGACGTGTAATTCAGTGTGACGGTAAGTATTCGCAGGGTCGATTTTGGATACCCAAGGGTAAGAAGAAATCAAAATAGCGTTATTTGATTCGTTCAATCGATTCACTTTTTCAGAAGCGATAGTCAGTGCTCTAACCGCGGTTTGACCGAACCAATCAATAAGTTTCGTTATTGAGTTCATTCTTCCTCTGCCAAGCTCCTCAACCAAAAACTCGGTCATCGCTTGTTGGAGGGAAATATTAATACTGAGACGGCTAGCGTTACTTCGGCCAATCGCAGGTTGCCAATCGACCCAATCGTAAGTGGCAAGCTTTTTCATCACAATAGAAACATTGCGCCTCGACGTGCAAATCACCGCTTCTAGCTCAGAAAGCGTAACAAGGTGATACTGGTGAGGTTCAAAGTGCTTTAACAGTAGATCCAGATACCTAAGATTGACATCGTTCACAAAGATTCCTAAGAGTTATTCCAAAGCAAAAAAATAGCACAGGACGCTTAGCAACTAAACTTCCTGTGCTATATCTAAACAAATTCAAAGCTTGGACTCAGCTCGACCAACAGAAGTCAAAAACGTTTACTAAGCCAAGAGGTAACTTGAATAAGTATTCTTAGAAACGGTAGCTCATACCTACAGAGAATACATTGATGTCTGCATCAACCGTTACTTTTTCATTGCCAAATTTCGCAATGTCTAGCTCAGGCATCATGTATTCCCATTCAACTTGTAGAGCAAAGTTTTCAGTAATAGCGAACTCTGCACCTAAACCGTACATGCCTGTTACAGTGCTGTCAGAAATGGTGGTATGGCCTGCGCTACCGTCAATCACAGAGTTGCTAATTTTGAATTCAGCATTGAAGTAAGAAAGACCAGCTTTAGCAAAAAGGTTGAAACGATCGCCAATCGGTAGAGTCGCTTTTGGCTGAATCGATAGATACTTCATATCACCAACAGTAACAACTTTGCCGTCTAAAGCATCGTAGCCACCAATGGCTGCTTCTAGAGAAATGTATTCGTTGAATTTGTAACCACCGAATACTTTGCCTGAAAGGCTTGAGTCATCTTCAAGTTTAAGTTTAGTGCTAGCGTTAGTACCACCACCATTGATAGAGCCATTAACATCACCAAACGATGCTTGACCTACAGATGCACCAACGTAAGGAGCTGCGTTTGCAACAGAACATGTTGCTAGAAGGGCTGTCATTAGCCATGTTTTTTTAAACATTGTATTTCACTGCCTGTTAATTATTGAGGTTGTGTTTTGCCCATCCTTAAGCATGCCATGCTATCCATTTCACTTGGTTTCAAAACCAAGTGGATGTTAATGAATAAAAACTCAATAAAACATGAAATATTTAGACACAACTTTGCCACTTTCTTTCTTAATTTTGACAATTTAGTCATTTCACAAGCATTGCTGCTTCAACCAGTTAGTGAGCTTGATGATTTCCGCTTGCTTGGCTCGACTCTTTTTATGAATAAAATAAAAGCTGTCTCCGGTTTCCAATCCATGAGAAGGGATGTACACCAAATCGTGCGCTTTATCTCTTTCATTGAGCATAAAATCATTCGCAAATGCGATGCCTTGATCATAACGCGCCGCCTCTATTGCCAACAACATATGACTAAAATGTTGAACATCGACATCTTTCGGCAAGGTGTAACCGCCCGCTCTGCACCACTCAGCCCAATCTTTTCCTCTCTCTCGATAAATTGAGTCTGTCGACAAAATAGGGTATCGCCAAAGCGCTTCTGGAATCGGTTGATCTTGCAACTCTTTCCAAATTTTATGGCTGCAGACCGGATACAACGTCTCCGCGTATAACTTTACCGACATGTAGTTTCGCTTTGGCTTCTCTACCGTGATAAAACAATCGCCAACGCTGTCTGTCTGTTCAGGATCACCAACGACCATATTGAGTGTCAGATCGATTTCTGGATGTAGGCGCTTAAAATCAGACAAACGCGGAATAAGCCACTTTACGGCGAGCGAGCTATAAATCGCCAACCGTATGCTGCCTTTGTCCCCTTCTCGCACCTTTTGGCTGGCCATCGCAATTGAGCTAATTGCTGGGCTAATATCCTCTAAATAGCGGGTGCCCGTATCGGACAAAGAGAGCTTTCTGCCTTGACGGATAAATAATGATTCACCCAAATAATCTTCTAATAGTCGTATCTGGTGACTAACGGCACTTTGCGTCACATTGAGTTCTTCAGCAGCAAGCGAAAAGCTAGAGTTTCTGGCAACAGATTCAAAACAGTGAACCGCTCTGAGTGGTGGCAATTTCATTATCTAAAAATCTCATACTTAAGCTAATAAATATCACTTCACTTCATCCTATGACATCACCTACTCTTTGGCAAAGAAAGAGGAGAGGAAAAAGTGAAAGTTACATCGGTCGGAGCAGCGATGCTGCTATTAATTGTTGGAAATCTCATTGCGGTGCTTTCGGACTCGTTAATTAAAAGTGTCGGAAATGAAGTGCCTATTTTTCAATTTGTCTTTTTCCGACAAATTTCAGCGGTGCTTTTCCTGCTGCCAGTCTACTTGCTAACAAAAAATGCGCCTTTTCTTGAAGGGTTTAAGTGGCATGCTGTTCGCGCTCACGTATGGTTACTTGGTGCAATATTCATGGTTTTGGCGATCTCATCTTTACCGCTCGCAACTGCGAACGCGATCTTTTACGCCGCGCCATTGATCATGTTGCCACTTGCAGCAATCTTTTTTGGAGAACAGTTGTCTAAGCAATCGGTCGCCGCAGCGATAATGGGCTTTGCCGGTGTATTGGTCATCATTCGTCCAGACCAAATCGATTGGGCAGCCATTTCAGCTTTAGTTGTTGCAATTACTTTAGCAATCAATAACTTGCTCATTCGAAAACTGCCAAAAAATCAGTCTGTGATGCAAACGTTATTGATGACAAACTTGGCAGGTATTCCAGTAGCCTTCTTGCTTGTTCTGATCGAAGCAGAACCTTGGGACTGGAGTGCTTTCCCTGTTGCTGCTGGCTCAAGTTTGTTCATCATGATTTATGCAGCAACATGTGTCATCGCTTACCGCTCGATCGATAGCAACAAAATTGCCAGCGCTGAATACAGTGGCTTAATTGGTGCCGTGTTTGTGGGATTGATTTGGTTTGGAGAAGTGCCTGATATATTTATGGCAATAGGAACCATTATGATTGTTGTGCCTCTGGTTTGGCTTTCTAAACGAGAGCGTCGCAAGAAAAAGTTGCAAGAGCAACAAGAAGCGCACGTTACTTAAAGTTGTGCTCTAACCCAAAGACTAAAAAACCGAGCCGTAAGTGCTCGGTTTTTTTATGTGGCTCTAATCGGTTTTTACGTAAGCGACTACGTGAGATAAAAACTGCCTTGCGAAGCGATCATTAAACCGGATGCGATATTCATGATCGGCTTCCGACACTAGACGCCAGCCTTCAGCAAAGTATTCTTTGATATCATCAACCGCCTCTTCTTTATTTTTGATGTGTTTCGCGTTCCACTGATAAGTGCAAGAGACAACGATCAGCCCACCCACCTTGGTGGTTTTTTTTAGAGCATTGATCACGCTAAGTGGCGACTCACATTGATCAATCACATTTAAACATACGACTAAATCAAAGCGAGATTGGAGAGTATCGAGCTCAAAAGGCTGGTTAATTAGCGTCAAATCAACATGAGCACATTTCTGTACGATATCTCTATTCTCTACCTCTAAAGTGTTTAAGGTGTTCACATCGTGAAGGTAAGTAAGCTCGACGCGTTGTTCTTCTATTAATAGTTGCTTCAAGCCATCCATTAACCTATTTGAAGGCTCCACAAGCGTCGCTTCTCTAAGGTTAGGTAAGCGTTGCACTAACTCATAATAATTTCTTCCCAGCGCCGCCCCAACCTCAAGTAGGGAATACGGCTGAACGCTGCTTTCGATTACCGCCTGCGCAATAAAATCAGCAACTTGGGAGCAGTGAGGTGATGACAAAAAAGAAAGTGGGACTTGTTTTGAGCGACTGGTTATCATCTCAATCTGTTGATCCTCAATGAACTTGTCGAACCATTGCGCTTCGAAATAACCAGCCAAACCGTGCTCGGTCAGGTAAAAATCTTCCATGTTTTTTCCGTTCGTACTTTAAGAAAAGTGATTGTATCGAACGCGGAAATTAACGGGTATTTCTGGCCGCACATTCCAATGGGAAAACAGATGAAAACGCCGCTTATGTGAAAAAGCCCTTTCATCTCAAAGATAAAAGGGCTTGTTAATCGCTTCGGTTAAGTCGCTAACTATTGTGGTAGAACAACGTTACCATCTTGAATTGGGAACGTTTTTGTCGCTGGCTTGCTCGCCAAACGAACCGTCGTTGGTGCACCTGAAACTTCGTAAGTGACGTCGTAACCCACTACTTTATCAGATGTCGTATATTCTGTATGACACTGTTTTTTCGTCGTTGTTACTACATCACCTTTTTGCACATTTTCCTGGATCTTACGACCTGTCAGTGCACCAGCAATCGTACCAGCTGCAGTTGCAATCACTTTACCTGAGCCACCACCGATTTGGTTGCCCAGCGCAGCTCCAGCTGCTGCGCCACCAACCGTACCAATAATTTTATTATCATCCGCAGGGGCAACTTGCTCGGTTACTACCACATCTTTACATACTTGGTGCGGCTTTTTCACCGTTTCAGTCACCGCTTCAACCAAAGTAATGTTTGCTTGAGTTGGAGCTGGTGGCGTTTTGTCTTTACAGCCTGCTAGTACAGCAACAACTGCCGTTGCAATTGCGATAGATTTCATATTCATGATTTACATCCCAGTATGGTTTGCTTTGATGAGCGTTATGGTAAATCGCAAAAGGGAAATCACATCAGACGAAAACAAACCCTCTGTTATTAACAAGTAAAGAAACACTGTTTTATAAGGGGTACGTCAAGAAACACTCAGCAGAATGTCAACAGAGCTAAAACTGTATCACTACTGATTATGATTGGACTGGACTAGTCTATGAGATTTATTTTTAAGCCAAGCTCAAAAATAGTTCGTCATCCGTTAAATACTTATGACGGTGGCTTAGATTACGCACGTGCATAAACATAAAATCAGGGAAACCAGGCGCTATAATGTTATTTGGTTCCCAGCATACACCGCCAACAAACACATATCGCCCCTGCTTGCCATCTTCGTGAAGGGGGTTATTAAGAGGAGAAGAAAACTCTGCTCGGCAACCTTCAACCACACAAACAATTTGTCCTTTAAAAAGGCCAATCACGCGCTTTACAAGATTTGCCTTGATACCACACTTCCATGCTTGGCGAGTGGCCATCTCATAGCCATATTTTCGGATCGCTTTCTTTTGCAAATGTACTACTAGGTTCATTTTGACTCCTGATTCAAGCAACTACGTGAAGCCCAAAGTCATAAAAGCAGATAGACGTCTATACCCGAGTGAGCTCATGGTACGTGGGAATAAACTACGTGATTAGACTGCGTTTAGTGTCGGATGAGATACACCGTCCACGATGCTGTAACGTATCGATTTACACCTATCAAAGGCAGATAACACATCAACTTTTGAGTGCTTTCCTGCGCTGTATCTGGTTACTTCTGTATATTACTATAACGAAATCACCCTCCACGTTTACCTATATAAATTTGTCGTGACGATAGAGGGTGCTTATCATGGATGAGAGGATAACGCCTACGCGTCGATGAGATAATTTTGACCTTCAGTTTCTAAACGATCAATCATTTTACGACACTCATTTAAATCAAGAGGTTGTTCAAAGCGGCGCTTGAGATTCATCAAAAAGAAGATATCTTCACACATGGCTTTCTCAGGTTCGTCACTGATTTTGGCGACCGGTGAACCATTGCACGTGACCATTTTTATCACGATAGAAAGTGGCTGGTAGGCTTCACCATCTTTATTGACATAATCACCCATATCATTGGCAAGAAAAGTACCGATACCAAAACTCACCTGAATACGTCCTTGGAAATACTCGCAAATATCTAACGCTTGTTCGAAGTTAAGTCCGTCGGTAAACACCAGTGTTTTTGTTAATGGGTCTATATTCAGCGACTGGTAGTGTGCAATCATTTTTTCACCCCAGCTATAAGGGCAACCACTATCGTGACGTACACCGAAGTACGCGTTACTTAGTTCTTCATCAAAGTCTTTAAGGAAAGCATCGACACCAATCGTATCGGTTAACGCAATACCTAGTGCACCATTAAACATTTTTTGCCAACGTTGCAACGCCACTTTTTGCGAATCTCGCACATTCACCAGAGCTTGGTGTCCCATAAACCATTCATGAGCAACGGTGCCGATAGGCGTCAAGTTTAGCTCTTTTGCTAAGTGATAGTTACTTGTTCCTGTCAAACATTCCGGCACTTCCTGGCACAAATATTCCAGCATAATGCGCTGAGCTTGGAAGGAAAAACGTCGACGCGTCGACATGTCAGAAAATTTAAAGTTAGTGATGTTACGACGTTTTAGTTCCGACTTTAGGTGCCGAATTTTCTCTTCTAAAACAGTGGTAAATTGCGCAACAGGGATATCTGACCAACGCTGACGGCTACGAACTTCAGACACGATGCTCATGATGATCGTTTCGTACAAGATGGTATCTCGCCACAAGCCGTTAATGGTAATTCTTAACTGGCTTGAGCCATCAGCCATGGCTTTATTATGGAAAGAGACATCACTTTGTGGGTTGAAACGGAAATGGCGCAGTGCATCAACAAAGTCAGGATTCAGGTAAGGCGCGACACGCTTAATATATTCAATTTCTTCTTGCGTAAATTGAATATCTTGCAGTTTAAGGACTTCGGCTTTTACCTCGGGCAAAAGCTCAGAGAGGTCTTCCTCACTGCGCACGATAAACTTATATGACACCATCGCATCAGGGTAAAGCGCTGTTACAGCGCTCATCATATTGACTTTGTAGACATCGAAATCCAAAGCGCTTTGAATGATGCGGGAAGAAAATAGTTTGGTGGTCATTAGGTGCCCTTCTACATGCCCTTCCTGGGTATATAACTTTTTGTTACTAACTAATTTGCGTAAACAATAAACACCCATCTATAGTTTGTCAACTTTTGTTACTAACCACTCATTTTTATAAGGTTTTTTTGTCTAGAATTCGAGCAAGCATTGTGAATAAGTCAGAGTCATCCGTAAATTTATGCTCAAACCGTATTAAGAACACTACCGAAAACGTTTCTAACAACTCGTTACTTACCCATTGATTGACCACTTGTTATGCGCTAGATTACTTACAAATCAATATTAGGACCCAACCATGATCGTATCTGTCGACATTATTCCATTCAGGCTATCTGGCTGTGCCGATAAGGGATTGGAAGTGTTGTTGATTAAACGTTCAAATCCAAATCGGCCATACCATGGAGTCTGGGCACTACCGGGCGGATTTGTCTTTGATAAAGACTTAACCAGTGAAGGCGGACGCCCGGCCGATGAAAACTTTGAAGCGGCGCGTCGCCGAATTTGCCGTGAGAAAATCCATACCTACCCTCGCCATTTTAGCGAAGCGTTTATCGACGGTGATCCAAAGCGCGATCCAGAAGACTGGAGCTTAAACATTACGCACTACGCCTTAGTCGATCGTAACAATGTAGAGCAAATAAATAATGCAGGTGTACCGGAATGCCAACTTAAATGGTTTTCGCTACAGGCTATTCTCAATGGAGAAGAAACCCTCGCATTTGATCATCAAAAAACCATTGAAAAAGCGTGGCAAAAGCTTCGTGCATCCATTGAATACACATCGGTTCTTTTGTTTGCATTAGACAAAGAGTTTTTGGTTGCGGACATCATTTCTGCTTATCAAGAGTTTGGTATTGATATCAGCCGAATGACGATTAAGCGCCGCTTGATAGATTCAGGCGTACTAAAACCCACTAATAAAGTCGCTTCTACCAACAAAGGTAAAGGTGGAAAACCCGCAATGGTATATACGCTGACTAGCGACGAAGTAACCTTTTTTCAAAACTGTTTGCGTGGATAAACGCAGACAATCAGACAGACAAGGAGTCTGCCATGACTGTTCGAGTAAACTATCAAACTACAGCAGTGATCGACGTTGATCCAGAGAAAGGCTTTAGTGAGTTATGTCCAAATGAACTGCCCGTTGCAGGTGCGTTGGAAATCGTACCGGAGCTTTTGAACAATCATGCCAAAGGCCGATTAAAGCTGGTCAGTCGTGACTTGCACCCACCGAAAGCAAAATGGGATGCAGAATCGCCAGCCAATATGCTTGAGCCCGTTGGTTTACCGAATGTAGATATAAAGTGGAACCGTCACTGTGTGCTTGGCACAACAGGTTCTGAGCTGCTAGATGGCTTACCACCCGTGTTGGACTATGATTTTCAAGTTAATAAAGGTATGGATCCTGACGCACACCCTTACGGTATTTTTTTCCATGATATTGCCGACACCAAAACGACAGGCGCGCATGAATTTCTAAAGTTCAACGGGATTGATACCTTAGTTATAGGTGGCCTTGCCTTAGACTTTTGCGTGAAAAAATCCGTCATGCAAGCGCTGGAACTTGGCTACAATGTGGTAGTTAATCTTGCTTCAACTCGTGCGGTGCTGCCTGATAATATAGAGAATGTGCTGACAGAGCTCAGAGATAATGGCGCATTATTTGTCGAAAAAGCGGACGACATCATCGTAGAAAAGTTCGCCTAGAAACGATAGTAACCGAGAAGGATTTCACCATGCATCAACATGAAAAATTGAATTACGTTGAATTTGGTTCCACCAATGTCAGTGCGACCAAACAATTTTTTGAGCGTGCTTTTGACTGGAGCTTTACCGATTATGGCCCAGAATATTCTGCATTTTCAGGACAAGGGTTGGATGGCGGATTCTTCAAATCTGAGTTTATAAACCAAACCGCAAATGGTGGCGCACTTTTAGTATTTTATAGCTCAGACATTCAGGCCACTCAGACAAAAGTAGAGCAGCATGGTGGAAAAATTATCCGCCCTATTTTCGAATTCCCCGGCGGCTGTCGATTCCACTTCACTGAACCGAGTGGAAATGAATTCGCAGTATGGTCAGAGAGCCATTAAGTCATCCCAAATCAACAACACACTATCAACGTGAGCCCAAGCTAGCCAGATCCGGAACTGGCATTACATTTCTGGTTGACCTCATCCTTGGTTTAATTCACTGTTAGCGCAACAATTAATCGATGAGGCGCTAGACCTCGACCAAGGATGTCAAATGACTGCCGTCAGTTTTTTTCGCTTACTCTGCCTCGCTGCTATTTGGGGTGGCTCGTTTCTGTTTATGCGAGTCGCCGCCAACACATTCGGGCCGGCTTACTTAATCGAATTTCGAGTTACATTTGCCGCCGTCGCTTTGTTATTGATCGCCGTATATTTGAAGAAGAAATTCACGTTAACTGCGCATACTAAACACTTCTTTATTATTGGCTTATTCAATAGCGCAGTTCCATTTTTACTCTTTGCGTACGCAGCCCAGACACTGAATGCATCAACTTTAGCAATATTGAACTCAACCGCCCCAATATGGGGAGCACTAGTTGGCTTTGTTTGGTACCGCAGCCCACTCACAGCGAAATCTGTTCTCGGTATGCTAATAGGCATTGGAGGCGTTGCAGTCTTGGTCGGCTTAGATACTTCAACCATAGGTGAAGAAGCCATGCTCCCTATTGCCGCCAGTTTGATGGCTTCTTTCAGCTATGGCATTGCTACCAACTACACTAAAAATGCGCCACAAGTACCTGCTTTTGACAATGCTCACGGCAGCATGTGGGCGGCGGTTATTTGGGTACTGCCGCTGCTACCATTCTTACCAATGCGTGCAGAACCAAGTCATTTCGAATGGAGCTCTGTTGTCACGCTCGGCGTTGTATGCACAGGGTTCGCTTATTTGCTCTATTTCCGCTTAGTTTCTGATATCGGCCCAGCGTCAGCACTGACTGTCACTTTTCTTGTTCCTGTTTTTGGTATCTTATGGGGCTACTTGGTGCTAGATGAGCCCGTCGGCTCTAACACCATCATAGGAACAATTCTAGTGCTTAGCGGCACTATGCTAGTCACCGGTTTCTCCCCAACAGCAATGCTCGCGAAGCGAAAACGAAGCGTGGCTTAATCAGCCTAATATAACTTCCACACCTCGCTTTTTGATTTGTTCAAGGTCGCTTTTCGGAGCGGCTTTGTCAGTCAGCAGCACTGATATTTCGTCAGTCTTACCAATTGATGAGGGATAAATTTGCCCAAATTTACTAGAATCCGTTAGAACAATATTGCGCCTTTTTTTCGCAATGATGGTTTCTGCGATCTCAGCGCGCATCATGTCGCGGCTAGTAAAGCCAGTGTCTTGATGGAAGCCGTCAATACCCAAGAAGGCCGTGCTGAAATGAATGTTCTCAATACACAACTTAGTCAGCGGTCCGACCAAGCTCTCGCCTTGGTGCTGATACACGCCACCAAGCAAGATAATGTTGGCAGAAGTGTTACGGATGAGATGGGCGATATACGCCGATGGCGTAATGATGGTCACATCGCCGCGCTCAGCCAATGTCCGAGCCAACAACGCATTGGCACTGCCTCCTTCAATCAGCACTGTCTCATTCGGTGCGACCAAATCCGCAGCTTGGTTTGCGAGCGATTGTTTAATATCGAAACGTACTTCCAGGCGGGCATCAATGTCATCACTTTGCAACGCGGTAGCTGCGCCGTGAACGCGCTTTAGGTAGCCCTGTTGCTCCAGAAAGTTCAAATCCTGTCTGATGGTCACGCCCGACACGCCAATGATGTCAGAAAGCTCCGTGACTTGAACGCGTTTACGGTCGTTCACTAATTGCAGAATTTCATTTTGTCTTGGGTTCACAGGTTCGCTCCTTATTGATGAGCTTACAGTATACTCACCTGATGTTTCATATGAAAAGAACTTGAAAGTAAAAAGGAAAAAGCACGTGGTCTGATTAGCCAAGCTGCACCTTGCGAATATCGCTCCCATCAACAGATAATAGGGCAACGGAAATGGGATAGAAGAAGAGGGGTTAGCTCCCTACATCCCAACAACGGTAAAGACTAGGATAAAAGTGATGGAAGAAATTTACTTCGCTGGCGGCTGCCTTTGGGGCGTGCAAGAATTTATGCGCCACCTTCCGGGCGTAATCAACACAGAAGCCGGGCGAGCAAATGGCACAACGGATAACACTCAATCCGAATACGATGGCTACGCAGAGTGCGTGAAAACCCAGTTCGATGCTGAGCAAGTTTCGGTTGAAACTTTAATGGGGTATTTGTTTGAGATAATCGACCCTTACAGCGTTAACAAGCAAGGTGAAGACGTAGGTGAGAAGTACCGTACTGGTGTTTATAGCCAAAACGAACAGCATCTCACCATCGCGAAAGCGTTTATCGCAGCACGACCGGACGCCGACAAGATCGCCGTAGAAGTACTGCCACTCACAAATTATGTGCCAAGTGATGATGAGCACCAAGACAGACTCACAAACTTTCCGAATGATTACTGCCACATCCCATTAGATTTACTACATAAATACAGGGATAACTCGTAACCATTCAGTCAGCATCGCTTTAAAAGGCAAGATGCATATCAGTTTAAATCTATGCCTTCCACTAATGACAATGTCATTTCTGCCGCCGATATTTCCTTACAACCCGACGAGTTTTGTCCGCACCACAACGGTGTGAATTCATCTCGGTTTTGCTTTTCCATAAGCGCTCTTAGTTGAGCCATTTCAATGGAGGCGTATGGGAATTTCGGCGCAAACTCACTGATGTAGCCTAGCTCCGACATCGCGCGATTCACAATGCCTCTCGCTGGTCGGCCCGAGAAAACATTGGTCACAGCGGTATGTTGCGCGCGTTCACTGGCAATGGCATATCGATGTAAAGACGATGTTTTCGCCTCATCACACAACAAATAGGCGCTGCCAACTTGAACGGCACTCGCTCCTAATCTCAACGCGGCTTCCACCCCACTTCTATCAGCGATTCCGCCTGCAGCAATAACAGGCAAATTCACCCGTTTGGCGATTTGTGGTAATAACGCCATCAAACTTAATTGAGTAGTTAAATCATCCGATAAAAACATACCTCGGTGTCCACCAGCCTCCAAGCCTTGGGCGATAATACCGTCAACGCCTTTTGCTTCTAGCCAAAGTGCTTCGTCCACCGTGGTCGCTGACGAAAGGATCTTCCCTCCCCACCCTCTAATTCGAGCTAACAGATCATCGTCTGGCAAACCAAAGTGGAAACTGATCACTGGCGGTGCAAATGGTTCAATCGCGTCAGTAACATCATGATTGAAAGGCATCCTTGTCGGAGCGTTTGGCTGAACCTGAACGGTTGCATCAACCTCGGAAAAATACGGTTGCAGCGTTTTTTGCCACTTTTCGTGCTTGTTGGCGTCATACTCCGGCATTTCATGGCAAAAGAAATTGAGGTTAAACGGTCGGTTAGTTGCCTGCTTGATAAGTTGAAGTTCTTTTACGATGGCGTCTTTGTTCAGCATTCCACAAGGTAACGAGCCAAGCCCGCCAACATTACTGACGGCTATGGTCATTTGGCTGTCTTGCACACCGGCCATTGGCGCTTGAATAATCGGTAACTCTGTTCCCAAAAGTGTATTAAATACCTTGTTTATCATGCTCTTTCCTTGAAAACTTAACCTTTACCTGTGATGGATCTGCGCCATCGTTATCCAGACTAGACTTTCACATGATTAACCGCTTATAAAGTTAAAGTGATGCATTTGTGCGCTATGTACTTTTGATAGAAATGACAAAGGGAGCCTATGGCTCCCTTAATATGCTGAATAACAATAATCAAAGTGACTATCGTACGACATCTGATTCAAGCTCTAGCTCTGCTACAGACAGCATGGCAAACTCTTCCTCGGCGGTTGCTGCCACCAGTTTGTTGCGGCTGTATAACCCATAATAAACACCACCGATAAGAAACAATCCCATTGTCATGAAAAAGGCTGAGGGATCAAAAGCATAAACACCTGTCATTGCGATCAAAGAAAGCACCAGAGAAATACTCGACGTAATTATCCCACCAGGCGTTTTATATGGACGAGTTAATTCCGGCTGTTTAATTCGCAATAAAATATGGCTCAAGGACATTAATGCGTACGATACAGTCGCACCGACAACAGCCATCGCCAAGATTAAGTCCCCCTCACCCGTAAGTGAAACCAAGAACCCAAAAACGCCCGGAACCAAAAGCGCACGAGAAGGCACTTTTTTGTCACTGGTTAATGACAAAGTTTGCGGTAAATAACCCGCGCGGGAAAGCGCAAACACCAAGCGACTGTAACCATAAATGATTGAAAAGAAAGAAGCGATAAGGCCAGCCAATCCAAGTAAGTTCACGGCCATTGCTACCGTTGAATTGCCCGTAAGCTTTAGGGCGTCAACTAATGGCACCGCGCTATCGCCTATGACCTTTGAGCCAACCGCACCAGCCAAAAGGACGACTACGAGAGTTGCGGTTAGCAATAAAAACAGCATCGCACCAATGATGCCTTTGGGAACATCTTTTGCCGGATTTTTTGCCTCCTCTGCCGCTAAAGGCACACCTTCAACCGCAAGAAACAACCACATTGCAAATGGCAACGCAGCCCATACGCCATACCACCCAAACGGCAAGATTTCTGTTGTCTGAGCCGTCGCCGGAGCAATATCGAATAAGTTATTAACGTCAAAGTGACCAATAAGCACAGCAGCAGTAATTAGAATAGCTAGCACAGCCAAACCGCTGATGACCATCATTACTTTGAGAGCTTCGCCAACCCCTGCCATATGAATAGCGATAAAGACGGCGTAGAAAAGTGCGTAAACAACAGGACCATCGATACCAACCAATTCATTAACTGCTGAGCCAATAAAAATCACTATCGCAGCAGGCGCGAGCGTATATTCAATCAAAACTGATAAGCCAGTGAAAAAGCCACCTGTCGGCCCCATCGCCTGTCTTGCGAAGCTGTAACCACCACCCGCAGCAGGAATAGCCGCAGACATTTCAGCTAAAGACAATACTAGCGTGAAATACATTACTGCCATCGCGATAGCAGCAATAAGAAAGCCTCCCCATCCTGCTTGAGCGATGCCAAAGTTCCAACCGGCGAAGTCACCAGATATAACATACGAGACACCTAAGCCAGCAAGTAAAATCCAACCTGCGGTGCCTCTTTTTAGCTGCCTTTTGGCCAAGTACTCCTGATGTTTAGACATAGTAAATCCTTCTACTTTGATGAAATTAAAAAGTTGTCGCTGTGTTTATCTTCAACGCTTGCGCCACTTGGCTCATTGATATCGGAGCGATCTTTCAGGTTCACTCCTGACAGTTGTAATTTTCGAGCCTCCTTGAGCAAGTAAAATGCGCGTTCACAGGCATCGTCATAGTTGAGCCCCTGGGGACGCACATTGGAAATGCAGTTTCTTTGGGAATCTTTAGAGCCTCGTTTAGCCCCCCAAGTGAGATACATACCCATGCTATCCGGAGAAGTTAGACCGGGTCTCTCTCCAATTAAAACCAGCACGGCCTTGGCGTTAAAACATTCACCAACATCATCCCCTACCGCTACTCTTCCTTGCTTTACGACTGTGATAGGTGCGAATTTCCATTGATGTTCATCATCAGCGCTTAAAAGAGAAATCAATCGAGTAACAACAGGCACGGCATGGTTTTGAATTGCGACGGAAGAAAGTCCATCAGCAATAACAATCGCAAGATCAATGTCAGTGTTATGCTCATTTGCTATCAAGTTGAGCGTTTGCCAAGAAGATTCATCGAGTTGCCTTCCTAAATCGGGCCTTTGCAGGTACATAAGCCGATCACTCACTTTGCTGCTCACTACCACTGGAGGCTCTAAGGTATTTTCAAGAATCGAGTAAGAGTCCGACAAACCAGCAACGAGAGACTCAATATTCAAACTACAATGCACTGCATCCATAGCTTGGGCATGATCCAGCTGAAATGAGAGTAACTCGTTGGTTGGTACACTGTTTCCGCTGCGACCCAGAGCGATCCGAGCAGAGGTGAAGTCGCGTAACTTGCCCCAAGGGTTGTGTGTGACAACTCCAGACTCATCTTGTGGGGACTGAGCAATGGTGATTACTTTACCCATGAGAATACCCCTTATTCAGTTGGTTAATTGCTCCCGAAAACGAGCGAGAGATTTGCTCACTTAACCGAACGTCTTGCACGCTCTCGAAAATCTGCATCTCCATTAACCATTTTTCAAACTCTGGTGCTGGCTTCAAACCGAGTACTTTTCTTGCGTAAAGGGCATCGTGAAATGAGGTAGTTTGATAGTTGAGCATGATGTCATCAGACCCTGGAATACCCATGATGAACGAGCACTCGGCCACACCTAATAGTGTCAGCAAGTTATCCATGTCATTCTGATCGGCATAGGCATGATTGGTGTAACAGATATCGCAACCCATAGGTAAACCAAGCAACTTCCCACAGAAATGATCTTCAAGCCCAGCACGAATGATCTGTTTGCCATCAAACAGATACTCAGGGCCAATAAACCCAACGACAGTATTAACCAACAAAGGATCGAACTGTTTCGCGACAGCATAAGCGCGGGCTTCACAAGTCTGCTGATCGACCCCATGAAATGCATTCGCAGACAGCGCTGTACCTTGTCCGGTTTCAAAATACATCACATTGTTTCCTACGCTACCTCGATTCAAAGACAACGCGGCTTCATGGGCCTCTTTCAAAATCGACAAGTCGATTCCGAAGGTATCATTCGTCCCTTGCGTGCCGCCTATCGACTGAAAAACGAGATCGACTGGTGCACCCATTTCAATGGCTTCGATCGTGTTCGTGACATGAGTTAACACACAAGACTGAGTCGGTATTTGATAGTGTTGAATCACCTCATCCATTAAGTTCATTAACTTAATAGCTTGAGGTACATTATCTGTTGCCGGATTGATACCGATAACCGCATCGCCATTTCCGTACATCAGACCATCAAAAATGGTCGCTGCGATACCGTTGAGAGAATCAGTGGGATGATTCGGCTGTAAGCGAGTAGACAGGCGACTCGGCAAACCAATCGTATTCCGAAAAGCCGTGACAACTTGGCATTTTTTAGCAACGAGAATCAAATCCTGGTTGCGCATAATCTTACTGACTGCGGCCACCATTTCTGGTGTTAAACCTTGACGAATTTTAGCCAACGTTTCACCATCGGCTTCTTCACTCAGCAGCCAATTTCGAAAATCTCCGACCGTCAAGTGCTCAATCGGCTTAAAGGCTTCAAGGTCATGCGTATCGATAATTAGGCGAGTGATATCGTCGCTTTCGTATGGAATAACCGCCTCGTTAAGAAACGTTTTAAGTGGTAACTCAGACAGCGCCATTTGTGCGACTACACGTTCTGCCGCTGACTGAGCACAAACCCCGGCTAACGCATCGCCTGAGCGCTCCGGTGTCGCTTTCGCCATCAAGTCAGCTAATGACCTAAAGGTATAGACTTTACTTCCTTGTTGCCGAC
Organism: Vibrio sp. Y58_MX_L22; assembly: GCF_024181865.1. Lineage (NCBI taxonomy): Bacteria > Pseudomonadati > Pseudomonadota > Gammaproteobacteria > Vibrionales > Vibrionaceae > Vibrio > Vibrio sp. Y58_MX_L22. Next base: position 458,996 of record NZ_JAMZAN010000003.1, read on the forward strand.
GATAAGTTGCCGTCATTGCTCTTCCTCTTCACTATTTGGTTCGCTTTTTGCTGAACTATCAATAAGCTTTAAGAAAGTATTGCCAAATGTGTTCCTTAGCGTTATCAAAAACTGGCAACATTTATAAACCAATAATAAACAATGAGTTATATAAATACTGCTCCAACATGACTCACAAAAAAGGAATGAGCATCACAAGGATGAGTAACCAAATGCCCCAAACTGCACCAATGCTGTGCATCCATCACACTAAGGATGCAAACCAACAAGCTGCGAGTCTGATAAACTGGCAACAGGAATATGACCAACTCAGCGATGGTCGATTTTTAGGTCAAATTCGAGAACGACGATTTCCCAATTTCCATGTATTTCGTGAAGACAGTAACCGCTCGCTAAGACAGCAATGCAGGGTTGAAGAGGGAGGTATTTGGTTGGGTTTGAGTGCGGAAAATAAGCCGCTACACCTAAATCACAGTCAGTTTAATTCAAGCCAACTTTTGCTTAGGCAAGGTGGCGCTGATTTTGAGTTAATGACACCGGAGCAGTTTTCTATCTATGGAATAGTGCTCGACAAAAACTTCGTTCACATCATAGAAAATCAACTTGAGCTTGGTAGCATCCAAAACAACACATTGCACTTAACGGGGTTGACGGAAAAACACATTCAACAACTTAAATACTACTTAGGCATGTTACTTGGTTCCGCCGAGCCAAGATGGTCTGAAACCACACATCAAGCAATCTTAAAAGATATTGTGCTGGAGTTGTTCTCACTCAGTTCACTGCACACGAGCCATCCGATATCAATCTCTCATCGTCAACACGTGATGCACCGTATAAAACAACAGCTACAGGATCTAGACTACCGTACACCGATAACCGTCAGTGAACTGTGTGACGCAGTACACGTCAGTCGTCGCACACTACAGTACACCTTTGAACATTGCTGTAATACTTCCCCAAAGCAGTTCATACATCGAATGCGCCTGAATCAAGTACGTAGAGTGCTACAAAGCCCTGAAGATAATCGAACAATTGCAGAAATCGCTTTTGACTTTGGTTTTTTCCATCTCGGGCAGTTCAGTCAAAGCTACAAGCGGCTATTTGGTGAGACGCCAACTGAAACGAGAAAATGGGAGCCCAGCAAATAAAATGACAGGCAGTATATTCTTTCAGATCCTGCGTTGGGGCCATGTTATGCAGTCGCAATGATTTGCTGAAACTTAGCATGAAGCTCTTCAAGTGCCGCTTCAACATCCGGTTCTGCATGGCTCAAGTGCGAGATTAACGTCATAAAATAGCAGTCAAAAATCAGCAGTATTTTTCCCTCAAGGACGGAGCTTCCGTTTACAGATTGAAACAAAGCTTGGTTAAACGACTGATAATAATCCAAATCCCAAATCACCTCTTTCAACAAAGCTCGGCTCAGCTCAACGTTCGCAAAATAGTAGCGATAGTATTTCTCCGTCAGCGCCAAACCAATGTCGATATCGGTTTTACCTTCCACACTGACTAGCGTTTCTTGGCTGATCTGTTGCAGTTGCGCCAGCATCCCTTCGCGCAAAATCGACAGTTTAGTCGGGAAATGGCTAAACACTGTGCCATCGGCTACTCCTGCTGCTCTCGCTATCTGCCTTGTGGTCGTCATGTCATAGCCATTTTGAGCAAAAGATGCCCATGCGGCTTTTAGAATTTTATCTCTGGTTTGTTGTCGCTTCGTCATTGATGTGTCTGCTTAATGAGCCTGAAAGGATCATACCTTGCGTGGTTGAGATTGACAAATTGAGCGCGCTCATTTATAAAGTTGAGCGTGCTCATTTTATATAAAAACAAAAGGAATCGCTCATGTACGTATTAAACAAACTAGGCCAAGGATTGATTTTCTTCCCGACCATCTTCTGCTTTTCGTATATTTTAAGACCGATATTAATGGTCATCCTTATTCCAGGAGGACTCGCACTTTTGGCGTTAATCGGTGGCGCAGAAGTCAGAGCAGAACTCAAAGCCATGCTGCTTGAGGAGTTTTTTGGCGTTAGCCCATCGCACACCACCTCGAAAAAGGCGTGAGTGCGCTACAAACGTTGGCAAGGCTAAGTAAAAAAGAAAACGCGCAGATATCGAGATCTCAATACCTGCGCGTAGATGTGGTGAAAATAAGACTGGCGTTAGTCAGTATTCATGTTCTGGCCAATTCGCCATAAAACGCCACTAGGGTCAAACAAACAACATTCGCGCATGCCCCAAGGTTGCTCGACCAGCTCAGTCAAACGCGAACCAAATTCTTCATGACCCACTTTGGATAAGTGCTGATGCCAGCTTTCTGCGTCTTCTACGAGCAAGTGCATCATGAAGTTATTGCCGTGTTCTGGCTCATAAAAATTCTGTAAAAGAAACGCGCAGCTACCTTGAGAGAAATATGCTACATCACCGAAGTCCGATGCCATTTCAAAGCCAATCGCCTCATAAAAACGTTTTGATAGCGCGTAATCTTTCGCCGGAACAAATGATTTGATTTCAACAATATTGAGGTTTTCCATTTCCAATTTCCTAAGCCTTTTTCCATAAAACTGACTGACGTAATCTCGCTCTATGCCTTCTATTCGCCTTGCGTAATCTGCTGTGATGACAGTGGCACACACTCTGCCATTTGCGTTTGTAACCACGTGATAAATTTATGTTCGAGTTCTGTACGCTTTTTATCTTGACTCAATAAAACGTAATTGCAACTTGATGGAGAAAACCCAAATGGTGCGACCAAATTACCACGCTTAATATCGTCCATGACAAAAGGATACGATCCCATTGCGACGCCTAAGCCATCCACTGCGGCTTGTATGCAAAAATAAAAATGCGCGAATGATTGCTGAGTGTTGCCGTTGAAGGTTTCACAACGTGTTGATTGCTGCCAATCCGCCCAAGCATTCGGTCTGGTTTGGCTATTCAACAGTCGAGCTGCTTTCAAATTGTCTTTAATGAATTGCCAATACTCAGGAGAAAATACTGGCCCCACCCACTCTTCCACAAGAATGGTTTTGTCGTAATCGTGATGCTGCGCAAAATCGTCTCGACGAATCGCCATCGAAAGCCCAGTTGATCCTAATGTTACCGGGCCACCAGCCGTCGACAAACGAACATCAGCACGGTGTTCATCATTAAACGCGGCCAACCTTGGCATCAACCAGCGCATGGTTAATGTCGGTTCACAAGACACTTCAAGATGCTGATGCTTCTCTTGAATAAGCGTATTCACGCCTGTTTCTAGCGTTTGGAATGCCGTTTCTGTGTATGTCTTGAGTAATTCGCCTTCCGCCGTCAACACGACTTTCCTGCCCTCTTTGAAGAACAAAGGTTGAGACAGATATTGCTCAAGTTGCTTGATCTGCTTACTCACGGCTCCGTGGGTAATGTTCAGTTTGTCAGCCGCTTCAGTGTAGCTTGAAGAACTCGCCGCAACGTGGAAGACATAAAAAGATTTCAGGTGACGCATCTGTGAGTTTTTCTCACCAATATGGGAATGTTTTTCGATTATAGTCAGTAATAAAGACGCCTACAATTTCGCTACATCCCAGACTTCATCATTCAAACAGGAAATCGATATGGAATTTGTAACTCTTGCGTTATTAGGTGTGCTTATTGTCATTAGCCCTGGCGCAGACTTTGTTTTGGTATTAAGAAATAGCTTAAATCAAGGACGAAAAGCAGGCGTGTATAGTGCGATTGGTATCAGCATGGCGATCAGCATCCACATCGCTTACTCCATGCTGGGGATCAGTTACTTAATTTCACAAAATGAATGGTTGTTTAATCTCGTGCGCTATCTTGGGGCCGCTTATCTTGTCTACCTTGGGATTAAAGGAATATTCTCCTCGCAACCTGCATCAAACTCAGAAACCGTTCAACAGAGCGAGTATTCAATGTGGCGATTTTTCATGCAGGGATTTCTGTGTAATTTACTCAATCCCAAGACGATGCTGTTTTTTCTGAGTATTTTTAGCCAAGTGATTTCTCCCGACTCTAATCAGCAACACATCGCCTTTTTTTACGGGATTTATATGATTGCGCTGCATGGTATTTGGTTTTCTATCGTTGCTGCTTTATTCACGTCATCCCAGCTACAAGCTTTCTTGTTGAAGATTAAGCATCGACTCAATCAAGCATGTGGGGCGGGATTGATCATTTTCGGCGCAATGCTGGGCTTAAAGGTGTAGTGCGCTTGCGGTCCGATTACCCCAGTTCAAATTGATCATTGAACAAGTGGCAGTAATCAAATAAAAATCTACATTATCAATACTTTAAATTAGAAAAAAAACAGCCAACGTGCGCTGGCTGTTTCGATACAGTTAATGGATGACCCGAGCGTCCCCTTTAAATAACTGAGACAGATCGATAGTGAATATCGTCACTGTCGGACGTTTAGGCAGAGCATTTTCGATCGAAAACTCTGGCCCAGCTGGAGCGAGGGGGAAGTGAATAGCAGTCGGCCACGTTGACGAAGCTTCATTACCGCCCGGCTCAGATATTGAGAAAGAAAACGCAGGTAAACGGGTCATAACACTTACCTCAAATGACTGATTAGCGGGCTCAAGCGAGCCCGCTTAGGTTTTGCAATGTTATTGTTATTTTAACGCTTACTTAATCACTAACGATTGATGACGTTAGATATCAAGTTCTTTGTCTTCAACGTGGTTGGTGATCATCGCTTCAGTGGTGATCATCAAGCCAGCAACAGACGCAGCGAATTGAAGCGCTGAGCGTGTTACTTTCGCAGGGTCCAAGATACCCATTTCGATCATGTTGCCGTATTCACCTGTTGCAGCGTTGTAACCGTAATCGGCATCACCCGCTTTGACAGCGTTCGCCACAACAGAAGCTTCGTCACCTGCGTTAGTTGCGATTTGACGAAGAGGCTCTTCCATTGCACGTAGCGCAACTCGGATACCCACGTTTTGGTCATCATTGTCGCCTTTTAGATCCGCCAATTCTTTCGCGATCTTAGTTAGGGCAACACCACCACCAGCAACAATACCTTCTTCAACCGCTGCGCGGGTAGCGTGTAGCGCATCGTCCACGCGGTCTTTCTTCTCTTTCATCTCAACTTCGGTTGCAGCGCCGATCTTGATCACCGCTACGCCGCCAGAAAGCTTCGCAACACGTTGTTGAAGCTTGTCTTTATCGTATTGAGAGGTGGTTGTTTCGATTTGTTTTTCAATCGAAGCCACACGATCAGCAATCGCGCTTGCTTCTGCTGCACCACCCACAATGGTTGTTGTGTCTTTGGTGATGGTAACTTTCTTCGCACTACCTAGTTGCTCTAACATTGCTTTTTCGAGCTCTAGGCCGATTTCTTCAGAGATGACCGTACCAGCAGTTAGTACCGCAATGTCTTCCATCATCGCTTTACGGTTGTCACCAAAGCCAGGCGCTTTCACCGCGGTCGCACGCACGATGCCGCGCATGTTGTTCACAACCAATGTCGCTAGCGCTTCACCTTCGATGTCTTCAGCAATGATCAATAGCGAGCGAGAAGATTTCGCCACTTCTTCTAGTACAGGCAATAGCTCGCGGATGCTGCTGACTTTTTTGTCCACCAATAGGATGTAAGGGTTGTCTAGCTCTACGCTGCCATTTTCTTGGTTAGTGATGAAGTATGGCGACAAGTAACCGCGGTCAAATTGCATACCTTCAACCACAGACAATTCGTTGTTTAGACCTTGGCCTTCTTCAACCGTAATCACGCCATTGCGACCCACTTTCTCCATCGCTTCTGCAATGATTTCACCGATCGCGCGATCGCTGTTTGCAGAAATGCTACCCACTTGGGTAATGGATTCTTTGTCGCTGCATGGCTTAGACATTTCACGTAGTTTCTCAACCGCCGTTTCAGTGGCTTTGTCGATACCACGTTTTAGGTCCATTGGGTTCATGCCAGAGGCTACCGCTTTAAGACCTTCATTGATGAAAGATTGCGCCAGTACGGTAGCGGTCGTTGTACCGTCCCCCGCTTCATCATTCGCTTTGGACGCCACTTGTTTCACCATTTGTGCGCCCATGTTTTCGAACTTATCTTTCAGTTCGATTTCTTTCGCTACAGACACGCCATCTTTGGTGATGGTTGGCGCGCCGTAAGATTTATCAAGCACAACGTTGCGGCCTTTCGGGCCTAGTGTCACTTTTACTGCGTCCGCCAGTAAGTTCACACCTTTCAGCATTTTTTGACGTGCGTCATTAGCAAATAATACGTCTTTTGCAGCCATGGTTATCTCCTCAAAAACTACTACAAAAATAATTACTCAACGATTGCTAACACATCAGATTCGGACAGAATTAAGTATTCTGCGCCGTCAATTTTCTCGGTTTTCACGCCGTAACCGTCATTGAAAATGATTTGGTCGCCCACTTTGACTTCCATCGCAGCGCGTTCGCCATTTTCAAGACGTTTACCTAAACCAACAGCAATGACTTTCCCGCGGTTTGATTTTTTCACCGACTGAGAAGTTAAAACGATTCCCCCTTCAGATTTATTTTCCACCTCTTGTCTTTCAACAATTAGCTTGTCATTTAAAGGACGAATTTTCATTTTTAAGTGCCTCCTACTTGGAACCAAAAATAAAAGACAAAATAAACATCAAGATGGATTTGCGAGTCGACAGCTCGCTTTCGATGAAAATAATAAGGTCGAAAAATTAGAGTTCAAGAGGTGAATTTGATAAAAATTTTTTATTAAATTAAATAAAATTTTCTATCGAATTATCGCATTCACAACTACTTAGCATCTCTTTATGATGGAAAATATGCTCAATCAAATCTAGAGTGGTTACGTACTCTTAAAAAGGATAATCAAACAATGAAAAAGGCCGTATCTCTATTTCTTGCAACGTTGTGCGTTGGCTTCCTCTCCCCCAACGTGTCGGCTTCTGAACGCGCTGAACAAGGGTGGCAATTGATTGACAAGGGCGCGATGATTGTCGATGTGCGTACGCCGCAAGAGTTTTCTGAAGGGCATTTGGATAATGCCGTCAACTTCCCTTTATCTGAACTTGATAAACATTTTCAAGACGTCGATAAAGATCAAGCTATCGTGTTGTACTGTCGCAGTGGTAACCGCTCTGGCAAAGCGTATCAATACTTACAAACGCAAGGCTTTACGAATCTGCACAATGCAGGTGGCTTAGAAGAACTACAAGACGCCAAATAGTCGTCTCCGTTCTAATATACAAAGTAAAAGCACAGAGCGTGTCGCAAGCGTATTGTAACGCGCTCTGTTTCTAAATACTTATCTACAACAATTCTATTTTGGCCCAGCATCAAATTGAGTCAGGTTATCCGATATCTCGAGCCACGGCGCTTTAGATGCGACAAAAATATGGAAATCAGGCTTGTGAGAAGGTGTGTCATCCAAGATACCAAGGCGAATATTGACGATCCCATTGTTCTTTTTCGAATACAGACTTGATCCGCAGTGTCGACAAAAGCATAGCATGGTATTTTCGCTTTTCTGATAATTTTGAATATCTTCTTTCCCTTGGATAATAAGTAGTTTATCCAACGCAATACCACCGGCAGATGAATAGTCAGAACCTGTGAACTTGCGGCATTCAGAGCAATGGCAATTTCCCATGTACTTGAATTCATCTGCCACTTCCAACTTTACCTTGCCGCACAGACATGAGCCTTTTAGTACTTCCATTTGAATTCCTTTTTGTTATGAATCTAATTGAACTAGATGGCTATCTCGACACCATGCCACTGCAATACGAAAAATTAAAGACAGGCAATACAGGTTTTCAAAAATGAAACGAAAATGTAAAACATTCCATTCAGAGGGAAGTGCGCTCGACACGTGAAAAATCGAGCTATTTTAGATACAAAAACACCAAGCAATAACGCTTGGTGTTTACCTCACAGAATGTCACCTCAGAAAAGGCGCTTTCCGCTGTGCTTAAAAAATGCAGTGTTTAGTAAAGCTGGTCGCTTCGTTTGCAGTCCAGTCACCTTTCGGCTTATCTTTCAGGTTTTCACACCATTGCTCGCTGCCGACACCATCTTGCAGAACACAATGCTTTGCAAAGTCTACCGCGTTGTCTGCTGTCCATTCTGTTTTTGGCTTATCGCGCATGTCGTTACACCAGCCTTCAGTGCCCACTTCATCACTACAAGCGGTCAAAGCAGAAGCCGCCAACATCAGCATGACTAGTTTTTTCATAAATTTAAGGTTCCAGTTGCAAACAATAGTAAAATTAAACTCAATCTCTTCAACACATGCCCATTCAAGTGTCTGAATAAAGGCGTCACTAGCTGAAGTGACTTTTGTATCAACTATAACGAAATTATCAGTCTACGTGTTAAGACACCGAAAAATTATTGAGCGACTCTGTGTAAAGCGCGCCATTCTAAAAGCTATAGGCAGCGCGCTTTTGTTAGCTCACCAACCTTAAAAGAGCCAGTACCAAAGCACGCTAAACGCAGCTCTAATGCCATTTGTTCAAAGTGATCGACGACAGACTGCGTGCTGATCGTCGCAGCTTTTAATACCGCACCAGCTTGCCCAATGAGATTAGCACCCAAATGAATGGCTTTCGCCGCTTCAAGTCCGTTATGAACACCTCCCGAGGCGATCAAGGGTAATGTAGGATGCAGTGCGCGGATTTGAGCCAAACATGTTGCTGTAGGGACACCCCAATCGCGGAAAAGCTCGGCTGCACGCTGCATTTTCGGATTATCTTGGCAATACCCTTCAACCGCACTCCAGCTTGTGCCACCCGCGCCCGCAACGTCAATTGCATCCACACCAGCATCAATTAATCGCTGCGCAACGTGTCCGCTAATACCAAAACCGACTTCTTTGATAATGATAGGAACCTTCACGCGAGATTTAAGCATCTCAATTGCCTGGAAAACACCAACCCAATTGTGGTCGCCATTTTTCTGAAACGCTTCCTGCATTGGATTAACGTGCACAAACAAGGCATCGGCTTGAATCGCCTCAACCGCACGTTGCGCATTATCGAGTTTACCTTTATCGAGCAATTGAGCGGCTCCAAGATTGGAATACAACGGTACTTCTTTCGCCAACTCACGAATGGTTTTACCCAAGCCCGAATGCTGACTTTCTTCTAAGCTAATCCGTTGCGAGCCCACACCCATGGCAATACCTAATTCACTTGCTGCTTCAGCTAGACGACAATTGATCGTTTCTGCGTCTTTTGCTCCGCCAGTCATCGAGCTAATCAAAAACGGTAGCGCTAATTGATGACCAAGAAACTCTGTCGATAAATCGATCGCGTGAAAGTCACATTCTGGCAGCGCACAGTGTTCAAACTCGACAGACTCAAAACCCGCCGTTTTATGCTTCATGCTCATATCATGATGTAAAACAGCATCTAGGTGTAAATCTTTTCGGTTAGTTTGCGGAGCCATAATGTCACCCTAAAGTAAAACAGTCGCGCAGTATTGCGATCCTTATCAGTAACGTCAATGCGAATTTTGTGAATTTGCCGGATTACTTTTCCGAAACGAGTAATGAATCTCGACTGCCCCTGACATTATAAGAAAAGAAACTCGCTTTCCGTTTTAAACAAGCCGGCAAGTTTCTCTTCAAATTGAGATAATCAGCGGACGATACCCATGATGCAAATGGATCACATTGCTCTGTAGTTTACTTTACGCTGTCCGACAGAATTAGCGACACAACAGTGCTTGTCGTCGTTGGTTCAAACTGTTCGGGATCATCACAGAATTGAATTTTTCCTTTTTCTTCTACATGGAACAGCGGTACAACTGAACTACCTTTGTGATGCGCTAAATAATCTTGATACGTGAAGTTATCGCTCAATTTCGTGTGTTTAACCTCTGCACCACGACTTAACATACTGGCTAGCTGGGTATAGCTTACATTGCCGCCCATCAGCAATTTACCATGGTACTCCTGAGCCACGGAGTGCTTCTCGCTGCCATTGCCGTTGGTTTTCACTTTTTGTAAGCAGTGAACTTTATCTTCCCCAAACTCGTCGACGAATTGCATGCAAGCCATAATGTTGAAATGCTGATCGGGCGTTAATGCAACCACTTGTCCAACTCCTATCAAGTTCAAGTTGTCGTCCGCGTGACTAGAAATAGGGTTGCCGTAATAGTAATCCAATCCCAACATACGAACCTGACTGATGTACTCCCAGTTTGAGTCAGTCATTAATACGCGACGGTCATAACGTGCCAGCGCCTGCCCTATTTCTCTTGCTACTCGGTTAGCACCAATCAACAAGAAGCCGCGTGGTGCTGGCTCTGCAACGCCCAACGTCAGCGCTACAGGACGTGCCGTCGCACTTTGTAACACGACCGTTCCTATAATCACCATGAAGGTCATAGGGACCAGTAAAATCGCTTCATCAATGCCGTATTCGGTCAATTTGATCGCGAAAAGAGACGAAATCGAAGCAGCAACAATACCGCGCGGTGCAACCCAAGACAAAAACAGCTTATCTTTAAGACGCAAGTTGCTGCGGAAGGTTGAAAGAAAAATCGATAACGGACGCGACACTAACTGCATAAATACAAACAACAATAACGCACCGCTACCTAGAGCAGCAAAATCATCCAGACTGATTCGAGCCGCAAGGAAGATGAACAATCCGGTGATCAGTAAAATGGTTAAATGCTCTTTAAAGTGCAGAATTTTCTGAATATTGATGTCTTTAGCGTTTGCGAGCCACATACCCATTACGGTGACGGTTAGTAACCCAGCTTCAGACTCAATGTGGTTAGAGACCGAAAATACACCTAGAACCACCATCAAAACCGCAAATGGCTGCAAATATTCCGGTAGCCAAGAGCGACGCATGACCGTCGCAACTGCATAGCCTGAGGCCGCACCTAGCATGACACCGACAGCAATGATCGTCCCAAACACTTCGACGCTATTTATCGCGCTGTGAGATACGATAAACTCGTAAACCATCACAACAAAAAGCGCACCGAGCGGGTCAATCAAAATCCCTTCCCATCGCAAAATGTTAGCAAGCGTACTGTTAGGTCTTACGGTTCGTAGAAGTGGCACGATGACCGTCGGCCCTGTTACTACGGTTAAGCTGCCGAACAACATGGCAAGCTCCCAAGTAAAGCCGAGGAAATAGTGTGTTGCGATACTGGTCGCTGCCCACGAAATGATCGCCCCGATGGAAACAATGCTCCATACCGAACCACTCACGCCACGAATTTCTTTAAAATTTAAGGTCAAACTGCCTTCAAATAAAATCACTGCCACCGCTAAAGAGACCAACGGAAAGAGCAAATTACCTAATATCTCATCAGGATTTAACCACTGCATAAATGGCCCGACGATCAGCCCTGCCAACAACAAAAATAAAATCGCTGGCAAACGCAATCGCCAAGCTAACCATTGGCAACCTAAACCAATAACCCCAACCGCTGACAGCACCAGCGCTTCATTACCCACTTGCATCAATAATTACCTGTTTTTGTCTTTTTTCGCGTGAATGCGCTATACCCGAATACATTCAGCCTTACGGTCAAATAGAAACAACCGAACGTGCAAATCAAACGACTGACCTTCGATGACATCGCTACGAAACGCACATGTTTGAAGTCATTTGGCGATCGCATCAGAACTATGAATATAGTTGACCCCCAATGACTTAACGACTCATTTTTGTTCATCAGGTTTTAAAGTGGCACACAAGTGTGCGACTTTGTCGAATTCATCATTACGCATTGAGTTTCATTATGTAGAATGATTTCTGAAGAAAGCGCGGAACCTAGCACTATATGAGGCTAAGGCATAGAGCATGAACTAAGCTTTAGCGTAAGTGCTCAAAGTTAAGAATCGTGGGTCACGCGACGTACGCAAGGAGAAATGGATTGTACGTAATACTAGCACTGTTCATGGCGTGTCTCGCCATCCTCATCGGAGTGAAAGCCGCCAACCGAGCTGCACTTTTAGAAAAAGAACTAACCAAACTTCGTGAGGAAGTCACATCACTACGAGCCAGTGTCCATGGGGGCTCAAACCCACAAGTGCACCAACAATCCAGCATCGAAAAAGACACACCATCTGTAGCGACGTCACCTCACATAGAATCACCACAGAAAAATGTCTCATCCTCTGGGGAACATGATCCCGCTGCCAACCTAGACTTGGACCAGAGCGCTGCGAATCAAGGGTACGCCCAGACAAGAGAAGTGCAACTGGATGTTTTTAGTCAAGAAAATGAGTCATTCCTTCAGAGTAAAGTTCAGAGCCTGCTTAGCAACATTCAAGAAAATTGGTTGGTTTGGGTAGGCGCATTGGCCATGCTGATCGGTGGAGGTTATCTCGTACAGGTGATTGGTAGTCACATCCAGTTTTCGCCATTTATGCGAGTGTCCTTTGCCTTTGTGATCTCATTACTTATGGTGCTTGTTGGCGAGTGGTTTCACCGTAAAGAACAACAGAATCCGCAACGGGCAGCACGAGCCCAAGGCTTTACGTATGTTCCTGCTGCTGTTACCGGTACGGGATTAACGGGCATTTACTGCACCGTCATTTTTGCCTTTGTGGTTTATCAAATGCTAACGCCGAGTATCTCGTTGATCATCTTGGCTTCAGCGGCATTTTTCAGTTTAGCATTATCATTGCGACAAGGGCCGTTAATGGCCGTGCTTGGCTTAATTGGTGGCTACACAGCACCACTGTGGATTGGGGGTAATGAACCCAACTACTTTTTGTTAGCCGGATACATCTGCGCAATTTCGTTCGCGGCGACCTTATTGATGCAAAAAGTGCGTAGGTCATGGATTACGCCAAGTATCGCGATTCCACATGTCATTTGGATGTTGCTGTTGATTGAGAGTACACCAACAGAACGGTTGTTCTCGTGGCTCGCGATTTATCTCTCCATCACTTTGTATCTCATTTTCGCGGTTCCGAGAATGGGTTGGATGCTCAATCCTCGCTTTCGTCACTATCAAAGCAAGTGGACAAACTCGCCGACCGCTACCGCTCTCGCAACTGCTTTATTGACCTTTTCTGCCGTCACCAGAATGCCGGTTCTGAACACTCTACAAATGGCGTACTGTTATACGCTGCTTGTTGCGATCATCTGGCTACCAGCACTTCGTACAGGCTGGTCATTACGTGTATTTTTGCCATCCATTCTCGTCTCAGCAACCGCGCTGATTGTTCTTACCATCGCTTTTAATGCGCTGTATATGTTAGAGCGAGAAGCTAGCATCCTATTCGCATTGGCGGTGAGTATTGCACTGATCGGCTATCGAACATATTGCCAATCACTTAGTGACCGTTCGCAACTCAGTGGGCTGCTTCTGCTGGTACTGGCTCCCGCGATGAGCTTAATTACGTTGTTTTATATTGACGAATTTATGCAAGGTTACCTGTGGTATTGGACTGCATTCTGCGCATTGATGGCCACTTACTACGTTGTGCTTGGTCAGCGTGCACGTTCGTTGGCATTAGAATGCTCTGCCGTTATGCATGCTTTAATCGTAGGTATCGCTTTTGTTTGGTTGAGTGATACTTGGTTAACAACAGCAATCTCAATACAAGTTGCGATAATGGCCTTACAGGCTCAATTCGGGTTATTTCGACCTGCGAGTTGGGCGATTAAAGTGGCAATGGGAATACTGGTTATCCGACTCACGCTGCTACCTTTCATCCCCGAATGGCAACCGGTAGAAGCTGGGCATTGGGCTTGGGTTCTGGTGAGTTATCTGCCTTCTCTCTTCATCTTGTCTTATGCTCGTTCAACACTAAAACCAGTGGACCGAGAACTGACCAACTGGTTTGAAGGGGCGTTTTTACATGTATTCTTAATGGCATTGTTCACCCAAACTAACTACTGGTTAACGGGGCAATATGGTTACTTGGGGCACATCGACTTCACAAGTGCGGCAGTCTTTGCCAATCAAGCATTAGTTATGGGTTTGGTATACAGCTACCGCAGCCAATTTGCGCAACGCTTAAGTCGTATCTACGAAATCTATAGTTACTTGCTTTGGTGCACGTTCGCTATATTGATTATTTTGCTTAATACGGCAGAATCGCCGTTGGTGACTGATAACGTCTCGGCACAAGCACTTCCCATCTTTAACATGCTGAGTATCGGCTGGCTGTTACCAGCTTGCATCCTGCTTATCGCAACATTTAAACGCTGGAATACGTTGCAAGTTCATCGATTTGCGATTGCTAGTCTAGGCTTTTTACTTGCAGCCATTTGGTTGGGGATGTCTATCCGTCAATTCTGGCAAACCACATCGATGATGCTGTATCAGCCAACCAGCATGGCAGAGTTGTTCAGTTATTCAGTGGCTGGCTTGCTCGTAGGTGGATTGCTGACTTGGCGCGGCGTGACCCAACAGGGGCTGATGATGCAGCGTGTCGGTCTAGTGGTCCTTGCCTGTGTCGCACTGAAAGTATTCTTATGGGATGTGAGCTCTCTGGATGGGTTCTGGCGAGCGATAAGCTTCTTAGGCTTAGGTGCGTCTTTGATAGCACTTGGATGGCTATTCCAGAAATTGAATCGTTCGGTGGCAAAAGCACTCGAGCCCTAGACGAGTCAAAGAGAGATTCCCGACAGTGCGCTGTTTTCGTTATTGGGGGACGATAACAGTGTAAAGCCGGGAATCATTGGAGTGTTCGTTACTTCAGTAAAGCGACCACGGTATGACGACGCACGTTTGCTTGCGCATTCAATGCCTGAAAAGTCGAAGTAAACTCGCCAGACTTTTGCATGAATCCATCCAGTTTTGCATTCACCTCATTGACTGAAAGCTGTGCGGTTTTGGTTTGGATAGAACGCATTTGAGTATTCAGTTCACCATGAAAAGCTTTCGCTTCCTGCAAGCTCGTTTGAACTTGTTTCAGATGCTGATTTACTTTGGCAATCGTCTGCTTGATGCCGTCGCGTGAGCCTAGATCAAACCCGAGCTCCGCAATACCATCTGGCTCAGACTTTAAGTTCAAAACGTTAGGCTGTCCCGCAGGGAATCGGTGCCCTTCCCCCGTTACCATCACCTTTTGCTGCATTTGTTGATAAGCGTTGTCTCTGGCTTCAAATAAAATGCTGCCATCATCGGCTAATGAGGCTCGCATTCCTAACGCAATCAAGCTGCGATCCAGCATTTTGACCGTTCGCTCACCGTCTGATTGTCCATCAAACTGAATCATCACCGCTTGACCTTGAGGAAAATCCAAACGGATTTGCTCGGCCTTGTCGCTTAAGCGATGAACATTCAAACCTGGAATAGAAAAGCGACGAATATCCGCTTTATCCAGTTTTAAATGCAGTTCGTTATTTAGGACTTTCTGGCCATCGAAACGTGCTTGCTCAACGACTTTTTGGATGGTGGCTTTAGAACGAACCAATGTATCCTGCAAACCAGGAACATTTTGTACGCCTTGATTAATAGCTTGCGTCAAACCACGTTTAATTTGCGTGAGCTCTTTGCCAATCACCTGCAGCGATTTGGACGCGATCTGAACCGCCGTGGCTTGCTGCTGACCCTGCGTAAGCTGAATACCAGATACAGAGTAGGCTGACGCAGTGTCAGCCTGAATTTGCGCCGGGCGCGGTTTAATTGCCGTACTTGAGTCTGCAGAACGGGTCGGCATGATAGAGGCTTGTTCTTGTCCACCTAAGCGTATGCTATGGGGTCTAACCTCTACTGTACTCATTACCATAAAAAGAACTTCCTAACCTTATAAACGGTCAAACAGCGACAAACCATCGATCTTCACATAGCTTGCTTGCGTTGCTTGCAAAGCGGCCATGTAATTACTCAATCGTACCGACGCTTCACCATAGTCCAGAGCAGAGAGGTCTCCAGATACTTTGTCAACGAACAGCTTGTTTTCACTGTGCGCGCCACCAACAAGATCTAAGTTGTTGTGTCGACCACCAATCTCAGTCATGGTCCCTAGTACGTTTGAAAAAGTATCGTCGATAGCGCTGATACTCGCCTCAACTTCAGCTCTGAAGTTGGCGGTAGGGCTCTCAAACTCTTTGATCAGCGCATCAATTTGGTTAAGCACGTTATGGCCTCCCCCAAGGTCCAATATTTCTTTTGCAGTCATATTGGAATCCATCGTGACACCTTTAGCAATTGTTACTACGCGCTTGTCACTATTACCTTCAATTACGTAGCTGCCGCTCGCTTTACTTACAGCCGCAGTATCCGTTTTAGTACCAGAGAAAAGGTAGTGCCCTTCTTCATCCTGCGCGTTAAAAGACGACTCAATAGAGTCACGGTAACTCTTAAGCTCTGTAATCATACCGCCACGACTTTCGTCAGTAAGAGAGCCGTTCGCACCCCAAAGCGCGATGTCTCGCATGCTTTTTAAGCTTTCTTTGATCGAATCTAAATGGGTTTCTTGACTCGATAGCGTCGTTTTTACGTTTTCAATATTGTTTTTGTACTGAGCAATCGCACTGGTTTCTCGGTCTAAGTTAAGCAACTTGATCGAAGCCATTGGATCGTCAGACAGCTTGGTCAAGCGCTTGCCAGTAGACATCTGTTGCAGAGCTTCGCCTAGTCCCGCGCTATTGCTCTGCAAGCTGTGCAACATCATTTGACTAAATTGATTGTCACTAATTCGCATCTAAACTTTCCTCTTAGAATAACTGCAGAATAGAATCGAGCAGTTGATTTGCTGTGCTGATCACTTTCATGTTGGCATTGTGCGCATTAGCAAACATCATTAGGTTAGCCGCTTCTTCATCGCTGTTTACGGAACTAACATTATCGCGAGCTGCGTGCGCTTGCTTGTTCATGGCTAACTTCGCTTGATAATCAGCGTTAGCTTGGCGTGCTTTAATTGCGGTTTGACCCACCATTGAACTAAAGGCATCGTTCAAGCTTACTGAGCCGTAACCTGATACCGCCACTGGCTTGTTGCTTAACTCGATCAATGATTGCAACGCATCTGCGTTACCAGGTGTTCCATCACTTGAGAACGCAAGCTCATCTGGAGTTAGCTTGGTAATATCCAAACTGGCTGCAGGGTTTGCTGGGTCATAGCTGAACAAAGGTTTACCTGGGTTGCCATTTAAGTCTTTGCCAGTCGCAAGCACGGCGTTGTATTCATCCGCGAGAGCTTTCGCCATGTCATTCAGAGCCAATTGGTTTGGTTTCAACACTTCGGTTTGATAGTCATTAATCGCACCTAATTTGCCACCAAGCGAGTCACCAATCGCAAAACTTTGATTCGAGAACGTGACGTGTAAGTCCGCCAAGTAAGGATCACTCGGGTCAGGAATGGCTTCCAGTTTGCCATGGTCCGTACCCATCACAAGCGGTTGACCAGAGGTTAGTGTGACCTGAACACTGCCGTCATGCTGCTGTGTTGTTTTGATTTCAATGGTTTGAGATAACTCACCGATTAACCTATCTCGTTCATCCATTAACTGTGATGGGTTACCACCTGTACCTTGCATCTCTACCAGTTGCTTGTTCACCTTCGCGATATTTTCCATAAGGCTATTCGCGTGGTTAAGCGCTGCATTACGTTGGTCGCTCATGTCTTTATGTTGATTGTATAAAGACTCGGTAAGCGTATTAAAACGGCGGGCCAAAGCTTCAGATTCGTTAATGATCTGCTGGCGGTAAGGTATGGATTCCGGCTTAACGGTCGCATCGTTAAGCGCAGCGTTTAGCGAGTCCAAGCCAGCCGATATACTGAAACCATCGGCACCAAGCGTATTCTCCAGCTGACTCATGTTACTGGTGTATCCAGATGCGTATGCCGCCATACTGTTAGTCGACCACGTTTGCTTAATCAGAAATTGATCAGTAACGCGGCGAATGCTAGTGACTTCTACCCCTAAACCTGGACTTAAGCGATTGGCTTTACCATCATCGACAGATGCCATCAACGCTTGTTGACGACTGTAACCCACGGTATTCACGTTTGCCACGTTTTGCGCGGTTACGTCTAGGGCCACACGGTTCGCGCCTAAACCTGAAAGGGCAATATTAACTAGGTTCATTTACAGCTCCATTTTTCTGATCAACGGCTGAGAAAACGCGGTAGTCATACCGGCCTCACCGAATACCTGTTTAACAGAGGCGACGGCTTGAGAAGCGGTATTAAATAGGCTTGAATTCTTCTCCACCTCTTTAGAATCTACTTGTGAGATAGATTCAGAATTCGAAGCTTTACCATCGTTAGCGGATGAGATGTTGCGCGCAGCATCGAAAGCAACCTCACGCATAGACGGGCTCAGCTGCTGGATGAGCATATTGGCAATGCCTGAGCTCTGTTTCTTTGCTAGTTCCATCGCCAGCTGACCGTCATACATATCACGGAATACCCCTTGTTGCTGACTGGCAAACGGGCTGTCTTTATCAGCAAGAGCATCACTACTGCTGCGCATTTGGCGTAACACCATTTGTAGGAACATTGCCTCAAATTGACCTGCGACGACTTCAAGTGCGCCTTCTTGATCACGACTATGCTTGATGTTAGCCAATGCACTATTGTCGTGATAAAGCATCGAATTTAACTGAGTTTGTTCATTGGTACTGTCTAGCTTCATCCTTAACTCCTTATATCACGACCAATTCAGCGTTCAATGCACCCGCTTCACTCAAAGCTTGCAGGATAGACATCAAGTCTGTAGGCGTGGCACCTAAACTATTTACCGCATTAACTATGGTGTTAAGTTCCGTGCCTGGAGGCCAAATCACCATCTGAGCGAGATCTTCATTCACATCAAGATCCGTTTGGTTAACGACTTTCGTATCGCCATTTGCAAACGCATTAGGCTGACTAACTTGTTGTGATTCAGAAATTCGCACGGTTAAGTTACCGTGACTTACTGCTGCTTCACTCACTTTGACACTCTTACCGATCACCACGGTGCCAGTGCGAGAGTTAAAGACAATACGAGCAGGTTTACGGCCTTCAACGACGCTCATTTCTTCAAGCATCGACATCATGACGACACGCTGCTGTGTATCTTTTGGCGCACGCATATCAATGCGCGCTTTATTGATCGCAACTGCAACGTTAGGTCCAAAAGTGTTGTTAATTTCACGCGCAATATTTTTTGCTGTAGTGAAGCTAGGCTTGCGCAGGTTTAGGGTGATTTCATCACGTTGGTTGAAATCGGTTTTGATTTCTCTCTCTAAAGTCGCACCATTCGGAACGCGACCCGCCGTTGGTGTGTTCACTTCTACTTTGGAGCCACTTCGCCCCTCTGCAGATAAGCCCCCCACAACCACGTTGCCTTGCGCAATCGCGTACACTTCGCCATCAATACCACGTAAAGGCGTTAGCAATAACGTACCACCACGAAGGCTCTTTGCATCACCGATTGAAGACACAACCACATCCAACGTTTGTCCTGGGCCTGCCATTGGATCAACGGACGCTGTCACACTCACAGAAGCCACATTTCGTAGCTTAGGGTTCATACTGTCATCAATTTGAACCCCAAACTGACGTAGCATGTTGGTAATAGATTGAGAGGTAAATTTCACTTGGTTTCGGTCACCTTGGCCGGCTAAGCCAACCACCAAACCATAACCAACCAGCTGGTTTTCTCGAATGCCGCGAACATCGACCAAGTCCATGATCGGAATTTCCGCTTCAGCACGTGAAGTGCCTGGTAGTCCCAAGGTCAACACCAATAGGAGAGACATAAAGAAAGATTGCATTGTCTTCATTAGAAAGGTACCCATGGGCTGTTGAAGAACTGAGTTAGCCACCCGGCTGCGTTGCTGTCAGCTAGGGCTCCGCGACCTGCGTAGGTAATTCTTGCATCAGCAATTCGTTGAGAAGAAACTTGGTTACTGCGGTTAATATCATCCACACGGACGATACCGGTTAGGCGAATAAACTCGTCGCCTTGATTAAGACGAAGCCATTTTTCACCGCTGATACGCAATACGCCATTAGGTAATACTTCGTGTACCGTTACCGTAATGGCACCTTGAAGCTTGTTGCCTTGTGAACTTGATGCACTGCCATCGAAGTTACGTTTGCCATCCACGCTAACCCCTAACTCATCGATAGTTTTCGTGCCTATGGTCGGCGCCACAAAGTTAATTGCTGAACTTTTACCGAACTTAGTACCCGCATTTTTACTCGATGAGGTTTCTTCTGATAGTTGAACCGTTAATACATCGCCAACTCGGTAAGCACGACGATCCTGAAACAGGGTCATCGTGTATTGGTGACGATAAAGGCTACCAGATTGGGTTTCCGGCAGCGTGTAATCGAGCGTTGGTGGTGCATATTCCTCAGCATTCGGCTCAGGCGGAATAAATTCCTGACGGCCAGCACATCCCACCAGCAACACGGCGGCTACTGCCCAACTCTTAGAAAGCCATTTCATTGCTTTTTCCTTCATCATCACCAATTTCATACTTACATTGATTGCGAAACAAACTTCAGCATGTCATCTGCAGCAGAGACCACTTTCGCATTCATCTCATACGCACGTTGAGTGGTGATCATGTCGACCATCTCTTCTACTACTTGTACGTTTGACCCTTCCAGTGCACCTTGCTTGATAATGCCGGCACCATCAGCTCCTGCAATCAGCTCATCAGCTGGACCGCTGGCTTCCGTTTCACGGAATAAGTTGCCACCCATGGCCTCTAAGCCTGCTGGATTAATGAATTTTGCAAGTGTAATTTGACCAAGCTGCTGAGGTGTT
Organism: Vibrio sp. Y58_MX_L22; assembly: GCF_024181865.1. Taxonomy (NCBI): domain Bacteria; kingdom Pseudomonadati; phylum Pseudomonadota; class Gammaproteobacteria; order Vibrionales; family Vibrionaceae; genus Vibrio; species Vibrio sp. Y58_MX_L22. The sequence continues at coordinate 479,665 of NZ_JAMZAN010000003.1, forward strand.
GGATCGTCTGCTGTTGTTGTAGTCACGGTGCCATCAACACCCACAGAGAAAGAGACCGCATTGTCTGGGATCTGGATTTGAGGCTCTAAAGGCAGGCCCTGACTGTTCACCATTAAGCCTTCTGAGTTTCTATGGAACTGACCATTACGTGTATACATGATCTGTCCGTCCGAGTTTTCTATTTGGAAGAAACCCTGACCCATTACAGCAAGATCCAACTCTTGCGTTGTGTTTTGGGTATTACCTTGAGTGAATACTTTTTGTGTGCCAACAACGCGAACACCGCTACCTAGCTGAATACCACTTGGTAGTTCGTTAACTTGGTCTACTTGAGCGCCTGGTTGACGCTGAATGCTGTAGAAAAGGTCTTCAAATACGACTCGGTCACGCTTAAAGCCAACCGTGTTTACGTTTGCTAGGTTGTTAGAAATGGCAGTCATCTTCGTGTCTTGCGCTGCCATGCCTGTTTTACTTACCCATAATGCTGAATGCATTTTTTACTCCTTGCGGGGCGAGACTTAGCTCGCCGCCATTAATTTGTTACCAGCTTTTGCTAGAGTTTCCGCCGTTTTCATCATGCGAACTTGCATTTCAAAGTTGCGCGTCAGCGACATCACACTAACCAATTCATCAATAGCAGATACGTTACTGCCTTCAATGTGCTCAGGAGAGAGTTGCACGGTTTCATCTGCCGCGAATGGCACGCCATCTACGCTGTGCAGCAAGCTATCGCTCTCTTTTTGCAGTTGATTAATTTCCGGTTTAACCAACTTCAAAGTGCCTGCCACAATTTCTGCGCCGCCACCTGGTGGGATCACTGAGACTTGACCACGTTCGCTGATTTCAATCTTTTGATAATCCGGCACAACCAAAGGACCATTGTCACCGAGGACAGGGAACCCATTGATTGTTAGAGCGCCAAAAGTATCGACCTGAATATTGCCTGCACGGGTGTAAGCTTCGTTACCCGCTGGGGTTTCTACAGAGAGATACCCATCACCCATAACCGCAACGTCCAACGGACGTCCTGTTTTCACAATATCGCCAGCGTCGAAACGTGTTGAGGCAGAGTTGGTCACAACCATAGTGCGACCATCAAAACCTGGGCCTTGCATCTCTACACTACGCACACGCTCCATATCCGCTCGAAAACCCGCAGTATCAGCATTTGATAAGTTGTTTGAACGAACGTGCTGCGCTTTAAGAACTCGGCTGGCACCTGACGTTGCCGTAAATAACAAACTATCCATGCAAAACTCCCATTACACCGCGTTAAACAAAGCTTGAGTAAGCTTGTCGCTGGTAGAAATTGTCTTTGCGTTTGCTTGGTAGTTGCGTTGTGCAGTCATTAGAGCAACAAGCTCGCTGGTTAAGTCAACGTTAGAACCTTCTAATGCACCCGGAGTTAGGTCACCCATCGTACCTGAACCCGGAACACCCATAATTGGAGCACCTGAGCTAAAGCTTTGAGTCCATGATGTTCCACTCACTTTCGCTAAGCCTTGTGTGTTTGCAAAATCAGCAAGAACAACCTGACCTTGTAGCTGTGATTGGCCGTTAGTGTAAGTCGCGTAAACCATGCCGTTACCTTCAACGCGTACACCTGCAAGTTCACCTGATGTGTAACCGTTAGGACTATTAGTACTTACGCCAAAAGCTGCACCAAATTGCGTGCTGCCTTTCAGGTTAATGTCTACACTCATCGCGTTCGCGCCTGCTGCAGGGAATGAAACATTAAACGGCGCAGTCGGTGTTGAAAGCGAGCCGTCTTTACCAAACGTTACAGGCACAGTTGCTACTGGCGTCGTACCGCCATCTACTTGAACGTTCACTTCCCACGAGTTAGAAGCAGTCTTAGTAAAGTACTGAGTTACCGTGTGCGAGTTACCCAATGAGTCGTAGACTTTTGTTGTGTAAGACGAGTTAAATGAGCTTGGATCTTTTGGATTGAATGGCGTTACGGCTTTATCAATAACAGACGCGCTTGCGTCGAAGTTCGCAACAAAATCTAAGCTGTCTGTTGCTTTAGCATTCAGTGAGGAAGTCGATACCTGAATATTACCCACAGAACCTGTCATTAGGTTGTTGTTGCTATCGACACTGTAACCTTGAAGCTTTGCACCGCTGTTAGCCGTAACAAAGTTGTTCTTATCCGTTGAGAACACACCTGAACGTGTGTACAACATTTGACCCATATTATCTTTAGTAACAAAAAAGCCACCGCCATTAATAGCTAGGTCCATCGCACGGCCAGTTCCTGTGATACTGCCGTCTTTGTCGAAGTTCTGTGAAATTGACGCGACTTCCACACCACCAAGTTGCATGCCGTTATATACAGCGGAGAATTCTGTGCGGCCACCTTTAAAACCATACGTTGATGCGTTGGCAATGTTGTGACTGATTGTGTTTAGCTCTGTGTTGGTCGCGTCCAGACCACTTAGTGCGATGTTAAAACTCATAAATAGACCTCTGATTTCCGTATTTGGTTAAGCACCAAACTGAGTGATTTGATAGAAAGGAACGTTGCCAACGCCATGGACATTGACTAATGCTGCGCCACCGGTATTAGGAATGCGCACTTGCTCAACAGTGCCTGCCATCAGCACATTTGGACTTGCTTGCCCTTCTTGCACTTCTACGGCCACTGAGTATTTGCCTGGTTTAAGACCAAGTTCTTCAGGATTAATTGAAAAGTCGACGTCACCTTTGCCGTGAGCACCTAGTGGCACTTTAGTTGATTGACCAAATTCATCTTTAACAACTAACGTGACTTGGTTTGAGCTATGAGCGAGTTCGATTTTTCCGTTTTGTACGTCTTCACCAAGCTGAAATTCATCCGCGTTGACGTAAACCGTTTGCCCAACAAGGCCCGCTGTTGATAGCACTTGCATGTTGTCCAGTAACACCATGCTCTGTTGCATTGTCTTAGACATATTCTCGGTACTTTGTACCTGCGAGAACTGAGCCAATTGACCAACGTATTCCGTACCATCAAGGGGGTTAAGTGGGTCTTGGTTTTGAATTTGAGCCACCATCAAAGAAATAAACTCATTCTCCAATGAAGAAGCACTGTTCATGTCTTTAGGGTTTGGTGAGATACCGTTGCTGTCTTTTGCTTTTGTATTTACTGGAGCGTCAGACGATAAAGGGGTGTATTGTGCAATACTCATTAGCTACCCTGCCCTAATCTAAGCAGACCTTGCTGCATACTTTTTACATTGGCTAATACTTCAACATTCGTTTCGAAGCTGCGTGTTGCGGACATCATGTCTGCCATTTCAGCAACTACATCAATATCTGGGTAAAACACATAACCTTCATCATTAGCCAGTGGGTTGTTCGGCTCAAAACGCTTCTCTGCATCCCCAGCATTTTTAACAACGTCAACAATGCGAACTTCTGCATTGGGATAAGCTCCATTTTCCGTTGTCATTTGCGTTTTTTGGTACACAGTCGCAAATACTGGCTTAAGCGCTTTATAAGCATCTTCTGGATTTGCAGATACTGCATCTGCGTTTGCTAGGTTACTGGCTACCGTATTAAGACGCACAGTTTGTGCTGTCATCGCGGAACCAGTGATCGAGTAAATATCAGTGAATGACATAATTAACGTCCCTCAATCGCTTTCGCTAAGCCATTAAATTTCATGTTGAGAAACGTCAGGCTAGTTTGAAAGTCCATGTTGTTTTGCGTGAATTTTGCTTGTTCAACACCAAGCTCTACGGTGTTGCCATTTTTGCTATTCTGGTAAGGCACCGAGTATTGGGCCTGAACCTGGAACTTTGGCACCGGTTTGTTCACACCACCTGCCGTTACTTGGTTCATTACGGTGGTGAAACTTAGGTCTTTCGCCAAATACCCAGGGGTGTCAACATTTGCTAGGTTACTGGCGAGGACTTTGGTACGCTGAACGCGAAAATTAAGTGCCTCTGGATGTACTCCTAAAGCATTTTCAAATGTGATCGCCATGCATCTTCCTTACAGTTGGCTCGAATACGCCAACATACAAACAAGATACGTGCCATAAAAAATAGCTATATATATCAATGACTTACAAACAAGGATGGAAGCCAAACTTCCGGTTCTCGGAAAGCATTAAAAACAAGAGGAAAGTGTCCACTTCCTCAACAATAATGCTGACGTTACTCGCTTTGACATCAGAACAAGCATTCGCCAACACCAATGACAAAACCCTAAGCGTTGAAGAGATAAGGTCCGTTGTAGCAACGGATTTCGAACAAGAGGTGGATCGCGTAGCGCTCTCCAATCAGTGGGGGAAGTACAAACTGGACTTCGACATGTGGGTGCCCGGTTCAGCCAATCACTTGCCAGAATGTGAATCGCCTTTAGTTATCACAGGTCGTGACAACAACACGTTGCCAGTCGGTAACCTCAAGCGCTCAGTCAGCTGCGACAATATCGCATCACCATGGCGAATTAACGTTACGATAAAGTCTTCGCTGACTCTGCCTGTTTTGGTCGCGACAACCACGGTTGGCCGAAATGAAGTCGTAACGGCTAAACACATAAAGCTTGAAACCCGAACCATCTCTCGCCAAGACGATTTTTATACTCGCCCCGAGCAAGCAGTAGGCTTAGAAACCTCTCGTCGTTTGAGGGCTGGACAAGTGGTTAATCCATCCAATTTGTCGGCCCCACCTCTAATCGAGAAAGGCAATGAAGTCATAGTCATTGCGAGCAAAAATGGATTTAGTGCCAGCACAAAAGGAGTCGCCTTAGAAGATGGAGCGAAAGGACAACAAATTGACGTGGAAAACCCAAGTTCGGGCAAGGTCATAAGAGCAGTCGTAACTGGATTAAACCAGGTTCATACTCAATTTTGATTTTTTGACTCGGGGTAACATTTTTTAATTTTGGCTCTCGTCAGTAACACTGAACTTCGAGTACAAAAAAAAATATTTAATGTTTATCACATTCTAACCGCCTACTTAATTTAGAACATGATGATGAGGACCACAGCATGAAAATCGACAAAGTCGCGGGCGGTCATGTCCCACAAACAAAATTACAGCAAGCAAGCAAACAGCCTGTCGACGTCGTCGAACAGAGCAAAGTACACGAGCCTGCATTTCAAGCGAATACCGTAGCGATAGATCGCGCTCAAGCTGAAATGGCATCACTACCTGATGTTGATATGGAAAAAGTAGAACAAGTACGCAACGCATTAGCGCGTGGTGAACTTAGCCTAGATACAAAAGTGCTATCCAAGGCAATCATGCAGTTCCATACAGGTCACGAGTAATAAAACGCTAGGAAGACATCATGGCAAGCGCAGTATCGCAGCGAATTCAACAATTTGTTCGCTCTATATCTGAGGATATTAAGCTTTATCAACAACTGCTTCCTTTGCTTCAGCAGCAAAAGGTATTGTACTTAAAGTTTGATGGAGAGGCACTGAACGACAATGTTCAGAAACAAATGCCGATACTCAATAAACTCAGCCGCTCCGCCAATGACAGAAGCCAGTGTATGCGAGCGCTGGGGTTAGCGTGTAATGACGCCAGCGTAAAACGAATTTTCAATGCTTTGCCTGCCCAAATAGGTATGCAAGCTAGAAAACAATGGGCGCTATTGGAAACGTTGGTAAGTCAGTGCCAACAATACAATCAGAGTAATGGCCACAGCTCTGCGGCGTTCCATGAGTTGGTCAGTCAACTCAAACAACCTGTGCAACACACTTATGAAGATAAATCGTTCTAAACGATGTTCGTCTTGCCTACAGATTCAGTCGCCATCTCGGCTGAGTACTGTAGGCCTTTTTATTTTTATTGCCTTTCTGTCCTACCTTCCAATCACATGCCAGGCAAAACCAAATGCTGTCGATATTCAAACGCAGTATCAAGTATTAGCACCATACAAGCCACAAATTGCCAAGCGTCTCGATTCATCCAAACCGGTAATTAACCACATTTTCAAACAGCTTCAAAACCACTCATTACCAAATAGCCTAGCCTTAGTGCCAATGTTAGAATCTTCTTACAACCCCAAAGCCGTTTCTCACGCTAACGCCGCCGGACTTTGGCAATTGATACCAACCACAGCGAAACGATTCGGATTAACGATAAATACAAAACAAGACGATCGCTTTGACACAGAAGCCAGCACAACGGCCGCGCTCAAGTACCTGGCGTTTTTATACAACAAATTCGATCAAAATATGGCTCTCACTTTAGCTGCATACAATGCCGGAGAAGGACGTGTTGCACGTGCTATTCAGCGAGCAGGAAGTCGAGATTTCCAACAACTCACGCTGCCTAACGAGACTCGTCAATACGTCAGCCGCTTCTATGCATTGGAAAAGTTGATAGATATCGGTCAGTTACAATCCTCATCATTTCAACCTTTACTCTTGTTTGCTCCAGACACTCCTATGATTTCACAACCGCTGGTCGACTTTAGCCGACTGCCTCCGCTAGTTAATTTGTGATAAAAGCTACGACAGAGCTCAATGTCAGAGAAACGTAAAATTACAAGATCCTGTTCGGCGAATTTGAAAACTCGTGATCTCTATGCAAACGTGTGCAAAAAAGTTGAGGTAAGGTATCTCAAAGATAAGAAAGAGTAGTGGTTTACTAAAAAGCGCCCCAATTGCGCTTGGCAATTGGGTAGATATGCGTCACATTGCGTTTGCAAAAAACATGAAAACCAATGGTCAGACCTAATAATTATTTACACACTAAATGTAAAACAGCTATTGTTTTCATAGTTCGAAACAAATCTAACATATCAAGATGACGCTTCGCTTGCGCGTCTGGAATAAGTCCGGGTTCCGGGGGGGAGTCCGGACTTTTTTATTGCGCTAAAATCTTTACCAACAATAGCGCCAACAGAAGCTAAGTCGTAATGATGCAAGCTAGCTGTTTATAGTAATTCTTTAGAAATCAACTGAAGCAAAAACGTTTCGCGCTCAATGCTCATGCCTTTTTTCGGGCTTTCTGCCATCGTTTTTTCATTGTGTGCAATTGCTTCGTGAATGTTCATCCATACCGGGCGCATTCCATTTTTAACTTCGTAATCTTCATACGCCGTTTCGCCTAGCTCACGTTCGATTTTACATGTATAACAATACGACACCATGTGCATCACGTCAGCGTCATCCTTGTACCACGGACGAAACTCCTCAAAGATTCCGAAAGGCTTAATACCATGTATATTTTGGGCGCCCGTTTCTTCCTCTAATTCACGGACTAATCCAGCAATGACATCTTCACCATCATCAATACCACCGCCTGGTAGCGTGTAGTCATGGTAACGTTCTGTATAGAGCAACAGCACATCTTCACCATCAAGTACAATGGCTCGCGCTGCATTGCGCTGAAAAACAATTTTGTCATCCAAATGCTCTATGTCTGGATGAACGGTCGATTTTAAATGTCTCATCGAAAATACCACGGTCAATGTTTTGTGCGCATATTACCGAATTTCACACTTTAAATCATTGTTGTAGGCCAAGTACGTTCGAGCGCTTGTCAGGAAGTGATTGATATGACCTTCACAACAATACGCCAAGAACAGAAGTGTGACGTGCTAATCAGCAATAAATGAGAATATCTAAATTCTTATACGTCCCTCTTACTTTTAACATCGATAAGACAATAATCTCTTAAAGTTGCCTATAATCAATACAATACTCGCCCACCCCATGCGGAGATAAAGAATGAAAAAGACAAATTTAATGATGGCTATGGCTGCAACATTGGTACTGGCTGGTTGTTCAACTTACGAGGGAGCGACCCGATCAACTGAGTATACCTCCGTTGCAAATCCCGCAGCCGTATACTGTGTTCAGCAAGGTGGTGAGCTGGATACCGTGTCGGAAAACGGCGAACGTGTCACTTACTGTGTGCTGTCGGACAATGAACGCGTCGAGCAATGGGAATACTATCGCGAGAATCACAAAGAAAATGAGGGTGACAACTACTAATTATTTTTATCGATACGTCACCTTCCCTCTATCACTTAGGAGCCTTTGGGCTCCTTTTTTATTTGATTTATCAAAGTGTTCTTACGTTGTTTTTACATATCTCTGACTTTACCGCACATCGACCCTATATCGAACAGTGTTCTATTCTTGACATTCCCCTGACATAACTTTCCACTTGGACAATAAAATTCCAAACACAGATCACACTAATTCACATTTCTTCCACATTTTCTGGGACAGGTGAGCAAGATGAAAACACAAATAGTAAAAGAAGCCGAGTCAGCCCCAAGCAACGTTGTTACTGAAAAATCAAAGCGCATTATTTATAAATCGAGTTTAAACGCCTTGATGATTGTCGCTATAAGTATTCTCGTTAACCTTAGTCTTCGTCTTGATTATGTCGTGTTGGGATCAAGCCTTGGCGAGCTTTCCGTTACAGAAACGCTCCAGCTTGTGATGCTTGCTATTGCATCATGGTCGTTTTTCAGCTTATCGAAACAACAGCCTCAGCTAAAGCATGCGGCTATTTTGATTGCAGGATTTTTTGCAGTACTGATTATTCGCGAAACGGACTATTGGACAGACATGATTCATCATGGCTCTTGGGTTTTCCCAGCACTTGCTGTCACCGCACTGGCTTGCGCCAAAGCTTACCAAGGTGGTAAAGGTACCATGAACGAAATGGCGACCATTTTAACGGTGCCACATATGAAGCTATTAGTTGGTGCTGTAATGCTATTATTAGTCTTCTCTCGTTTGTATGGTATGGGTAGTTTTTGGCAACAAGTGATGGACGAAAATTACATCCGTGATGTTAAAAATATCTCAGAAGAAGGTATAGAACTGCTTTGCTACTGTTTGATCGCATTAAGCGCCGTCCGCACAAAACGCGAGCTTAATGAATAGACTCTGGGTCAAAGCGACGGTTCAATGCCGTCAGTATCGGATGGAAGATACTTAATGCCTTTTCCGCAGCACCTACAGATTCATCCAAGGCCGTCATTTCGACGGCCTTTTTCATTTCTTCAATATGTTGCAAAGCCTCTTTATCAAGCGGGAAAGAGAGCAATTTGTGAATAGTATCTCTTGCGATCATAAGTGGCTTTTTTCGGACAATTGATAAATCTCGGAAAAATGCGCCATGCTTGATCCCTTCTAAATAAACTCGGTAGGTTGTGAGTTCATCGAGTAGCAAGAATGTCTCCGCCATAAGCCCTTTATGTGGGTATGGCACGCTAATATGTTTGCTGATATCCAGTGGAATATTGAGGGTCACCCCCATGGATTCGCAATCGGATTTAAGTACTCGTAATAAGCCTTGCTCATCCATCAAATTCTGGATATCAATGATTCGTTCGAGGTGGTAGTCATTAGACAGCAAGATAACCTCAACCGGATGCCCCGACCATAACTCGAACAACCCACTTTTGCACAAAACTTGGGAAACATAACGCATGTTTTGAAACGTGTTCAACGACTCCGTTTCTAAGAGTATATGACGTTCAGGGAACGGATTCACAGAGTCTGCGTTTAGGGTTCTAAAATACGCGTACATCGCCTCTGCTTCAGAAACACTTTGTCCTTGCGTTACTCCGCCACAAAAAATAATCGCCGTTCGCTCTGTCGGTAGTGATGCAGTCCTACAAGACAAAGCTTCGACTCTTGTTATGCCCTCAGAGGTCAACCTGTTATTGACGAGACGTTTACCTAAAACGATGACGATGTTGTCTAACTTCATTTTAAAATCTCGCGCTTAGTTGGCAGTGTTACAAAAATCTTCTTTCACTCCCGACCCACAAGCTTTAACATCTAGTTAACAACACTGTTCTAGAGACCTTTATAAAGGTTCACTGCTAAAGGAAGTCAATTATGCTGTCGATTTTCGATATATTTAAAATTGGTGTCGGGCCATCCAGCTCCCACACTAATGGTCCTATGCTTGCCGGATTCCATTTCACTCAGCTAGTTAGCGACTCTATGGCGAAAGTGCATCGGGTGCAAGTGGACCTTTATGGCTCATTGTCACTGACAGGTAGAGGGCACCATACAGACCGAGCAACGGTCCTTGGTTTGATGGGAAATAAACCTGATACCATCAAAATGAGCAGTGCCAAAAGTGCGCTACAAAATACCATAGACAATAATACGCTCATGCTCGCCGGTACACACCAGATTGAGTTTAGCTACGACCATGACATCGTCTTTCATAGCGACAACCTTCCCCTGCATGAAAATGGCATGACGATTACGGCATTAGACGCAGCTGGAGATCAAGTAGCGTTTGAAATTTATTACTCCATTGGGGGCGGATTCATCGCCACCGCCGACGAACTAGAGAACGGCACGCAACAAGATGAGGTCGCAGTACCATTTCCGTTTACATCCGCAGATGAGATGCTGGAAAAAGCCGAGACGAACGGTTTCAGCTTGGGAGGCATGATCCTCCAAAACGAACTCGCCTTTCGCTCAGACGAAGAAATTAACCAAAGAGCAGAGCAAATTTGGAAAGTGATGTCGCTCTGCATGCAACGTGGCTTCGATACGGAAGGGATTTTGGAAGGTGGTCTAAATGTCACTCGTCGAGCACCAAACCTTTTGAAAAAGCTCGAAGCCAACGCTGCAGTTGAAAACGATCCGATGGAGATCATGGATTGGATCAATCTCTTCGCCTTTGCGGTTAGTGAAGAAAATGCAGCAGGAGGGCAAGTCGTTACTTCTCCAACGAATGGCGCAGCAGGGGTGATTCCGGCGGTATTGATGTACTACCATCGCTTCATCAAAGAGCTCGATGTTAAACAGCTAAAAGACTTTCTCGCAGTCGCCGGCGCTATCGGCATCTTATATAAAACTAACGCGTCAATTTCTGGTGCAGAAGTGGGGTGTCAGGGAGAAGTTGGGGTTTCTTCATCCATGGCTGCCGCTGGCTTAACAGCGCTAAGAGGGGGCAGTAACGAGCAGATTTGTATTGCTGCGGAAATTGCGATGGAGCATTCATTGGGTATGACTTGTGACCCGATTGGCGGCTTGGTTCAAGTACCTTGTATTGAAAGAAATGCCATGGGAGCAATGAAAGCGATTAATGCATCGCGTATGGCATTAAAGCGCACAAGTAAATGCTTAATTTCGTTAGATAAAGTTATCGAAACCATGTATCAGACTGGTAAAGATATGAATAAAAAATACCGTGAAACCTCTTTGGGGGGCTTAGCTGTCATTCATATGGCACCGCCATGCGAATAATGGCAAGTGGTCATTGTGCTTAGCTTCTCACCATACGCTTATCCGGTAATTGTGACCTGATGATATTACATATAGAAGTGCCGCGTTCTTCGCGGCATTTTCTTAACAAAAAACTATTCGATTAATCACGTCGACCACGAAGTTCAATTTTTTGAGTTGCAGCATCCGAATGGATTGTTACACCGCCATAGGCCATTTCATTGCGACCCTTCAGCGTCAATTGAGAATCTGCACGCTCTACGTCAACCTGATTTTTCGTTGCCATCGTCATATCAATCGTGCCCGTGTATGACCCATCGCCAGCAAATGCTACGTTTGTTGAGCAAATCATCAAAACAAGTGCGATTAGTTTTTTCATACATCACCTCTATTATCGTTCTAACTTTCTTTCGGTGGAAAAACTGTAACAACAGAAACGCGCTCATACGAGGAAAGCCATTATTTACCAAATGGAAATCCATGCTAATAAACTGGTGTAACCAAGAATAACTTATCGTTACCTTCAATAAATCAGGGATAAGGCAGCAACTTAAATTGACCGAGCGTTGTCTTTTCTTAAGAAATTCAGCGATATGATTTGTCGACAAAAGCCAAGCGAGACAATGTATGAGCGTTAATCTGGATATTCAAAATATTTTGGTATTAAAACGGATGTATGAGTTACGTAACGTCCGGTTAGTCGCAGAATCACTCGGTAAAACGTCAGGAGCAATCAGCAAAAATCTGACAAAGATGAAAACTCAGCTCAATGATCCGCTATTCGTTCAGACCAAAAATGGCTTTGAACCAACAGCTTTTGTGGAAGCGAACATTGCGCATTTTGAGCAAATAATCAACAGTATTGATTCCATCAAACCACAGCATTTTTCACCAGCTCATTTTGACGGTTCAATCACTATTTATGCCAACACATTGTTTTGGGAGTACTTTGGTGACAAGTTTTACTTGGAGTTACTAAAGCACGCCCCAAACGCAACATTCTCATGTTTACGCTGGGGTAGCGAAGCAAAAAAACGATTAATTGACGGTGAAAACGCCATTGCGATTCATTACTTTGATGAAGATCTGCCACAGTCAATTGTTCAGACCGAACTAGGGCGAGGAAAAGCGGTATTTTTTGTTCGACAAGATCATCCCGCTCAAAACTCCCAAGAACTAGAAGAATACCCTTTTATACTTTTTAAAACGCCGGGATGGAACGACTACCGATACCCAGTGTTGGAAAGGCTCAAACATATGGGTTTTAGAACCACACCTAAAGTGGAAATTGAGCATCCAGCGATGATTCAAAAAGTGCTTCTGCAAACGAATCATTTTGGCATAACGATGAGTGGGCATGTTCCTAAGGGTTGCCGGAGTATCGCGCTTCCTGCTGGGCTAGAGCTTGATGTTCGCTACGTGATGAGCTGTCGTCGCTCTCAACAGCAAGCTCCGGTAAATCAGTGGTTATTAGATGTCATTAAGCATGTCGCTCAGTCCTAGACTGAAGACTTGCTACTGCTAATAATAGCCAAACCACACATGCGCTCTACTCACTCGCTGAACGAACATTAAAGACTCTGTATTAACCATTGAGCAAAGGTGTTTACGTGTGATTTTTCGGATGCTCGAACCATCATATAATGTGCACCAGAACTTGGCATATTCCAATTTCCAGCCTGGACTAATACGCCCTGTTGCAGCTCATCCTCAACAAGAAAGTCTCTTACCAGCAACACGCCAAGTTGATTCATCGCAGCATGAATAGCAAGCAATGAGTGTTCAAACTCGGCGACGACTTTGCTCACCTTCCCTTGATAACCTTGGTGCATAAGCCACTCTTGCCAAGATTCATGATAACCGCTAGTACAGATTTTAGGCGCTTTAGTTAACTGCAAGAGGTCATTTATCGGGTTTAAATGCATAAAGCCCGGGCTTGCGACAACGATCCAGTTTTCTTGTGTTAATCGTATGGCTTCTTGCTCTTGCCAATCTCCATCTCCGTTAATAATTTCGATATCCGCAATCGCACTGGCGTTTGGAACCGTATTAGCAGTGGTCGAGATTTTAAAGGAAATGTCTGGGAATTGTCGCTGAAAATCAGCCAACCTTGGCATTAACCACTGAGAGCAAAAGCTGTGAGCGACATGTAAGTTAACTTGCGTATTCTTGGGACGAGTAAATAAATGCTGCGTCGTGGTCGATAATGTTTGAAGCACATGATTAACCACAGGCCAGTATTCTTGTGCTGAGCAGGTCAGCGTAAGGTGCGTGCCCTTGCGCTCGAATAACGTCGCATTGAGCTGTGACTCTAGCGATTTCACCTGTTGGCTTACGGCCGCACGAGTCACATTTAGCTCCTCTGCGGCTTTTGTAAAACTCTGTAGTCGCGCCGTGGCTTCAAAAGCTCGGAGCAAATTGAGCGGCGGTAAACTTTGCATATCATTCTCCCAGACATTTAGCTGTCATGCTATGAACTGGTGATGACAAATTGATGAAGGTGCTGAGTTTACGTATGTTGAGCATATGTCAAAGCGTCCCGATATAACTATGTTTCTACACAACTACTTAGTTTGTTAAGCGGGATCAAAAAAGCCAGCGTGATACACGCTGGCTTTTGGAACTTTATCTTAAGCAGGAATTATTCTGCTTTTTCAGTTGTTTGGTATTCAAACGCAGGAACAACCACTTCAACACGACGGTTCATTTGACGACCTTGACGTGTCTCGTTGCTTGCCACTGGGTTAGCTTCACCCATGCCTTTCACTGTCATACGCTCAGCCGCAATACCTTTTGCTTGGAACTCGTCAGCAACGGCTTTCGCACGTTTTTCTGTGAGTTGTTTGTTGTAAGCAGCAGAACCTGTCGTATCGCTGTAACCCGTGATCTCAACTTGAGCTTGTGGGTAAGTATTCATCAAATCAACGGTACCAGAAAGGTTCGACGTGTCTTTCACTTCTGCACTTTCTAAGTCGAATTGTACTGTCGCTGTTGTTTGAGCAGGGTAAACGTGATCTACAATGCGTGTTGCAGGACGTGCTTCTACCACCTCTTCAACGGCTTTTTCTTGAACGACTGGCTCAGAACCAAACTTGTAGTTGAAACCGATACCGAAGAAATCTGAATCCATGTCTTCAATTACATCATCAGACATATCTTGGTAGCGTTGGTATTCAGCACGTAGGCTCCAGTTGTAGTTGATTTGGTATTCAGCACCCAGAGAGCCAGTTGGTACGAAATCTTTCTCGTCACCAGCCATCATGTATGCAGCACCAACTTTCGCGAATAGATTCCAAGAATCCGTTAGCGGTAGGTTAAATTTAGGAGCAAGCGTCAACGCCCAAAGATCACCATCAACGGTGTTTAGGCCTGGCTTTTTGAAGTTTGCAGTGAAGTCACCAAGGTAATCAACACCATACTCTGCTGCAACGTACTTGTTGAAGCTGTAGCCTAAGTGCATAGATGCTGCAAAACTGTCGTCGTCACAAGGTTCGTTTAGGTAACACGCATCGTTTAGAGAGTTGTAACCTATTTTACCGCCCATGTAAGTGTCAGCAAGTGCAACGTTTGAGATCACACCACCAGCAAGTACAGTAGCCACTGCTATAGCGATTTTTTTCATTATTCTTTTCCTTTTTCTTGTACACAAAGCAACACATCGCGGCAGCATACTGCCGTAAAATATGAAGCCGTAACTTTCTCTTTTCTTCGAATAGAAATAGCTAAATAGCGTAGGAAAGAATCAAAAATGATATTCAAACGCCAATGACGTAAAACGGAAAAAGGTAACCTCAAGACCATCTATTCATGAGCTTCATCCGCATACCCAACCGAAAAATAAAGTTCGTTGCGTTGGTTTAGCCATAGTCAATTCGTTGCGGAGAATATCACAAAGAAGCCAACTTTCTGTGACACAAATCACCATAAAAAGCCACTTTCTCAAATTTAAGAATCATCATTTAAGCTTGTGAATGGCAACAAATTTTTACAGGGGAGCGTGGAGCTGGAGAGCACAAAAAAACAGCTCATTTAAATGAGCTGTTTTCGAAATAATGAAAAAGCGTTAACTCGTCGAGCTAAATTTTATCCGCTACGGTTAACGTTGCAGCTAATACATCTTGCCCAAACAAGACACTACGCTCAGGAGACCAACCATAAAGTGGATCTGGGTGATTGTTGTTATCTTTAAATGGCATTTCGATTGTGTAAGACAAGCATTTGAACTGCTCTGCAACCCAATTTGAACCGACCGTCAAATTCGCTTTACCAGGCTCATCTTTATCGTAACCAATCTCATCTTGGAACTCTGGCGTAATAGTCAGTAACGCTTGCTTAAATGATGTCTCTAAAGCGGCAAGATTTTCATCGTAAGAAGGAATACCTTCTGAGCCAGCGACGAAGTTATACGGAATCGCTTCATCGCCATGAATATCTAAAAACATGTCAACACCCGTTTCCAGCATGCGCTGACGCACAAGGTAGACTTCTGGGCTCTTTTCCATTGATGGCGTTTGCCATTCACGATTTAGGTTTACACCTACTGCGTTGGTACGCAAGTGACCGCGAATACCACCGTCTGGGTTCATGTTTGGTACGACGTAAAGCACCGCTTTTTCAAGCAATGCACGCGCAACCGTGTCGTTTTCATCTAACAGACGTTGGATCATACCTTCCATGAACCATTCTGCCATCGTCTCACCTGGGTGCTGACGTGCAATCATCCAGATTTTCTTTTTACCTTCTTCTGGCTCACCGAAAGTAAGCAAGCTCATGTCGTTGCCGTCTAATGTGTGGCCTAGTGTTTCAAGTTGGCAGTGGTGCGCGCTTTGTGCCATGTGTAACAAGTCTAAATGACGATCGTACGTGTATGGCGCAAAGTACGCGAAGTAAATTGAGCTGCGCTCAGGGATTACAGTGAAAGTCAGCGTGTCGCCATCGAACTCTGCCGGTACTCGGAACCATTCTTCACGATCGTAAGACGCAACCACATCGTAACCTTGCCATCCTTCTGGATAAGCCGATTTAGCCAAATCAAGCAATTTGATGGTGTGTGATTGCTCGGCTTCTGTCTCAAGACGGAAGTGGAACCACTGGTAGAATTCCGACATATTGTCGTTAGGAATTTTGAGTTGGATGTCGTTTTTGTCGTCCGCTTTCACTACGTGAATGCTGCCGCTATCGAAGTTGCTGAATACTTTCATTTTATGACTCACCTTTTAAATCTGAGCTTGAAAGACAGAGGCTAACACAAGGCTTCATCGCGCCCCAATGACTTTCACT
The DNA here is from genome assembly GCF_024181865.1 of Vibrio sp. Y58_MX_L22. Classification (NCBI taxonomy): domain Bacteria; kingdom Pseudomonadati; phylum Pseudomonadota; class Gammaproteobacteria; order Vibrionales; family Vibrionaceae; genus Vibrio; species Vibrio sp. Y58_MX_L22. Next base: position 496,109 of record NZ_JAMZAN010000003.1, read on the forward strand.
GCAAACTGTCTCGTTTGTGGCTAAAGTCTTCAGTTTAGTCAAGCTTATCCGCTTTGCCTGCTGGTCCCGCGAGTTTTGCTAGCCACTTATCCCAGATAAACGGCGTTTTCTCGTTATCTTCTGCTTCCTCTTTTCGACGTACCGCGTTGCGCACTATCATAGCCCCGGTCCAGCGAAGCGGTTCTGGTGGGAAATACCCCAACGGTCCTTTGGCTAAACCACTGTTCGTCCACTCGTTATCGATTCCCAATATCAATGAAGATAAGATCTTTCCGCCCATTCGAGTCTGCGCTACACCATTGCCTGAATAACCAAATCCGTAAAAGATATTGCTCTGTTTATCTAGCTCGCCGAAAAAAGGGAAACCAGTAGCAGAACGATCAGAGCCCCCCGTCCATGAATAAGCAAACTCCTCTCCTCTCAAATGAGGAAACAACTTATCGAACGACTTGCGCAGTAGACCTTGGTAGCGTGTTGGCTTGTTAAACATTGCGTCGACTTGGTTATTGAAAGAAAACTGATTGCCGCCTTTCCCCAACATCAAACGGCCATCTGGCGTATCTCGGTAATAGTGGACGAAGATACGTGAATCCAACACGCTAGAACCTGCCTGCCAACCAGATAGAGGTAGTGCGTCACCAAGCGGCTTGGTGATCACCATGTCGGAAGAGACCACCACGATACTGTTTTTGAACTGTTTAAACTGCTCCACCATCCATGCATTTAATGCCAATACCACCTGCTGCGCTTGAACATTTCCTTTAGGTGTACAGACAGTGGCAGGTTTTCCATAATCTAGACGCGTCATCGGCGTGTTCTCATAAACTTCTACACCCAGATCAATAGCAACACGGCGTAACCCCCTCACTAATAATGCAGGTTGAGCGCTGGCTGCAACTGGAGAGTGAAAGCCTTCTATATGTCGAGGTGAACCCGCATTGGCACGCAGTTCCTCCACCGAGCAACGACGCCAACTGTTCACTTCTAATCGCTTTAACTCGTCCACAACTGGCTGCATTCCCCCAGTTTGAGCCTGATTGGTTGCAGTGTAATAAACCCCTTTCAACGATAAGTGCGCATCAATGTTGTGCTGCTGACAAAAGTCGTCAATCTCTAGCACTGCTTGCTCCGACTCTTTTACTAACCAAGCAGCATGTTCTTCACCGAATAACCGTTTCAATGTCGGAAACTTGGTAGACCAAGTCAGCATACAACCGCCGTTTGCGCCCGATGCACCACTGCCACAAAGGCCTTTTTCAATCACGACTACCTTTTTTTCCGGAGATTGCTGCTTAATCATAATCGCGGTCCAAAGTCCGGTGTATCCGCCACCAACAATCGCAACGTCAGTATTAATGTTCTGCTGTAACGGTTGTGGCGTTTCTGGTTGCTCAGCTTCAATTGCCTGCTTGAACCAATATGAATGATGTGTCATCGGGTATCCTCGTTAGTGCGTTACATCCATTTCCGCAAACACTTTACAAACGATGATGACAATCAACGAGCAAGAAAATCTAACGCTGAGCGATAGAAAATGTTGCACTGAGAGTGTGCGAATTTTCGCTTCCAACAAAAACAAAATGGGGAGCTCGTGGCTCCCCAAAACAAACAGCAAAAATATTAGTGGTAAACAATTCGAGTCCGTCTTACTGGTTAATATTTACCGGTATCACGCATGCGGTACTCGTATTGAACATTGAGAATAGGCTGGTAAACAACTTGCCCGTCACTTTGCAAGAACTCATTTACCATGACTTTTGAGTCAGTGATAGAAAACGATTGGCGATCAACATACGTTGTAAGGCTCGTAAACTCATCACGGAGTTGTCCAGATGATTTATTTTGGTAGCTTTGGATCATGTCTCGGCCCATTTCATAAGCCGCTTGTTTGCTATCCATTACGTCGCCATGGATAGTTTCGGTATCGTTTGTCCACTGATAACCACCAGCAAGAGCCATAGAAGGTGCAGCAATCAGAGCAATCGTACTTGCTAAAGTTGTTAAGCGTTTCATAAACCTCTCCTTACTTACCTTTACATCGGGCCAAAATTGGCTCGATACTTATAAGGTACGTATAGAGACCTAAAACACGTCAAAACAATTTCAAATAATGTTCAATTTTCGTTCAACTTATTTCACATTAACTTAGCAACTCAACGTCATATTCAGCCTACATTCGCATTTTCTTTCTTTTGAACAATGGGTTTCAACCTGACACTTCCTTACCAAACCATACAATACCTAAGGTCAATTTTCTCTTAGAATTCCAGCAAAAGAACAGTGTTCAAAACCTTACACAAACGTCGGACACAGCAAAAACCACCTCTTTTCAGTCGTGCTTTGCATTCCTCCTTTTCGGGTTCTTCGCTGCTCGTCCGTCGGTTCTTAATTGTCGCTATTGAGCACAAGTTAATCTGGAGTGAAAATGACCGCGAACAAATCCATTTTTTACCATAGCAAATCGATTTACTCAGATGATTATGCTGATGTCTACAAGCCAATTTGGACCTACAGAGCTAAGTTCATCTTACGTGCGCTTTATTACAAACGTGCATTTAAGCACCTTTCAGACAATATTGAATCGTCATTGTTAGAGTTGCTTTGTACACGTACGCATCGGTTTTTAGAGAAACCGTTTCGTCCGTATATCATCAAAAACAACTCAGCGTTCGATCGTTCTAACTTGGTAGTTGATCACTATAAAACTATTTCAGAACTGTTTTCTAAACAAACAATCGAAGAAATCTACACAGACTCGAAAGGCCTAACATTAGCCTCTTTTGAAATTGACGAAATACTGTACTCGGTGAGATTAGTATACGAAGCACGTTATCAAAAAGAAGGCGACATGAGCCTAGTGCTGCACAGCGCTGAAGATGGCAACTTCTACACGCTCTCTTTTACGCTAGGTCACATCGAATCTGGACGCAGCATTATGATTGGCGGCTTACAAGGACCGCGAAGCAGTGAAGAAAACAACGCGAAAATTAAAAAGCTAACTCGTAAGCTTTACGGACAGAGACCAAAAAGCTTGATGGTGAGCTTGCTCACTTTGCTCGCACAAATTTGGGAAGTAAATACGATTCTAGCGGTGAAAACGCAGTCCCATACTTACGCAGCTAAACGTTACAGCAAAGGGCGAATAAAAACGGATTACGATGCACTCTGGCAAGAATTGGGCGGCACCGAATACAATCGTCATTTTTACTCAATTGATGTAAATGCACCCCGTCGAGATATCGAAGGCATGTCGCGCTCTAAGCGTTCGATGTATCGTCGCCGTTATGAATGGCTAGACAACACCAAGGTCACTTTCGAACAAATATTAAAAGGCGAGCAAGCTAAAAGCTAAGGAGAAGCGTTCATGCGTTATTCATTCATTACTGCTTTAGTGCTGTCGGCTTTTTCTTTGTCAACCAATGCAGAAACCAGTGTGCACATCATAGGTACAAACATTGGCTATGGCGATGTGAACTACGATGCTCCGACAAGCAAAGAATCAGGCGACATGTTCTTAGGTGAAATATATTACCGCTACATGCCAACACATAACTTTGGTATCGAAGCAGGTTATAAAGGCGCGTTTGACGGTATCGGCTCGATACTCGTGAGTCCGATTTCAGAAGTCACCGATACGAGCTTCTCCGGACCTCGCTTGAGTGGCTATGCTAGCTATCCTCTGGGTTCAGGTTTCGAACTGTACGGCAAGGCAGGTGTCACTCTCTACACTCTCGAATACACTTATAAAGTGAACGGTCAGAGCAAGAACATCGAACACTCAAGTGTCGGAGGTGAAGCGGTTGGCGGTATCGGCTGGAGCTATAAACACTTTGGTTTGAATGCAGAATATGTGTACTCAAAAAACAGCGATTTTGACTCTAGCGGCGTGATGTTTGGTGCGCAACTGCGTTTTTAAACAAGGCTTACACGTTAATACAAAAGGCAGCGAGAGGCTCATTCGCTGCCTTTTTTCGTGAATATAGGTCAATACGCAAGCGCGAGAATGATCCCCGCCACGATAGAAGTAACGCCAAGCCCTCGGGTGAGATACCATTTCTCAGACAGAAACCAAATCCCCATAAACAATCCAAACACAATGCTGATTTGCCTTAGTGCTACGACCAAGCTCACGTTGTCTGTCATGGTCATCGCAAACAGAACCAAACCGTAGGTGGATGCCATCATTACCCCCGCCATGCTGGCTGTTTTGCGGATCTGCCACGCAGTCTTAATCTCATCTGGCTTGCCTGTAACCAAGCACCACACAAGGGCAGGAATACCAATTGCCCAAAACTGCACGCCCAAATAGAAGATTGCACTGTACTGATCATTCAAGATCTCAGATGCTTGTCCTGTGAGTAAACTCAGCGCTTCTTTATCAACCACGGAGTAACCCGTTGTACCTATTGCGGCAATTAATGCCCAGAACACACCGACATTCAAATAAGAGCTCAGCGTCATCTGACGAAAGTTCGTCAGTGGTACCAGCATACAACCAAGGGTTATCAGCAAGAATCCAAGCCACTGCTGACTGGATAATTCATGCCCTAATGCCACACTGATTGCGCCGACCATCATCACAGGCAGTGCGCGAGCAATTGGATAAACCACCCCCACATCAGCGTGCTTATAAGCGACAATCAAACCGACCAAATAAACCATTTGTGAAATGCCGCTAATGAACAGCAATCCCCAAAATTCACTCGGTAATGATGTCCAGCCAATGGTCGCCAAATACCAAATCAAATAAGGGGTAAGAATGGCACAGGCAGAGAAGCTGGCCGCCATAGTAAACGCGAGTCCAGAGCCTGAGTTGCTTTTACCAAGGATATTCCAGCCCGCATGGAGAACAGCAGAAAAAACGACGAGACCAATCGCCAACAAATCCATTTCAATGTTCCTGTCTGAATAAAGTAAAGGCTCCGAGATGGAGCCTTAGATAATGAGAAAATCCACTTAACGATTGAGTTCCGCCAGAGATTCAATGCTGATGGCATCGTGTCGCCAATACTCGATATCGCAATCAATCAACTCACCGTGCTGGTTATAGTTGATGCGCTCCACCACCATCGCGGGAGTGCCAGCTGTCGCGCGCAGTGCCTGAGCCATTTCACCCAACAAAGTGCTCGTTGAAATGCGGTAGCGAATCTTTTGATACGTCACGCCATAATGCTCGCGGTAAATGTCCGTCAGTGAATTTGATAAATCGTAGTCCAACAGATTCGGAAACAGCTCTGGACGAATGTAGTTTGTTACGAATACCACAGGTCTGTCTTCAAGGTATCGCACACGGTCGACTCGATACACATCCGAGAAAGGCTGCAAGTCTAGCAAACGCGCGGCTTGTTTGTTTGCCAACGTTCCTTTTGCTGCAACCAACTCCGTTTTTGGCACACGATTTTGCGCTTTCGCCATGTTCGGGAAGTTCAGCGTTTGCGTTGGGTCGTAACGCAATGGCTCAGGTGAGATAAACCAACCTCGGCGATCTTCGCGATAGATTCGACCTTCCGCTTCTAGCAGTGATAAAGCTTCACGCAGAGTGACGCGTGTAGTATCGAACGACTCCGCCAACTTACGCTCTGCTGGCAGTTTTTGACGCGGCGATAGCATGCCCGCTTCAATCTGTTCAACAATCGAATCTTTAATTTTTACGTATTGCACGAAGTGTCCTTATCTTTTGCGCCAAGCTTGTGTGCGATTTTCTAACAATTTACCCAAAGTCATCTGAACAATCTTCGCAATCGCGGCAGCCATCATGATCATCACAGCCATCGCTGCTGCAGCGCCAGTTTGACCTGCATCGTCCATATTCAGAATCGAGACCGAAGCCGGAATCGTATCAGTTGAGTAAAGGAATACTACCGCAGAAGTGGTGGTCAATGCATTAACAAACAAGTAAGTCGCAATGTCCAAAATCGCAGGTAAACATACAGGTAATGTCACTTTAAAGAACAACTTGTATTGAGGAAGCTTCACCGATGCCGCTGTGGCTTCAATCTCCGATGGCAACTGCTTTAGCGCTGTCAGGGCGGTCATGTGACCCACTGTGTAGTAATGCACTACCGTGTTAATCACCAAGAACGCCATGGTGCCATAAAGCACATTCAGAGGATTGTTCGCGTCATTGAAGTAAAAGATGTAACCCAAGCCAAGCACCATACCCGGAACCGCCATTGGCACCACGCTAAGCATTTGCATCACCTGACGAATTGGACCAAACGCACGCCCTTTCTCAATGCAGTAAGCACCGACAAAGATAATGGCTGTACCAATAACCGCCGTCCAACCTGCAAGTGTTAGCGAGTTGAAGAATGGGCTCCAACCGTAGGTGCTCATTTCAGCAAAGTTGTAGTTGTTTAGCGTCAGCGCTTTGTTCCAAGGCCAGAACGTAACTAACGAGCCATACACCGCCATACCCAAAACCGCCAACACTGCGATAGAAATGATGCTGCAGTAAACCAAACAAATGCTGTCGCGCGCTTTGTTGGGTTCTGGCTGATATGGCACCGAGCGAGTGTCAAATAAGCTCTTTTGCTTTTTCTGTACCCAGCGGTCTGCGCCGAATGCCATTACCGCAGGAAATAGCAGCATAATGCTGGTCACCGCACCCATGGCAAAGTTTTGCTGTCCCACAACTTGCTTGAAGATGTCAGTCGCCAGAACGTTATAGCTGCCACCAATCACTTTCGGCACACCAAAGTCCGTGATAACCAGCGTAAAGACGACGATAAGCGTACTGATCAAACCGTATTTCGCCGCAGGTAACGTCACCATAAAGAAGGTTTTGATGGGTGAAGTTTTAAGTGCGCGGGCTGCTTCATACAAGCGGGCATCAGAAGTGCGCAGCGAAGTGGTTAAGATCATCAATGCATGAGGGAACGTCCAGAAAATCAAACCCATCGAGATACCAATCACGCCGTAAATCGAGTTTCCTAACAGCATCTCTTTGGCAATGCCTTGATTACCGAAAAGGAAGATCAAACTGATCGCCGGCAACAACGAAGGCGCAAGAATTGGCGCAGTACCTAGGATTTGAAACAAACCTTTAAACGGCATGCATGAGCGAGTCAGCGCGTAGGCATAACCAAACGCAAGCACACCCACTACCGAGGTCACAATCACGCCCAAAGTGAAGGTGTTTCCCACCGACACCCACAAGCTTGAAGAAGAAAAGTACGTCGCAAAGTTTGCCAATCCGACAAATTCGCCATTGGCATTTTGCACACTCTTGGTCAACATTGCCCAAAGCGGCATTAAGATGAACAGCACCATCATGGTCGACAAACCAGCGAGCAAACCAAACAACACAAGGTTATCGCGGCTGACACGTCCGAGTAAGGATTTTGCTTTGTCTTGTGTGGTCAGGCTATTCATCGTCATTGTCTTCGTATCCATGTTTACACCTACGCTGCTAGCGCTTTATCAACCGAGGGCACGGCGTAACCATGCAGCCCTTCTTCAGCAAACTGGATGTAACGTACATCGCCCGCCTTGATATTGAGTTTTTGAACCGTTTCCACAGGCACATCCACTACGATGGTTTTCGTTGAGCTGTCGTTTTGCAATACGCAATCAATGCGGAAAAACGCCCCCAGAAACTCGGTTGCCGTAACTCGCACAGGTAAAGAGTTGTTGTAGTTTTCAACGAACTTGATGCTTTCAGGACGCACCGCAAGGTCGAAGCGGTCACCACGTTGGATCTTACGATTAGTCAAGCTTGGCGCTGGCATCAAGGTTTCAGCAATGCGCACTTGGGAGTCTGTTGCGACTGAAGTTTCTATAAAGTTCATGCTGCCGACAAACTCAGCGACAAAGCGCGTAGCTGGTTGTTGGTAGATCTCTTGAGGTGTGCCGACTTGCTCAATCACGCCATGGTTCATCACCACAATGCGATCCGCCATCGACAATGCTTCGTCCTGATCGTGCGTAACCATGATGGTGGTGATGCCCAGCTTACGTTGCAGCTTACAAATCTCGTCACGTAAGTGAACACGTACTTTTGCATCTAGCGCTGACAGCGGCTCATCAAGTAACAGTAAACCCGGTGACAACGCCAATGCACGAGCCAAAGCAACACGCTGCTGCTGACCACCAGAAAGTTGGTTAGGAAATTTCTCGCCAGAGGTTGGAAGACCAATGGTTTCTAGCCAGTAGTCCACCTTCTCTAACGCTTCTTTGGTCGACATGCCTTGGTTCTTCAAACCCACCGCAATGTTCTCTTGCACAGTTAGGTTCGGAAACAGCGCGTAAGATTGGAATACGATGCCGAAATCGCGCTTCTCTGGTGGTAGGAATGTGGTCTCTTGACCGTTTTGAAAAATCGCACCAGACGTTGGCAAGTCTAAACCTGCAATGGCACGTAATAGAGTGGTTTTACCGCAGCCAGAAGGGCCAAGAAAACAAACGAACTCGCCCTTTTCAATCGCTAGCGAGATTTTCTTTAATGCAGTGAACTGTCCGAATTGCTTCACTACATTTTCAATATTTAGGTAATGTTGGTTAGTTGACATAGCACACGCTCCAAATGGTATATACCAACTTTAATTTTGGAGTGTTACGTTCCAATGACAAATTTATAGCCAGAAGATGACAAATAGATGAAGGGAGATAAGGTTTGTTTAAGTGGTAATTAGAGATTCCCGACTTTCTTAAGTTCGTCATTCCAGCGAACCTAGGTGAGACTAGGAATCTACTTTCAGCAAACTTTGAAATAACAGAGAAAACAAAAAATCCACCTCAACCGAGGTGGATTTCAGTATTCAACTCAAAGCAAATTCAATTAAGACTTTGGCTCTGATTTCGCGTCAAACTTTTCAGACCAAGCCGCTAGAATCTCTGCACGCTTACTGCCCATTTGCGCGAAGTCCATCTTCGCCATGTTCTCTTGAACATTCGGGAAGTTAGATACTGTCGCTTTCACTTCTTTATGTGCAACCACTGGGTACATTTCTACGTAAAGCTCGTTTGCCGCTTTAGAGATTGACCAGTCGACAACACGTTTCGCTGCATCCGACTCTTTTACTAGACCAACAGCTTCTGATTCCCAGCCGATACCTTTTGGTGTGATAACCGCTAGTGGTGCACCTTGTGTTTTCAGCTTCGCGCCGCGGCTCGCCATCGAGATACCGATAGCCACTTCACCCATACCCGCTTGAACACATGGCTTAGAACCCGAGTGCGTGTAGTGTGCAATGTTCTTGTCTAAGTCACGCATGTAGTTCCATGCCTGATCTTCACCCATGTTTTGTAGCCAAGCAGAAACCTGCATGTAGCCAGTGCCTGAAGACGCTGGGTTCGGCATTGCAATGTGACCTTTGTAAACCGGCTTCGTTAGGTCTTCCCAAGACGTTGGTTTAGGCAGGTTAAGTTGTTTCGCTACCGCTTCGTTAAAACAAACTGCGTTGAAGAACGCATCGTTACCGAACCAAGCTTGGTTTGATTGAGGGTCGTTTAGGTTCGCGTGCAGCTCCTCCAAACCTTTTGGTGTGTAAGGCTTAAGAAGACCTTCATCTTTAAGCAGTGCCATTGACGAGCCAGCAAGACCCCAAACCACTTCCGCTTGAGGGTTGTTCTTTTCTGCCAGCAATTTCGCCGTCATGATGCCGGTTGAATCGCGAACCCACTTAATCTTGATATCTGGGTTATCTTTCTCAAACGCAGACTTGTATTTAGCAAGAATGTCAGTTTCGAAAGCGGTGTAAACCGTGACTTCCTGTGCTGCCATTGCATTCGTAGCTAGCAGAGAGACAAGTGCAGCCAGCGATCCTTTCATCAAACGGTTTTTCATCATTTTCTCCAGTTAATTTGGCTAAGTTTTCATTTGGTCTGTACCAGTTGACGGCATACACCCTACTGAGCCTTTGTGACGAAATCATGACCATTAAATGGCAGTTTTGAGAAAATTATCGATAAATAGGCGACCAACTAATCGGTGAAATTTTGGATATGAAAGTTTTATGAAATTCACTGAATGGCTATTTACGACCCTTTTTCATCCTTGTTAGAGTGAACTTAATTTCTGGTGTAGACCAATAAAATTATTCTGATGGAAATCGAGATGAAAAACGAATACCTACTACTGACTCCAGGTCCTCTATCTACTTCTGAAACAGTACGTGAAGCCATGCTAAAAGACTGGTGTACTTGGGATGATGAATACAACAAAGACATTGTAGAAGTGATCCGCACTAAGCTTGTAAAACTGGCGACGGAGCAAGACGGCTACACCAGCGTACTAATGCAAGGTAGCGGCACCGCATCAGTAGAAGCAACGATTGGCAGCGCCATTGGCAAAAATGGAAAATTGTTGGTTGTCGACAACGGCGCTTACGGTGCACGTATCGCTCAGATCGCTGATTACCTAAATATTCCATGCCATGTAGTTTCCCCAGGCGAAACATCACAGCCACACTTGAACGAGGTGGAAACTGCATTGGCATCGGATCCTACTATCACCCACGTCGCGATTGTCCATTGTGAAACAACTACTGGTATGCTGAATCCAATTGAGGCATTTGCCTCTGCTGCAAAAGCGCACGGTAAAGTGGTGATTCTCGATGCCATGTCGAGCTTTGGTGGTATTCCTATCGATATCGCTGAGCTAGGCATCGATTTTATGATCAGCTCAGCGAACAAATGTATCCAAGGCGTACCGGGTTTTGGCTTTGTGATTGCGAAACAAACTGAGCTCGAAAAGTGCCAAGGTCAGGCTCGCTCTTTGAGCCTTGATCTTTACGACCAGTGGCACTGCATGGAAGTGAACCACGGTAAATGGCGTTTTACGTCTCCTACACACACGGTTCGCGCTTTCTATCAAGCATTGTTAGAGCTGGAACAAGAAGGCGGCATTGAAGCTCGTCATAACCGTTACCAAACTAACCAGAAAACACTGGTTGCAGGTATGCGTTCTTTGGGGTTTGAGCCACTACTGAGTGATGACCTTCATTCGCCAATCATCACCTCTTTCTACTCTCCAACTCACAGTGATTATCAATTCAAAGCGTTCTACACGCGTTTGAAAGAGCAAGGCTTCGTGATTTATCCGGGTAAGGTGTCGAACGCAGATTGCTTCCGTATCGGCAACATTGGCGAAGTTTACCCAGCAGATATCGAGCGCTTAATCGGTGCGATTGAAAAAGCAATGTACTGGCAAGTTGCGTAAAGCAACCTTCTGATTGAGAGAGCGTTATGACTCAGAATATCAAACCGACCCATTTCCGTAGCGAAGGCGATGTCAACACGACACCAGCGCGCCAAGCTTGGAATGCATCGATGGATGACGAACGCACGCAAGCCTTGTTAAAGCGTGATTCAGAGGTATTTCTTCATCAAGCCATGTCGACACCTTGCTTAGATACCTTGGAAGCAGCAGAAGGCATCTACATCCAAGATGCTACCGGCAAAAAGTACATGGACTTCCATGGCAATAACGTCCATCAGCTGGGCTACGGTCATCCGCATGTGATTAAACGCGTGCAAGAGCAAATTGCTCAACTGCCGTTTTCACCACGTCGTTTTACCAACGAGACCGCGATTGAATGTGCCGAAAAGCTCACCCAAATCTGTGGCGGTGAATTGAACCGCGTGCTGTTTGCTCCGGGTGGCACATCTGCGGTTGGTATGGCTCTTAAACTAGCACGCCACATCACGGGCAACTACAAGGTGGTGTCTCTGTGGGATTCTTTCCACGGCGCATCGTTGGATGCCATCTCTGTGGGCGGCGAAGCGTGTTTCCGCCAAGGCATGGGACCATTAATGGCAGGCGTTGAACGCATCCCACCAGCGGTGTCTTACCGAGGCGCTTTTCCAGTAGCGGACGGCAGCGACGTACATTACGCCGACTACCTTGAGTACGTGATTGAGAAAGAAGGTGGCGTGGGCGCGTTTATCGCAGAAGCGGTTCGCAACACGGATGTACAAGTGCCAAGCAAAGCCTACTGGAAACGCATTCGAGAAATCTGTGACAAACACAATGTCATGCTGATCATCGACGACATCCCTAACGGCATGGGTCGCAGCGGTGAATGGTTTACCTACCAAGCCTACGACATCGAGCCAGATATGCTCTGCATCGGTAAAGGTTTGGGTGGTGGCTTAGTGCCTATTGCAGCCATGGTAACCAAAGACAAATACAACACCGCCGAGCAAATCTCAATGGGTCATTACACTCATGAGAAAAGCCCTATCGGTTGTGCTGCAGCACTGGCAACCATGGAAGCCATTGAGCAAGACGGCTTGCTAGATAAAGCCAAAGCCGACAGCCAGTTCATGCGTGAAAAGCTGCTGGAGATGAAAGCCAAATACCCAGTGATTGGTGATGTACGTGGCATCGGCATGTTGTGGGGCATTGAACTGGTTACTGACCACGAAAGCAAAGCGCTTGCGTATGACGAAGCGGAAGCTGTGTTGTACCAATGCCTCAACAATGGCGTGAGCTTCAAGGTATCGCAAGGTAACGTGATTCAACTCAGCCCACCGCTGATCATCACTCGAGAACAGCTGACAGAAGCGTTGGCGATCTTCGAAGAAGCGATCGCCAAAGTGTGTGAAGACTTTAACTACTTTTAAGGTCAACTGACCTCAACAAACACCAATTTATCCAGAGCGCCGTTTCAACGTGTAGGCAAGCGCTCTGGCAAGCAAGAAAAAGGATTGAACATGAGCAACTCACCAATTCAAGCAGTGATCTTTGACTGGGCTGGCACTATCGTCGATTTCGGCTCTTTTGCACCAACCAGTATCTTTGTGGAAGCGTTCAAGCAAGGATTTGATTTCGAAATCGATCTTGAAGAAGCGCGTGAACCAATGGGGCTTGGTAAATGGGACCACATCCAAGCTGTGGGTCGCATCCCTTCGGTTGATAAACGTTGGAATGAGAAGTTTGGGCGCTCAATGACCAGCGAAGACATCGACGCAATTTACGCAGCATTTATGCCTCTGCAAAAAGCAAAAGTGGCTGACCACGCAGAACCAATTCTCAATGCAATTGAAGTTGTGAACGGTCTGAAAGACAAAGGCATTAAGATCGGTTCTTGTTCTGGTTACCCGCGTGAGGTGATGGACGTATTGATTCCAGTTGCAGCGGATTACGGCTACCAACCAGATTATGTTGTCGCGACAGACGATCTGCCCCAAGGTGGTCGCCCTGCGCCGTTTATGGCACTGAAAAACGTGATTGAGCTTGGTGTAACCGACGTTAAAGCATGCGTCAAAGTGGACGATTCAGCACCAGGCATCTTTGAAGGTCACAATGCGGGCATGTGGACGGTGGGTCTGCTGCTTTCTGGTAACGAAGCGGGTCTGACATTTGAAGAATACCAAGCCGCAGACGAAGCAACCTTAGAGAAAGCTCGTGAAAAAGCACGCGCGAAGTTTATCAAGAGTGCACCTCACTACTTAATCGACACCATCTCCGATCTGCCAGAGGTGATCGTAGATATCGAACAACGCCTAGCCATGGGCGAACGTCCGTAGTTTTCGCTCGTGAATTCAGAATGTAAAAAGCCTCTCCATATTGAGAGGCTTTTTGTATTTATGGAAAGCGGAGGGGTCAATTAATCGCGGTACTTGCTCGACGCTTTAGCTTAAAGCCCATACTGGTCGGCCGTTCTTCTGGCTCACCTTTGATGGCATGTAACAGTTTTTCTGCCGCCTTGGTGCCCATGCGCTCGTAATCAAATTCTGCCGATGTCAAACTTGGGTAAGCGTGCTCCCCCATAGAAGAACCTTCAAGGCAAATAATGGCAATGTCGGTCGGGACTTTGAGAACGCGGCGATGGCACTCAAAGAGCGCACCAATTGCTATCTCCTCATGGCTACACACCAAAGCATTCAAGCTTGAATCGCGCAGCAATAACTTCGCCAATCCTTCCGCACCCAATTGTGAAGATGGCGCTTCATGAGTCGTCAGAAAATGATCTGGGGTGAGATAGTTTTCAATCATCGCACTTTGCCAACCGTGTAACTGGCGTTGCAACGTTGAGTGATTCCCGCGCGCCCCAATAAAACCAACGTTCTTAAAACCTTGTTCAATCAGGTGTCTGGTACAGGCCTTACCCACTTCGAAGTGATCCACGCCAATGTTGAGATAACTGGCCTTTGAGCTCAGTTCGGCAATCTCTAACACTGGCGTATTTGATGCCTCTAACAGTTGATGCGTTCGCTGACTATGCTCACTTCCAAACAGTACAACGCCCGCAGGACGGCTCTCTAAAAAGGTCGAAAGCAACTTTTCTTCTTGCTCAATCGAGTAGTCGCTGTAACCCAGTAATAATTGATAGCCCGCTTTGTTTAACGCCTGTTGGAAGCTTGGTAAGAAATGCGCGCATGCTTTTTCAAACAGTGACGGAATGATTAGAGCGATGGAATAACTTTCTGCAGATGCGAGTGCCCCTGCGGCTTTGTTCGGGATATAGCCGAGCTCATCAACCACTTGTTGAATTTTTTCTCTCAGCTTATCGGATACCAGCTCTGGCGTTCGTAATGCTCGCGACACCGTCATCGTGCCTACGCCTGCTTGTTTGGCGACATCAGCCAAAGTGACGTTGCCGGTACTTCTTCGTTTGCGAGGTTCGCTCATTGTTTTTATTTAATGTTCTCTAATTTCAGCTGCAACATCTTATCACAGCGCTTTAATGGTTTTGATATTAGCGCATTAGAACTCGAACACCAGCACATGAAACTTCGATGCCTGATAAAAATGATAGCGCTATCACAATTAATGATAGCGCTATCAGATAGCGCTATCATTTGTGATCACTCTCAGGTTTTTCTGGCAAATTGATCGATAAAGTACGCAGCAACAAAACAACAAATCGGAAACATTCCAATGCTACGTGAACTGATTACCTCTGATGTCATTCGCATCCATTCTGACGCAACCGACTGGAAAGATGCGATCAGCAAATCTTGTGAAGCTTTGATTGAAAATGGCGCGATAGAACCAAGTTACGCTGAAGCAATTTACCGCTCGCACGAAGAGCTTGGCCCTTACTACGTGGTAGGTCCGGGCATGGCGATGCCACACGCTCGCCCTGAAGATGGCGTTAACCGTTTGTCACTGGCGATCACGGTGATCCAAAACGGCGTCAATTTTAACTCTGAAGAAAATGACCCAGTAAAAATGCTGGTCACGCTAGCGGCAACGGACAGTAATAGCCACGTTGATGCGATTTCGAAACTGGCGGAATTGTTTATGAATGAAGAGCATGTAGAGGCCATCTGCAACGCTCAAAGCAAAGAAGATGTTCTTGCGATCATCGACAAATACTAAGTTTTACTCCTGACATACCCCATTCACAAATGGGTATACCCCCTATAAAAAAGAAAAGGTCTGAATTATGAAAATTATGGTTGTTTGCGGTCACGGTCTTGGTACTAGCCTAATGATGGAAATGAGCATCAAAAGCATCGTAAAAGAATTGAATGTCGATGCCGCTGTGGATCACATCGATCTTGGCTCAGCAAAAGGCACAAGTTGCGACATTTTCATCGGCACAAAAGACATTGCAGAACAGTTGGAAGCACTTGGCGTTGAGCAACGTATCGTAGCGCTTGATAACATGGTCGACAAAGTCGCAATGAAAGAGCGTTTATCTGTGGCACTTCAAGAGCTTGGCGCTCTATAAGGTGGCGTTATGGAATTCTTCAGTTTCTTAATGAACGATGTCCTATCAGAGCCAGCGGTTCTGGTCGGTCTCATCGCTCTAATCGGCTTAATTGCCCAGAAAAAACCAGTCACCGAGTGCATTAAAGGCACGGTAAAAACCATTCTTGGTTTCATCGTGCTTGGCGCAGGTGCAGGCTTAGTTGTGAGCTCGCTAGGCGACTTTGCGACGATTTTCCAACACGCATTTGGCATTACAGGCGTGGTTCCAAACAACGAAGCTATCGTCTCTATCGCGCAAGAAGCGTTTGGTAAAGAGATGGCGATGATCATGTTCTTCGGTATGTTGGTGAACATTCTGATCGCTCGTTTCACGCCGTGGAAATTCATCTTCCTAACAGGTCACCACACGCTATTTATGTCGATGATGGTGGCGGCGATTCTGGCATCTAGCGGCATGAAAGGTGTTCCACTGATCGCTCTTGGCTCTGTGGTTGTGGGTTCTGTAATGGTGTTCTTCCCTGCAATTGCGCACAAATACATGAAGCAAGTAACAGGCTCAGACGATGTTGCTATTGGTCACTTCTCAACGCTTTCTTACGTCCTAGCTGGTTTCATTGGCAGCAAGTTTGGTAACAAAGAGCACTCAACAGAAGAGATGAATGTCCCTAAGAGCTTGTTGTTCTTACGCGATACGCCAGTGGCTATCTCGTTCACAATGGGCATCATCTTTATGGTGACGTGTTTGTTCGCTGGCGGCGATTTTGTCCGTGAAGTCAGTGGTGGTAAACATTGGTCTATGTTTGCGCTAATGCAATCCATCACTTTCGCCGGTGGTGTGTACGTCATCCTGCAAGGTGTACGTATGGTTATCGCTGAAATCGTTCCTGCATTTAAAGGCATCTCAGACAAACTGGTTCCAAACGCAAAACCTGCACTGGATTGTCCGGTTGTGTTCCCATACGCGCCAAACGCGGTATTGGTGGGCTTCCTATCGAGCTTTGCAGCCGGTCTAGTGGGCATGTTCCTGCTGTACGTGATGGGTCTTACTGTGATTATCCCAGGTGTCGTTCCACACTTCTTTGTGGGTGCTGCGGCAGGTGTATTTGGTAACGCAACAGGTGGTCGTCGCGGCGCAATTCTAGGCGCGTTTGCACAAGGTCTACTGATTACTTTCCTACCTGTATTCCTAATGCCAGTACTGGGTGATCTTGGCTTTGCAAACACAACATTCAGTGATGCTGACTTCGGCGCGGTAGGTATCCTACTTGGTTTGATTGTTCGCTAAGTTTTCTCTCTGATGAATACGGAATTAGGCTCGTCGGCATTCATCTCTGAGAGGCTTTAGCCGTAGAAAACACTCAAAAAAAACGCCCCTCACGTGAGGGGCGTTTTTCTTATTGAGGCTATCTTATTGGGACAGCAACTTTCTCGTTGGTTCTTGCTCGGTGTACTCAACCGCATCGCTGGTGGAAAGCTTATCGACATCTTCTTGAGAGCCGGTCACCACCAACACTTGCTGTTTCACCAAAGCATCGACCACTTCAAGGTTGTTGTGACGAAGAAGCGCTCTCACTTCGCTTTCTTTCCCTTTGTGATATTTCACAAAATAGCGAGCCGGTTGTTGCTCTGCACTTGTTGGACGCTCATCCACAAGAGGAAAGCCTTGGTTGTTGGCAAGGCTGGTGGCGCTCATGCCAATCGCCAATAGCGCGGTCAAACTCCCCGCCGTTACGGAAAGTAAGGTCAGCTTCTTCATAGTCACTCCTTATTGAAATGTCAGAGACCAACTGTTGATTGTACCTGTGTCTCTTCTGGCACTGTCGACGGCTTTAAGTTCCCAAGAACCTTGTGATTCAAAACCAGAGAAATCAACTTGGAAAGTGGTTTTGATATCGTTAGCGCTGCCGCCAGTATTATCGTGAAGCACGACTTGTCCACCTGTCGGTGAAGTCAGAGTCACTCGTAGGTCACCGATGTAAGTATGGCTAATATCTACGTCAATGCTTACAGTACCTGAGTCGCCAGTGCGATCGACATTCAGTGCGCTGATGGCACCAGAGGTTTTGTTGTCAGGAATCGCAACAGGGTTAGTGTTTGAGTAGCTAGAATCTGCAGAGCTACCGCCACCGTCAGGACCATTACAGCCCGCATCCAAGAACAGCTTCGCCGCTTCCGCATTCACTAGGCCGTGACCTGTGCGGTTATCTCGACCTGCAACATCAATGTCTGTCGCGGTTTTGATCAACGCGTTACGTACTTGCGCTGCGGTACACGTTGGGTGGTAACTCCACACCAAGCCAGCTACGCCCGTTACGTGCGGAGTCGCCATCGAAGTGCCGTTGTAGTACTCGTAGTCTTCACCTGATGTAGTTGCAACCGTGATCTCTTGGCCTACGTAACCCAATAGCTCTTGACCAAATGCACGATCAACTGTCACCGACACCATGCGATAAGCGTTGTTTTGGTCAACTAAGAATGGGTTTTGTAACCCAGCCAATGCCGCGTTGCTGTATACAATCGCCGCGCTTGCGCCCGCGTTGTAACATGCTCGAACTGCATCCACCTCTGGGTACGTACCTGAAGATTGATTACCAATACGCTCAGTAAGACAGATTTTGCCTGACATGTCGCCACAGTTAACGTTACCGCCAGATACATCACAGCTATCTAGCGTTGCCGTTACTGAACCCGCGATTGGATCCGGAACATACGAAGAACCGTTATTGATCAAACGATTGTGAGGAACAATCCCACGATCAAACTGGCTTACACCATTCAAGGTAATATCAGAAAGTTTACCTTCACCTACCGTAACCGTTGATAAGATCGCCACACCCGGGCCTGAGATCTCAACTTGATTAGTAGATTGTGAGAACGCCGCATGATCATTTTGATTATCAACAGCCGCAACAGACATCACTGAGTCATAAGAAGCTGGATAGCTGTGCGCTGTATTGCCATCATTACCCGCAGCGGCGATCAATAGAACGCCTTGATCGTAAATACTTTGCAGTGCATTTTGCTCAGTTCGGCTTGATTGACTACCACCAAGGCTCATGTTCACAACGTTAGCACCATTATCGGCACAGGTCTGGATTGCTTTAACAAGCCCAGATGAGTAACCCCAACCCGATTCGTTAAATACTTTCACGATGTGCAAATTAACATTCTGGTTTGGCATCACACCCTTTACACCTTCGGTGTTGGCAATCGCAGCAATCGTACCCGCGACGTGAGTACCGTGGGCATTGTTGTTACCCGGATCACTCCATGATCCCGTACCACTATCGTTAGTACCAGCAACGCGGTTACCGCTTAGGTCGTTGTGCGAAATGTCGTACCCTGAATCGATAATACATACAGTGCGATTACCCGCATTGAAGTCAGCTAGCAGTTGAGCATTAACCGCTTCATATCCCCATGGGGTCGTTTCGCTGAGCAAATAGCGAGGTGGATCGACTTCCACGTATTCCACATCACTACGGTTGCGAAGCGGCTCTAAGTCATCGCCATCCAATTCAACGCTGTAAATGGCGCGATTACCCAGTTTTTCCACCTTACGTGCCTTCACCTGTTCTAGAACAGACTCCTGCGCGATTCGCGGCCCCCAGAATGAGTTACCCCCCATTGAAGAACGGCTGACTGCATCTTCTTTGAATTTGACGATGTACTTCGTCGGTAACTTAGATTCATCAAATCCCATTGGTGGAGCCGCAAACGCTGACATCGAAGTGGTCAGTGCTATTGCTACGGCAGACAACGAAAATAAGCCTTGTTTTTTACTTGTTGTGTAGTGCATTTGCCCTATTCCTTATTTGAGCTAATTTTTATTCACTATATTCTCATGAAAAGTCATCATCATGATGTTTGCATGAGAGCTTCAGCTATAGTTTACAGAGCAAAAATGCCAAACAATTTGTTTCATGAATATACAAATTTGTACAAAAGATCATTCAATAAACACTTTAAGTTAACATTAAAAATCATCAACAAAACCTTATAAAGCAATTACTTAATTAACAAAAAGTGAATGTTAAATTAATGTTAGTGAGTAATTATTCTAAATATCACCCATTTAATCGATTGCTATGCTGAATGGATTTTTTGACCGTGGTGCCAAAACTGAAATATTGAATATTTAGTTGTTGACTGTCTTGAGCATTTACTCAGAATTAGAAGGTTTAGTGAGAAAAATTCTCATCTAAATACTGTTATAGCCGAGCGTATTCACGCATTCGGAACAATAACCATTACAAGAAGAGTGAATGATGAAAAAAACAATCACACTATTAACTGCATTACTTCCGCTTGCCTCCGCCATTGCAGAGGAGCCAACTTTATCACCGGCAATGGTTTCTGCGGCTGAAGTGGTTAGCGCGCAAGAAAATCAAACTTATACGTACGTTCGATGCTGGTATCGTACGAGCCACTCTAAGGACGATGCGGCTACCGATTGGAAATGGGCAAAAAACCAAGATGGTAGTGACTTCACTATCGATGGTTATTGGTGGAGCTCTGTTTCATTTAAAAACATGTTCTACACCAATACCTCACAAAACGTAATTCGTCAGCGTTGTGAAGAAACACTAGATCTAGCGAACGAGAACGCAGACATTACATTTTTTGCTGCCGACAATCGTTATTCTTATAACCACACGATCTGGAGCAATGATGCTGCAATGCAACCAGATCAGATAAACAAAGTAGTGGCTTTAGGCGATAGCTTGTCTGATACAGGCAACATCTTTAACGCGTCCCAATGGCGCTTTCCTAACCCGAATAGCTGGTTCTTGGGTCACTTCTCAAACGGTTTTGTTTGGACGGAATACGTTGCTAAAGCCAAAAACTTACCGCTATACAACTGGGCAGTTGGTGGCGCAGCAG
The DNA here is from genome assembly GCF_024181865.1 of Vibrio sp. Y58_MX_L22. Lineage (NCBI taxonomy): Bacteria > Pseudomonadati > Pseudomonadota > Gammaproteobacteria > Vibrionales > Vibrionaceae > Vibrio > Vibrio sp. Y58_MX_L22. The sequence continues at coordinate 516,600 of NZ_JAMZAN010000003.1, forward strand.
GTGAAAACCAATACATCGCGCTAACTGGTGTCGGCGAACAAGTTTCTTCTTACTTAACCTACACAAAGCTGGCGAAGAACTACAACCCTGCTAACACATTGTTTACGTTAGAGTTTGGTTTAAATGATTTCATGAACTACAACCGTAGCGTGCCGGAAGTAAAAGCGGATTACGCTGAAGCTCTGATTCGTTTAACAGACGCTGGCGCGAAGAACTTCATGTTGATGACACTGCCTGATGCAACCAAAGCACCACAGTTCAAATACTCAACACAGGAAGAAATTGAAACGATTCGTGCGAAAGTATTGAAAATGAACGAGTTCATCAAAGCACAAGCGATGTACTACAAAGCCCAAGGCTACAACATCGCATTGTTTGATACACACGCACTGTTTGAGAAGTTAACCTCGGCACCAGAAGAACACGGTTTCGTAAATGCAAGCGACCCTTGCTTAGACATCAACCGTTCATCCTCTGTTGACTACATGTACACTCACTCATTACGTTCTGAATGTGCAGCATCTGGCGCAGATAAGTTCGTGTTCTGGGATGTGACTCACCCAACCACAGCAACGCATCGTTATGTGGCTGAAAAAATGTTAGAAAGCAGCAATAACTTAGAAGAGTTTCGCTTTTAATAAGCCGTTGTTGTTCATTGCAAGTTAATCTGCATAAAAATGACCACGATGCTTCGTGGTCATTTTTTATCGATATCGAACCCCGATAACGGGTTTATTTGAGCTCGCTTACTTCAAGCCGTTGATTTAGAGACGTTGACTTTGAGCAGCCTCATTCAGCTTTCTGTTTTTGATACGTTACCGCGGAAGCTGTCCACCATAATAGAGATCAACGTCTTTAAGGTTACATCATCACTACGGTATGAGTAGGCTCGTATACCCGTAAACTGAACCTGGAACAACTGAGCAAGAAGCAATGTATCCTGGGCTTCAATTTCGCCATTCTCGATTGCTCGCTCAAACAGCTTTGCAAGAAAAGATTCAAATTGGTTTGCTAAGCTGTTTGTTTGATTGCGCAGCGCATTAAAATCCTCAGCAAATTCACTTGCTGATTTGACTAACATGCACACTTCACTGGGATTGGAGTCTCGCTGATTGATAACCACATCAATCGCGAAAGCTTCTATTGCATCTAGAACCGTTGTGTTCTGAGCTAAATGCAACTCAAACAGGGCTTGTAAGTTCGCAACATACATTTTTAGCGCTTCACAATATAGCCCCTCTTTTGACCCAAACGTCGCATAGATACTTCCAGGACGCAGATTCACGCTATCTTGTAAATCACGTGTAGATGTTGCATGAAAACCTTTCTTCCAGAATAGATCCGAGGCGGCTTTCACCACTTCATCACGTTGGAATTTCTTTGTATTCGCCATGAGCAATTATCAATTTTGAACATACGCTCAATTTTATATTGAGCGACCGCTCAAAATCAACTATCCTGTTCTTGTCTAATCCGCTCATATCCAATTACAGGAGATTTAAACATGGCAGAATTTAAACTGTATACCGCAGAAAACGCACCCGAAGGATCAAAGCACCTGATTGAAAATTCAGTCAAAGCGTTTGGCATGCTACCAAATCTTCATGCTGTTATGGCTGAAGCGCCAACCTTGCTTGAGGGTTATCAAGTTGTGCATGAGCTATTTCAACAAACATCATTTAACGCAGAAGAATTGACCGTCGTATGGCAAACCATCAACGTTGAACATGGTTGTCACTACTGCGTTCCTGCTCATAGTGCGATCGCGGCGTCAATGAAAGTGGATCAGGAGATTGTTGATGCCCTCGTCAACCAAACACCATTGGCAGACGAAAAACTTGAAACACTACGAGAAACAACGCTTCAAATGGTGCGTCAACGTGGTGTAGTGGAAGAGTCTCAGATAGAGAAATTCTTTGCGGCGGGTTACGGACAGCAGCAACTGCTTGAAATTGTACTTGGTCTAGCGCAAAAAGTGATGAGTAACTACACCAATCACCTAGCTGACACCCCGGTTGATGCACCTTTCAAGAAGTTCGCCAAGTAACTTAAGCTTTTATTACTGGTCCCATTGATGGGACCAGTAATACCTTCAAAAAAGGCTTTGTTGCATGGCGCTTCGCTAGTGTGAGCTGACCCCTAATTACAACGGCGCAACGTCGGTTCCTCCTAAAGACTGGTAAAGCGTAACCTGAGTGAGAAACTGGTTGTAACGGTTCTCCAACAAAGAAGCTTGCGCGTTTCTGGTGCCTTCTTGTGCATTCAAATAGTCCATGATCGACGTCGAACCATACTGATACCGCGCAGCATAAATGGACTCAGCGGCACTTGCGGCATCATATTGTTCTTGTAAACGCGCCGCCTGATACTTCAATTTCTCGCGTGCCGACAAGGCATTTTCGACATCTTGGAATGCGGCGTACAACACTTGGCGATAGCTCACAATGGCCGATTGATAGTCTAAATCGGCAATGGCTTGGCTGTTTTTCATCTCATTCCACTGCAAAAACGGTAGCGTCATATCCGCACCTAAACTGCCTATAGGGTTGGAAAGCAGGTCTTTGAGCGCTTGTGACGATCCCCCCAAAGCCCCAGTGAGCGTCAGCTTAGGCAAGTAGTCCAAATCTGCTGCGTCTTTATTTGCTAGCGCGGCTTTGACGTCATAAATCGCGGCTTTAATGTCGGGTCTGCGAATCAATAAATCAGACGGAGCACCAACACTCAACGATGGCATATCGCCTTCAGGCAGCATTTGGATGTTTGCACTGATGCTCTTCGGCGGTTGATTGAACAAAATCGCAAAGGCGTTGTTTGCCTCAAGTAAACTCTGTTCAAACTCACTTTGCTGCGCTTGTAAGCTTGCCAACGTACGTTTGGCTTCAAGCACATCTAACTGATCCACAGCGCCAAGTTGGTACTGTTTTTCAATCAATTGTAGCGTTTGAGCTGCGTCTACCACATTACGCTGGCTGAGGTTTAAGCGCTGTTGCAGATAGCCGATTTGCCAATATAGCGATGCCGTCGTTGCTACCAAACTTTGTGCGGTCGCCTCGCGATCTTGTTGACTTGCCATCGCCGACCACTTGGCTTGGTCAACGTCTGCCGAGATTTTTCCCCATAAATCCAACTCGTAATTGACGGATAAGTTAGTGCTGTAACTATCTGCCGATTCCCCGCTATCAAGAGATTTTTGAACTTGTCCTGATGTGGAAGAACTCAACGTAGGGAAAAGGTCATCTTGCGCTAAACCCAGCTGTAAACGCGCTTTCTTTAGCGTTAGCGTTGCCAGCGTCAAATCGTTATTTTGAGCCAACACCTGAGTAATGTATTGATTAAGAGTTGGGTCGTTAAACGCCAACCACCAAGGATCCATACTGACATCACCCGCAACATGCATCTGTTGCCAATTTGCAGGCACTTGCACCTCAGGAGCTTGATAGTCGCTACGCATAAGCGAACCACAACCTGACAACCACACTGCGCTTAAGGCAGCCGCGACCAATCGAGTTTTGAATTTCATTGTGTTACTCATTTTTAGTCTCTCGCTAGCGCTTCTATCGGATCGAGTTTGGCGGCATTGCGAGCGGGTAAAAAGCCGAAAGCGATGCCAATCAACGTTGAGCAAATAAACGCCCAGATGATCGAGTTCATCGAGTAAATCATTTGGAAGCTGCTACCAGACGTACTGAATGCAAAACCAATCAAAAACGCCAAGCCAATACCAGCAATGCCACCACACAAACACACTAGTACCGCTTCAATCAAAAACTGACGCAAAATATCCGCTTGCCGCGCACCCACAGCCATTCGCACACCGATCTCTTTCGTGCGCTCTGTCACCGACACCAACATGATGTTCATTACGCCAATTCCCCCGACAATTAGGGAGATCACCGCAATCGCTGAGATCAGTAACGTCATGGTTGCGGTGGTTTTCTCGATGCTCTGACGAATGGTGTCAGTGTTAATCGTGAAGAAATCTTCTGTACCGTGGCGCATTTTTAACAAGTTGATGATGCTCTGCTCTACCGCCGCACTTGGGGCGTTCTCATCAATCCGTACAGTAATGCCGTTGAGGTAGCGTTGTCCCATCATGCGTCCCGACATAGTGGTGTATGGCACCCAAATTTTCAGCGCGTCGCTGTTGCCAAACGCGTCTTCTTTTTTCTGCGTGACACCCACAATACGCACTGGCAATGAACCAAGAAAAATCACTTCACCAATCGGATTTCTATCCGCAAACATTTCCTTTCTGGTGTTGTCATCAATCACTGCTTCTTGGGCGAGTGAGTTCACGCTCTCTTCATCCCAAAACTGACCTTTGGCGATCCCATAACCGCGCACACGGAAATAGTCTTCCCCAACGCCTTCCACAGACGCAGTTGCATCCTGATTGGCGTAACGCACGGTTATGCTGTTGGATAAAGACGGCGTGACACTGTCAACAAAAGGTAGACTCTCCAACGATTTAGCATCGTCGGCGGTTAGCGTTTTCACTCGTCCGGAGCGGCGGTCACCAAACCCTTTGCCCGGCCTGACATCAATGGTGTTTGTTCCCATGGATGAAATATTCGACAAAATTTGCTGTTGTGAACCATTACCTAGTGCCACCACGGAAACCACCGAGGCTATACCAATAATGATGCCGAGCATGGTCAAAAACGTACGCATCCTGTGGCTAGACATCGCCAGCAGCGCCATTTTTAGCGCGTCAATAAAACTGTCCCACTTCCACCACTTACTGGCGGCTTGCGCTGGGCGATGAAAAGACGCGCTCGGTGTCTTTGCTGCTTGCTCATTGATTACAACTTGTGCATTTGGCGTATCTGCAATGATTTCACCATCTTTGATTTCAATGATGCGATCCGCAAAGTTCGCCACGTTCATATCATGAGTCACTAAGATGATAGTATGCCCAAGTTGATGCAACTCTTTAAGCAGTGCCATCATCTCTTGCCCACTGTGACTGTCTAATGCGCCAGTGGGCTCATCAGCGAGAATCACCTCACCACCGTTCATCAGTGCACGAGCAACACTCACGCGCTGTTGCTGGCCACCACTCAGTTGGCTGGGCTTGTGAGTCAAACGATCTTCCAGCCCCAAGCGAGCCAACAGTGACTGCGCTCGCTCCGCTCTTTGACGATGAGGAACTCCCGCATAAACCGCAGGTACTTCCACATTTGCCACCGCGGTTAAATCCCCCAGCAGATGGTAACGCTGGAATATAAAGCCAAAATACTCGCGGCGCAGTTCCGCCAATTGGTCGGATTCCAACGTCGAGACATCTTGCCCATTAATGAAGTATCGACCGCTGGACGGTTTATCCAAGCAGCCGAGCACATTCATCAGCGTCGATTTACCTGAGCCCGATGCACCCACGATCGCGACCATTTCACCGCGTTTTATCTCTAAATTAATGTGGTTCAACACGGTAAGCGACTCGTCGCCAGAGACAAATCGTCGAGTTAAATCCTCAACTTTTAAAAGCACGTCACTCATCTTAGAACCTCATTGGAGGTCGACGACGATCACCTCGGCTTGATGATTCTCCATCCATAGCATTGCCAAGAACAACTTGGTCGCCCTCCTTCAAACCTGAGAGAATTTCTGCGTTCACTTTGTTGTTAATACCCACTGTCACGGGCTTTTGCACCACTTGGCCCTGTTCAAGCACTGGCACGGTATAGTTGCCTTTGCCGCCAGATTTTTGCAGCACTTGTGAAGGGACAATCAAGGTATTTTCCGATTGCTCAAGGACAATCGAAACTTGCGCAGTCATGCCGATGCGCAAAATACCTTGCGGGTTCTTCACATCAAATACAGCGTTGTAGTAAATGGCGTCGCTATCTGAAATGCTCAAATCGCTGTCATCGCCATCCATGATTGTTGGCCCCGGCTCAATGGCGCGCAATGTGCCTTTAAACTGCTGATTCGGTTTGCCTAAAATGGTGAACAGCGCCGTTTGGCCGGGGTGAACAAAAATCACATCGGCTTCCGAAATTTCGGCTTTCACTGTCATCGTATCTAACTTAGCTAACTCGATAATAGTTGGCGTGGTTTGATTGGCGTTTACGGTTTGTCCTTCTTCCACCGCGGTGTAGACCACCGTGCCATCCATCGGTGCGTTGATGGTGGTGTAACCGAGATCTAACTGCGCATTGTCGACGTTGATTTTGGCTTTCTCGATTTCGGCATCCAGTTGCGCTAACTCGGCTTTGTAGATGGCGAGCGTCGCTTCGGCATTCTCGTAATCAGCTCGTGAGCTCGCTTTCGCTGCCAACATGCCTTTTTGGCGCACGTATTCATAGTTTGCTTGTTTAATTTGCGCTTGCTTAGCCTGGTACTGAGCGTTGAGACTATTAAGAGACGCTTGGGCTTCTTTGAGGCTGTTTTGCTGAGTCAGGCTGTCAATCTGTGCAATCAAGTCCCCCTGTTTGATCTCATCCCCTAAGTTCACAGCGAGGCGTTGAATTTGCCCAGATACTTGCGCACCTACATTCACCAATTTGGACGCTTGCAACATGCCGTTGGCTAATACCGCCTTTTCGATATTGCCTTTGCGAACGACTTCTGTCGCGTAAGGAGAAATGGGTTCTGGACGTTGCAGATAATGATAACCACCAGCACCAATAGCAAGTAGGCCACACAAAACGAGCCATTTTTTATTGAGTTTCATAGCAGGAGTGAAGTAAATAATCGTTTTGATTTTATACTGCTATTTGTCTTAGCCGTACAGGGTACGAGACGTAAAGATAGGTAAATTAACGTCAAGATACTGAAGGAATAACTTCACTAACGTGAAAAATCCGAGATATTATAGTCACTTCAAAACTTTATCATTCAATAAATATAAAAAAGATCATTTTTAATATAGAAATTCAAGTTATAAGTATTATAAACAAAACTTTTAAATACCAACAAACCAGTAAAATCTAAGCTTATTCAATATGCCATCCATTTAAATTTCATTATGGTCATTTTGATGATTGAATTTAAAGAGGAGTTAAGTGACAAGTTAAATAAAAAATACCCACATAACACAGGTAAGACCGAGAGGAGTGTGTCATGTGGGTTTAAAACGATAGTTCTCTTGCTGATTCGAACTACCAACGTTGGGATGCAATGGAAATACAAATGACTCAGAGTTTCCATCACGGACACTTTATCGCTGGATTTTCCTCTGTTTGTTAGGGAACAGTCAGCACAATAAAAATAGAGAAGTAATACCGCAAAAATAAAAATAGGGGCTCTGAGTTTAATTTACACGTAAAATAATCACCACATTCACGACATGAACCATTAATAAATTCATCAATAAATATTTATTAAGTTAAATTTATTTATTGTCAACATACTGTTAGTTTTACTCCTAAATATACTGGTCAGATTTGTTTATTTTACTGCTTTTCGTTGCAATACAACCTCTAATTAATTCATGAGAAAAAACATGCAGCGACAATTCACTCTTTCACCGATTTATTTATTAATCGGGTTAGCCTCATCGACGGCGTATGCCGGTGGTTTTCAAATTAACGAACATTCGGCGACGGGTCTTGGTCGTGCTTTTGCTGGTGATGCCGTCATTGGTGATAATGCGTCTGTAGTCAGCCGTAACGCCGCAGCGATGACGCTGTTTAAACAAAATGCCTTATCGTTCGGTGTCACTTACGTCAAACCTGACGTTACCGTTAAAAATGCGCAATATCATCGAGCTAACATTAATGCGGATGTCAATGTTGGTATGGGCGGTTTTCCTCCGTCCCCTCAAGTTGACATTACCCCGTCCTTCTCTCAAACCGTGACCGACATTGATGACGTCGATGGCGTTGGTCAACCAGCCGTTGTACCCAATTTTTACTTTATTCACCCTATCAACGACGACTGGTATCTAGGCTTATCGGCATATTCCAACTTCGGAACCGACATGGAGTTTAAACCAAACTATGGCGCACCTGTTTTTGGCGGTGTCACCAGCGTAGCGAGTGTCAACCTTGGCGCAAGCTTGGCATACAAGGTGAACGATCGTTTTAGTATCGGTGGTGGTATTGATGTGATTTACGGCTCTGGTGAGCTGTACCGCGATATGGACGTGGGTGTTTGCGTTGGTGGGAACATACTTGGAAACGAACTAGAACAACGCTGTGGATCCGTAAAAGGCAACGCACTTGATGTGGAAGCTGGCGGCATTGGGCTTGGCGCGAACATTGGCATGATGTACGAGTTTAACGAACGTCATCGCTTAGGTTTAAGCTACAAGCACAGCCCTAACATTGATGCCAAGGGTGACATCCACTTTGCTGGCGAATCGTACGACTCGCTTGCTATGCCGCTACCGGATATTGCGGAGTTTTCCGGTTATCACCGCGTCTTACCTAAATTTGCCCTGCACTATTCTGTGCAGTGGATTGGTTGGTCAGCATTTGACAGCTTGAAAGCTGATGATCAGTTGCTAAAAGATTTTCAGTGGCAAGACTCCGCGCACTACTCCATCGGTGCGACTTGGTACGCCAATGAACGTTGGACACTACGCACGGGTTACATGTTCGACAAAACACCTGTCGATGAGCTGACTTCGCTTTCTATCCCAGATTCGAACCGTCACTGGTTATCTGCGGGGGCCTCTTACCAATGGTCATCAGATACCACGGTTGACATCGGCATGACGTACTTGATTGGTGAAGATGTCAACGTAGAAGAGTACGCGTATGAAGGTGTTCCTGCACCGATGGTGACGGGCGTTACCCATTCAAATGCGTTCCTAATTGGTGCCCAACTCAGCCACCGTTTCTAATTCGTCAGGCAGTGATCAAACCTCTAGGTCATTGCCTTGTAACAACGCTTATCAAAGCGACCGAACAGAGACATTATTATGAACAAAACACTACTTGCTTTTTCACTCTCACTTCTCACTCTAGGCGCGGCTCAGGCTTCAGAATGGGGCTATGGCAATGACAAACACAGGCCAGAACACTGGGGAGAAATCGCCAAAGACTGCGCAACCACGAAAAACCAAAGCCCAATCAACATCGACAACCCAGCCGATGCAAAACTGGAAGCACTGAACCTTTCGTACACTGGTCAGGTCATTGGTTTAACCAACAATGGTCATACGCTGCAAGCGCAAGTGAACGGACGTAACAGCTTCACCATCGATGGCGAGACGTTCGAGCTGCAACAGTTCCATTTCCACACACCTTCAGAAAACCAAATCAAAGGCCGCCAATATCCACTTGAAGCGCACTTTGTACACGCCAACGCAGACGGCGAGTTGGCGGTAATTTCGGTGATGTTTGATGCTGGCGATCAAAACGCAGCGCTGTCTAAACTGATCAACGCAATCCCACAAGAGAATCAAACCACGTTCTTTAAAGATACTTTTGAGATTAATGACTTACTGCCAAAAACTGCAAACTACTATCGATTTAACGGCTCTTTAACCACACCGCCATGTTCAGAAGGTGTGCGCTGGTTTGTGCTTAAAGACACTCAAACCTTATCCAAAGATCAAGCCGCGAAACTGATGGAAGTCATGGGACAAAACAATCGTCCGCTGCAACCGCTAAATGCGCGCGTTGTACTTTCTAACTAAACGCCACATCCGATAAGGGGCATCGTATTCGCCCCTTATTTTGATTCGATCTAACCTCACTTCGTTACAGGAACCCCCAATGAAAACTCCATCTGTTCTGTCACTCTTACTCGCACTCGCCCCGACATTCGCCTTCTCTCATAACCTTTCTGTCGGTCAAACCACCCCTTCCGTCAGCATTGATACCTATGGCGAAATGACGCTGCAAGGAGACGATGTGGCTTATCAACCTTGGGCAACTCAGCAGATGTTAGGCAAAGTCCGTGTGATACAAGCCATTGCAGGTCGTAGTAAAGCCAAAGAGATGAACGCGCCGCTGATGTCAGCAATCACTGCCGCTCACTTTCCTGAAGATCAGTATCAGACCACAACCGTGATCAACCAAGAAGACGCCATATGGGGAACCGGTACATTTGTTAAATCGTCGGCAGAGGACAGCAAAAAGACATTCTCTTGGTCTTCCATGGTGTTAGACAAAAATGGCGTATTAGCAACAACTTGGGATCTACAGCAAGAAAGTTCTGCGATTATCGTACAAAATAAACAAGGCGAAATTTTATTCGTGAAAGAAGGGGCTTTAACTCAAGACGAAGTCACGCACGTCATCGAACTGATTAAACAGAATATCTAAACCTAAGGTAAGGAAAAGCTATGAAACTGTTCAACACCATCGCACTCTGTCTTTTAGCGGCTGTAGCCTCTTTCCAATCGGTTGCAGGAGACAACGATTGGGATAAGATTGCAGATAAGACCGTCAGTTTTAAATCGGAAACCGACACAGTCAATCCACTGTCACCATTTGCTAACGCTCGTTTCAGCCACATAAAAATCAAATGTACGCAAGGTACGGTCGATCTGAAAAGCGTTAAAGTAATCATGAAAGATGGTCAGGAAAAGACGTTCGACAGTTTAGGGGTTCTGACTAAAGGCATGTCATCAAGAAGCTTAAGCCTACCAACAAAAGATAACGCGAAGTTAGACAAAATCGAGTTGAACTATGAATCGGTTGGCAGCACTACGCTGCAAGTCGCGGGGGTGACCAAAAAAGCGCAAGTGGAAATCTTAGGTAAGAAAATCGACGAGTAAGCGATGGCTCAACGAGCTCACCCAAACTAAAAACAGCGGCACTAGGCCGCTGTTTTCATTAAAAAATCGTAATGAATAACTAAATGAATTTCTTCAGCTTCGCCAAACCATAAGCAGCGATGGTGACACAATCTTTGATCGTACCGTCGATCATCATCTGTTCGAACTCCTCTACCGAAAAAGCACGAGCGATCAAATCCTCTTCTTCACTGTCGAGTTGATTGCCCACGTCCGTTAAATCAGTGGCGAAATAGACGTGACATGTCTGATTCAAAAAGCCGTATGCGATAAACTGCGCGCCGACATACGCCATGGCGCTCGCCTGCATACCCGTTTCTTCACGCAGTTCGCCTTTGGCAAGCTCAAGATGATCCGCATCTGGGTTTGATTCCCACGCCCCTTGTGGGATCTCCCAACAACGTTGACCTACGGTGTAACGGTACTGCTGAACCAAGTGAATCATCCCGTTATCGATAGCCAGAATCGCAGCACAATCAGGTTTGTCGACCACACCATAGATGCCCTCTGCGCCGCTCGGACGTAAAATTTTGTCCTCACGCACCGTCATCCACTTATTCTGGTAAACGACTTTGCTGTCTAGCTGTTTGATATCTGACATGATTATTCCTTGATTTTTCTGAGGGTTACTACGGAATAATACCCGATTCGGTTACGCCACCAAAATGTTCTTTAGTTCACTCAAAGACTCAACGGTGTAATTTGGTGCGATACGCTCATCGACGCTTGCGCCTGTGGTATTTAACCAGCAAGTTTCAATACCAAAATTATTACCACCCAGAATATCGGAATGCAGGTTGTCACCCACCATCAGTACGCGCGTTTTGCATGGGTTGCCCATTTGCTGCATCGCGTATTCAAAAATACCTAAGTCCGGTTTTGCTACGCCCACTTGTTCAGAGATCACCACTTTATCGAAGTACTCAGTCATCCCTGTGCGCTCAAGGCGAATTGCTTGCAACTCTGTAAAACCGTTGGTGATAATGCCCATTTTAGCTTTGCCTTGCAGCGCTTCCATCAGCTCTTTTGCACCTGGCAACAAGCTGCAAATATCGGCCATCGCTTCTAAAAATGCGCTGTTGAGATCTGCTGTTGTAGTATTCAACTTCTCAGCCCACTCGGTAAAACGCTTATGTTTTAGCTCATCTGCCGTTACTTTGCCATCTTGGTAATCCACCCAAAGCGGTTTGTTTACGGTTTGGTAATGAGCGAAATCTTGTTCAGTAAAATCTACGCCTTTGCGAGAAAACATAAGCTGCAAACCTTTGAAAGCATCAAAGTGGAATAAGGTTTCGTCAGCGTCAAACAGGATCCAATCGTACTTCATTTTCTTCTTCCCAAAATCAAGGTCGTAATATTGGTGCATAGTCTAGATTGTTTTCTTCTTGAAGATAATCTCTATAATTGGAAATTAATTGTATCCTTGTGCTCAACAATAAATGCTTCACGATAATAGGAGATTGATGTGAACGCGATTGCCTCCCTGCCCGTTTTTGTTGCTGTTGTCGAATGCGGCAGCTTTTCCCTTGCGGCCAAACAGCTGAATCTGACGAAATCGGCGATCAGCAAACGCATCAACCAACTAGAAGACGATTTGGGCATTCGTCTCCTTAACCGAACCACACGTAAGCTGAGCCTGACCGAAGCGGGAGAACGCTATTTTGAGTACGCCTCTCAAGCGCTCAACCTAGCCCAACAAGGCGTGGACGCGGTATCGGAGCTGCAAGGCTCTCCACAAGGTCGGCTCAAAATTACCGTGCCGATGTCTTTCGGTGTGCTGCATATCGCGCCTTTGATCAGCGAGTTTCTCGCTCGTTACCCGAAAATTGAAGTGGATTTAAACCTCGAAGACAAAATGGTCGATTTGGTTAAAGACGGTTTTGATTTGGGGATCCGTATTGGTGAACTCACCTCTTCCAATCTAATCGCAAAACGCCTCGCCCCTTGTAAAAGTGTGCTTTGTGCCTCGCCAGATTACTTAGCGGAGTTCGGCACACCACAAAAACCAAGTGATTTAGTCAGTCACAACTGCCTGCGCTATTCCTATTTCCGTGGCGGCGTCGAATGGATGTTCATCAACAACGGCAGCGAATACAAGGTGCTTCCAAAAGGAAACTTTATCGTCAATAACAGCGAAGCCATTCGCCAGTTGCTGTTAAGAGGTTCGGGCATTGCGCAACTGCCAACATTTATTGCAGGAAGAGACTTTGCCGCAGGAAATCTAAAACCGGTGATGGAAGAGTATTCTCTACCAGAACACGCCATTTATGCGGTGTTCCCTGAGCGCAAACACATGCCGTTGAAAGTAAGAGCCTTTATCGATTTTATCAGCGAAAAACTCGGCACAGATTTACCTTACTGGGATCGTTACAACAGCCCAGAAAAATAACCATATTGATGATAAGTGAGTGAGATTTCACTACTGACATGTTCTGACATTCCATCCGCGTAACCTTATTTGGAACTCAACAGGCAATCCGCCAAAACCAATAAGGAATCACAATATGGAAACCGTTATCGAAACTGTGCAATTTCGTCTAACCGCAGGCACAACAGAGCAAGACGTGATCGCCGCTGCCAAACAGTCACAAACGTTTGCGAAGAATCTGCCGGGCTTTTTGTACCGGTCGCTCAGTCACGAAGCGACGGACGATCTGTGGACAGACATCATTTACTGGCGTTCAATGGACGATGCAAAACAGGCGGGAAAACAGATTAAGCAAGCCGCTGAATTTCAGCCTTTGTTATCAATGATTGACTGCAAAAGCTTCGAGCTTAAACATCACAACTTAAAAATGTGCAGTGAGCTAGAGAAGTAATCAGCCACACTACCACTAACAACCAGTAGGTCTAGATAAGGAACATCATGAGCAAATCAGAACGACTGTTTGAGCTACTGACGCTTCTGCGCGCAAAGCGTTACGCCGTGACAGCGAAAGAGCTCGCAGAAAGAATGGAAGTCAGCGAACGTACGATTTATCGCGATATTCAGTCGTTGCTCAGTTCTGGTGTTCCGATTCAAGGTGAAGCAGGTGTTGGCTACCTGTTGCAAGCTGGCTCTCATCTGCCGCCTTTGATGTTCTCAGAAAAAGAGATGATGGCGCTTGAACTGGGTATGCGGATGGTTCGAGCCTGGTCGGATGTTGAACTCGCCGAAGCGTCTCACTCTGCGTCCACCAAAATACTTTCGGTATTGCCCGATAAGCTCAAACAACAAGTGGAAGATTGTCCGCTGATTGTGCCCGATTATCACACCCAATCCGAGACTGCCAAACGAGGGCAGCTTCTGCGCCACGCGATTGATCATCAGTTTAAGGTCAGTTTGGATTACCAAGATGAAAGCGGACAAGTGACCGAAAGAAAAATCCAACCGTTAGGCCAGTTCTTTTGGGGCAAAGTCTGGACGCTGGTCGCCTGGTGCGAATTGCGCGATGACTACCGCCAGTTCCGCCTCGACCGTATCCAAGCACTGCGTATGCACGATGAAGAGTTTCAGAGTGCGGAAACCAAATCTCTCAAACATTATATTGCGCAGTATGAATCGAAAGATTGAGTGTTCTTCATCCTTCCATCACAAGGATTCTAAATTGCTCTGCTCAATGCGAGATATTTGGAAAGGCACATTTAGTTAAACTAATGTTTCATTTTTAACAGATGCGCAACCAACCTAAGATCGTTAACTTAAGTAGCACGTCAACCACACCGGAGCGTGAAGCTATGAAAGTACTGATTCAATACACCCAAGCAGGGAAATATCGAGATCAAGCGTGGGAGTCTTTAACTCTTCGATCTAAAGGTGATATGCAGGCCGTTACCCCTTCTTATGCTGCCCAACTTATCGAACAAAGCAAAGCGACACTTGTGATGACAGAAGACGGACAGATCATCTTTCACTCCTAAATTCCATCAATCCTATGACGAAAAAGGCCTGCATTGCTGCAGGCCTTTGTATGAGTGAATTAAGAGTTATTTACTGGAAACTCACTGCCGTTGGTAGGCGATCAAGCATCTTGTAGTAATCACCAGCTACAGCGCCAATATCACCACGCAAATACGCTTGAATCATATTGAGATCTTTCAGCCAAAGTTCTTTGTCAGCATCTGAAGACGCCATGTACCCTGCGTACACATTGTCGACCGCGAACATCATGTCTTCGGCGTGATCGTTGTAAATCAAAAGCATCGCATCAGTGTAAGCTTCGAACGCTTTCAGCTCATCGTGCGCTTTACCACCTTTGTAGCTCAATGTGCCCGAAGTTGCATCGATGACCAAATCACCCGAAGTCACATTCGCTGTCGTAAAGTTGATGAAAGACTGGCTGAACGACAGCACACCTGCCGCGATATCCGCATCAATGGTTCGCTTCATTGCGTTGACCATTGGCGCATCCAGCAGCAATACAGGATCGTGGAACGCTGGGACAATCGCTGTTCGGAATGGCCCCCAAGCGCTATCGATGCTCTCTGCAACCTTGTTTAGTGTTGCATGCTCATAGCTATCTAGGTACGTTTTTAGATCGTAACCTTTGGACGTCACCAGTTGATTTGCGTAGTCGTAAGCCAGCTTGTTTGCTTTTGTTGCCACAAACTTCTCGCCGTCGATAACAAACTCAACCTTGTCACCCGCGATAATACCGTAGCGGTCTTGTTGCTTCGTAAACGTATCAAACTGAGATTGACCACGAGTCTTCACTGTGTAGTCGTAAGACTTCATTTGGCGCACACCCATTCTCAAGATGACATCGCCAACACGTCCGCGACCTTCTGCGCCAATATCAAGGAACCTTGCAATACCACGAGGCATTGGTGGTAGGGACTCCATTTGCTCAGTGATGTGTAGGTTCACGGTAACACCTTTTAGATTGGTGTATTCCTTACCGTCTTTACCCACCAATTTAACTGGCGTATTTAACGCATCATTTGCCACGATGTTGCCCATGATGTCTTCGTATTCAGCTTGCACCCCAGGGATATCAAGCAGCGATGCAAAGCTCACCTCATCGGTAAAACGGTTCGAGAATCGACGTGCTAAGAAGTGGCTCGCAAGCGCTTTGTCTGGCCAGTTACCCAACACAGACACCGCATTTGACCAAGGGTAATCCGGGTCAAAGCTACCAATTGAGTTTAGGAAGCGTCCATTCGCAGTTTCCGCAACAGCTATATAGCCCTCATCTGAATCTTCGATAAAGCGTGCTGCCAAATCATCAAAACAGCTGGCTGTTGAAAGATCGTAATCAGCCGGAATTTGGTGTGAGTTGTTGTCTAACAGTTGACCAAAAGAAATCACTTTTTGGTTGCCTGCCGCATTTTCTATCACACATTGATGCTCTGGTGTGCGCAAGATATCAAGGAAGAACGCCGCGGATTTTTTCGCCCCATTCGCATAATCACAGAACCATGAGTTATCGGCTTTGCCTTCGCTACAGTATTGAGGGTTTGAAGCAAGGCGCAATAAGAAATCACCCGGCTTATCCGTTGACGAAGTGTAACCTAAATTGGTGTACAGGTTATCGATGCGCTCAAGATCTTCCATCTTGTCACGGATAGCGCTCATTTCCATGTAACGGCGCACTAAGTAACCAGGATAATCGGACGAGAATAATCCTGTGGTCCCATATAACTCCAAGTTGCGTCGATCATAGCTATCGAGATAGTTCTGCCACTCGTAAGAAACAATTTCTTCTAGGTTTGTACCTTCGTCAAAACGGTTACAGTCGCTGTTTAGAGAAACGTTCCCATCGGTACAGAAATCGTAAGACTTACGCTCAATTTCATTCACTTTATCTAGGTAGTAAAGTGCGCCATAACGAGTTTTCGCATTCAGTTCAGGATCATCAGACAACGCAGCGATATCGAATCGGCTAAAGTCACAGTTGTAGAGTGATTTGCCTTTCTCGCTCCCCGTTAGCGCCTTCACTTCAGAACACACCATCAGCGATGTGTTGTCTGGATTGTTGCCAAACTTGTATGCAAAGCTTTGTTGGTAGGCTTGCTGATCAGCGAGGTAACGAGCATATGCCACTTTGTCTTCATCGCTCGCACTGTCTGCCGGTTTCGCAACAGGTGCAGGAGCTGAACCTGAAGAATCTTGAATCGTCTCGACTTTACGGCCGTAGCCGAACTTAAACGCCGCAATGTCGTACAGACCCCAAGTTGGCGTTTCATCCAACATGCTTGGTGCGTAGTCCATTGTCGAACTGTAAGCAGGAATGTTGTTCAAGCCGAGTTGATGCGCTTGCTCTAGCGTGTAGTAGTTCGCTTTGTCATTTGAGCCTTTAAAGTTATGGCGCAGACCCATGTTATGACCAAGCTCGTGAACAAGCGTATTGCTGTAAGTCGCAACCGTAATCGCATCTGCGGCTTTCACTTGCAACTCTTTTGGCAGGTATTTCCAACGCTTAAGCTGACGCGATACTTCGTTACCTGCGTCATCAAGTTTGATCTCAAAGTAACGCTCGTCATCCAACTTCAAGTTGTCCAACATGGCCTTGTTGGTTGAAGAAACCCACGACGCTTCGATTGGATAGACGTTGTTCTCTGCCCAGAAAGACAAACGGTTCTCTTCAGCTTCAACCACCTTTTCAAACTCCATGTCATCATTGAAGTTTTTCATTAGCTGAGTTGGGCTCTTCGTCGCTGCTTTTCCAGAAACGATGTCTTCTTTTGAAACGAGCGGCGCATGAATGTTTTCATCCGATTTCAGGCTCGCCATCGCCGCCATTGTAGAAAGCGCTTCAATTCTATCCGCAACTCCTGTTTTCACTGATTCGCTGCTGGTTGGCAATGGATCTAAGCCATCTAAGTCCAGTTGATTACGATTATAGAAACGCGCCAAGTTATCCCAATAGAAAGGCACACCCGTTCTTGCAACGCCTGCGTATTGGTTCACGTGGCCTTTGATGATTTCCCCCGTCATCGGGTTAGAAACCGACGGGCCATAGCCAAGCAGACCGTTAGCTAAAGGCTCGTCAATCAGGTTAATCACGTTGTAACGCAGATCTCCTGGGTGAATACCAGCCGCTTTGGTTTTGTTCACAATCTCGATTTCAGGCTTGCCTGCATCCGCCCCAAATACATTCAGCGCTTGGTTCATCTTGTCGATCGATTGCAGCGTTGCATCCAAGAACAACTTGTTCTTCTCTTCAAAGAAATTGTCGCTCAAGTAATATTTGATAGAGCCTTGATCTGGGTTGAAACGATTGAGGTAAACCACATCACGGTCGTATTTATTCGTGACTGGGTTAAGCTTTTTCGTCGATGTGGTGAAGAAACCAATGTCGTTCTCATCACCCACTGGGTACAAGATCGGTTGGTAACCTTCGGTTGCCACTTCACTTTCGTGCACTAACGAGTAGTAGAAACGAGATTTAAACGCGCCATCCACAAGCGCTTCATCCAAGCTCGCTTTCGTTGCAAAGTTGATGTAGTCAGAAATATTATCTAAATCGATACGGAACGTGCGCTCTAGTTCGAAATTGAGAAGACCGTTTTTAGGGTCAAAGTCCCACGAGATCAATCGTGGTGCGCCAATTTCATCAATGCCCTCGGTAATGCCATACAGATCTTCCATATTGAATTCTGCAATTTCGAGATCTTCAGGGCGAGGAGTGAAGTGGGTTTTCTTCTTGTAGTTTAGGCTTGCGTCTTCGTTGGTTTCTTCTTTGTTGGTGCAATCACCATGCGCGTCTTCTTGACAGCGATACGCCGCAAAGTCACCCGGAATCGTCAGCACTTGCGCGAAGTTAACGCCGTCGTCGTCTGCGACAAATTTCTCTTCACCGCAGTAGTTATTAGCATCTTTGCTTAGATGCGCGTCTGGGTAGTTTTTATCGTAACTGCGAACTTCCAGACCTTCTTTGGTAAAACAAAGCTCAACGTAACGAGGTGAACCTTGTAAGAATGGGAATTGGTTAAGAGCAAAGCGTGGAGCGGCACCAGTCGTCGGAACGTAAAACCAACGACCGTCTTTAAGATCTTTTACTGCGACTTCTTTTGCATCTCTTTCGACATAGTCATACGCCTGATCATCTGCGCCACAGCCTGCAAGTGCGGCCGTTATTGCTGACACCAGAGTCAATTTTTTAAACATTATTTGGATATCCTTAATTGTTGTAGTTTTCCTAGAAGGAGTAAGTCACTGTCACGATGTAAGACGCTTTCTCTTGGTCCAACAAATCGATGTTGCCCAAGGTGCCTCGCTCTGCATCTTGATAGAAACCCGTTGATGATGCCGCGAGTAGCAATGACCAGCTTTCATCAAACTCGTATGTGCCGTACAACGCCCCCTCATACTGCCAACTGCTTCTGCGCGTACCTTGATAACTGATGCTGTTACCACCTAACGCCGTAATCCCCACTGCGAACGATTCCCACGACTTTTCCGCAACAGCAAACAACGAGTAAGTCCACTCAGTCAGCGAGCGTCCACCCATGGTTTTGTATTCGTGGAAATTTTTTCTCAGTCTTGGCGAAACCGAAAAATCGACGCTCCAAGCTGAAAAAGAGATCGGCACATCTAAACGAACCGCGGTGTGCAGTTCATCTTTACGAGATGTTTCTGAAGTTGGAATGGTGAGCTGACCCGCAACGCCGATTTTCCCTGTATCTCCAAAGCGATATAGGTTCGTGTATTGCAAGCCCAACACCGAATCTGTCGCGTAGGTGCCGACTTCATCTTCTAGGGCACGATAGCCCCCCGTAGAAAAATAGGCTTTTGTGTCGCTCGAAAAGGAATAAACGAGATCGCCTCCCCACGAGAAATTGCGGACAGAACGGTAGTCGTCTTTATCGTAAATGTTTGTATCGTAAGATAGGTAAACGGCCCCACTAAACTTACAAACAATACAGGACGTATCTCCTTCATTTTGTGTAGATTCAGGCGTGCTAGTGCTATCAATTACACTCGTTTCCACCGCGAATGATGGCGCTGAAAACAGCGTACCCAACAACATTGCAAGCGGCGTCATCATCCACTTTGTTGTGTGCTGCATGTTTTGAAACTTCCATGAGAATTAAGTTCATTTGAATAAACTTAAAGACAAACAGATTATTGGGATGAAATTCCATAAAAATTCAGATAATCAACCCCAATAAACCTATCAACCATAAAATTACTCTTATGGTTAAATCCTTATTTAACTTTTTAATACTATTTATCTGAGTATTGTTGCGTTCTACTTTGCTTAAAAACGTACTTTAAAATGACTTTTTATAAATAAAGCCACACACCACAACATTAAAGAAGCAGCAAAGCAACGTCATTAAAACAAAAGTTAAAAGACAATTATTATCAACAACTTAAAATCAACAAAAACAGTTAAAATGAATGAGTAAAAATGTATAAGTTAAAATACAATAAAAATACAAGAACATCATTCCGTTTAATTTTAGTCGTTATTGTATTGAGAGAGTTTAATTTTCAATTTCTAAAATTGGTGGGATACACATAAGAGAAATCATCAAA
This sequence comes from Vibrio sp. Y58_MX_L22, assembly GCF_024181865.1. Lineage (NCBI taxonomy): Bacteria > Pseudomonadati > Pseudomonadota > Gammaproteobacteria > Vibrionales > Vibrionaceae > Vibrio > Vibrio sp. Y58_MX_L22. The sequence goes on from NZ_JAMZAN010000003.1 coordinate 536,756, forward strand.
ACCATCCGTTGTTAATAATGAATTTCGCATTTAAAACAAAAGATAGAAACAAGATCAAATTCATGTTTTCTAATATATCCATTCAACCTTTCACAAGTTTGAATAGAAAATCAAACCTTTAGTCAATCTAAAAACAAAAAAACATTCACCAAGTGAATACACAAAAGATAAATCAAAACTAAATAGCACATACGGTCAGCATATTTGTGAATTACTATTCATTAATTATTTTTTTATAAATTAAACGTTAATGTGACCAATTTCACACAATTGCGCTACATACAACATAAAGCAAACGAAATTTAAGTGTTTACTGACCCAAAACGTGTCGATAGAACAGAGTTTAAACATCGAGCTGAAACACGTATTTCCCACCAAAATTTATTATATATAGCAGTGAGTTATCTGTATCCAAGCGGTTAAAATGCGTACTGATGTGACTCATATTTGAGAGAGGAACACAAGAAGAGCAAAAGCACTAAAAGAGGATGATGCGACTTGAATAACCAGTGCTTCAAACCGCACTTATGAACTTATGCAGAGAAAGAAGGACTATCAGTTACTATTGAATGGTTTTATGACCACAGTTTTCGCAGATCAAATGACGTTCAAATTCATCCATAGAGGCAAGGAAGGCGCCGAATACTACACTTTTGAGAAAGCCAGCGATGAACTCTTTCTTTTTGCGATTTTTATCACCTTCAAAACCACTTTTTTTTCTAACTAACACCACGACATGATGCGTTTCTACCCCACATGTAGGGCACATGAGGACTTCTGTCTTGTTCGACATCTTAGACTCCTTGATGAATTATCCCTTTCTGCTGGCATGATTCTCTTACGCCTGTAAAGCGAGTCATCATGCCATCACTATCGATTCTTACTCTTCTTCGTTGAGACGACGAATCAACTTAGCTGGCGTGCCTCCGTATAGACAATCTGGCGGCACATCATGGTTAACGACCGAGTTCGCCGCAATCACCGAGCGAGCGCCAACTGTTACACCTTGGTTGATGACGGAATTTCCGCCAATCCACACATCATCTTCAATCGTGATAGGTTTACAAAACGTTTCCCAACGTCGACGACTTCGGTAATCAACAGAATGAGAAGCGGTATAAAATTGCACGCTCGGTCCAATGAGCACGTGGTTCCCGATGGTAATTTTGGCACCATCGAGCATGACCACGTTCATGTTGATAAAGGTTTCTTCACCTATTTCGATGGTCTTACCAAATTCACAATGAAAAGGGGACTGGACAATACAACGGCCTACCTTGCCAAATAGCTGCTTTTGCAATTCGTCGCGCTGACTTTCGTCGGTGTTATTATTAAGTGCTCTAAGTGCTTGAAGAGCATGGCTTCTAATGGCGTCAATTTCTTTGTCCATGCCATCAAAGACCTGGCCAGACATCATTTTTTCTAGTTCTGTCACTGGAAGACTCCTACAACCTGCAATTACTGCTTTCAGATTCTTCACAAGGTACGTGAATTGCGAAATAAAAAAAGAGAAAAGCCCGGACTTTTCTCTTTCCTGTTTTTATATTTTGTGGAGTCTGTCGGCTTACACAATTTCCCAGCTGTGGGTCATCTCAACACCTTCACCTAGCATTAAGCAAACCGAGCAGTATTTTTCTAGCGAGTCAGCCGCCACTTTTGCTACGACTGCTGGGTCAAGCTCGTCACCTGACACTTCAAAGTGGATATTCACTTGCGTAAAGATACGCGGTGCGGTTTCACGACGCTCTGTGGTTAGCTTGGCATTAACTGACGAAACCTTTTGGCCTGCTGTTTTCAAACCATCAACAACATCGACAGAGCTACAGCCACCAGCAGCCATTAGTACCATTTCCATTGGGCTTGGTGCGGTTGCACCACCATTGCCATCCATCACTACGGAGTGGCCCGACTGAGATTGCCCAAGGAATTTAAAATCTTCTATCCATTTAACTTCAGCTTGCATGATTTACCTCATTTAGCATCGCTTATTCAAGGCATCGTTGCCCTTACTAGCGGTGTGTTTCTTGTCGATACTTTAGCTCTATCGCATAAAAGGGCAACGGAATTTTCAACATTACTGTAATTTTTTCGCTCGGTTACCTTTCTCTATACGTAACACTTTTTATTTAAGTAACACTTTCTACAAAAATAACGATGAGGTAGCTATGAAGAATATGTCTAAGTTATTGGCCGGTTTCTCCTTCGCACTTCCAGTCTTGTTTCTACTATTGAGTAAAACAGGTACCGCCGATACGATGGATAAGCTGAAGGCTTCAGAGAATACAAGAATCGCAACGCTAGCTGGCGGTTGTTTCTGGTGTACAGAATCGGATTTAGAGCAACTGCCCGGCGTAATCGATGTTGTATCAGGTTATTCAGGTGGTCATATTGAAAACCCGACTTACCGCCAAGTCTCTTCTGGTAAATCTGGTCATATTGAAGTGATTGAGGTGGAGTACGATCCTGCTGTCGTGAACTACGAACAAGTGCTGGACTACTTCTTCCGTCATATCGACCCTACCGACGATAAAGGTTCATTTGTTGACCGTGGCCCTCAATACCGTCCAGCGATCTTCTACCATAATGCGGAGCAAAAACAGATTGCTAAGCAGTTTATGATGGAAATCGACAAGGCGATGATCTATCCAAAGCCGTTGAAAACAGAGCTGATCGAGTTTGAAAAGTTTTACCCTGCGGAGTCGTACCATCAGGATTACTACAAGAAGAGTAGCCTAAAGTACAAATACTACCGCTACGCATCAGGTCGCGATAAATACCTCGACGAAGTGTTTGGTGAAGATCGAAAAGAAAGTCCTAAAACACTTCGACAGTTGATTGAAGAAAAAAAGCTGCTTTCGAAAGTGAAAGCGTACAGTAAGCCTGCTCAGTCTGAAATCAAATCAAACTTAACAGAGCTACAGTATTACGTGACGCAAGAAGAAGGCACGGAGCGTCCGTTTGATAATGAATACTGGGACAACAAAGAAGCGGGAATTTATGTTGATATTGTGACCGGTGAACCGCTATTTTCTTCTACTGATAAATACAAATCTGGCACAGGTTGGCCAAGCTTTACTCGACCAATTAACCCGGGTTACATCGTGGAGAAAACCGATTATAAACTACTCTACCCTAGAACGGAGATCCGCAGTAAGTTTGGTGATTCACACCTAGGTCATGTGTTTAAAGATGGTCCGAAGCCGACGGGATTACGCTATTGCATGAACTCTGCTGCGATGAAATTTGTACCTGTGAACAAGATGGCGAGTTTAGGCTACGGCGATTACCTGTACCTATTTGATAAGTAGTTTTAACCAAATTAGGAGTGAACATTCAGCGCGATGAAAGGTTTTAAATCCAACCTTCCCATGAAAGTCTGTCCGGTCTGTCAGCGCCCATTTTCTTGGAGAAAGAAGTGGGCGCGAAATTGGGAGGAAATCGTTTACTGTTCTGAGCGTTGCCGAAGAAATAAATCAACGAAAACGTAGGTCACTCCGACCCTCTCTGGAGTATGTTATTTCCTTTGTATTAGCGTTTGTACGCGTTCTATTACCAAGGTAATAACGTCCCATCATAAGCCCAAAACGCCCCGCTATCTTGCGGGGTTGCTTTTTCTATCAAACCTAATAAATCCTTTGCGACTCGCTCTGGTGTTAACAGCTTTCCCTCTGGCACATTGGTTTGAAAAGGTGCCGACAAAACTGTATCTGTGGTACCTGGGTGAAGTGACAGCACCGTGCCATGCTTGACCATTCTTTGCCATTCGATCGACATGGTTTTAAGAAACATGTTTAATGCGGCTTTCGATGCGCGATAGCTGTACCAACCGCCTAACTGATTATCGCTAATGCTGCCAACTTTGGCCGAAATGGTCGCAAACTTAGGTGCAGTACTGCGTTTTAGCTTGGGCGTGAAGTATTTCGCCAACAGTAAACTTGGCAAAGTATTAACCATGATGGTTTGCTGAAAAAAGTCAGCGTCGAGCGAATTAAGATTCTTCTCAGGGCCTTTCTCTTGGGTGTGCAACATACCAACACAGTTCACTAACCAATCGACATGTTCAATCTGCTCACTGAACGCTTTTACCTGCTCGTCTTGCGATACATCCACTTGATGCCAAACGACATTTGGATGTTGCCAATCTGGTTGCTGCTTACGATAAGTGGCATGCAAGTGCGCTTGAGGGAACCGAGCTGCGGCTTCTTGAACCATCGCCAAACCAATTCCACCATTGCCACCGACGATGAGTATTTCCATCACAAGTTCTCCACGTTTTCTATGTAATGCTCTGCGGTATCGAGTATTGCTTGGCGTTGCTGTTCTTCCATGTTGTCCCAAGAGCGGAAAATCATCCCGATTCGTGGATTGGTTGCGAGACGTTTGTCGTGCTTGTTCATAAAGCGCCAATAAAGACTGTTAAACGGACACGATCCTTCCCCGCTCCTCGCCTTATTGTCGTAATGGCAGCCCTTACAGTAGTCGCTCATCTTGTTGATGTAAGAGCCACTCGCCGCGTAAGGCTTGGTACCAACAATACCGCCATCCGCAAACAATGCCATGCCACGAGTGTTTGGCATTTCTACCCACTCAATTGCATCCACATAGATACCGAGATACCACTCATCCACTTGATCTGGATCTATTTCGGTTAGCAAACAAAAATTACCAGTCACCATTAAACGTTGAATGTGGTGTGCATAGGCATAATCGAGAGACTGCTCAATCGCATTGCGCATACAGGCCATTTTGGTTTCGCCATTCCAAAAGAAGTCTGGCAGCTTTCTTTCTGCGCCCAACTCGTTCTTGTTCGGGTAATTAGGCATATTCGCCCAGTAGACGCCTCGGATGTATTCTCGCCATCCCAAGATTTGGCGAATAAACCCTTCGACTTGAGAAATGTCGATGCCTGCGTTGGAATGAAATGCCTTGAGTGATGCATCAATGACTTCTCTCGGGTGCAGCAATTTGCTGTTGAGCGAGAAGGAAATTCGGCTGTGATACAAGCTCCACTTAGCATCGTGCTGGCCTGTCATGGCGTCTTGAAAACGGCCGAACAACGGCAGACAGACTTGGCAGAAATGCGCGAGTAAAGACAAGCTCTGCGCGCGATTGATCGGCCACAACAAATCTCCTTCAAGATTTCCGATGGTTTCGATGTCATGTTTTGCCAACCGCTCAGTAATATCGCGCACGTCGGTACTGAACATCAACGGTTGTGGCAGTTGTTCAATGTCTTTGGCTTTGAGCTTGTTACGGTTGTTGGCATCGTAATTCCATTTTCCGCCGACGGGTTTTCCGTCTTGCATCAAGATGTCGAAGCGCTTTCGCATCCGGCGGTAGAAGTGCTCCATCATGATGTGTTTGCCTTGAGGAAACTGCGATTCTATTTCCTCAAACGGCAACAAAAAGTGTTCCGAATCGACACAACGTGTCACGACCCCATCAAGCTTTAGTTTGGCTAACTGTTCTAGTAAACGGTATTCATCGGGGCGTTGATATTCAAACTTGCTTGCACCACCTTCGCTCACATAATGTTGCAAAACTTGCTCAAGATCGTCGAAGGATTGTGTGTCATCCAACGTGAGGTGCAGAACTTGGTGACCTTCACTCTGACGCTCTTTCGCAAACTGTTCCATTGCAGAAAAGAACGCACACACTTTCTGAATATGATGCGTGACGTAAGTATTCTCTTGCTTGAGCTCTGCAATCAAATAAAGCACTTGCTCATCCGGTTGCTGAAACCAAGAGTGCTCACTGTTAAGTTGATCGCCCAAGATCAATCGTACGGTTTCAAATTGCATTACGGTTTCTCCGGTGACGAAGCTTTGTCACTGCTGCCCATTACGATAGGCCAATCGACCATGTCTACACTATCCAAATGCGCGCCAGCACAACGACCTTGCCACCTATCAATGAACTCCATGTGCGGATCGTACATTTCGGTTTGCTTTTCGAGGTTGAATTGTCGTGAACCACGCGGATCAGCACCAACGCCTGCTAAGTATTGCCAGTTTCCCCAGTTCGATGCCACATCGTAATCAACCAGTTGTGACTCAAAGTACGCCGCGCCATAACGCCAATCGAGGCCAAGCTCATGCACTAAACAACTGGCGACTAACTGTCTGCCACGATTCGACATATAACCGGTTTCATTAAGCTGGTGCATACACGCGTTCACGATAGGAAATGGCGTTTCACCTTTCTTCCATTGTTGAAAACGGTGCGCATAAAAGCTGGTGAGTGGTGCTTGATTTTGGATGCCACCGAATCGGAACAGCTGTCGCTTGTGTCGACGGGCATACCAATAAAAGTATTCACGCCAAAGCAGTTCGAAGTAAATCCAGTAGGTTGAATCATTTGCACCATTCTCCGCTTCATAACGTTTCAACATGGCATAAATAGTTTTCGGAGAAACGCACCCATGAGCTAGCCAAGGAGAGAACTTGGTGGAGTAATCCATGCCATCTAAACCGTTGCGTGTTTGTTTGTATTCACTGGCTAGTGTGGAAGCAAAATACTGGCGACAATGTTCAAGCCCGCGGCTTTCTCCACCATGAAACGTAGCTTTTGTGTCAAAGTAATATGCAGTAACGGAAGGCAGATTCACACCTAAAGGAATTGGAGGTAACGAACGGATACTCTCGTGGGGCCGAGAGATGTCTAAACTTTCAACTTGCTTTCTAAACTGCGTGAAAGTCGTAGGCAGTTTGCTCAAGTCAAATGGCAGTTGTTCTTCCCTTAACAGGGTCCGGATTGTTTGCTGTTTTATTTTTACATGAGAAGCGCCTTCAACTGCTAGATCTAACGCTTGTTGCTCATCCGAACCGGGAAAGGCTTCAGCATATATATGTGTGACGCCGAAGCGATTAACAGCATACTTGATTGCTTGATCGGGCGTCAGTTCAACTGCCCACAATCGCTGACCAAGGTGATTCAAAGATTGATTGAGTTCACTAAGCGATGCGTCGAGAAACTGCAATTTCGCACGCCCGAAAGAGGCTTCCTGCGCAAAGTGATGCAAGTAAGGCGTCATTGAAGGGTAGCAATACAAGCAAATTAACTCGTCCATTTCTACACTGGCGCTTTTCAACAGTGGGTTGTCGTGCAATCGCAAGTCGTTCGTGAACCAATAAAGTCCTATTTTCTTTTTCAATTCGCACCCTCAGATGTTAATTCTTCGTCTACGAGTTCTTTTCACGGAGACCCTGACGTTAAGCCTTTTGATTTACTTGCTTTTATACGAAAACGAGAGTTTGACGATCATTAGGTTACTAACGTTCACACGGAATCCATTTGCTGGATATCTCAAAACACGCAATACCACCAAATGCCTGTACATGTTTCATACTGATATTTTATAAAATTTGAATCCAACGGTATTGATCACGATCTTAATCACTCATTTTCTATATAAACCATGCAAAAGTGATAAAAATTAAAGCGACATTAGTTAATATCCGTTAATCTAAGCCCAATCCCATTTTGCTAGTACCATCGCAGAAATGACCGACGAGTTTAAGAAATCAACCGCTAATTTAAAAAAAGCGGTCCCACTGATGATCAAAAACCATGTTGCTGCCACGCCAGCCAACTACGCGCTTTGGTATACCTACGTTGACAAGACCATTCCAGAACTCAACTTTGAGTTAGACATGGTGTTAGAAAACTACGGTATTTGCCCGCCAGCAACCAATAAACAGCTTTACAACAACTATGTGGCCAGCAAAGCAGAAACCAGCCTTGAAGATCTTAGAACCAATGTAGAAGTTCTGCTACACGAAGTATCCAGTTCAATGAGCGATACGATTTCAGATACTTCCTCCTTTTCTGAGATGGTAGACAAAAGCTTTAATAAACTGGAAAAAGTTGAGGACAATAGCCTAAGCATCGAAGAAGTGATGGTGGTGATTCGTCAACTTGTCGCAGAGTCACACGAAATTCGTCACTCAACAAAGTTTTTGAATAGCCAATTGACTAACGCGAGTGAAGAAATTTCTCGCCTCAAAAACCAACTGGCTGAAGTACAGCAAGATGCGTTGTTCGATGGTTTGTCAAACCTATACAACCGCCGAGCATTTGACAAAGATCTCTCTTCACTTATCGCATCAAATCAGGCAATGACCTTGATCATGCTTGATATCGATCATTTCAAATCATTTAACGACAATTACGGGCACCTTTTTGGCGATACAGTATTAAAAGCCATTGCCCGCCGGCTACAACAAAGCTGTCGAGATGGGATATGTGCGTACCGTTTTGGTGGTGAAGAATTCGCGTTAATTGTACCGAACAAATCTCTGCGAATTGCTCGCCAATATGCAGACACACTACGCCGCATGATAGAAAAACTGCGTATCAGAGATAAGCGCTCAGGCACACAAGTTCACAGCATTACCGCTTCTTTTGGGGTGGCAGAGTTTGAGCCTGGTGATACGCCTGAAGCCTTAATCAATAAAGCCGATAAACAGCTTTATGAAGCAAAACAACTCGGTCGTAACCGCGTGATGCCAATTTAAATAAACTGGCTAAGCGAAAACGACTTTTATGATGAAAAAGAAAACCCCGCGCTGTAAAGTGCGGGGTTTTTGTATCCAATCATGAGTATCTTAATCGACGCTGTAACAGTAACTTAGAATGTAGTCGTCACCATTTTTTGCGGTATATTCTTTATCTTCACTGCATGCCATCGGCTTACCTTTTTTGTCGCCTTTGATTAGGCTTATCCAATGGCGCATCGCGGTTGGTGCATTGCCAGTTAGTTCAGGATGAAACGTCGTGCGAGTTTCCAATTGAATATCGTCAATGTCCACTAATTCCACGCAACCAGTGCCTTTGTGACAGCCAAACAGCACTTCTACATGATTGCCCGAATCATCTTTAAACAAAATCGACTTTGGATCTTCCTTTTCACCAGTGTACGCCACAAAATGTTTCGGGCTTTTCAGGCCGCTATGCGTACCGTCTTTGAAGTAAGCCAATACATGGCGATAATCAATTACGTAACTTGATACGTCTTGGTGCGACCCGTTCTCCAATGGGAACATGCGGTCAAGCAGTTGCTTCGCTTTTACTTGTTTCTCACTCTGCTGCTCGGCACTTACCGCTTCGACGGCAAATACGGCTTCAGCGATAAATGGGCGTTGTTGTTGTTGCATCTCTTTTTTATCGAAGTTCAGCATATTCATCGTCATATCCTCGCACTTAAAAACTCGTCCTAGAGTAAAAACTTAAATCCTTTATTTAAGTTTCAGGCAATTCTGTGAAGTGGATGGTTAATTTCCTTGCCTGCTCATTATGTAGACTAGCGAAATATTGACTACAATTTCACAACAAAAATTTTACAATGTGAATTTTACAAAATGTCTGTGTCAAAAAGCCTTATTCGTCAGTCTCATTTTCTTGGTACGAAAATTCGTAACCTAAGAAAAAACAACCATTTAACGATGGAAGATTTGTCTGCCCGTTGTGTAAGAATTAATCCAGAGTACGCTCCGTCGGTTTCTTACCTTTCAATGATTGAGCGCGGAAAACGCGTACCGAGTATCGATATGCTCGAAGTGATCGCGGAAGTTTTTCAAAAAGATCCTGCTTGGTTTTTAGATGATGAACCCGAATTAGAAGCCATCACACCCAACAAAGGAAATCGTGGCGGGATTAGTGGCATGGCGTTGGAGCCGAGCTTTCTGTTCTCCAATGATATTCTTCAAATCGCGATACCAGAAATGCTCTCCCAAACAGGTATCACGGGGCGTCAGTTTGCTCATCTCTTGATTCGAGCACACCAAGAAAACCATCAAAACCATTTTCCTGATTTAGAGCGCGCCGCCGAAGAGGTCGGCTTGAAGCGGCTGAATCTATCTGTAGAAGATCTCGTAGACATTGCAAAGAGTATGGGATTGGATATCCGCTGGGTAGATCGAGCGCCACAAGATGTGATTGATGAACTGGGCGTCAGCGCCAAACAGTTGATTACGTCTTTCATGGAGCCACCTGGGACTATTTATCTCAATAAACGAATGCGTGACTATCCAACCCGATTGAAGTATGACTTGGCGGTATATATTGGTCATCGAGTGCTCCATAGCAGCGATGCAATGAATAACGTTTTATCTATCGGGCATCAAAACAATTGGGAGCAAATGGACAGCCCTGTGTCGAACTCTGAACTCAATTCGCAAGATATCCTGCAAGCTTGGCGTGATTTTGAGTCCAGCTTCTTTGCCGGTGCCCTACTCTGCCCCAAAGTACCCTTTCGTCAGTTGCTTGACCGTTCTGGTTACGAGATTGATGTTCACAAAAAGGCGGGGGTTTCTCCTTCCGTTGCAATGCGTCGCATGACGGTGGTCTCGCCTTACCCGCATTGGCACTATTTTGATGCCTATGGCCCCGGCAAGTTAAAAGCAGTGTATCGAGGAAATGGTATTCCATTGCCTTGGGGCAACATGCGCAAAGTAAACGACCCTTGCCAGCACTGGGCGGTATTCCGACGCCTTTCCCAGCCTTTGGATACAAGTTCAGCGCAAATTTCGATTTTAAATGTTGGTGACGAGCCACGTATCTACTGCTGCGAATCGGTCAACGTATTTGATCCTGCGGGGAATAATCGCGTGCTATGTGCCGGTATTGATCTTAACCCTGCCATTTCTGCACAAGGTGGCGATGCCGTTTCCATAGCGGAAGAACTTAAGTCCCTTTGTGTCGCTTCCGGCGGAAGTAGTGTTATTCCTCCCCACATCAAAAAAGACTTAACGACTATCGCTAAGATATTAAACATCAACTGGATAGAGCGCGGGATTCAAACCCAAGCAAGGTTGATCTGCTCCAGAGGGGCGGTTTGTCCAAGACAACCTAGTTGTTACAGCAAGTGCGGAGAAGCTGATGAGACGGGCAACGACGTGAATATCATCGGTCTTTAGAAAGAAAAAACGCCAATCACAATATACGTGATTGGCGGTATATACTTGTGAACAATTTGTATTCACTAACAACGTCAGTTGGCTAGGTGACCCTCGGCTTAATAAGGGTCACTCTAAGTAAAGCACGATGCGTGCCAACTTTTAAAAAGCCGTTTTTTAGTAGATCCAGATGCATATCGTTGCTTTATTAACCATTAATTTCGCAAACTGCATTTGCAAAATGCAATATTATGCAAATATGCCACTTAATGCACTGCTAATAACGACTCTCTCAGCAAAGTGTCTGTGAACATATGAAGTCACATATTCTTGCACCTCAATGATGATGAGATTTCGGGCTCCCAACTTTACCATTCTTCTAACCCCTTATTGAAACTGGGTTCAGGCTCATCCGCCATGCTTTTGTTGATACATTCTCTCATCGGCTATTTTCATCATTTGCTCAGGAGATGACATTTTCGGGTCAAATATCGCGTACCCAATACTGGCTTTCAAATAGATAAGCGTTTCATCGTAGATGACGGGCGTCGAGCATAGCGCTAATCGAAGTTTTTGTAGAAGGGACTGAACATTTTCTTCCGTTCCAGGGTGATGGACTACAACTAAAAACTCATCACCGCCCATTCTGGCCACGATGTCTGATTTACGCAGAGAGCTTTTTACCCTTTCAGCCGTAGCGATTAAAACTTTGTCACCTGCGTCGTGACCATAGGTATCGTTAATGTGTTTAAACCTATCTAGGTCAATATTAATTAAGGCGAAGCTATAACGCTTTTTATAACGTTTCGCTATTTCGAACTGCTGCTTGTAAAACTTCATAAAATAGCGACGGTTTGGTAAATTCGTGAGTTCATCGTGTAAAGCTCTGTCATCTGCAATGGTATACAGTCGATAAATGGCGAACAGCGCGAGGCTAAGTGCGAATATAATGGGATAGCCGATTACTCTAGCTAAATGCAACTGATGCCAAGAGATTTGGCGATCAGCTTTGCCTCCAGAGAAAACCACCATACTCCACCCACCATAAGGAAAATGAACCATCTCTTTTGCATATGCCATGCTATTTACACTTTGCGCGCCAAAGAAAGCATCACCAAATGAGCCACCGCTATCGTAACCACGGATCATTAAAGGGTAACGATACGAGAAATCAATTACGCCGGTTTCTCTCATCAGAGCATCGAAATCAATCACCGCACTGATCACTCCCCAGTAGTCCTGATTCATTGGAGGATCAAGAAAAACAGGCACACGCACGATCAAACCTCGGCCACCTTGAATCAAAGTCACTGGCCCTGCGATGAAAATTTCTTGTACATCCTTGGCTTTTTGCACCTGTACCCACTGCTGTGGCACTGCGCGGTAATCAAGGCCGATTAGGCGCTCATTACCTTGGCGTGGAAATACATGACTAATTACATCATTTTTCGCGATACCGATGATTGTAATATGTTTACTTTTATTTAGGATTCGGTGAGCGGCGATACTCAATTCTTCTTCTTGGTTTTTAGGAAGTAACGTAATGAGTGTCGCTAAAGTACTGGCTTTGTAGATATCCGCCATAAGTACCGCTTCCAAATTGGAACGGAGAATGGAAAGTTGTTCTTTGGCCTCAACTTGAACTCGCTCTTTGTGAAGCTCTTGCTGGTTTCGATTTAACAGCTCGATAACCCCAATACACAAAGCGAAAAAGGTGAGGAAGAACAATGCAAAATAGCATCGTTTTCTGGGTAAATAACGCATTTTCTCCCCACAACTCGTATACAACTACGAGATTTTTTATTTATTGTTAAAATTCTTATTATCACAAGAATAACCAATCATAATCAGAAAGGTAACAGTGATTGACAACTTTTATGTTTTAGGTGTGAGATGATGCATCAACAAGGCGATTTATTTGGCGGCGATCTATGGCAAGAAGTAGAAAGAGGAGAACTTTATTATGATCCTCATTTTCTTAACCATCTTGAGGCGGATAATTACTTTGACCAACTTCGAAAGACACTGCCATGGCACCAAGAACACATTACTATGTTCGGCAAGTCAGTACTTCAACCTCGCTTACAAGCGTGGCACGGTGATACAGCATATACTTACTCAGGCTTAACCATGCAGCCTCACCCTTGGACTCCTGAGTTAACTCAGCTGAAAGTGCGTTGTGAATCAGTTGCTGATGTCACTTTTAATTCTGTTCTCGCTAACTTATATCGACACGGCCAAGACTCAATGGGCTGGCACCAAGATAATGAACCAGAGTTAGGTAGAAACCCTGTTATCGCATCTTTGAACTTAGGTGAAACACGTCGATTTTTGCTTAGAAATTTACATTGTAAAACTGAGATTGAATACGAGCTTTCTCATGGCTCCTTACTGATTATGGCTGGCGAGCTTCAGCATCACTGGAAGCACTGCGTACCAAAAACCGCGAAAACCAAAGATGAACGTATCAACCTGACTTTTAGGCAAATTTTTAACTATTGACTCAGCTTTTACATTCTCAATTAATATTGATGGTAGGTTTAGGTTCAGGACTTCATAGGGAATGGATTTATGCGTATTAAACCTCTTAGCTTAGCGGTCTTACTCTCTTGCTCACTTACCTTTGCTGCTCAGGCATCACAGGAAGAGGTACCGCTTCTCGATAATACTCAATCAGCGCAGTTGATTCGTAGTACCTACGAACAAGAACTGTTCACTTTCCCGGCGTTTAAAGAGGGCCATTTTGGCTTACGCATGTACCGCCAAACATTAGATGAGAAATATCACGCTGCCATTTGGACCGACATGGCACAAGTAGCCAGCCGGTTAAACCAATTTGCTAATGAAGTCGTTGAACCAGAAGACATCATTCTCTATTCATCTCAAAGGCTGACCACGTATCAAGAGAAAGAAACCGAACGAGGTCAGCGACGCTATACCGTGACTAAACACCATCCTGAGTACCTTTATCTTGGTGTGGATTTGCTTGGCGCAATGGCAAGAGCAAACGAATATGGCCTAAAGCATAAACAAGACAAAACGCTGAGAAAAATTATTAGGCGCTACGATTTCTCGCGTTACGTTACGGACAAAGAGATGATAGAGGCATGGGCAGCTCAGCTTGCAAACCAAGTCTACTGGCTTCGTCAGCTAGGAGAGCAAGATGTGGTCGAGGAATTCACTCAAACCTTCCGTGACACCTACCCCGACGATAAAGATAAGATGCTTTCAGCTCAGCAGTATTGGAACAAACTCTATGGTATGACGCACATCATCTTTGCCGATTCACAGTATTATCAGGAGCGAGTAAGCGAGAAGAAACACCAATGGATTTATGATTACTTTCGCAACAATATCGACACTATCCTACTGCGCGCCAAAGAAGACGTGATTGCGGAAGTCGGCATTTCGTTTTTGTTAGCAGGCTTGGACCATGATCCGGTCGTAAAGAAAACCCGCCAAGCCATTCGTCACGCAATCAACGCAGAAAAAGGGATGATTCCGTCTGTCGACGGTAACTTTGATCTCAAGTACGGCGAACACCGTAACGTGCTAGCCATCATGCTGCTCGATTGGAAAGGGGTACATAAAGCGCCAACTTATCAAGAGCACCCAGAGGCTTTTAAATCGATACCTTACGGCTTAATGCCCAAGCCTTAGAAATAAAAAAACCCGCCATTTAGGCGGGTTTTTAGTGTGGATCTTCAATCTAAATTAGAGCGAGATGAAAATGCCCGCTAAACACGCACTCATCAGGTTAGCGAGTGTACCAGCAGCAACCGCTTTTAGGCCTAGACTTGCAACATCTTTGCGGCGCTCAGGTGCCATCACGCCGATAGAGCCCAACTGAATCGCAATTGAGCCAATGTTCGCAAAACCACACAACGCAAAAGTGATAATAATTTGAGTATGCTCAGACAGTGTCGCTTTGTGCTGCACAAAATCGATAAACGCAACAAACTCATTCATCACCACTTTCTGACCAATGTATGAACCCGCAGCTAGGATTTCGTGGCTTGGCACACCAATCAACCACGCTAGAGGTGCAAACAAATAACCAAAAATCGCTTGTAGCGTTACGCCAGAGAAACCAAGTATCTCACCCAAGTTTTCTAGCCCCGTGTTCACCATCGCGATAACACTCACGAAAGCGATAAGCATGGTACCAACAGCAACGGCAACTTTCATACCGCCCATGGCACCGCTTGCTAGCGCATCAATTACGTTGCTTTCTTCTGATTTATCTAGCTCAATATTGTTGTAATCGCTTGGCGTTTGACGCTCAGGAACGATGATTTTTGCCATCATCAAACTACCTGGTGCTGCCATAAAGCTTGCCGCGATCAAGTATTTGAGGTCGACCCCCAAACCAGCATAACCACCAAGCACACTGCCCGCCACTGAAGCCATACCACCAGCCATCACAGCAAACAGTTCAGAGCGAGTCATGTTAGAAAGAAATGGACGAATAAGAAGTGGTGACTCGCCTTGAGATAAGAAAATGTTCCCTGTTGCAACCAAAGACTCTGCTTTACTCGTACCCAAGAACTTCTGGATAGCGCCGCCAATAAATTGAATCACTTTTTGCATAATGCCCAAATAGTAAAGGGCGGAGATAAGAGCACTGAAGAAGATGATGATAGGGAGGACACGAATAGCGAAGATAAAGCCAGAAGAAGCGAGGTCACCAAAGAGGAATTTAATCCCCTCATCAGCAAAGCTGAGTAGCCCCGCGACACCATTACTTAAACTCGCCAGCGCCGCTTGACCCAACGGGAAATAGAGCACCAAAGCAGCAAACCCCATTTGTAGCATCAAGGCGCGAGATACAGTTTTCCAATTGATGGAAGAACGCCCCTCAGAAAGTAGGAAAGCACAACCTAGCAGTGCAACAATACCAAATAGACTAAATAGAACACTCATGAGCTGGACCTACTAAACGTTGAAAAAGAAAAAAGAGCCAAAGGAATTGGCAGAAGAAAGGGACAACGCAGTGAGTGATAACTCACTTTTAGATCCAGAATGTAGACAGAACGAATAGTTCGACATCTTATTTTTACCTTATACAAGCAATTGAACGTAGCTGGTCCGGTCCGTGGGGTCATTCACTGCTGGCGAGCATGTTGCTTGGCCTGATCCATGTGACGGCTTGTATGGGTAAGGGTCCTGAACAACTAAACCCTAATTCCCGCTTAAACGGGACGCAAGTATAGCCAACAAAAAGAGATATTCATCACATTTATTTACGCAAACGTTCAAGCGTTCAAAATTTAGGCAAAAGCACTCTTTTGTCGTCATACTATTAATAAAAGTAAGGGCATAAGGATAGGCGTTGATGGTAAAAAACATAAAAGTGACCAATAAATATGCAATCAAACTCGAAAGAGCCAAAATTCGTCATTTTGCTCTCGCCAACAGGTGGATTTTGGTTATACAATTCGCGTTGCTTCTTTCGAGGCCTCTGAGTATTCAGAGCATCATGATGCCGAGATGGTGAAATTGGTAGACACGCTAGCATGAGGTGCTAGTGCCTTTGGTGTGAGGGTTCGAGTCCCTCTCTCGGCACCATTATCCTTCTTCCCTAATTTTGTTCGAGTGTAATGCAAAGTTCTAAGCAGGCAAGACAGTCTACAGATGCTAACCAACTTCTGAGTGAGCTTGCGGTTCACGCTTTATTACACCTGCACTTTAAAATTCACGCGTCCTCGCATGGCCTCTCCCTTAAAGAACGTAATGACTTACTTCAGAAATGGCTGAAACCAAAACTGAAGAGTAATCGCTATAAGCTGATTAAAAAGCCGTTAAAATCTTTGACTCAGCAGGCAAAAGGTGAGAACGGAAATCTGGAAGTATTACTCGAGCGCTGCGTCGGTGCAGACAAACCCAGCAACCCTCAACCCGATCTAGATAGCTACTTGCTGCTGATCAACGAGATTGAGAAGAAACTGGGGACTACCGTGTTATTATCGCGACCGGAAGACGTCGACTTATCTCACGACCAACACGGCTGTTTGCTGTGTGTGCTTTCTGAGAACTTAAATCAGCACTTCGATGATAATAACGCCCTAATCGCTCCTATTTCGATGCTGTTCCGCGGACCAATGAGTCAACGCTCACTTTTCCTTGGCAGCATTTACGCCAGTGGTACCTTCAATTATGAAGTGCAGTATCAAGACGACCAGTTCGTTCGCATCACATTAGAGTTGGCGTAAGTGTAACGCTAAGAAATAAACGAATCGAAAAAGGCCGCGAAACTCGCGGCCTTTTGCTTATCTAGATTTAAACTTGAGTTAATCGATCTCTTTAAATCGAGCAGTAAAGTGGCGCAGCACTGGTGGCTCGTACTCGAAAGTGAGCCCTTTTAACTCATGTGCACGATTTTTCAGTTCGATAATCGCATCCGCAATGTAATCCATATGATCGTTTGTGTAGACACGACGTGGAATGGTCAAACGCATCAACTCAAGCTCTGACGCTTTTTGTTTACCCGTTTCCGGATCTCGACCAAGCAGCAACGATCCTATCTCTACTGCTCGAATACCCGCTTCCAAGTACAAAGCATTACACAATACCTGCGCAGGAAACTGATCAGCTGGAATATGTGGCAAAATCTTAGCGGCATCCACAAACACCGCATGACCACCCGTTGGGTATTGAATCGGAATACCGCCTTCACGTAAGCGCTCACCTAAGTATTGAACTTGGCTAATTCTATAGTGAAGAAAATCCTCATCCGCGGCTTCATACAAACCGCGAGCGAGCGCTTCCATATCACGCCCAGCCATGCCGCCGTATGTTACAAATCCTTCCATGGGTACGCAGCGCGTCTGCACCGCCTGGAACAACTCCTTATGATCACGAATACAACACATGCCACCAATGTTTACCATCGGGTCTTTCTTAGCTGACATGGTGAGCATATCACCGTACTGGTACATCTCACGGATGATTTCCAGAATCGATTTATTCTCGTAACCCGCTTCACGCTGCTTGATAAAGTAGGCGTTCTCACAGTAACGAGCCGAGTCAATCACCACTGGAATATCGTACTTGGTTGCAATCTCGTACACACTGCGCATGTTTTCCATCGACACAGGCTGACCACCGGAGCTATTACAAGTAATCGTGGTGATAATTGCACAAATGTTATGCGAACCGTGCGCTTCAATTGTTGCCACCAGCTTATCGATATCAAAATTGCCCTTCCAATCATAAGGCGTAGTGGTGTCGAATGCTTCTTCCGTTACCACGTTAATCGCTTTACCGCCATTGAGTTCAATGTGACCCGCTGTGGTATCAAAATGGTAGTTCGAGATAAATACTGGCGTTTCACCACCACGCACCTGACGCATACGCTCAATCAAAGCGGGGAACAAAATTTGCTCGGCACCACGCCCTTGGTGTGCAGGCACGGTGAGCTTATAACCGAAGAAGTGCTCCACTGCATCACACAGGTTGTAGTAATTTCGACTCCCCGCATAGGATTCATCCCCCATCATGATGCCAGCCCACTGGTTATCACTCATGGCACCAGTGCCAGAGTCAGTCAGCAAATCGATATAAACATCATCACTACGAAGAAGAAATGGATTATAGCCCGCTTCTTTTAACGCGACTTCACGGTCTGACAAAGTCGTCATTTTGATTGGCTCTACCATTTTGATACGGAAAGGTTCTGGAATACGTTTCATTGTTAATTTCCTTATACGCATTGCCCTACGCAGTTTCACGTAAGACTAAAAAAAAATAGATAGAATGCTTTTCAATGCGATTGCATTGAGGAAATCAACGAGAAGAGATTTTACTAAGAAGAGACAAGCAGTAGTCTAGGTTATACCAGAACGACAGCACCAAACGGCTATCGAGAATATCCTTTATTCTCATCGTCTTCGTCCTCCTGATAAAAATAAAAAGTCAGAAACCCCATGTGTCTGACCTTTTCAATATAGTGCAGTTTTCAATCAATTTTCAGTGAGGTCACCCTCATTTTAAGAAGGTCTCGCCCTTTTCATTCTGCGTTTGATATTACTTTCTTTGACTAGGTAATCGAAAAGTGGCGCGAATAAGTTAGCAAATAGAATCGCTAACATGATGCCTTCTGGATAAGCCGGGTTCAGCACTCGGATAAAAATCGTCATCACACCGATTAATAGTCCGTATGCCCATTTCCCGTTATTGGTAAAAGCTGCCGAGACAGGGTCTGTCGCCATAAAGAAGGTACCAAACGCAACCCCACCAATCACGAAGTGCCAGTAGAACGGCATGGAGAACATGGGGTTAGAGTCTGAACCGATCGCATTCAATAGTAATGAAGCTCCGATTAAACCGACCAACACGCCCGCAACAATTCTCCACGATGCAATCTTCATAAAGATGAGAACCAAGCCTGTTAGTGCGATCAACAACGTGGAGACTTCACCCATCGAGCCTGGTAAATTACCAACAAAAGCATCTCCCCATGAAATTGTTTGTCCTGTCATATTATTTATCAAAGCACTTTGCCCGCCTTCATACCATTGACTAAGTGGAGTAGCGCCAGAGTAACCATCAGCCGCGACCCACACAGCACCACCGGACATGTTGGCAGGATAGGCAAAGTATAAGAACGCGCGCCCTGCTAAAGCTGGATTTAGGAAGTTTCGTCCAGTACCACCAAAAATCTCCTTCGCCACAACAATACCGAAAGTGATACCTAAAGCCGCTTGCCATAGTGGAATTGTCGGAGGAAGGATCAGCGCAAAGAGTATAGAGCTGACAAAAAAGCCTTCATTTACCTCATGCTTTCGCACAATAGCAAACAGAACTTCCCAGAAACCACCAACGATAAACACCGTCGCATAAACTGGAAGAAAGTAAGTAGCACCAAGCCACATTTTACTTCCCCACCCCGCTTGTGAAACCGCATCTAACGAGCCCCATACCCAACTCAGTTGCCATGAAGAAACAAGCGCTTGCTGAGCTGAGGCTTGATCCATTCCATACAACAAGGCATCACTCGCTTGCTGGCCTATGTTGTACATACCCCAGAACATAGCAGGGAAGACCGCCAGCCACACCATGATCATAATACGTTTTAAATCGATGCTATCTCGAACGTGAGTCATGCCCTGGTTTACCTTACCAGGCGTGTAAAAAATGGTTTCGACAGCTTCGAAAAGTGGGTAGAACTTGTGATACTTCCCACCTGGACCAAACTTAGGTGTCGCTTTCTCAAAGTAATGTTTAAGGCTCATAACGCTCCTCCTTTATCTAAAAGATGGTACGCACATGTGTAAAAAGCGATCGTTTTTTAATCTCTTCGTCTTCCTTCTTCGTACTTCACCTTGTTCGCCACTCTTCTGTCTCCTCTTTAAATCCGGCGAACAGTTTATCCAACGAAAAAGGGACCGCTCATGGACACACTCGCCATTGACCTAGCTAGATTCCAATTTGCCTTTACTGTCTCTTTCCACATTATTTTTCCAGCTTTTACGATCGGTTTGGCAAGTTATCTCGCTGTATTAGAGGGCTTGTACTTAAAAACGGGCAACAAACAGTACATGCAAATCTATAAGTACTGGCTCAAAATCTTTGCCATCAGTTTTGGTATGGGTGTGGTGAGTGGCATCGTGTTGAGCTATCAATTCGGTACTAACTGGAGCGTGTTTGCCGACAAAACAGGCCCAATCCTAGGCCCGCTAATGGGTTATGAAGTTTTTACTGCGTTTTTCCTCGAAGCTGGGTTTTTAGGCGTGATGCTTTTCGGTATGGATAAGGTGGGTAAGAAGCTTCACTTCGCCGCGACTTGTATTGTCGCATTCGGGACGTTTTTGTCTGCGTTTTGGATACTTTCGGTTAATAGTTGGATGCAAACACCAGCGGGCTATAGTATCAACGAAGCCGGACAGTTTGTCCCAGAAGACTGGTGGGCGATTGTCTTCAACCCTTCTTTTCCTTACCGGCTCGTTCATATGTTGCTCGCTGCTTACCTTACTACTGCCTTTGTTGTAGCTGGCGTTGCCGCTTATCACTTACTAAAAGCAAACCATAACCCTCTAGCCAGAATTATGTTCTCGATGGCAATGTGGATGGCTGCCATCGTGACACCAATTCAAATCGTTGCTGGAGACATGCATGGATTAAACACCCTTGAACATCAACCCGCCAAAGTCGCCGCGATGGAAGGGCACTATGAGTCTCACCAAGGCGCGCCATTGATCCTCTTCGGTATCCCTAACGATGAAGAAAAACGTATGGAATACGCACTGGAAATCCCCAAACTCGGTAGTTTGATTTTAACTCATGACCTCAACGGTGAAGTGAAGGGATTAGATGCTTTTCCAGAGGAGGAACACCCTCCTGTCTCTATCGTTTTCTGGTCTTTCCGAGTAATGGTCGCGCTTGGTTTTGGCATGCTTGTTATTGGTTTGTGGAGCCTATGGCTAAGAAAACGTCGCAAACTTTTTGATTCAAGGGCACTTCAACGTATTTGTGTCCTGTTTGCCCCTGCGGGGTTCATTGCGGTTTTAGCAGGCTGGATAACCACCGAAGTCGGTCGACAGCCTTACACCGTATACGGTCTTTTAACCACAGCCAATTCGGCATCGCCTATTGATGCCGCCGCGGTGAGCGTCTCCCTGACGGCGTTCATCGTGGTTTACTTTGTGGTTTTTGGAGCTGGTTTCTTCTATCTCCTACGTTTGATGCGCAAGTCTCCAACTCGATATGAAGAAGGCTTAGACAGCCGACTTCCTGATGGCACGAAAACCGATGCCATAACACATTCTAACCATCTAACCTAGGAACTAACTCATGGATTACGCATTAATTTGGTACGCTTTGATTGGGCTCGCTGTTCTGATTTATGTCGTGTTAGATGGCTTTGATCTCGGTATTGGTATCCTATTTCTCAGCGCTAATGACGATGAAGAGCGCGACATGATGATGAACAGCATCGCTCCTGTTTGGGATGGGAATGAAACTTGGCTAGTTCTTGGCGGAGGTGGGCTTTTTGCCGTGTTCCCCCTCGCTTACGCGGTCATTATGCCAGCACTCTATGCTCCCCTGATTTTAATGCTGATCGGGTTAATTCTGCGCGGGGTTTCTTTTGAGTATCGCTTCCGAACACAACGCGGAAAGTTTTTATGGGATAGCGCTTTTTTCATTGGTTCACTCACCGCGGCATTGATGCAAGGCATTATGCTCGGAACCCTGCTCCAAGGTATAGAGGTTAGTGAACGAGCATACGCAGGTGGATGGTTTGATTGGCTTTCACCATTTAGCGTATTTTGTGGCCTGGCGCTTGTTTGTGCTTATATTCTGCTCGGTTCATGCTGGTTATTAATCAAGCTTCCAGAAGAACTGATGGGGCGCTATTACGTGGTCGCGCGACGATGGGGACTAGCGATGGTAGCCTGTATATTCATCGCCAGTTTGTGGCTGCCATTGAGCCAAAATATCGTATTTGAACGTTGGTTCTCATTACCAAACTCGCTACTGTTTTTCATTTTACCAATTATTGCAGCGGCACTTATTTGGCAGTTATTCAAAGCCTTACTCGACCACAAAGCCGTCCGAGCCTACGTTCTTGCGATCGGCCTGTTTCTTGTGTCCGCGATGGGTTTCGGTGTCAGTACATTCCCTTACTTGGTCCCATTCGCACTCACTTATCAAGACGTCGCCGCGCCAGATAAGAGTTTGGCATTTTTACTTGCCGGTGCGGTGGTATTACTTCCTCTGATCATAGCCTACACGGCTTATTCGTACTGGGTTTTCCGCGGCAAGATGAAACGTGGAGAAGGATATCACTGATGAAACTAAAACCCATTTTGTGGTGCATTGGCATTTGGCTGGTAAGCGTGGTCGCCTTGTTTATCATCAGTTCGTTGATACGAACTGCGATATTGTAGGTCCAGAGTCGACTGCACCACATCTGAAGCCATTGAGGTCTATACTCAAGCAAGAGTAAAACAACGGAGTGTTTTTATGACCTTAAAGCGGTTTCTGGTAACTTTGATTCCTTTGACGGTTCCACTGTTTTCACCAAATGCATTGGCCGTAGACAAGCAGATGTCATCCGCCATGAAAAGTAAAATGCGGTCTATTTGCTCCGCAACAAACGAGCAGGGCCGTTGGCAACTTGCTGAGGCAACTCCTGACGCCAGACGCTCACTCAACATGGTGCTTTATCAAATGAATGCCGATGATAAATTGAAAGCAATTCATGAGGTGAGAACGAAAATGGTCGGCGGCACCCATTATGCGTTTGAGTTCGAGTTGCAAGATGGTCAAGTCTGGAATGCGATTGTATTGCACAGTGCCCGAGGCGATTACATGATAGAAAGACACGCAAAGAAAGGGGAACTCTGCCCTAAATAGCAATAGACACTACAACTTTACAGCCGACACAATAAAGTCGACTGATTCAGTCGCCTTTATTGTTGGTATGTTTAGGTATCGCTTCAAAAGCTTGGGAAAAGTAATAGCTTTCAACCTGAGGCCTAACTAAATCACAAGCTAACCCAAGGTCATCATTTTTTGTGAAAGGTAAATGTTCTGACACTAATTCCTGGGAATCTTTGTCCACGGTCTGGAAAGATTCAACAATTCTAAGTGGCCAGTAAGCTTTATTCTCAGTAACAAGAAAAAAGTAATATTGGAGCTGCTCTCCATGAGTCACGGCATTGTTAATTTCACTTCTAATTTTAACCACTTCGATTTTGCTACCAACACAAGTGAAGTCATATGCATCAGTAATTTCCGCTTCCTTCGCGCCCGGAGTATATACCATATAATCCGATTCAAACTTATTATCAGTCAGCAAATAACCATCGTCGACACTAGTTAACTGAAAGGAAAATGCAGGGTAATGTACTATCAAACAAGCTCCAAAAGCCCTACTTAAAAATTTCTTTGAAAATACCTTTCTTATACAGTTCGGTAAATATCTCATGTCGTTGTCCATATGAATCTGTATTTTTATTAATAACCCTAGTAATACTATCAGTCACCGTTCTAGATGCTCCCTTATCGGCTTTTAAATATAGTTTATTCTTCAGCCAAAAAATCATAGCAGTCCTGATGGCATATTTAGGTTGAGCAACTAACTGGGGCGAAGAAGAGAAACTCGTATTTTCGTTCCAAATATTTGCGTGTATGCTTTCTGTCGCTAAATAGTTTCCTTTCCCTGTTAACTGTATCATTCCTCTACCGCGATATTTCCATCCATCTCCGGTACTTGCATCACCATTGCCTATTTTCATGGCATAGGCATTATTTGCTATCGCTTCTTGGTTTGCTTTTTGATTGATGGCATTTTTTCTCCCGTGCTTTTCAGCTAACGCCGGCCTATTCCGATAGACTCTGAAAGTGCTTTTCAATCCTTGAACTGAATAATTCAGGTTTTCCTCCATTCTCATTCCAGGACCAACCTCTTTTGCTAATTGAGCGACAAAGTGTGACAGTCTCAGTTCACTATCTAACTTACATTCAGAGATCTTCATAGAAAGTTCTTTGCTTATAATCACTAAATAGTCTTCTGAAACTTTAGTTTCATTCTTCCATACTTTTCTAAGGTGCTGTTTTGTAATCATAGTCCCTCCATCTGATGAAGATTAAAACTGAAAGAACAAAAAATCACCTATAAAATTTGAAGTTGACATTGTATTACGACACTTTAAAACCATTTCTTACATACTAATTACATTATTGTGCGGCAAATAACATACCAGTCAATATTCTAGAAAAGCATTCTTTTCGCTCATATATTTTAACATGGCTTTTTACTGTTAAACCGTCTCGGTTTTCGCCTCTATCTTCTCATTCACTTTATCGCAAATGTACTCTCCAATAGGCATTGCAGATGTCGCTGCGGGAGAGGGCGCGTTGCAAACGTGTAGGCTTCTTGCGCTCTCGGCAAACAGGAAGTCATGAACCAAAGAGCCATCGGATAACACCGCTTGCGCGCGAATACCCGCAGGATATGGTTTGAGGTCTTCGACCTTGATGCTTGGGCAGTACTTATTGACCAGCTTGAGATAGCCCGGCTTCCACCACGAGTTCTTAAACTCATCCAGTCCGGTTTTTAGATGCTTTTGTGTCACCTTCCAAAAGCCGGAGAAACTGAGCATTTGCATGGTATCTTGCAGGCTAAAGTTAACCTTGTCGTACCCTTCTCGCTTCCAGCCTTGCACCGCGTTTGGACCAACGGTCACACTGCCATCAATCATGCGAGTCAGGTGGACACCTAAGAATGGCAAATCAG
Source organism: Vibrio sp. Y58_MX_L22 (assembly GCF_024181865.1). Taxonomy (NCBI): domain Bacteria; kingdom Pseudomonadati; phylum Pseudomonadota; class Gammaproteobacteria; order Vibrionales; family Vibrionaceae; genus Vibrio; species Vibrio sp. Y58_MX_L22. Next base: position 561,893 of record NZ_JAMZAN010000003.1, read on the forward strand.
GGTCGGGAATTGGGTAAATAAGATGATTCACCACTTGGTCGTGTTTGCTATCTAAGCGGTAGTATTCACCACGATAAGGGATAATTTGGAAATCGGTTGGAATACCCATCATCTTAGTCATACGATCCGCCATCAAGCCGCTGCAAGTGACCAAGAATTTGGCATTGAGCTGCATGGTTTGCCCGTCTGAAATGCAGGTCAATTGAACTTCTTCGTCCTTCTCTTCGGCAGCCACCACTTTGGTTCTCAGACTGATTTGACCGCCGAGCTTTTTGAACTCTTCCGCCATCTGCTCAGTGACCAAACGATAATCGACAATACTGGTGGTTTTGACATAAATCGCGCCCAAGCCCGTGATGTTTGGCTCAGCCAGCTTGAGTTGAACTTCATCGAGTAGCTTTACGTCGATGCCGTTGACATGGCAGCGCTCATAGAGGGCATTCATGCGTTCGACTTCTTGCTCATTGGTCGCAACCAGTAACTTGCCACAGTTCTCCACCGGAATATCGTGCTGAGCACAGAACGAAATGGTTCGCTCTACCCCACGCTTACAAAAGTCGGCTTTTAAGCTACCCGGTGCGTAGTACACTCCAGCATGAATCACGCCGCTATTGTGTCCGGTTTGATGCTTGGCAAAACCGGACTCTTTCTCAACCAATAAAATGGATTTGTCTGGATGACGTTGTTGCAGTTGCCATGCTGTCGACACACCAACGATACCACCACCAACAATGATGTAGTCATAGACTGATTTCATACGACCTCTTATAAAACCGATAGTTGAGATTGTTGCAATTTGAACTTGCGACCACTGTAAATGAACACCGCGACAAATACCGCGCAGCTTGCCACACGAACCAACATTGGGATGTCGTGCCAAACCAGCAAAGTACCCACCACAACCAACAAGAGACGCGTCAGAATGTTTAGAGGACCTTCCAAGTAACCTTCAATCGCACCAATCAATGCATAGGTTCCGATGATGGCGAAGAAGCCCACGGTAATTACCGACGTTACATCCCAACTTACCAAGCCTGTGTAAGCAATCAGCAGCGGTACAAGATACAAACCTTTAGCGATTTTCCATGCCATCAAACCGGTACGCATTGGCGGTGTTTTCGCAATGGTTGCCGCAGCGAATGCGGTCAAACACACTGGGGGTGTAACGTTACTGTCTTGCGATAACCAGAAGATGATGAGGTGAGCAGCCAGCAATGCCAAGCCTACCGCTTCCATACCCAAACTTTGCTCTAGTAGGGTTTCCATAAAGTCCGCAGGCACTAGCGCCACCATTTCTTTCGCGGTTTCCAACGCCATTGGTGCATTAAGCAGTTCCAGCTTTTCTGGCGCCGCCAACATGAAGATCGCTTTTGCTTGTTCAGGCAATTGACCTGACACCATCAATTCAAGCAGTTGGTTTTCCGCAATCAACTTGTAAAGCGCAGGGGCAGACAGTGTGCCCAATACAATATACGCCGCTGTCACGGGTAAACCCATCCCCAAAACAAGAGAAGCGAGCGCAATCAGAACGATCATGATGAACAAATCGCCATTCGCCCAACCGTCGATCATCAATGAGAACGTGTTGCCGATGCCCGTTGTGCTGATCACGTTGATCACCAAACCAATACCCACCAGCAATACGGCGGTTGTCGCCATGTTTTTCGCGCCTTGCGAGAGCGCTTCGATGATCGCTTTTGGTCCCATCTTATGATCTTTCGAGAACCAAGAAGCCACCACCACTGAGATGATCGACAAGCCCGCAGCGTAAGTCGGTGTAAAACCTTGAACCAACAAAGTAACCAATACCGCCAGCGGGATAAGGTTGTGCCAACCGCTGATCAACACTTTTAATAGAGATTCATCGCTGGTCGTGATTTTTTGAACGCCGCTGCGTTTGGCTTCGATACGCACAAAGAACGCAACAGACAAGAAATAGATAAGAGCAGGAATGAAAGAAACCGCAATGATATCAACATACGGAATTTGCGTGTAAGACGCCATGATGAAAGCACCCGCCCCCATCACTGGTGGCATCAACTGACCACCTGTCGACGCCGCAGCTTCAACGCCCGCCGCGAAGCGCGAAGGAAAACCTGCTTTTTGCATCAAAGGAATACTGATAACACCGGTTGAAACCGTATTTGCCACACTAGATCCAGATACTGAGCCCATCAATCCCGAGCCAATCACTGCAATAAAACCCGGACCGCCGATGATTTTGCCTGCCGCAGCTCGTGCCACATTGATGATGTAATCACCAACACCAGAGCGAACAAGAAACGCACCAAACAGAATGAACATGAATACGAAAGTCCAACTGATGCGCGAGATAGAGCCAAACATGCCCTCAGAAGAATAGAAGCTGCGGTAGAGCAAGGTTTCCATGCTCAAACCCGGGAAATGGAAAATACCTGTCGCCCACTCACCCCAAAGCACAACGTAACTCAGACACACCACAATCAGCACAGGAATAAACCAGCCCATGGTGCGTCGGATCAGCTCAATCACAATCAGGATTGCCATGATGGCGAAGACCCAATCGCTGGTCACGAACTTCACGCCACGTTCGTACAGCGCATCTTCGGCATAGGGAATGTAGAGCAAACACGCGACCGCGCCCATAGCAATTAACACATCGATGCCGAGTGCAAGCTTACTCTGCTTGAGAGAGATATGAGCCGGATACCAAAGCGCACAAATCACCGCAAAGCCAGCAAAGTGGGTCGCGGAAATCCATAACTCTGGTAACGTCGATAAGGTATTAAACCAAATGTGCAAAGCAGACAACACCACGCCAAACACTGTGATTGTGGTGGTTACCCACGGAAAATCAGTGCGCGTGGGCAGCTCAAACTTCTGCAATTCCTTTTCTATTGAGTCGCTCATCTCATACTCCAAGCTCTGGCGGCTTTTTCCATCTTAGAAATCGGTAGGGATAAAATGCCCCGAGCCGAAACTCGGGGCGAAGTTGGCGTTATTTCGCCATTAGGTCTGATGGGATTTCGATGCCCATTTCTTTGTAGTAACGCACCGCACCTGGGTGAAGAGGCACTGGCAAGCCTGCAATTGCTTTCTCAATTGCCATTGCTTTGGTTGCTTTATGAATACCTTGTAGGAAAGGCAGGTTCTCGTAGATCGCTTTGGTTAGCTGGTAAACGTCTTCTTCCGAGATATCTTCACGAACAGCCAAGAAGTTTGGCTGTGCAATGGTGGTGATCGGCTTATCTAGACCTGGATACGTGTTCGCAGGGATCTCGTACTTCGTCCATAGGTTGTAATTGCCGTTCGCTTCTTTGATTTGTTCGTCAGTAAACGAAAGAATCGAAATGTCTTTACCCAGCGCAGCAAAAGCTTGAGTGACCGCACCAACAGGTACACCCGCAGGCGTGTTCATGCCGTCAATGGTGCCGTTTTGAAGTGCGCTCGCACTGCCGCCGTAACCCATGTAAGCAAGATTGAATTTATCAGGGTCGACCTTCAGACCTTTCATGATTTGGCGACCAGAGTTCTCAGTACCTGAGTTCTTCTTACCGATAGAGAACTTCTTGCCATCTAGGTTGTTCAGGTCAGTCACTGTGCCGGTTTTTGCTAGGTCAGAGCGAACAATAAAGTGCTCAACGTTTTGCCACAGCATAGAGACTGAACGCAGCTGTTCTTGGCGACCGCTCTTCTCATAAGGACCTTCACCAGACCAAGCCCACGCACCGTAAAGACCTTGTAGAATCGCGAACTGTGCTTCGTTTTCGTTCAGCAGTTTGACGTTTTCACCAGAGCCCGCAGAGCTGATTGCAGAAAGGGAGAAGTGGTGCTTTGGTGCCAATTTCACTTTGCTTAACGTCGCCAGTGCTACGCCCACAGGGTAGTAAGTACCACCTGTCGATGCCGTTGCAAGAATGTAGCTACGATCTTCTGCCGCAGCGTTAGCAGCAATACCAAAAGAAGTCACAGCGACAGCCAAAGCTTTTACCAGCTTATTCATTTTCATTATTACTCTCCGTGTAGTCGTTTCACGATTGGGGATTTACATCATGTTAAATCTTTATTAACAACACTTTCCCTAGAGCAATTGAAATGCCAACTTTTAACCCTTTGTATTTATTAAACTAAGTACTGAAAGACATCAAAAATGAGCAAAATCATGCTGATTTGATAGCAAAGTAATGAGCAAGATCTTGCTCATTGAAGAGAAGAAGGTTGCACGCCTAGATCGCAAAAGGTTAATAAAATGTGATCAAGACAAAATAAATGCACGATTCACTAATAAGCAATATTTTGCCGATGCAATTTTGGATTGAACTGCAACTAATGAGTATCTTAACAATAAGAAGAAAAAGCGCATCATTCTAAACTGCTCACTTTATCAGCGGAGGTTTATAGCCTAAACGACTACAAATAGCACAAAAATACAGCAAAACAAGTCATGTTACAGAAATGAAAAGTCATTTATTCTAATTTTGAATTTAAAAAGCAGTTCGATCCACCAGTTCAGAAACAAACATTGACCGTATCAACTTATTTTCTACTTCGGGGTTGTGCCAATAGCCCTATGTTCGTTAGGGTAACAACACGCCAAGGCAAACGTATTCCTTGGTATTTTTTCGTCATTAAGGATCATCCATGTCAGCAACCGCGCAATTACAATTCGCTTTAAAACGCCCATCTGGCGTTGCTGCTGCGATCCTCCTGCTCTCTCTGAAACTGATTCAGAGCTGACAGGCTATATCTAAACTTTCTGTCAGCTTGAGAAGAAGCTGACGGGAACACCACATACTCCTCCCATTCCTTTCAGTTTCTTCCAAGCGAAACATAAGAGGAATAACAATGTTAAGCGCACGCAATATCGCCGCTTTGGGCTTCATGACTTTCGCCATGTACTTAGGCGCGGGTAACCTGATCTTCCCTCCATTTTTGGGTTACCAAGCAGGTGAAAACTTTCTGAGCGGGATGTCTGGCTTCCTCTTGACGGGTGTAGGTCTGCCTGCGATGGCACTGGTGATGGTGGCTATCGTAAACGGTTCAGACAAATTAACCGCTGCCCTACCTAAACCTTTGGCGACCAGTTTTTGGGTGATGGTGTTTATCGTGATTGGCCCTGCGTTCGTGATCCCACGTGCAATTACCGTGGCTTACCAATTTAGCTTTGCGCCAATGTTTGGTGATGCCGCTTTGGTGCCTTTCACTATTGCCTTCTGTGCCATCACCATTCTATTTGCCCTATATCCGGGTAAGTTGGTAGACAACCTAGGTAAGATCTTAACGCCTGCCTTGATGGGTATCTTGATCATAATGTCTGTGACTGCTTTGATTTCTCCTGCAGGTGAGCTAACTACCGCAACAGGACCATACGTATCTGGTGCATTTGCTGAAGGCTTAACCCAAGGCTACATGACCATGGATGCGCTAGGTTCTATCGGTTTTGGTTGGATCATCTTTCGCGCGATTCGCAGCATGGGTGTGGATTGTCCGAAAGCCACTGCAAAATACACACTAATTGCTGCTTTAATGTACGCGGTTGCCATGGCATTTGTTTACATCTCATTGGCTTATATTGGCTCGACAAGCTCATACTTGGGTTCTGAGTTCAGCAATGGTGGCGACATTTTAACGGCATTCACCTTCAGCCACTTCGGCGCATTTGGTTCACTATTACTAGGTGCCGTGATGGTATTGGCGTGTTTGACTACTGCTATCGGCGTAACCACCGCAGGCAGTGAGTTCTACGACAACACTTTCAGCAAAGTGAACTACAAAGGCTGCGTTATCACGACCATGGTATTGGCTGGTTTGATCGCCAACGTAGGTCTAGAGCAACTATTGGCTATCACATTACCAGCGGTTGTGGCGCTTCACCCAGTAGCGATTGCGTTGATGATCATGGCACCAGTGCGTAACAAGATGTCGCAAATCATGGTCGTCGCAACCGCGTTCACTGCTCTAATGTTTGGTTGTGTTGATGCGCTGCACATCCTAGGTTACATGCCAAGTTCCACTGATGAGTGGATGGGTAATTACATGCCTCTGTACAATGACTTTGCTAGCTGGATTGTGCCTAGCGTATTTATGATGATTGTTGGTCTGCTGTTTACGACGAAAACCAACCAAACCGAACAATTCGAGCTGGTGAATGAATAGCCGTTTAACATAAGACATCGCTCAATAAGTGCGTTACTATGTAGCTCGCTTATTGATATCAGGCAAAGGAGTTGCCTGAATGAAAGATTGATATGGGTCGCCTATGGATAATCAGTATCTAGACATCAGAACACTGAACTTTATCGTTATTCTGTTCTCTTGCATTTACTCTATTAGTCTGCTTTGTTATCAATACACTCAGGGTAGAGTCAAAGGCTTAAAAACCTTCTCGATATCACTACTGTTCATTGGTTTAGGCCCTTTTTTACTTGGCTTTAGGGGCTCTGCGCCAGACTGGCTGACCATCGTCATAGCCAACACTCTCATATTAGTCGGCTTCTTGCTTACGCTATATAGCGTAAGCATTTTTCGTCAATACCCTTTAAAATTGGCTCACTGTCTCACCTTGTTAACACCTGTTTTCAGTGGTTCATTTTACTATTTCACCTTCCATGATCCTTCTATCAAAAGCCGCATTATTTATCTGAGCATGTATATTTGTATCGTCACCTTCTTTAGTGGTGTCGCTATGCTTAAAGGTACCCAAAAGGACTTAAAGCTCCCTGTTAAAGCAATGGCTTACTCTTTCTTTGGATTTAGTTTTTTTATGGGATTTAGGGCGCTTTGGAGTACTTTTTCAGGTGAGTTACCAAGCTTTATGGTCGCAGGCCTTATCCATCAGCTGACTTTCTTATTTAGCATCTGCCTGATCGTTGCTTTGAGCTTTAGTATGCTGTGGTTAATTAACGGACGCTTGGTGCAATCCATTAATGATCTCTCTCATTTAGATGCACTCACAGGGCTATATAATCGTCGAGCCATGGAAGAAATCGTTCCAAACTTGGTTAGTAAAGCACATAAAAAAAGCCAAGCAATCAGCATTATTATGACTGATGTCGACAAGTTCAAAGCGATTAATGATCACTATGGTCACACGGTTGGCGACTCCGTCATGGCAACGATCTCCACTATTTTTAAAAAGCATCTTCCTGAGTCCGCCTGCATTGTGCGATTTGGTGGTGACGAGTTCATGATTGTTTTGCTCGAAAAAGCACAGCAAGCCAAAATTGTCGCAGAGCAAATTCGCCTTGCGGTCGAAACTGAAACCGCTTTGCAATCATTTAAAACTGAAGTGACCATGAGCTTTGGTATCAGTCAGTTATCTGAAGGGCAATCACTTCAAGAGGCGCTTGCTGAAGCAGACGAAGCGCTATATAGCTCTAAACATACTGGAAGGAACCTCGTTACCTTGTTTGGAGAAGGTAAAGACCTAAATTATAAGTTTGTCCCAGCTCCAGCCAAAAGCGCATAACGTGTTTGTTATGCCAGTGATTTCGAATTAGCTAGAAATCGCACTAAGTATAGTCGGAGCGATTCAAACCAAACTTCTGCATCTTTTGGTTAAGGGTTCGACGTGGTAAATCCAACTCCTGCATCACCTCATTGATGCGTCCATGATGCCTGACTAAAGAATCATGTAGCACCTTACGTTCAAAGTTATGTAGCTGAATCGCCAACGGCACGCCCGCATGCGTCTCTTCGGTCGTAGAAGATGGTCGACTAGAGAGAATTTCCATTACGGAGACGGTTTCATCCAATGCAAAACGCATCGCTACATTCCTAAGCTCACGTACGTTACCAGGCCAAGAGTAAGCAAGAATGGCCTTTCTATCGGCTTCACTCAGTGGGCGGCTCTCAGGGTTACTTTTCAGAGCAAAGTGTTCGAACAAGATCAACGCATCATCTTCTCGCTCACGTAGCGGTGGCAAATAGATCTGCGCCACATTAAGACGATAGTACAAATCCTGACGAAACTCGTCATGATCATTGAGATCTTCTTTCGCGGCGGCGATCACTCTCAAATCAACTGAGATCTGTTGGTTGCCCCCAACGCGCTCTACCGTATGTTCCTGTAATGAACGCAACACTTTCACCTGCATGGACAGCGGCATACTCTCGATTTCATCAAAGAATAAAGTGCCTTTATCCGCGTATTCCAACTTACCAATGCGCTTTTTACCCGCTCCGGTAAATGCCCCTGCTTCATGCCCAAACAGCTCACTTTCAAACAGGTTCTCAGGAATAGCGCCACAGTTGATTGGCACAAAATGATAGGATCTGCGTTGGCTTTCATTATGCAAACTGGTCGCCACCAGCTCTTTACCACAACCTGTTTCGCCGTAAATGATCACGTTAGTATCAATGCGTGCTAACTTGGCTACTTGTTCTCTAAGCTGTTGCATCACTCGGCTTCGCCCAATCAACACCTCTTCTAAGCCGCTAACGCTAGATAGGTACTCTTGGCGATCTTGAGTAGACGTTTGTGCGCGATAGCTCTCGACCGCTTCGGTTAATCGTTGGGATAAACGCTCAGGTTGGAAAGGTTTCTCAATAAAATCGAACGCACCGTTTTGTAACGCCCCTACTGCCATATCGACGTCACCATGTCCGGTGATCAAGATAACTGGCGTTGGGATGTGATTAGCAATCAGGCTTTCTAGTATCGACAAGCCGTCGGTGTCCGGCAGGCGAACATCACTGACAATCGCATCAAATTCTTGGCTAAGAATGGCCGCTTTCCCCTCTTCTCCTAAACTGAATGCGGTCACGTCGAACCCCGCCAGTTGCAGCCACTGACTGGTAGCCTGACGAACAATGTCATCGTCTTCGATAAGTGCAATTTTAGGGGTGTCGTCAAAAGCCATGAGTTACTACCGTAGGTGGAATAGAAATCGCTCTTTGCTAACGGTAGCAAAAACCACTGAGGAGAAAAGGAGCTAGATCTCACTTCTTGCTTACAAGTCTTTAACATCCAACCAGTTAGGCGCACTCTTTAATGACTCTCGGTGAGAACGCACTAGCTGAACGGAGTCAGTATGCAGCGCAAAAGGAATGGCAAAACGTGGCTTGTGGTCGTAATTGCAGCAGTGCTGATGTTGTCTTGTTATAGCGCCAGCAGAGAGGTTGCTCGTCAATGGTTGAGCGTACAAACTCAAACCGAAGCTCAACAAAAACTGCTCGACTATATCGGTGAAGTTCGCCGTGCACTCAAACGCTTCTATCACTTGCCTTACCTTGTCACCAATAATCCGGAAACCATCGCGTTTGTAAAAGGAAACCGGACTTATTACGAGCCATTGCAAACCCAACTGACTCAGCTAGATAAAGCCGCCAATACGGAAGGTTGGCTAATCCTGTCTAACTCTGGCGAAGTATTGGTCTCAAGTTTGATCGAAGAGCGCTTTAGCCTGTCTGACCGAAAAGCCATTGTGGAACAAATTCACAACCAAGGCGGCGGTGTTTCCTTGGTGAACAAAACCAAAGGTTCGAGCCCATTGTATTATCTTGCAGCCCCTATCTACGATGGTCTGGATATCGCTGGCATTGTGGTGGTGCAAATCAACCTTAGCCTATTGACCGAACAGACCATTACTAGCCAAGACATCATTACGTTGCAGAACCGTCAGCAACGCTTTTTCCTATCGAGCAGCTCGCTCTATAACGCAGACTGGTTTAACGAACCAAGCAACACCGTTCAGTTAGAAACGCAGCGCTTATACGACAACACCAATATCAGTGTGTGGACGCTCAATCAGCAACGCTATTTTGCGCACACCGTTAAATTGGATGATTTGAATTGGTACGTCAGCTACCTCACCCCTTCTAAGCCGATTCAACAAACCATCAACGTGATTGGTTGGAGCGTAGCGGCGCTGCTCTTGTTAGTTGTATTACTCGTCATCATTGGTCTACAACGTCGCCAAAAGCACATCAATCAACAGCGAATTCAAGCCCTGTTGGAAGAGTCCCAACGCCGCTTGAAACAGATGATCAATAAAACTCACGTTGGTTTGCTATTGATTGATGAACAAGGGCAACTGTTCGATCTCAACCCAATGGCAAAGCGCTTGTTCTGTTTGCCAGAAAGCGTCAATCGACATGCTTTTGCTTGGGAGTTATTCGATGCAGGCAATCCCAATTCCACCACACTCAAGTTGCTTAAGGATTTACCTAAACATAAAGAGCTCGCAGAGATCAGCACGGTCGAAACCATTGCCAGACGCAGTGACGGTAGCGTCTTCCCTGTCTTGTTCTCACTGACCAGTTTCCCTTGGCATGGCGAGCAGTATTTCCTTGCGACGATCATCGACATCAGCAAGCGGAAAAAAGCCGAGCAATCACTGCAACAGGTCAACCAAGAACTGGCGCAGCGAGTAGAAGAGCGAACTCAAGCACTAAAAGAGGCGCAAAGCCAGTTGATTGAATCGAGCAAAATGGCCGCCTTAGGTCGCATGTCGAGCGCGATTACTCATGAGCTCAATCAGCCACTGACAGGCTTGCGTACCCTGCTCACAACAAATGAACTGTTAGCAGAACGTGGCGAAACCGAGATGATGAAAGCCAACAACGTATTGGTGCAGAAGCTGATTGATCGCATGGCAAGCATGACCAGCCAGTTAAAGACGTTCGCCTATAACAAACCAGAAAGCCTACAAGCAATTTCTCTTACCTCCGCACTCGAAGAAACCCTACGCGTTTATCAAACCCAATTAGACAAAGTGGATGTGCGTGTTCGTGTTCCTCATGACTTACCTAATATCATGGGTGAAGAACAACGACTGCTTCAGGTGCTCGGCAATCTTGTCTCGAATGCGCTAGACGCAATGAACCATACCACCAACCCGCAGCTCAGCTTGATCGTCAACCCAACCGACAATCAGGTCGAACTGATCGTCAGTGATAATGGCTGCGGCGTGTCGAATGAGATGCTTGAATCCATGTTCGAACCCTTCCAAACCTCAAAGAAAATTGGTGAAGGATTGGGGCTGGGTTTAGCGATTACGGCCAACAATATGCGTGATATGCAAGGGAAAGTCAGCGCACAGCTCAACACTACTGAAGGAATGTCCTTCATCTTAGTATTTAAACTCGCTCCTCACCGAAGCTGACCCAACTTCTCCCATATCTCAATCCTTTTCTCTCAATAAGAGAGCAATATAAACCCTGTTCAACTTTATAAAGCGAGTTGCCTAACCTACGCTTAACTTGATGAATCGCCACATACCATTCATCAGAACAATTTTTGGTGGTTGACACCAGTTTTAGCTCCCACCGTCTAATTTAATGATAAGTGATTATTTAAAATAAGAATGGATGCGTTATGATAAAAATAACTTTAGCTGCAGCAGGAGCGCTTTTTGTATTATCACCTCACGCTTTTTCTGCACCTTACGCTGCCGACGCTCGAAGTCATGGTATGGGAAATACAGGCGTCGTTTCTGCTGACTATTTGACCGCGCCCCTACATAACCCAGCCTTGGGGGCCCTCTATCGAGAAAATGATGATATCGGTCTGCTCATTCCGGCTGTCGGGGTCAATATCCACGACGAGGATGAAGCGTTGTCAGCCGTAGATGACGCCCAAGACCTTTATGATAGTATTCAGGGCATTCCTACTCCAGCGAACGAGGCCGAGCTTAATCGCCTCCTCGATCAGTTGGATAAGAGCGTCCCAGTTGTCATTAACGGAGGGCTAAGCCTCGCAATTGCTATTCCGACGCGCTACATGTCTGTAAACCTGTTTAGCACTGGTTATGTGGAGATACTTGCTGCACCCGATATCTCAGATTCAACAAACACCGCAGATCGATACCTCAATTCTGCCGTTAACCTAGCTGCTTTCGGTAATGTGGAATATGGTATTGCTCTATCTCGTGCTTACACTATAGGCGAACAACAATTCGCATTTGGTATTACACCAAAATACCAACAACTTAAAACCTACACACAACGTACAACACTAGACGACTTTGATATCGAGGATTACGACAAAAGTGAAGTATCAAAGAATACTTTCAATATGGATCTTGGGGTCGCTTGGTATCACAACGCATTTAGAGCAGGCCTTTCATTAAAAGACGTCTTCGAGCAAGATATTGAAACAAAACTGGGCAACTATACCTACGAACTCACACCACAAGCGACAGTTGGCATCGGTTATGTCGGGAACTATGTAGCTCTGAGCTTAGACGCCGATCTCACCAAACAAAAGCGCTTTAAAGAGCTCGACGATGACACTCAGTTTATTCGTGTCGGTATCGAGGGGAATGCTTGGGGGTGGGCACAACTTCGCGCTGGTTATGAAATTGACCTAGAAAATAATCTCGATAACTCAGTGACAGGTGGCATTGGCATCAGTCCTTTTGATGTGATCAGTTTAGACCTCGCTGGCTCTTACGCTGGCGATAACCAGTTTGGCGCGGCGGCGAATTTAGCATTTACGTTTTGAATATGAATGCCAATCTAAATTCACTTAGGTTGGCATTGTTAACAACCATCCTATATATCAATGTTTATCATTACTGACGTTTGGTGATGAACTGATAAAAATACGATCTCGATACAAGTATCGAGGTGTCTCCTACACTATTCTCAAGCAATAAATCCACAAATATTTCCTAAATATAAAGAGTGAGAAGCATGATTAAGTTTCCTGAACATTTTCTTTGGGGTGGTGCCATTGCTGCAAACCAAGTAGAAGGGGCGTACAACCTTGGGGGTAAAGGGTTATCGACATCAGACATGCTGCCAAACGGTATTTTGAGTCCGCATCAAACCCGTGAAGAGCGTACACCGGGTATCAAAGACGTGGCGATCGACTTCTACAATCGCTACCCAGAAGACATCGCGCTGTTCAAAGAGATGGGCTTTAACTGTCTGCGTCTCTCTTTAGCTTGGAGCCGCATCTTCCCGAACGGGGACGAACTAGAACCTAACGAAGAAGGTTTGGCGTTCTACGATAAAATTTTTGACGAACTTGCCGAGCACAACATCCAACCTTTCGTGACCTTATCTCACTACGAAATGCCTTACGCACTGGTTGAAAACTATGGCGGTTGGGGCGATCGTCGCGTCATCGAATTCTTCGAACGTTATGCTCGCACAGTGCTGGAACGCTACAAAGACAAAGTGAAGCTGTGGTTAACCTTCAACGAAATCAATATGTCTCTACACGCACCATTTACTGGTGTTGGTTTGCAAGAAGGCGCCAGTGAACAAGAGATTTACCAAGCGATTCACCACCAGCTAGTCGCAAACGCAAAAGCGGTAAAACTGTGTCAGCAAATCGTACCTAACGGCAAAATTGGTAACATGCTGCTTGGCGCAATCAACTACCCATACACCTGTAACCCTGATGACGTGCTTGCTGCAATGCATGAAAACAACAAGTGGTTGTTCTTCGGTGATGTACAAACACGTGGTCAGTACCCTGGCTACATGAAGCGTTACTTCCGTGAAAACGGCATCGAAATTCAGATGGAAGCAGGCGACTTAGAAGAAATTGCATCGGCAAGTGTCGATTTCATCTCATTCAGCTACTACGCAAGTGGCTGTGCAAGTGCGGATCCGAAACAGAAGGAAGTGGGTAACATTGTCGATAGCGTACCAAACCCATACCTTGAAAAGAGCCAGTGGGGTTGGTTGATCGATCCAAAAGGCCTTCGCGTTCTGCTGAACTTCCTTCACGATCGCTACCAAAAGCCACTGTTCGTCGTAGAAAACGGCTTAGGTGCACGTGATGAAATCGATGAAAACGGTGAGATTCAAGATGATTACCGCATCGCTTACTTGAACGACCATCTTGTACAAGCACATGAAGCAATTTTGGATGGCGTTGAGCTGATGGGCTTCACCAGTTGGGGACCAATCGATTTGGTCGCGAACTCAACCGCTGAGATGAGCAAACGTTACGGCTTTATCTATGTCGATCGTCATGATGATGGGCAAGGAACGCTAGAACGTAAACGTAAGAAAAGCTTTTTCTGGTATCAAGACGTGATTCGTACTTCAGGCGGTTCATTGAAAAGCTAAGCCTGTTGTTTAGGTACAAAGTGCAACTAGGCATTCGCCTAAACCATCAAGCCCTGCAATTGCAGGGCTTGAATTTTAAGGTGTTTATTCATTTAGAGATTAAACTGCAATCTCTCCACCGTCTTCACGGCGAATAACCACTGTCGCCGCTCGTGGGCGCACAGAAACACCAGCAGGCGTTTCTTCGGCTGCATCTTCACTGTATGGCCAGTTGCCTGGGTGCTGAATATTCACAAACAATGATTTGTAATCAGGGCTGATGGTAAAGCCTGTTACTTCACAACCATTTGGTCCGACAAAGAAGCGTTTCAATTCAGCTTGATTATCCGCACCAATCACAGCTTGATCACCATTCTCATCTGTTAGCTTAGATGGCACAACAGCCAACATTTGATCATTGGTGTAAGATGTAACTTCATCTGCGCCGTTATCAGTCTGAATCCACAAAATACCACGGCCATCAAACGCTAATCCGTCTGGACTCGCAAACTGGTTTAACTCATTCAAGCCAGAACGGTTGGTATCTGCATCACCATTTGCTGGCGAACCAAACACAAAGATATCCCAATTAAAGTCAGTTGCTGAAGCACCTTCATCCCAACGAATAACATGACCAAACTTATTATTCAAACGTGGATTCGCAGGATTGGTTTCATCTGTACGGCGCGTATTGTTCGTCAATGTTAAATATACTGAACCCGTGAATGGATCAACCGTACACCACTCTGGTCGATCCATTGGTGTTGCCCCAACTAAATCCGCCGCACCCGCAGTATTGATGATAATTTCAGCCAGTGAATCAAAGTGATCCGCTAATGTACCACCAGCGGTTGTTACGCTATCAAGCGTTAATGGTAACCAAGTACCTGTGCTGTCTTCATTGAAGCGCGCCACATACAGTGTGCCTTCGTCCATGTACTTGTCACCCATCGCCAAGCGGTTATCAGGGTTAGCATCTGCTGGATCCCACGCTGCCGCAGATTCAAATTTGTATAGGTACTCAAAGCGAGAATCGTGACCAGAATAAAATACCACTGGTTTGCCTTCTTCAAGCTTACCGAAAGTACAGCCCTCGTGACGGAAACGACCTAGCGCAGTACGTTTCTTCGCACGTGAGTTTTGCGTGTAAGGGTCAATCTCGACAATGTAACCGTGACCATTGGCTTCATTACGGTAATCATCCATCGCACTTGCTCCTGTTGGAGCCACATTAAAGCGAGAGAACTCATCAAGACGCTCTTCTGCATTTCCTGCTAATGTCTCCCACAAGTAGCGTGTGCTTTGGTCATCAACACCAATGCGATCTTGCTCTTCTGTACGAGTCCCGGCGTTAACAAAGTAACCAGGCCAGTTCTCTTCACACGTTAAGTAAGTGCCCCACGGCGTGTAGCCGTTGCCACAGTTGTTTAACGTACCACGCGCTTGGCTGCCATCTGGTGAGAAACGAGTGACAGTTAAAGATGTGTGGGCTACCGGGCCAGACAAATCCATGACTGTCGCACCAGTATAACGACGGTTTAGTGGGTCGGTATCAACCAACTTCCACATGTTGTCTTCCAGTTGAATGCGAACCACTGATACACCGTGCGCGTTAATCTCTTTGCGCACTTCATCTACAATGGTACGTACGCCATTTTCAACCGTCGGACCGTTTGGATGCAGTGCTGATGTGTCGATGTACTCGTGGTTAATACATAGCAAGCCATCTGTAGTGCTATCGTTCAATGGGAAAAAATGCATGCCGTCATGGTGCATGCCTAGCGCATTTAACTGATCGGTACTGGTGTTGGTACCATCATTTTGCCATGCGCTGCCTTGTGCATTAAGTGGTGTTCCCCAAGGTACTAGTACTTGTGCGGTGTAGCCTTGTGGAATTGAAACTGCGTCAGTGAGTGAGCCAGGGATAGATTCAAAGTTAAGAACGGCTTTAGATGCGCCCGAACCACTGCTTACTGTACTCCCTGAGTCAGACGAGTTACAACCAGCCAATCCGAAAGCACCAAACGCTGTCATCGCACTGATACCTAAACCACCTTTCAGAATGCTGCGTCGAGATAGGCTCGCTTCTAATACTTCTTCAAATGGTTTGTTTTCACTTTGGTTATAACGCGTCGCGTCAAAGGTTTCCTTGCTCATTTTTACTTTCCCGATCTTATAGTTTAATTAATAAATAAGTGATTAGTTGAACGGCAAGAAGTTTGGATAAGAAAAATGACAAAAGTGCTTAAAACATATGAAACTTGTGTTTCAACAATACTGCAAACCAACCAACACAGCTAACGAAGCAATTAAATTCTGGTCACATAATCACCAACTGTATCGCTTCATTCTGATTTTACTTGGGCTAAAGTGTGATAGAAGGTATAAGGTGTACGAAATCAAATCATCTACGAGAGATAATCATGAAATTAGACAAGATCGATAACAAGAGCCGTCGTATCCGTAAAAAGCTGTTCTTAGGTGAGTTCGCAATCCTAGGTTTCGAGATCAGCTGTGAAACAGACATTAACGACTTCGACCGTTACGATGCATTCGTTGATGACTTTATCGACTACATTGACGAGCTTGGTCTTTGCTTCGGTGGCGGTGGTCTAGAACTGTTTGAAGGCTTCCTATGTTCTACTGACCGTTACGGCAGTGCGACTGAAGAACAGAAAGCGCAAGTTATCAAATGGTTAGAAGCACGCCCAGAAGTGAAAAGCGCGCAAGCGGGCGAACTAGTTGACGCCAACTACCTGTAACTAAAGGGCAACCTGTAATACGCAGAGCTCAATAAATGGTAGAGAAAGCTGGTCTTAAGACTGGCTTTTTTATTTTTTGAAGAATGTGATATTAAAATTGGGTGCTTGGGAAGTTGCGCGGAGTGATTGTGGCATTTTTGAGCTGGCAATCAACGGGAAACTGCGTTCCACAGCCAGCTCGTGCCTTTAGGTATAATTAACTATGATTTTTTAGCTGGGGCGTCTTTCGTGTCTTTCCAGTATTGAATACGCACACGATGTAGCTGAGCTCTTCTAGTCTTTTTCATAGTAAAGTCCCTCATCTTATATAAGTAACGCTCCTCATGGAGCTTATTGTCTAAGGTCGTATCCCCTTCAATCTATAAGGGAATCAATCATTTAACCGTGACCAATTTCACAACATAATGATAATTACCGATTTCTTGCAGCCTGTTTTTACTGGCAAACGGCATATTATCTATCTGACACAGTTAACTTACTCACCAGATATGACAGAAAAATGGCAATCAAGTTCCCTACTTATACTGTCATTGAATCTTAATAAGGATTAACAAGGTGGGCATTTCAGATTTACCATACTGTTTATAAAAACCGCAAGAATTTTTATTTCTTTTCAAACAAATCTCTACTCAAGATCAATTCACTTTCATCTTTATCGTCTCCCTTTTAACGCATTGTGATCCAGTTCAATCCACAGAACTCGGAACAAAAAGCGCACATTAATACATTCACCACAAAA
Source organism: Vibrio sp. Y58_MX_L22 (assembly GCF_024181865.1). NCBI lineage: Bacteria > Pseudomonadati > Pseudomonadota > Gammaproteobacteria > Vibrionales > Vibrionaceae > Vibrio > Vibrio sp. Y58_MX_L22. Next base: position 579,380 of record NZ_JAMZAN010000003.1, read on the forward strand.
CTTGTGCGAGATCTCTTACAAGAGTTGTAAGCAAATAGATTAATCACCTATAAGAGCAATGCCAGAAAAAACATTAAATATATGATTTAAAAGTAATATTTAAATTCACTTAAAATAATAAGTAAAAATAATTTAGAAAAGTTAATTGAGTCAAATCAGCAAAACATCAATACTCAACTTGTCGACAGGATGTTGGCGGGAACAGGAAAAAAGCCTAAAGGATTGGGTATCTTCAGGATGAAGATTTGATAGCTTAGGATGAGTTGTCAGCAAGGAAGTAGTTAAGCTCTAGGATAGAGTTCGCCCGTCAGGATGATAGGCAAGAATGGACACCGCTAGGAAGGCGATGAACAAGGAACTCGGTTAAAGGACTTAGCCACAATCAAGGATAGATGCAGGGAGCACCTATTAGTAGCTGGATTGCTGCGAAAAAGAATAAGCCCCGTCTGGGAAACCAGGCGGGGTTTTATTTTGTCTGTAATGTATTGATAGCGATTCATCTTTATCGTTTAAGTCTTCTCTGTTTTCATAAAACACCGTGCTATCATTTTCTTTACGTCTCCCAACAAAGCTCTCAGAAAATCACACACTATGCTTAATCCTGTTTGGTTACATACATTTAAGACATTGATTGAAGTCGGTCATTTTACGCAAACGGCAGAAAAACTTTTTATGACTCAGCCTGGCGTCAGCCAACACATCAAAAAATTAGAGCAAAGTTGTCAGCATGCCTTGATCAAGCGCGAAAACAAAAGCTTCGAATTAACCGAACAAGGCAGGATTGTCTACGCATATGCGCTCGAGTTAGAAGATAGAGAGAAGAAGCTGCTCGAAGAGCTCAGTTTTGATGATGCGTTTTCAGGCCACTGTAAACTGGCTTGTTCTGGTGCAATGGCGTTAATGTTGTATGGGCCCATTTTGGAGAAGCAAAAACAGCACCCGAGCTTATCGTTACATTTAGAAGCCGCGCCAAATCAATCTATTCTCAACGCCATAACGCAAGGGCACATCGATATTGGTATCGTGACTGATGTTCCCAACAAAGGTCTGTTTCACAGTGAGCGAATTGGTAAAGAGAGGTTGTGCTTGGTTCTGCCAAAGCATTATCAAAATAAGCAGATAACGCCACAACTCTTGCATGACTGTGGTGTCATTAGCCACCCTGATGCTGAGCATTACATGACGCTGTTTTTTGACCAGTGTGAAGAACCACAGCTCCAAGAAATTAAGATGAGCGATTTACCATTATCCGGCTACGTAAATCAATTGAGCCAAATTTTGCTACCTGTCAGCAAAGGACTTGGCTTCACCGTGCTGCCTCAAAGTGCGGTCGACAATTTTCCGCTAAAAGACACGTTACACATTGCTCAATTGAAAAACACTGTATGTGAAGAGCTATTTCTAGTTCGTAAGCGCAGTCGTGCTCTACCTCTGCGCTATCAGACCATCAAAGAAGTGTTATTGGATGTGATCGGTGGTGCGCATCAATGATGTTAGCCACTCTTCGCTGGTAATGCGTTTGTCTTGGCAATCCACCCAATATGGTTTGCCAGATAACCAGCTCTTTGACGCGACCTCTTTTATAAACACATCCACGGAATCAACGTCATCTTGGGCGTAATCCCATTTATTGCGCATGTGTTCTGCCGCTTCTTGATTAGTGTACGCCTTGCCGTTGCGGATAAAGGTGCAAGAGGATTGCTCAACTCGTTTTATCAACGTCGAGATATCTTGCTCTACCCCTGCTAGTGCAAAGGTAGGCAGAATGCTTAATGTAAGTAACAACGTCCACTTTGCTTTCATCGCACCTTTATCCTTATCCCTGACCACATAACTACTAATAGTAACTACTGATAAGTGACTTAGCTATTCTGGTGTTTGACTGTTTAGCTCAGCAATTATTGCCACCATGCCTGAGCAGGCTGAGGCTCCGCAATCGCCAAGCGTTGACCAATCTCAGGGCTCACTAACGTTACACCGCGCTCTTCACTAATATCTAACGCGCGTTGCATTGGCTCATTCCAATCGTGCATTGATAAATCAAACGTGCTGTTATGGATCGGCATCATCACTTTGCCCTGCACATCGATGTGTGCTTGAACGCTTTGCTCTGGGAACATGTGAATGTCTGACCAGAGTTCATTGTACGCACCTGTTTCAATCATGGTGAAGTCAAACGGACCGTACTTTTCGCCAATCTCTTTAAAGCCATTGAAGTAACCAGAGTCACCACTGAAGAACACTTTGTGTTGTTGTGCATTGATAACCCAACTGCCCCACAGCGTCGTATCGCGGTCTGTCAAACCTCGACCAGAGAAATGCTGAGTCGGAGTTAGTGTATATTCAATGCCGTCAACAGAGTGTGACTCCCACCAGTCTAGTTCGATCACTTTCTCTTTGGGTACACCCCAATTCACCAGTAATTGGCCAACTTTTAACGGCACCAAGAAAGTGCCCACCTTGTCGCCTAGCACTTTAATAGAAGCTTTATCTAGGTGATCGTAATGGTCATGACTGATCACCACCACATCGATAGTTGGCAAATCTTCTATCGTGATGGGAGTTTTGTGAAAACGTTTTGGCCCAGCCCATTTCACAGGAGACGCGCGATCACTGAATACAGGGTCGGTCATCACCAGTTTTCCATCGAGCTTCATTAATACGCTTGAGTGACCCAGACGATAGATGACGTCATCGTGCTCTTCTAACAGTTGCTGCGCTGTGATCGCATGCACTGGAATTTCAATCGTTGGTGTTGGGTTAAGGCGCCCAGTCGTAAAATACGCTTTCATGATTTCGAACATGTCGCCCAAACCGCTTTTGTATTCCAACTCTGTATTTGCAAATTTGTCCGGGTATGTTGGCGCTTTTTCAGTATCAACATTAGAACAAGAAATCATTGATGTACCCATCGCGAACGCTCCTACTGTGGCTAGCAAAGTTTTTTTCATAAAAAGTTAACCCGAACAAAAGTAAACTACACGGTGCAGTTTACATTCTAATTATCAAAAGTAAACTACTTAGTGTAAAATAGATCAAGAAATGATCTTCTTAACTTAGCAAGCTTATGAATGTAAAAAGAAAAAGTCGTAGCGAAACCAAAAGAGAAGCCATCTTGTGCGCGGCAAGGCAAGCGTTCCAAGAGTTTGGAGTGCAAAACACCAGCATGGATAAGCTCTCTTCAATCGCACAAGTCTCTAAGCGCACGGTCTATAATCACTTCCCTTCTAAGGAAGCGATCGTGACGGAGTTGCTGACTGAGCTTTGGCGTTCGTCAATGATGGAAAGCGATATTAAACGCTTGGCCACTCTGCCACTCAAAGATCAATTGATTGAATTACTCTACAGCGAGATCATTGTGGTAACGGAACCAAACTATATTGAGCTGGCAAAAGTGGCATTTGGGCACTTCTTATTTAAGCCGGAAGATCTCAAAGAACAAGCAGAACAAATGTCGAAACAGGAAACCGCCCTGTACCGCTGGCTTACGGAGAAATCGAACAGTGGCGCTTTGCAAATTGATGATGTACATATAGCAAGCACTCAATTGCACAACTTACTTAAAGGCAGTGCATTCTGGCCGCAGTTAATGGGAATTCGCCCCTCTTTGTCGAATGAAGAATCTAGGCTGTTAGCTACCCAAACGGCGGAACTTTTTTTAAGTCACTATCAAAACAGCTAAAAACAGCGGTCAAATTGGCCGCTTTTTTAAGCGATAATTCGTGACAAAGCGATGAAATTTTTGCTCAATTTTATTTATCTCACCCTTGACAGTCTCATACCGCAAGGCGTGAGCGTTCGATAAAATATTTTTGTCGTGTCGACGATGCTTTTTCGTTTTCATCTCACAAAAAAACGCCCTAAGGTGCGCACCTCTGACGACGTGGTTGTTCAACCACAATTCTAAATCGTTGAAGTAAGTAGGTTATGTCATAACATGATCACCTGCCTACTGCATTCTATGCTCTATACTTATATTTTAATTTGGTACTGACTTACTAAGGAATTGCCATGCGTATTGCTATTCTCTCTCGTAATGAGAATTTATATTCAACCATGCGCCTAAAACAGGCGGGTGAAGAACGTGGGCATCAAATCGATGTGATCGACACGCTTCACTGTTATATGGACATTACGAGCAACAACCCTAAGATCCGCTACAAGGGTGAAGAATTACCGCAATACGATGCTGTTATTCCACGTATTGGGGCATCTATTACGTTTTACGGCACTGCTGTTGTACGTCAGTTTGAAATGATGGGTACATTTTGTGTCAACGAATCTGTCGCGATCAGCCGCTCTCGTGACAAGTTGCGCTCATTGCAACTGCTATCACGTAAAGGCATCGGTTTGCCACGCACTGGCTTTGCTCACCATCCTGACAACATTCAGGACGTGATCAAAAACGTTGGTGGCGCACCTCTAGTAATTAAATTGCTAGAAGGCACTCAAGGCATTGGTGTTGTACTTGCTGAAACAAATAAAGCGGCAGAAAGCGTGATTGAAGCTTTCATGGGTTTGAAAGCTAACATCATGGTGCAAGAATTTATCGAAGAAGCAAAAGGCGCGGACATCCGTTGTTTTGTTGTCGGAAATAAGGTGATTGCCGCAATGAAGCGCCAAGCAAAAGAAGGCGAGTTCCGTTCTAACCTTCACCGTGGCGGCTCTGCACAACTCGTGCGTTTGAGCAAAGAAGAGCGTGCGACCGCTGTAAATGCTGCGAAAGTGATGGGCTTGAACCTTTGTGGTGTGGATATCCTTCAATCTAAAAATGGCCCAGTGGTAATGGAAGTGAATTCTTCCCCTGGTCTAGAAGGCATCGAACTAGCAACGGGTAAAAACATTGCAGGTATGATCTTCGATTTTATCGAGAAAAACGCTAAGCCAAATTCAAACCGTACTCGCGGTAAGGGTTGATTTTTGTTTAACGTACAAGAGAGCCAAAAACCGGCTCTCTTGTTACTCGTCGCTAGGATGACACTATGAATCAGAAAATGATCATTGGGAATGCCGAAGCTATTTGCTTGCCAGAGTTAGGGATTACTCACCTTGAAGCGCGTATTGATACAGGCGCTCAAACCTCTTCATTACATGTAGACAATATTGATTGCTTTGAAAAAGATGGTCAGTCTTATGTTGCATTCGATTTGCACCCAGATGTATACCATTTAGAACAAGTGGTTCGCTGCACAGCGAAACTAAAAGCAAACCGTAAGGTTAAATCTTCTAACGGTACTTTTGAGCACCGCTGCGTGATCACGACGATGCTGCGTATGGGCGACCAACAATGGCCAATCGACATTACGTTGACTAACCGTGAAAAAATGACTTACATGATGTTGTTAGGTCGTCAGGGCATGGCAGACAAGGTGCTCGTTGATCCTAGCCAATCTCACTTATTGGCATCTTAACCCCGTAGCTTCAGATGAGTGAGCGAACGTTTTTGTTGAGCATCACTCGTCTGGCTTTATCTTCGCCTACTTCCTACGAAATAACGCAAACAACAATCCCTTCGCTTTAACTTTTGTCACTCGCCAGTGCGTCATTGGTTTAGTCGGCGCTGTATTCAAAATGTGCTGATACGCTTTTTCATCCAAAGTCACCTCTCCCCCATGTGCCAAAAGCAAACATTGCGGATTCATCTCAAACACACGCTTTAATGATTGCCGATATTGATTCGGATGAAATATGGGAAACGGCGCAATCAGATGCTTTTTCACCTGCACCATTAAATCCGCCACATACAACACATCTTGTTCAGAATGATAAACCGACAGATCTCGGTCGGTATGCCCTAGCGTTTCTAGCACCTGCCAATCATCAAATCCAGGAATAAACTGTCCATCAATAAGTTCAATATCTGGCTTTAGCTTGCGGGAATACCACAGGTTTTGCTTTGGTTTACGCATCCGATTCGCCATCCAGCGTGCTAACATCAAATCGGTCAAATGCATTAGCCAACCGTCTACACCGCTATACCACTGGTTCTCTCGCTTTGCGGCCAATAGCTTGCATCCTGTTAAGTCACGTAGTTTGTGCGCACCACCAGCATGGTCTGGATGCATGTGGGTCACAACAACCAACTTTAGATCAGAAAAAGGACGATGGAGTTGATGTTCAATAAAGTCTTTAAGATGAGGAATGTCTGCTCGACTGGCACCATCAAGCAACAATAATTTATCGGGATATTCGGCGAGATACATGGTCTGAATGTACCCCTGAATTCTGTGCAGCTGCAAAATATGTCCTTATTTTAGTGAGATGCTTCATGACCGAACCCTTACTGGTCAGACCAACTATAACAGCAGAATGGACGCTTCGGTAAACAAATATTCACACGTAGCGACGACAACAAATCATAATCGAGATGATAGATTTTAATCATTAGACTCAAAGGCACTTTTATCCGTTAATGCGCGCACACGGAGTTCGTGTCAGGGTATGAGGTAAATGCCTCATGATTTGCTTTTTTGTACTTTTCCTTCTAATTAATTAAGGAGTTAAGTACATTTTTGTGAGAATCGAGTTGGAAAAAGCAACTAAATTAGACCGCATCCGCGCGGACTACAACGTTCACTACTGGAGCCAAGGTTTCTACGGCATTGATGACCAAGGCGAAGTATATGTATCACCACGTAGTGATCGTGCGCATCAAATCCCTTTCAGCGCTATTGTAAATGAGCTAGAAGCGAAGCAGTTAAATCTGCCTGTATTAGTACGCTTCCCGCAAATCGTGCACCAACGTGTGCATGGTATTTGCCACGCATTCAACCAAGCAATTGAAGAATACCAATATCCAAACAAATACTTGTTGGTGTACCCAATTAAAGTAAACCAACAACGTGAAGTGGTGGATGAAATTCTAGCGAGCCAAGCTCAACTAGAAACCAAGCAGCTTGGTCTTGAAGCGGGTAGCAAGCCAGAATTGTTGGCGGTACTTGCATTGGCTCAACAAGGTAGCTCCGTGATCGTGTGTAATGGCTACAAAGACCGTGAGTATGTGCGTCTTGCACTGATCGGTGAAAAGCTGGGTCACAAGGTATTCATCGTACTAGAGAAGCTTTCTGAGCTGGATCTGGTACTAGAAGAAGCGAAAAGTTTGGGCGTAAAACCGCGCCTTGGTTTACGCATTCGCCTCGCCTCTCAAGGCGCAGGGAAATGGCAAGCAAGTGGCGGTGAAAAATCGAAGTTTGGTTTATCAGCATCGCAAGTGCTTAGCGTTATTGAACGTCTTAAACGCGAAGGCAACCTAGACGCGATGCAACTGGTTCACTTCCACCTTGGTTCACAGATGGCAAACATCCGTGATGTACGCAATGGTGTGAACGAGTCTGCACGTTTCTACTGCGAACTACGCGCACTCGGTGCAAACATCGAGTACTTCGATGTGGGCGGCGGCTTGGCAGTGGATTATGACGGCACACGCAGCCAATCATCGAATTCGATGAACTACGGACTTGCAGAATACGCACGTAATATCGTCAACACAGTGGGCGATGTGTGTCTGCAATACGAACAACCAATGCCAGTGATCATTTCGGAATCGGGTCGCTCGCTAACAGCGCACCACGCTGTATTGATTTCTAACGTAATTGGTACCGAATCGTACCTACCGGAAGAAGTACATGAGCTTGATGATGACGCTCCGCTTTTGCTACAAAACATGTGGCGAAACTGGGAAAACTTGCAAGATGGTACAGACGCTCGTGCGTTAATTGAGATTTACAATGATACCCAAAGTGATTTGGCAGAAGTGCACTCTCAATTTGCTACAGGTGTGCTTAACTTGGAACAACGTGCGTGGGCAGAACAATTGTCACTACGCATTTACTTCGAATTAAGCCGCAAGATGAGCACTAAGAATCGCTTCCACCGTCCGATTCTGGACGAGTTGAGCGAACGTCTTGCGGATAAGTTCTTCGTGAACTTCTCTCTCTTCCAATCTCTACCAGATGCTTGGGGTATTGATCAGGTGTTCCCTGTTCTGCCACTTTCTGGTCTTGGCGAGGCGGAAGAGCGTCGTGCAGTGATGTTGGACATCACATGTGACTCTGATGGCGCGATCGATCACTACGTTGATGGTCAAGGCATCGAGAGCACGCTACCTGTACCAGCTTGGAGCAAAGACAAACCGTACCTAATGGGCTTTTTCCTAGTAGGCGCATACCAAGAAATCCTTGGTGACATGCACAACCTATTTGGTGATACCCACAGTGCTGTAGTCACTGTTGATGAACATGGTCAATTTGAGATCAGTTACATCAACGAAGGTGATAGTGTAGAAGACATGATGCGCTACGTTCATATCGACGTGGATGCGATTCGTGACAATTATAAACAATTGGTTTCACAGCGAGTTGAAGCCAATGAACAAGCACAAATCCTAGCAGAACTAGAACAAGGTCTAGCAGGATACACCTATTTAGAGGACTTCTGATATGAATGATTTGTTTACTAAAACTGATTATTCGCTTTACTCCAACTCTATGTCGTTTTTACGTCTGCCGTACATTCGTAACCCGGTATCGGCAGACGCAGACGTTGTGGTGTTGGGAGTCCCTCTGGACATGGCAACATCTGGTCGTCCAGGTGCGCGTATGGGTCCAGATGCAATTCGCCGTGCCTCAGTCAACTTGGCATGGGAAGGTAAGAAGTTCCCGTGGAGCTTCAACGTATTGGATAAACTGAAAGTGATCGACGCAGGTGATCTCGTGTTCGATTGCGGTGATGCGGAAGATTTTACTTACCGCCTTGAAGCGGCAACCAGTGAAATTCTAAAAAGTGGTAAAACCATGTTGGGATTGGGCGGTGACCACTTCATCACGCTGCCTATCCTGCGTGCCTATGCGAAGCATCATGGCCAAATGGCTTTGATTCACTTTGATGCTCATACGGACACCTATGCAAATGGCAGTTCATACGATCACGGTACGATGTTCTACCATGCGCCGAAAGAAGGTTTGATCTCAGCAAAGAACTCAATACAAATCGGCATTCGTACGGAGTACAAACAGCAAGATCACGGCTTCAATGTGATTAATGCGATGCAAGCGAATGACATGTCGGTGAACGAGATCCTAGAAGAAATTCGTCGCACCGTCGCAGACAAGCCAGTATATGTCACTTTTGACATCGACTGCTTAGACCCGGCCTTCGCACCGGGAACTGGTACACCAGTTTGTGGTGGCTTGAACTCAGACAAAGCGCTGAAAATTATTCGTGGTTTAGCCGGCATGAATATCGTGGGTATGGATGTTGTCGAAGTATCGCCTCCATACGACCACAGTGATGTTACCGCACTAGCGGGAGCAACCATCGCACTAGAAATGCTTTACGCATACGCATCTGAGCGCGAATAGACATAATCATTTCTAAGGGAGCTTCGGCTCCCTTTTCTTTCTGATGCCTTCCTCTACCTTTTATTCACTCGTTTCATCTTGAACTCAGATCAACCGAGCAGACGCTTTATTTTTGCACTTTAACCATTAAAACCAGTTACCTATAAGGCTCATTCTATTCACGAAAAGTAAAAGATTTAACGTAATTAGACAAAGAAATGCACCGCTTTTTGAAAACAAAATCGGATTAGTTTTTCTAATTGAAATCATAGATTTTTATCTTGCTCAACTTCACACTTTTCGATTGCTAATTATACAAGCAAGCACTATTATCTCGCGCAAATACCCCCGCAACACAAGAATTCAGTTGGCACTCTGTAAAAGAGCGCTAAGGGTTTTTACGTCTTAAATTTTTTGGAGAGATACGCAAATGTCTGCTTCGTTTCCATTAGCGAAACTTACCTTTTTAATCGCTATATTGACTGCCGTGGGTCAAATGACCCAGACAATGTACGTGCCTTCAATCGGTCATATGGCGGGCGAGTTTTTGGTATCTGCGTCATCACTTCAAGCTGTGATGGCTTGTTACCTAATCCCATATGGCTTGTCGCAATTTGCGTATGGCACACTATCGGACCGCTTGGGACGCAAACCGATCATCATCGTCGGGCTACTTATCTACATCGCGGGTACACTGGTAGCATTATTTGCACATCAATTTGAATGGTTCTTGATTGGTAGCTTTATCCAAGGCTTAGGTATTGGTTGCGGCGGTGCGATGTCACGCACTCTGACTCGCGATTGCTTTGAAGGCTCTGATCTACACAGAGCAAACAGCTTAATTAGCATGTGTGTGATTTTCTCACCATTAATGGCACCAGTATTAGGCGGCTACCTAACAGAAGCTTTCGGATGGCGGTCGAGCTACTTGTTCTTAGCGCTATTTGCTATCGCGGTTGTGATCACCATGATGACAAGCATGATGGAGACGCTACCAAAAGAGAAACGCAAATTCGAACCAGTAGCCAAAAGCTACAAACACGTTTTGTCTGACCGCCGCTTTCAAGGCTTTTTGATTTGCCTGGTTGCAACATTCGCTGGTGTGGGTGTATTCGAAGCGGCGGCTGGGGTGTTGTTAGGTGGGGTATTAGAATTACCAGCAACAACGGTAAGTTTGCTGTTTATATTGCCGATCCCAGGTTACTTGGTGGGCGCAGGCTTATCTAGCTATATAGCAAGACGTCGCTCTGAGCGTCGTGCTCTAAATGTAGGCTTGGTCTCTATTTTTGTGGGCTCTGCTATTGTGCTCATCCCAGGCTTGTTTGGTTTAACCACAGCATTAACGCTGGTTGGAGGCGCAACCGTGTACTTTTTGGGTGCAGGTATTCTCTTCCCAGCAGCAACAACTGGAGCGATTACGCCATTCCCATACCATGCAGGAACAGCAGGCGCGACATTGGGTGGCATGCAAAACTTGGGGGCAGGTGTAGCAACTTTGCTCGCGTCACTATTTCCAGCGCATAACCAGATGCCTTTGGGCATTTTGATGATGGCAATGTCGGTAATTGCAATGCTTGGGTTAATGTGGGTGAATCGAGCACACAATCACTCAAACGAAGTACCGCAAGTTATCTGATCATTATCAGCTTACTTTCAAAATCCAAAAGGGACACACTCAACAAGTGTGTCCCTTTTTTCATATCACACTATATCGATTTCCCGATGAGAATGATTTAACTTTCGAATTGATATTTGTTAAAAATAACAGCTGCTTACACAATGTGTTTTCAGCTTCCTTCAAATTGAGTAGCCAACTCGAAAATATTGAGGATTCTCACTTTTTCGGCATACCCCATAACAAAGAATGGACAACTGAAAACCACTAACAAAATGAAAGCCCAGCCCTCAGGATGAGGCCACTTGGGTGTACAATAAGGATAAAATCAGATGCGTTTCACTTTAACTACGTTGGCCGTCTCGGTCGCGCTTGTCGCCGGATGCAGCAATCAAGGAATCCCCAGCATGACTCAATACTCCCAAACACAGATCGTTGCTCAACAAACTCAAGCTCCGGTTGCGAAAAAAGTCCCTCACGCGATGACTATTCATGGCGATACCCGCGTTGATAACTACTACTGGATGCGTGACGACGAACGTAAAGACCCTGAAATTTTACAGCACCTAGAGAAAGAAAATCAGTACGCAGAAACCGTTCTAAAGCACACTGAAACATTTCAAGATACGCTATTTGAAGAAATTAAAGGGCGTATCGCAAAAGACGACAACTCAGTACCGGTTCGTAAAGGCAACTACTTCTACTCCAGTGAAGTGACCGGAGATAACGAGTACGAAGTCCATTTGCGAGCTAAAGACTTTGCAGGCAAAGACAAACAAATCATTTTAGATGTCAATGAACTAGCAAAAGAACATGAATTTTTCAGTATCGGCGGCCTATACGTTAGTCCGAATGAAAACTTATTGGCGTATGGCGAAGACACATTAAGCCGCCGCGTGTACACCCTTAAGATCAAAGACCTGACAACAGGCAATTACCTACAAGATGAAATCGAAGGGGCCTCAAGCGCTGTCGCATGGCAGAACGATAACAACGCCTTTTACTACATCAAAAAAGATCCTCAGACCTTATTGGGCTACCAAGTTTATCGTCATGTATTGGGCACACCACAAAGCAACGATGAGCTGATTTTTGAGGAAACCGACAGCGCCTATTACACCTCACTAAGCAAAAGCAAAGATGGCGAAGATATTTATATCTGGCATTCGAGTACAGAAACCAGTGGGGTCTCTATCATTGATGCGAACAACCCTAAAGCAAAGGCGAAACCGTTCTATCCTCGTGAAGATGGCATTGAATACAGTATTTCTAAGCTAGGCGATTGGTACTACATTTATACTAACTATCAAGCCGTCAACTTCCGTTTGATGAAAGTTCATCAAAATGACATGCATGACCGCTCTAAATGGCAAGATGTGATTGCCGCAGACGACAACACTCAACTTGTCGACTTCGAGTTATTCGATGATCACATCGTCTATGAACAGCGCTCTAACGGCCTAGCAAGCGTCACTGTACGTCAGCTTTCAACAGGAAAAGAACTCCCCCTCACATTTAATGACGATGCGTTTGCTGCCTATTTGACAGGTAACCTAGAGCTGGATAACGAGAAAGTTCGTATTTATTACAGCAGTTTAACCACTCCAGGAACCTACTACGATTTCGATCTAAAAACGGGCGGGTCAGAAATCATGAAGCAAACACCTGTACTTGGTGATTTTAATCCTGACAATTACCAATCAGAACGCATCATGGTCACAGCCCGTGACGGTAAAGAAGTACCCGTTTCTTTGGTGTATCGTAAAGACTTATTTAAGAAAGATGGTACGAATCCACTCTACCAATATGGTTATGGATCTTATGGCGCAACCATTGAGCCAACTTTCCGCTCGACACGTTTGAGTCTATTGGATCGCGGCTTTGTTTACGCCATTGCTCATATTCGTGGATCTGAAATGCTTGGCCGCCCTTGGTATGAAGACGGTAAAAAACTAACCAAGCAAAACACATTCAACGACTTTATTGATGTGACTAAAGGTTTGGTTGAACAAGGCTACGGCGCGAAAGATAAAGTCTTCGCTGTTGGTGGCTCTGCAGGAGGTCTCTTAATGGGGGCTATCATCAACCAAGCACCAGAACTGTACCGCGGTATCGGTGCACATGTTCCGTTTGTGGACGTGGTAACCACCATGCTCGATGAATCGATTCCATTGACCACCAATGAGTATGATGAATGGGGTAACCCAAATAACAAAACATACTATGACTATATGTTGAGTTACTCGCCTTACGACAACATCAAGGCGCAAAACTACCCGAACATGTTGGTAACGACTGGCTTGCACGACTCTCAAGTACAGTACTTTGAACCAATGAAGTGGGTCGCCAAACTTCGTGAAATGAAGACAGACGATAACGTCTTGTTGTTCAAAACCGATATGGAAGCCGGACACGGCGGCGCATCTGGTCGATTTAAGCGCTTAAAAGAAGATGCGCTAGAGTATGCCTTCTTCCTCGATTTACTCGATAAAAAATAAGCGTATTAATAGAACTGTATCTCTAACAACAAAAAATGCCCGCAAGTTGCGGGCATTTTTATAGACGCACTCTCTAAACAAAGAGTGGGGTTACCTAAGCACAGAATGACTAGCGTCTCTTATAGCCAAAGGATAGCAGAAAGAAAAACGCCTACTCACAACGAGTAGGCGTTAACACAATAAATGTGTTTAGGCAGTAGAAACTGGCCTATTTATTAGAAGTAGTAACGAGCACCTAGAGTCCAGTAGTCGTTCTCTTCATTGTTGTAGTCGTTACCTAGATCAAACTGGTAAGCTGCAAACGTTACGAAAGCAGGAGTTACAGCGTACTCTGCTTGTAGCGCAGTTTCGCTTGAAACTGTCTTATTGTCTTCTTCGTCTTCTACGCCTTCGTAGTTAACGCTGAATGTCCAATCGTTTACGCCGTATGCCAAAAGAGCTTCAAGTTGAGAAGTGTCTTTACGCATTTGGTAGAAGTACTCGTTCATACCGTATACTACTGCTGCGTATAGACCTGAACCGTACTGACCGTAGTTTACAGAGAATAGGTGTGATTCAGCGTTCTTAGTACCTAGAGTCGCGTTTTTAACATCACCACCGCTGTATACGTAGCCTAGACCAAAGCCAGCTACAGAACCGCTCAATGCAACTTGACCACGTTGCTCGTATGTTGTTGCATCTGAAGTTTGCTCACCTTGCCAACCTAGACCTAGGTTGAAAGCAAAACCTTCACCAAATTCAAAACCTTTACGGTAGCTAAGCATTTTATCAGCACGAGCTGAGCCTAGGTTGCCGTGGTTGTCGTACAAAAAGTCGTTCGCAAACGCGATTGGTAGATCCGCAACGCCAGCGACATCGTAGTAAGGTGACCATTGAGTACCTGCTACTAAACGGCCAAACTGCTCATGAGTAGCACCGATGTAACCTAGACGAGTTTTGAACGATTGCTCGCCACCGTTTAGGTAGTTAAGCGCCCATTCACCTTTAGCGTCGATAGTAATACCGTTGCCAATGTCTTTCTTACCCGCAACGTTAATACGTGGAGACACTTGGTGAACTTTTACATCTTCTTCGAAATACTCACCCACGCCAACTGAAACGTGACCGCCGATCGATAAAGATGTACCATCGCTGTTGTAAACTTCTGCTGCGAAGGCCTGTGAACCACATGCTAGTGCCGCCACTGCAACGGCTAGAGTTTTCATTTTCATTGTTAACATCCGTATAGTTGTTTGTACCGGTTCGCTTAGAAACAGATTAAATCCGAATCAATCGCAACGAACACATAACAAAGTAGTAATGAAATAGAAATGAAACAAACACTTTCTTATGCAACCAGTGGTATTAATGTTCACATTTTGAACTGAGTCACAAAAAAATAGGGAACTTTTCATTCCCCATCATAAAATCTGTGGCTTTTTACGTGTCACATCTCCCAACGTGCGAGTGGCTTCTCAGTTTTGATACCCTTACTGCCCCAGCGGTCAATAACATCAATTTGCAGTATACGACTCGGTTTAATAAGCGATGTCAAGGTTTTCGACGGTCGTTTATCCGTCACCAACCATAGCGTTTTATCTTGTTCAAACTGAGCTTTTAAAGATAATTTGTCTTCTTCTGTCCACTCGAGTTCCGGCTTAAATTCGCGCCCAACCACAAACAATTGGTTGCCAGAGGCAAAGTCCTCTAATGACTCACTCATCAGTACCACTGAATCGATGCCTTTATCGAAGATCTCTGCCTGTTGTTGGTTGATCAGTTCACGCACATTGAGCATAAGAGCCTGTTGATTCGTTTGAATCGTCTTTTGGTGTTCAGGATATACACGTTGTAGATCCTCTCCAACAATACCCGCCATTCGGATTAAGTTTGTAGGGTTAAGCCACGCGTACTTCGATGTTGACCCGTTTTCCAATGTCAGTACTGCAACTCCTTGAGCTCTAGGAGAAATGGCCTGCGATGCATCGATTTCAATCAAGTGAATGTTGCCCTGTCGAGCGTAAACATAAGTCGGGTCTTGTTTCCAAATCGCACCAAGAGTAATAGCAACCGTCGCGACTTGACCCGCTTGCTTAACTTGCTCTGTACCTTTATTTGCGAACCAGTTTTCAAGACGCTCAACGCCGTAACGCTTTGGAGGCAGATACTGAGTCTCTATCCCTGTACCTTTCATGAGTTGCTCAGACAACATGTACGTGACGGGAGTGCTGGTTAAAATGTCTTTGGCGCTTGCCAACGATGGAAGTGTTGTCGCTATAACCAAACCAAAAGTTATCGCTAATTTTTTTATCTTCATGTTCATTACTTTATAAAAAGGGTTACGCTTTTTGGATAATTCGGTAAACCGTTGCTGTTAGGAAAAATGCCGCAGAAACAATGATGATGGATGCGCCTGATGGCACTGGTAGCTCAAGCTCCATCGGCAGTATGGTTCCTACTAAACACGCAATGGTTGCCAATAAAGAAGAAAGGAGAACGAAACTGCCCATGCGTTTAGTCAATAACCTAGCCGTTGCACCAGGAATCAGTAGCAATGCACCAACCAATACCGCGCCAATAATCTTTACCGCGGCGATGGTGACCAAGGTGATCATCATGACAAATAAGTAATCATAAAAGCTGGTATTAAAGCCGCGTACACGTGCAATATCCGGGCTGATACAAGTTAGCAAAATGCGGTTAAACGTTGGAATAAGAAGCAGTAATATGATCAAACAACTGATCGCTAAAATAAGGATATCGTTGTCCGTCACAGTCAAGATCGAGCCAAACAACACGTTCTCCAACATGTGAATGTTGATCTTGCGAGCAACGTACATTAACAGCGCAGCACCAACCGCTAACGCTAGTGCAAGAAAAACCCCAACCAGTGTGTCGTAAGGTACATTCGTACGATTACGAACAAAGTGAAGCAACAGCGCAAAAATCATACAAAAGCTAAACAATCCGATGATCGGATTCTCTGGCGGCTCACCGAGCAACACACCAATCGCGATTCCGGTAAGCGCAGCATGCCCAACCGCTTCAGAGAAAAAAGCCAGTCGCTTGGCGATGACTAATGTACCAAGACCACCAAGTAATGGTCCTAATATCAGCGCTGCAACAATTGCGTTCACCATGAAAGCATAAGAAAAGCTATCGCTTAACCATCCAGCTTCAACGCCGCTAACCGCTAACTCTCGCAACCAATCCATTATGCAGCCTCCACTTTTGCTGTGTAGTGCTTGAATAATGTTTCTATACGATCAGGACTTAGTACATCTGAATGGTGCCCTGACGCCACAATTTGACGATTTACAACATGGACCTGCGCATCTAAACGGCGCACTGCGGTCACGTCATGGTGTACTGCCAGTACCGTTTTGCCTTCTCCAACGACTTCATGAATCAAACCTTCAAGATATCGAACACCTTGCTCATCCATGCCAGTTGTAGGTTCGTCTAAAACCAATAAATTGGGCTCATCCAGTAAAGCTTGCGCAAACAAAACACGCTGTTGCTCACCGCCAGAGAGTTGCCCCATACGACGGTCGCTACGCGTTGCCATACCCACGCGATCCAGCTGGGCCAGGGCATGTTGAGTTTGTTTCGTTTTACGTCGCCAAAATAGAGGGATACGGGTTTGGTTAAGCAGTACAAAATCCATCACGGTTAACGGGAGGCTTGCTTCAAACATCGCTTTTTGTGGCACATACCCTATCTTCCCCGATGCAGCTGATGGTTCTGGCCAATTGAGTGCAATGTTTCCCGAAAATGGCGTAAGTCCAAGTACCGAACGAAGCAAAGAAGTTTTCCCACCACCATTCGGTCCCATAATCACGTGACATTTCGCGTTCTCGAATTCGGCGCTGATGTTCTGCAAAATGATATTGTCGGCGTATTTTAGGCCCACGTTACTTAAGGAAACGGAAGGTCCAGTCATTACGCCTTTTCCCCTGCTCGCTTACTCGCCACAAATTTCATGGCTTCGATTAGTGTTTCCACATTATCTCGCATCTCAACCTCAACTTTATCGGCCTCATACTCACCGTGAGTCATGTGAGAAAAGCGATAAAGCTGCACCCCAGTCGCCTCTTCGATGGTATCAACAAAGCGATTCGGCATATTGAGCTCATAAAACAGAACATCAATGCCCGATTCACGAATTTTCTCTATCGTTTCCTGTAGCTGACTTGCACTTGGTTCTACACCATGAGCAGGCTCAATGACAGCGGCAACGTCAACACCAAACTCCTGAAGGATATATCCGTAAGCATTGTGGGTTGTCGCCACCTTCATACCAGCCGTGTCCAACTCACCAAGAGACAACATTGCATCACGCTTCATCAGGCGAAATGTTTTCGCGTATTTACGGGCATTTTGGCGATAGAACGCAGCATTGTCTGGGTCCAATTGGCTTAGCTCACTCGCGATGGTGTAAACCTTTTGAATGGTTGTTGATAGACCGACAAAGGTGTGAGGGTTCACTGCTCCTTGACCAACAGACTGCCCCATAGCGGGCAATAAAGGCACTTCTTTGTTCGCTTCGATAACCACGAGATCATCACGCTGAGAAGCCTTGATCACTTTCAGTGCAAAATCGTCATGACCAATACCATTGATCACTATTACGTCCATTTCATTTAAGCGTTTAAGATCATTAGGTTGTGGTAAATAGTTGTGAGGATTAAAACCAGCATCCACCAAAGGAATGATGTCCGCCTTCTCACCCACAACGGCTTTAACATAGCTGTAATAAGGTTGTAGCGTAATACCAATACTGAGTTTTTCGGCAGCAAAGCCTGTAGAAGACACCGCCAATAACGCGGTGGCTGTAAGAATACGACGTAAAAGAGAGCGTTTGATCATAGTACTTATCAATTATGTTGTCTTAATGGGCGTGAGAGTGGGAAGAAGAGCCTGACAGAACGATTTGTTTCCAGCCGAAATCGTGGCGTTTAGCTAGATCGCTTAGTCCCTCCACATTTAACGAACGGCTAGAATCATTAAACCAAATATCAGCTTGAGAACTGCGGCTATCCAACAGCATGGAAGCAGAGCCTTGGGCACTGGTCTTCACGCCAATGTAGACACCGTCATCAATTCGTTGCCACTGATGAGAACCTTTACGCTTCCAGTTTTGGTCTTTCACGAATGGAGCAATCCAAAGCGCCTCCATGTCAGAGACCTCAGGCCAAGTTCCAGTTTCTAGCTGCAAATCACGAATCTCTTCATGAGCGAGCTTAAGTTCAGCGATCAACCCCAACTCATTTTGATGTAAATCCGTGATTAACACTTGATGAGACTGCATGTCTGGCTTTTCAGTCGCGACCTGATGGTAGGGCATAAGTATGGCTGCTGAACTGAGAATTGCTGCGATTGTCAGTGCGACCCACTTTCCTTCTCGGTTACCATCATCAGGGCGAACTTTCTTTACACTCATTTCTCTTTCAGCTCAACGATATCCACTTCCACCGGGCTTTCATGTCCGGCATCAAATACCAAATAGAAATCTGTTTCAGGGTGAGTAAATTCTGCGATGGAACGCTTATCTGTTTTTTCTTTGGCGATCAGATTGTCGTCGTAATCGTACATTTCGACATCGTAGTCGACCGCTGTCGATCCATCCGAGTAGCCCGCTTCACAAATCACTTTATCTTGCGCCAAGTGACAGCTCATCAGAGGAAAATGTGCAGCAGCGTGAAAGGACGCAAATCCAGAAAAAAGCAAAACCGCTTTTAGAAGAGAAGTGTTATTCATGATAATTCCAAAATGGCCCAGCAATTGCTGAGCCTAATTCGATTAGTTAAGTTGAGTTTCAAACGTAAGGTGAACATTGGCACTCGCTTTATCCGCCAATGGATTATCTTTCAATTCACCTTTGTAGTTCGCTTTCATTAAGTAGCGCCCGGCGACTTCTGGCGTGAAGATCACTTTGCCATCTTTATCGCTCACCACATCGATTTGTTCTTGATGGTTTCGGTACATGGTCCCTTCACGTGTAATCTCAGCAGTAACGCCCTCTTGTGGCTCTCCGTTAAAGAAAAACTGGAAAGTCACAGGCTCACCTTCAATGATGTCCGATGGATGCGTGATCGGTTTCATCTCCAGCATTTTGCCTTCAATCTCCAACGCTTTGTCCGTTGGCATACCAACCGTAATGTAGCTTTCTGCTCGGGTGTAACTTAGTTGAGTAACCACATCACGCGCTTGCTCGGGAAGCACATCACCACGCTCAGCTTTGCTTGCTCGCGCCCATTTCACCGTATCACGACGGCCCGCTTTGTATTGTGTGTAGTAGCTCGGCTGATTATTAATCGCAACTTTGTGCGTGCCTTCTTCTGTAAAAAAGAAATCAAACATAGAGCGACGCTTGCCACGAACAACAAAGTTAGGACGCTCAGAGCGGCCATCCGGCATCACCACAAATGCCTGGTCACTACCCGCAGGCTTATCAAAAACAAACGTTCCGTGAGAGGCAGTAACATCAAATGTCAGCCAGTCACCGCCTTCTTTAGAAACCGTAAAGTGAGAGGGCAGAACCCAACGTGGATGTGCTTGTGCGGTGGTGGTTACAGCCAATCCCATTGCCATTACACTCGCCAATGCCACTGTTTTCATTTTGGTTTTCATTGTTGTGTCCTTTAATCACTTAACTTGATAATTGACGGTGATGACACCCGTCTCTTGTGTTGGTTTAAGCTCATAGCGCACGTCACTGTCCGCTAGCGTTATTTTTTGACGTAAGTAGTTTCGCCCACCGTGTTCACGAACGACCTCGACGTACAACGTGTAATTTCCTTGTTCCAAACGCTTCCCTGCGTCATTGGTTCCATCCCAGACAAAGCGGTATTGACCAGCAGGACGTGTTGCAGAAGTCACCGCATCAACAAGTTCACGATCATAACGACCCGCTTTTCTCCACCAACTGCGTAGATCTTTTAACCATTCGTCTTTCCCTACCCATAACTGAATGGTTTTAACCGGTTTACGCTGATCGTTTTCAACCCAAACCGCCACATAAGGGCGTGCATACATTGAGGTATCTATCTTTGGAAGTTCGAGTTCGAAGTCGACCTTCGCGTTATCTGGTATAGGCGCCGCGGAAAGAGAGAAAGGAGCAAAAGCCGCGATCAAAGCGGCTTTACAAAAGTGATTACGGCGGAAAAATCTTCCTGTGTTCAACATAAGTGTTCTCTAAAAAAGCTGTTATGGAACAGCAACAAAATAAATTACGAGCGACAGTAACGTACCAAAGCTCATCCATTGCATTGACGTTCTGAGCGTCTTCTTCTTAGGCAGTAACAAGCACACGCCTGTAAGAACAAAAAACACCATCAAAAGCGCAGTGACGTCGATAAACCACTTCCAAATCCCACCACTGTTGCGTCCTTTATGTAGATCGTTCAGCAGCGCAACAATACCGTAGTGCGTCGTTTCGACGTCTGCTGCACCAGTAGTCATATCAATAAAGACCGTAGCGTTATAACCCGGGCCTTTAAAATCCATAGAAAGCTCTCCGAGTAACAACTCACCTTGCTCAACTTCGGTATACACATCTAGTGCGGAGGGAGTACCGCGAAGCTCGGTTTCTTTAGTCAAGAAAGCCACCAGTTCTTCACGATTAGGTTGAAAGGTATCTGAATGTGAGAATAGAACTGAGTGCGGAACCGTCAGAGTATGTTGTTGAATGATAGGTTCACTGCGTTCAAACAATTCGGGGCGATTGAGGGTAATACCAGTTACTGCAAAAAACAGCGTAACTAAGAGAAGAGCCATCGAAATATAGATATGTAGGCGGCGAGCCCAAGTTTGAACACCTTTGCTTTTAAGCAACATAGAAACAATCATCACCAATAAATGTGGGGCATAATTTAGGTGATAATCATTCGTATTGGCATTTAATTTACATTGTTTACTTTAAACAAAAAAATACCCGAGACTGAGCTCGGGTATTTAATAAAAATGTTCGCTATGAGTCCTGCGTCGATTCTACTTTGCGTAGCTGAGATAGATACTTAACCCAACTTTTTGCCTGATTCGATGGCTTAATCTCATTCGCTCTTTTGGCATTAGCGAGCGCATCGTCAAACCGCTTAAGTTTGTAGTAAGCGCGAGTTTTGATAAGTGCAACATCCGCTTTACGACCTCTGACATTATCGAGCGCGGCAATGGCATCTTTATAATGGCCTTCTTGCACCAACAGTTGAGAATAGTTCCAGTAATACTGCCTATCTAGCTGAGCTGCAATACGCCAGCTATCAATAGACTCTTCCCACTCTTTTGCCATTTGCCAATACGTTGCTTGCTGAGCTTTTAGCTTACTATTCGAGTTTACATCCTCTAGCTCGTTCATCACCAACGCAGCTCTCTCAGGAATACCTCGTTTCGCGTACAATTGTGCCAGCAGCTTTAAGTCATCTTGGCTAAGTTGTAACCCTTTCAGTTTTGCCAACGCCAAAGAGTCTAGGGCACGTTTGTTGTCATCAACCCGTAGGTATAGAGCAACAAGCTGACGCCACCATTCAATTCGCTCAGGTTCAATCACTATTAAGCGTTTGATGGTCGAGATTGCCGGCTTCCACTTTTTCAGTTCTAGCTCAGCAGAAAGCTTTATCGACAATGCGCCAAGCTTGTCTGGCTGACCAAATTTCTCATAACGAGCCATTGCTGAAAGCACTTTTTGCCACTGACTCAGTTGATAATGAGATTGGGAAATACGTAGCCATAGCTCATGCGCTTGTTGACCTTTAGGAATGTTTTGGCTCAAGGCATAGTAATGAGGTAACGCCTTAGAAAAACGTTGCTCGTTCAGCAGTATATCAGCCAACATTTTTCGGGTTTGCCATGCTTGCTCATCTTGTAGCAAACCACTATTGACTGCCAACTCAAGTTGCTTAATCGCCGCTTGAGTTTGCTCATTCTGCCAGTAAAAAATACCCAACATTCGAGCGACATAAGCTTGGTCATATCCACGAGAAAGCTCCATAGCTTCAAGAGATGAAATCGCTTCTTTCAGTTTCTCTTCTTGAGCCAAGTTGTGTGCTCGTTGAACTCTCGCTGCGGTGTATTGGCTTAACTCACTGGCAATGGTTGAGAGTGCACTCAGGCTTAATACCGTACCGATTAAGAATTTTTTCATCATTTGGCTAACTTGAACTCCACTTTAGCGGTTTGTCCGAACTGCTCAATTGACACACCATCCTCAACTTTTGGCTGATACTTCCATTTTTTAAGCGCACGGATTGCTTCTCTTTCAAACATGCGCTCGGGCTCAGCCTCGATCACTTCAATATCTTTTGGTCGTCCAGTTGCATCGATCGTGAAACGCATAATGACATAACCTTCCACTCTACGTTTCAGCGCCTTACTTGGATAGCGAGGATCAACACGATACAACGGCAGTGCTTGCTGGTTGCCCATTGTTCCCTTCAAGTTTGGTGCACTAATCGCGATGCCTTCAAGGGCAGTGTTTAAACCTAAAGCACTGACTGGCGTCATCTGACTCATTGGTTCCATTTGAGTGTCAGCTTGAGACAGATCCATTGGCTCCGGCGCTTGAGGTGGTTCTGGTTGCTCCGGCACTGAACGTTGACGACGCTGCACGTCTGCTTCGTTCTCTACCATCACCATATCAAAACGAACGGCTTCTGAAGCTTCTGGTGCACGCTGGTTGCCTTTATCAACCATCCACGCCATAAAGCTAAACAAGCTCACAGAAATTAACAGTGATGCTGGTAGTGCAAGTAACAGCCTGCCCATTAAGGTTTCTCCGCCGCCAATGCAATGTTCTTCACACCTGCTGCCTTTGCAGCGTCCATCACTTTCACGACAGTGCCATTGTAAGCATGCTCGTCAGCTTGGATAACTAACGAAGCATCAGGCTGATCAAGTAACAGGTGCTCAATAGAGGCCTCAACACGCTCAATATCAACCACTCGTTTGTCAATGTACACATCATTCGCTGCCGTTACTGCGATAAAAATGCCCGCGTCTTTTTGACTTACTACATTAGAAGCCTGAGGGCGATTCACTTCTACACCGGATTCACGTACAAACGAACTGGTCACAATGAAGAAGATCAACATGATGAAGACGATATCAAGCATCGAGGTTAAATCGACTTGAGCTTCATCTTGTTGGTTAGGTCTGCGTCCGAGTCTCACTTTTGACTCCTTAAAGATTGTTCTAACTGGATAGCTTTTCGTTCACACACTTTGCTAAGGCGAGCATGAATAAACATGCCCGCAAGCGCTGCTACCATACCTGCCATGGTTGGCAGCGTAGCAAGTGAGATACCAGAAGCCATCAATTTCGGATTGCTGCTGCCTTGCGATGCCATTACGTCAAACACCGTAATCATGCCTGTCACCGTCCCTAACAACCCTAGCATTGGGCAAACCGCCACAAGTAGCTTAATAGTCGATAGGTTTTGGCGCAGTTCGATTTGCGCTTTTGCAATCCATCCTTCACGGATTTGATGCGCGTACCAAGAGTGGTGCTCTGATCTTGCTTGCCACTGCTCACAAAGCTGTTTTTTTACCCCAGGGAAAACCGTTGTGAGATAAATAACTCGCTCCATAACCAACAGCCAGCACACCGCCACGACGGCGGCCAGCCACCATAGGATTTGACCACCTTGCTGCATAAAGCTCATCAAGGTTGTGGCCCAATCCTCACTGATCAAACCCAATGTGCTGAGTAGGATCTGCTCCATTACGCTGCGTTCTCCGCTAAGGTGTTAGAGTGACTTTTGTTACTCGGCATATCACGCTCAGCTTGTTCTGCAACTAAACCGATGCCTTGTTTTTCTAAGATACTGCGAATATTTTCTGCTTGAGAGCTCAATACGTTGTGCGCTAATAGCAAAGGCATGGCTGAAACAAGGCCAAGTACGGTAGTCACAAGTGCCATTGAAATACCACCCGCCATTACTTTCGGATCACCATTACCAAATTGAGTGATGACTTGGAAGGTTTCGATCATACCCGTTACCGTGCCTAGTAGGCCAAGCATAGGAGCTAGAGCAGCAAGAAGCTTAAGCATCGACAACCCTTTTTCTAGGTGGGTTTGCTCATCAACAACAGCTTCCAAAAGACGTAGTTCTAACGCTTCTACGCTGCGATGCTTGTCTTTCTGGTATACCGCAAGCACGCGACCCAAAGGGTTGTTTCCTGGCTGCGCTGGGGTTTTCAGTTGCTTCATGATTTTCTGACGCGAAATCATCAGTGATGCACCACGTACGAGCGCAATCAATAGGCCGATAGCCAATAAGCCAAGGATGATTTTGCCGACAACGCCACCCGCATTTAGGCGATCAGCCAAAGTCGGTGAGTTTGCAAGCTGTTCAAGAAGAATGCCACGTGACGGATCAATGACAAGTGCATCAATGTCACCAGAGGAAATAGTATTCGCTGTTGGACCGTTCTCAGGCTGACGAAGATAGTTTACCGCGTCTCCGCGTTGACCATTCCACTTAACGTAGCCAGTCTCATCCAGCAGCGCTATAGAACCAAGACGAACACCATTAACCGTTTGTTCACGACCTTCGCCATTTAGCAGTGTGAAAGAGACGTTTGCCATTTCACCGCTTGCTTTGATTTGTTCTTCCATGCTGCGCCACATCGCCTGAAGTTGGGTCAACGTTGGCAGTGATTTAGCCGCAACAATAGCATCGATATCTTTCTGATATGAGTTTGCATCTACACCGGTTACTGAGCTTTTTAGCTCAGACTCTAGCTCTTTTGCGTTCTGGCGAACGACGCCAAATAACTCACCTAGGCTCCCGGTTTCTAGACGCAACTTTTCTTCTAGCTGTGCCAGTTCTGCTTCATTTTCACCGAAGGTAACACTTAATGAGTCCGCTTCTGCTTGAAGAGCAGCCCGCTCTGCCACCAATTTATTCTTTATAGCCTGTAGCTCTTGCTCTGTTTGCTTAAAACCTGATTCACGCGCGACATTGTGCGATTGCTGTTGACGATTTTCTTGCTGCGCCTTTTGTAACAACGCATCACTAGCAAGAGTTGTATGAGGCATTAATGCGGCTGTCGAGATTAATGCAACCGATAACCATTTTTTCATCATTTATTTGCCCTCCGCAGCGGTTAACGACACTGGTAGAGTTAACATGCTCGGCGCGATCTGTTTATTCGCCATAGCGAACGCTTTGTCTAGCTCTGATTTTTGCTCAGAACCCACTTGTTGCCATGCTTGTTGTTGCTGTGACCAGCTCCAAAATGTGTCACCAGATAAGCTACGCGCTACCAAAGACAAACGCCCTAAATAGAGAATGTTCGCCTCCACAGCTTCATTGTCACCTAGGTTAATCTTGCCTTGGTAAACGCCAAGCTTGGTGCCGTAATCCATTTCAATTTGGTACGCTTCTAAAATACGACGAAACTTCTCTGCATCCGCAACGTCTGCACGCGTCATCATGGAATCCAGCTTTGCAATTCGCTCCTCACGTTGCGCTTTGCGTATAGGCTTGTCGTTAGCGACGAGCACTTTTAAGCCCTCAAGCATGTGATACATCAAAGGCACGACACCTTGACGAGTTTGAGCAATCTGCTCAATTTGCTCGTTCAAGCTATCAACTTCTTGATTTTGACTTTCAACAAGGCTTGCAAGATGATCGCGATAAATCTTCAAGTTACCGACTTCCTCTTGCAGCTGCTCAATTTCAGCTTCTAGAGTAAGTGATTTTTCTGCGCTTGCATCAATACGTTTTTGGCTTACCGCCGACGACTGGTTTGTTTTACTCTGCACAGCTTGTGCATCGTTTAAGTTCGCCGCGTGAGCGGGAATCAAAACCGATGATATCAACAGAGCGATACTTGATTTCATTAGATTCATACGAGTTATATTTCTGTGTTCCAAAAACGACCAAAGGGGAAGACTACCCTTCCCCTTTAATAATCAAATTGTTATCAGTACTTGAACTGGATTGTTGCCATGTAGTTGCGGCTTTCTCCAACCACAACCCCACTCGCACCTTTTTGCTCGCCATTCGTGCTACCACCACCTGCGAAGTAGTCGGTATCGAATAAATTCTCGACATTGAATCGAGCAATGATATCCAAGTTTTCATCGTACTTATGTTTGTATGACACGCCCATATCAACGCGAGCGTAGCCATCTTTCTTGAAGGTGTTCTTTGCATCACCGTAGCGATCACCTTCATAAATCAAACCAAGGTTTAAGTTAGTGTTGTCTTGAACCTTGTAGCTAGACCATAGACTTGCCGAGAACTCTGGCACGTCTACAGGGCGGTTACCTTCATATCTTTCTGCCTTCTTAAGCTCTGCATCTAAATACATTGCAGAAGCGGTTAGCGACAACTCTGGGGTCACAAAACCTTGAGCCATTAACTCAGCGCCTTTGTGAACTTGCTCACCACCTTGCGTTTTCTTGTGTAGGAGATTGCCGCCCGCGTCTTTGCCGCTTTCAACATCCAGCGAGATGTTCTCTAACGTGATATCAAACACAGCACCAGATACAAATAAACGCTGATCAAACAGTTCCCACTTCGTACCGATTTCATAAGAGATACCACGCTCAGCGTCGAGTTTCTCACCTTCATTGATGTAGGTACGACTACCGTTGCTGACTTCACCTTGAGGCATGAAGCTTTCAGAATACTGAACGTAAACCGAGCCATTCGTCGATGGGTGGAAAATGACACCAAATTTTGGAGAAACCTGGTTTTCGGTCAGTTCATCATCACGCTTTTCGTCATAACGAACACCTGCAAGCACTTGCCAGTAATCATTAATCGTCATCATATTTTGCGCGTAGATACCCCAAGTATCGTACTCAGCAGTTGGTGATTTCTTCGAACTACGATAGCTAGGCTTAGGCACCGTTTCTCCTGGCGCAATACTCGCCTCATTATGAAATGCCATAAAGCGATCATAACTGTAATCTAAGTAGTTAGCGCCCACTAACAACGTGTTTTCCGTACCGAACAAAGTAAAGTCCGTCGTCACATCTATATATGCAGTATCAAATACCCAATTATCGGAGCGATCGTTGCCTCGATGCTTAATCGTATTTAACTCTTCATACTGATCAAACTTAGGGTAAGACTCTACATCAAAACGCTTAAAGTCTTGGCGGTTGTAACCTGCTTTTACGTTCACGTTATCCGTGACTTGCGCATTAATATCGACACCGTAGTTTTCTACTTCGTTATCAATTTCAGACCACTGCGCATCCCAAATGTACTTATCACCGCGAACCGCTTTGCCATCAACAATGTATGCGCCAGAGTCCACGCTACCATCGTCTTTCGTGCGATCGTAATGAGCCGATACCATAAAGTTGTCTGTGATATCGTACTCAACCACTAGGCCCGCAACCGTACGATCCGTTTCTGGCTCGGTGCCATCACCGTACCTGCGCCAAGAGCCGTAGCTTTCTTTGGCAAAAATTGCGCGCGCTCGCAGTGTCTCTGCATCATTTAGCGCGCCACTCACATCAAGCACAGTGCGTGAGTGATCATTCGAACCTAGATCTTGACTCAAACTTGCTTGTGTTTGAGTTGTTGGTTTTTTCGAAACCATGTTTACCAAGCCACCCGGCTCAGATTTACCGTATAGCAGACCTGATGGACCTTTAAGCACTTCAACACGCTCTAAAAGCTCAATTGGCTGACGGTAGTGTGACCAGTGTTGACGACCATCACGAAGAAAACCGTCTGAACTGCTAAGTTCAAAACCACGTAGAGAGAAACGTTCGCGGTTACGGCTTGTACCACCCGCGCTAACACTTGCATCGTTACGTAGCACTTCACCAAGTGTACTTGCACGCTGCTCATCAATTACCGTTTCATCGATAACCGCTACTTGTCCCGGCGTTTCCAGCTGCGTCATTTCCATGCGCATTGCTGTACTGTTTGTATCTGCCTTGTAGCCGAACTCTCGACCTTCTACAACTACATGTTCGTCTGTTTGAACTTCCGCCACTGCAGGTGTTGCTAACACTGCACCGATCACTAACGCCAAATGGCTCTTAGTAAACATATCCTTTCACTCCGATTATTATTTTTCGGGTCACATACTTGTTGAATGCGATTCCCTCTTAATTATTTCGCGGGTGAATATAAGTGATAAGTATTACCATTTGCATTAAATTTACATTCTTTGCATTTGCAAACTTTTGTAAAGTACTCTCTGATGATGCGCCATGATAATGTGATATCAATCACAAAAATTACGACTTAATCATACTTATTGCTTGAACACTAAAGTAACCCTCAGACCACCTTGCTCACGGTTTTTCGCCGTAACTGCTCCACCCATAATACGCATGGATTCTTTGACAATCGCAAGACCTAAACCGTAGCCACCAAGCTTTTTATCTCTAGAAGCATCTAAGCGTGTAAACGGATCAAAAATATCGACCAGCTTGTTATCTGGAATACCAGGCCCATCATCAGATACTGACATTATGGTGAACTGCTGCCCTTCTTTGACATAATTTTCCAGAGAAACTTCTATCTGAGATGCTTGTCCTGAATATTTAATGGCATTACCAATAAGATTGTTCAAACAACGAATGACCAGCGTTTCTTCACAAATGGCTTTAGCACATACAGCTTCTGAGCGGAAAGACAACGTCTGTTCTGACTTCAAATCTATTTTGCAACGTTCTACTTGCGGGGAGAGCAAAACTTCTAAATCACAGCGTTTCGTGGCTTTGTCGAAGCGCGCATTTTCCAAGCGACTGAACTCCAATATATCGCTGATCAAACGGTTTAGCTCTTTTGCTTCATCTTCTAGCCTTGTCACTAGGCTTTGCTCACTTTCTCCAACACGCTTTCGCAAAAGATGCAGAACCAAGTTCTGCCTCGCTAACGGCGTTCTCAATTCGTGAGAGACATCTCTTATAAGCAGTCGCTGCTTTTCAGCGAGAGAATGAATCTGTTGCGTCATGTGATCGAAATCTTGCGCTAACTCGTTAAACTCACGCGTGCTCGACTTCAGCTCTTTCACGACACTGACATTAAAATCGCCATTAGATAGCTTTTTGCTTGCTTCTCTCAATCGATCCAATGGTTGCTGTAAGTTACGTGCCATTAGCAGCGAAAAGAGCGCCAAAATAACCACTGCAATCACGACTTTGAGAATAGAGAAATACAGAATGAAGTCATTTGCAGGGTGCAGTCGATGTGGCAATTGAATCACTAAAGTATTGCCATGAACTAAAGGAATATTGATGATGGGGCGATTCACTTTCCCCTCAAGTTGATCATCAATGCTTCTCTTAAATTGAAGTTTGAACTCGAAGTGCGGATGCATCAGACGGTGCGTAACTGGTTGCTGATGTTCATTCAACACAAATAAATAAAAGTTTTGCGCATTTGCCCAGTCAGCAAGTTCGTCCATGTCTCCGTGCTCAATCAATACATTGGCTTGATGTGCAAGGTCTAGCATTTCTTCTCGCACACTATCGGGCACTTTCAACATGGCTTTCACCAGAGCTTGTTCCGCTAAGGATTGCACGACCAAAATACTAATGACAATTGCGGTCATGCAACTAAATAACTTGAACGCTAAGCTATCTTTACGTTTTGCAATAAAAGGTGGACACCGGAGCTTCATTAGCGGTTTACAGCCTCTAAATAACTGTAACCTTTGCCACGGAAGGTTTTGATATGTTGCTTGGAAAGCCCCGCTTCAACTAACTTGCGACGTATGTTGCTGATGTGCATATCAAGGTTGCGATCAAAAGGACTCAGCTCTTTCTTTAACACTTCAGTTTGAAGCTCTGCTTTTGAAATCACGACTCCTTGGTTTTTTACCAAGTAGCTCAATAGTTCAGCTTCCGTACTTGTGAGGGGTAAGCTATTAAGCTGGTCGCTGATCGTTTGAACGGTACTACACATCGTCTGACGTTGACGTTCCAAGCCAACACGACGAAGAATCGCTTTGATGCGCATTAGAAGCTCAGCGACATTAAAGGGCTTTCCGATATACTGATCGGCCCCCGCTTGGTAACCATCAAGCATCGAGTTTTCATCGTTGAGAGCGGTAAGCATTAGAATAGGTGTCGCGAAGCGCTGACAGATCCTACGAGCAACTTGCATGCCGTTAAGGTTTGGTAACATGACATCAAGCAATACAAGATCTACAGGCGTTTTTTCCATATATTGCAGCGCACTTTCACCGCAATGCACAGAAGAGACGATGTAGCCCTCCTCTTGCAAAACCGCTTCTAACAGCTCACACAAAGGAACGTCATCATCGACTATCAAAACTCGTGACATTACCACTCACCATTCAAATAAAAATGGTTCGCATTTTATTACTCATTTACCAATTAAACAACTACACACTCTAAGGCTTTAAGTCAACAGGACTCAGTCCAAGAAGCAGCAACGTACTATTAGAGTTTAATGTTCACTTGCACTAAAGGTTCCTAACAATATGCACCTAGATATATCTTCATAGAAAAAACGAGTACAATCTGGCAACCACAAAGCAAAAGATAAAGCGAATGGAAACGTTATTAATTGGTCACCGTGGCGTGGCAGGTTCATACCCTGAGAATACAAAAATAAGCATTCAGGCAGCCATTGACCTGGGGTTGAGGTGGGTGGAAGTGGATATACAGCCTACCAAAGATAATGTTTTAGTGGTTTGCCATGATCATACCGTCAATCGATGCAGCAATGGACAAGGCCGTGTTGATGAGCTCACCCTGGAAGAGTTAAAAGCATTAGATTTCGGTAGTTGGTTTAGCACAGACTTTTCAGGCGAGAAGATCGTGACACTAGATGAACTGCTCACTTTAGCTACTGAGAATAAGCTTAACTTGAATATCGAAGTTAAAGTAGACAACCATCCAGCGGAAGAAGTGGCGCAGACTCTCGCCAATGCGTTAACAAAAAGTCCAATGCCGCAAGAGAATGTACTCCTATCGAGCTTTAGTCATGACGTCATTAGAGCGATGCACAAATACTGCAGTGGCTACCGATTGGGTGTGTTAAGTGAATTCTTTACGAGAAAAGATAAACGCCTTTTGGAAGAAGTTAGTGCCTATAGCTGCAACCTAAACATTAACTGGGTTCGTACTCGCCAGATAAACAAACTCCAACAAGCCGGTTACAAAGTGATGTGCTATACGGTGAACAATCCAAATAAACTGAAATACCTGCCTCAGTTAGACGGTATTTTTAGTGATCATCCACAGCGCTTTATGCCATAGCCTATAAGAGCCAGAACATTAAAGGGGACCTTTTGTTACCACTCAATCTGAATTGGTGTCCCCATCTCGACAAGCTGGATAAATTCGTCCATCTCCTCGTTGGTAATCGCAATACACCCATTAGTCCAATCAAAACTTTGGATGTAAATTGGAAACTGACTCTCACCGTTTTTTAAGCCATGAATTTTGATGTTCCCTCCAGGGGACACACCTCGGCGCTTCGCTTCCAACGTATCAATCGCATCAGGGTAACTGATATGCACAGAACGATAAAAAGCAGAGTCCTCTATAACATAATCTAGAGTGTATTCGCCCTCTGGTGTGCGATTGTCTCCCTCTTCTTGTTTATGTCCTTGAGGGTTCGCTCCTAAAGCAATTCGGTATTCTTTTAGCACTGCTCCTTGTTCCATCAAATACATTCGACGCTTAGACTTGTCGACTTTAACGAGGTCAACAGCTGCGTGAGTGCCAGAAGCAAACACACAACACAAGAACATAGAGCACCATTTTACTGACATTGTCGTAACGCCTAAGCTAATAAAGTGAACAAGAAAAGAGCGATAATGCTAGTCAGTTAATGCTCGTAAAGCAAACAGTATCTAATGCGGAACCATAAGATAGACTCGCTGAAAGGCGTACTTCTTATCGTTATTTGATACAACAAAAGTCAAAGAGAAGATTTCTCTATTCATTGCGGCTAAGTTGCATTACTTTATAAGCATATTTATTTATAAAGTCCGCACTTTTTGAGAGGGAACCATGATTAACATTGCTTTTTTTAGTGCAAAATCCTACGACGAAGCCTCTTTTAATAAAATTAAAAATAACCGCGATTTTGAATTTCACTATCACGACTTCCGACTAACCGAAAAAACAGCCAAGATGGCGCACGGCAGTGATGTCGTATGTGCGTTTGTTAATGATGATCTTTCAGCTCCTGTCCTTAAACAGCTTTCTCTGGGCGGGACCAAGCTTATTGCTATGCGCTGTGCGGGATTTGATAAAGTTGATCAACAAGCAGCCAAAGAACTAGGTTTACAAGTGGTTCGAGTTCCTGCTTACTCACCAGAGGCAGTGGCAGAGCACACGGTTGGTTTAATGATGTGCCTAAACCGCCGTCTTCACAAGGCCTACCAACGGACACGTGACGCCAACTTCTCGCTAGAAGGTCTTGTTGGCTTTAACTTTTTCGGAAAAACCGTTGGTGTTATTGGTACGGGTAAGATTGGTATCGCGACGATGCGTATCTTCAAAGGGCTTGGCATGGAGCTGCTTTGCTACGACCCCTACGAAAACCCATTAGCGCTAGAAATGGGAGCCCGTTACTGTTCGCTTGAAGAAATCTACGCTAATGCGGATGTTATCTCTCTCCATTGCCCAATGAGTGAAGAAAACTATCACTTACTGAACGAAAAAGCCTTCGCGCAAATGAAAGATGGCGTGATGATCATTAACACCAGTCGAGGCGAGTTGCTAGATTCACTAGCGGCGATAGAAGCGTTGAAACAAGGTAAGATTGGTGCGCTTGGCCTAGACGTGTATGACAATGAAAAAGACTTATTCTTCCAAGATAAATCTAACGATGTCATTGTAGATGATGTTTTCCGCCGTTTATCGGCTTGTCATAACGTGCTGTTTACTGGCCACCAAGCATTCTTGACTCACGAAGCACTTAATAATATTGCCTCTGTGACGCTTGATAACGTCGAAGCCTTTTTCTCTGGTAACGTATCGGGCAATGAACTGATTAACTAAAGCCAGACAATCGAGAAGTATAGTAGAGCGTGTGATCTCAGCTATGCTATACTTCTCGACTATTTAAAATTTGAGCCAAATTACCATGAGCATAAAAACTGATATTCAAAAGCTGCACAACCGTTTAGATACATGCCAACGTAAACTTGATGCGGCACGTTCTCGTGGTGATCACGAAATGATTACAAAGTTCACGGATGAAGTAGAACAGCTTACCAAAAAGCTTAACCAGTTAAAGCACAAGCAAAACTATGAGCTGAACAAAGAACGTAAAAGCTTACTTGATATGCCTTTCTCTCGTGAAATCACCAAAGCAGAACAAGCGGACATCGGCAAACTGAAAAAACGCGTACGCGGCTTAGTAATCGTTCACCCATTAACAAAAGTTGGTAAAGAACTTCGCCTTGATGTGATGACAGGCTTTGCGCCAAAAGAGTTTTAAAACTCGCATTAACATTTATGGAGCCCAAGCATTTGCTTGGGCTTTTTATTTTGTACTGCTTCATTAGATTTCATCGAAATATCAATCCATAAGCTATTAAAAAGGCCAGCGACAAAAGCCACTGACCTATTTCGACCAATATCGTCCGCATTATATCTCAACGTTACGACAGTTGCTGCAACTTGTGCTCCACAACGGGATCATTCGGAACCAACTGCTGAGCGACTTCCAAAAGTTGTACTGCATCTTGCGGGTTGTCATACTCATGCTTAAGTGCAATATCAACAAGTGGCTGAATATCGATTTGTGCTTGATGCTCCTTCACATGTTCTTTCTTTTCTTCAATTAACACATTATGAGCGGTACTCAGTAAGTTTAAACGATGCTGTGAGCTCGCATTCGCCTTGTTAAGGCACTGATAGTAATCTTCTTTTAAGCGCAACGTTTTGGTCTGATGACGAAACTGCGCTATATCTATCTTCTGATAACGTATAAAGTCTACGGCCACTTGCTTATAAAAACCGAATTTATTCAAATACGTCGCGTGGGTACCATGTCCCATCCCGAAGACTCTTAAGTGAGTGAGCTCTGGGTAGCGTTTGGCGTGAAGGCGGTCGATTTCATTAGTTGGATCATAAATGATGTAGCCTTTTGCATCGCCAAGATCAAGGTCGTGATACTTTCCTTCCCAATCAAATTGTTGGGCTAGTTCAGTACTTGGCCTATCATCCCATGGCACCAAAACTTTGTTTTTTGTGCTGACCGGGTGAAACATCAATACTTGATCCAACTTTAATAGATTGGAAAAGGCACCAATAGCAAAACCACCGCGGCTAAGCCCATAACCTAAACGACATTCAAAAGGCTCAAGTAAAGTTGATAGCTGCTCTAGAAAGAAAATCAAATTACGGCTGCGAAACCAGTTACTTTTCCCAAGATGCTGAAATGAAATAATATTTACTTTTTGTTTCTGGGCTAAGCGATAGCCCCAAGGCGCAAAGTCTGAGTGTAAGTCCTGTACTTGTAGATTCGTACCAGCAGGGGAAAAGGTGAACAACAACGGTTTATTGCGGTCGACAAACTCATACTTAACAAATACATCATCAAGTAAGTCCTCCCCGGACATCGGTAGCCTGGTTTGCTGTTCTTCACGAGAAAGAGCCAGCCATTCATCCAACCAGTACAGTAACTTCATTAATCCTCCATCTAAATTGCGCCTAGCAATTGTGTTAAAAATCTAGTTTTTAGTGTGTGATCATCTCCCCCTGGTTACAGGGGACTCTGATATCAGTCCTCTTTTAAAACAAAGCGTGAATTTGCTTATTAAATTGGTCAATATCTAAGGTTTGATGGCGAACAAACTCCTGCGCCACCAGATTAAAAAATTCTAATTTATCTAATTGTGTGGATTGAGTGCCGTGTCCCATACCGACGACTTTTAAATGGGTAAGCTCTGGATAACGTTCAGCATGAAGACGATCAATGCGATTGGATGGGTCATAAATAATATAACCTTTGGCATTGCCCAAATCTCGATCATGGTAGCCGCTTTCCCAAGCAAACTGCTGAGCAAGCTCAGTACTCGGCCGATCATCCCAAGGCACTAACGCTTTATTTTTAGTGCTAACAGGATAAAACAACAAAAGATGTTCTAGTTTCAGCAAGTTAGCAAACGCGCCAATTGCAAAGCCACCTCGACTTTGCCCATAACCCAAACGACATTTGAAGGGGTGAAGCAACTCAGATATCTGCTCCAGAAAGAAAATCAAATTCCGACTACGGAACCAATTACTTTGTCCTAAATGTTGAAAGGCAATAATGTTTACTTGTTGTTGTATTCCGATCTCGTAGCCCCAAGGAGAAAAATCCGGAGTTAAATCTTGTACCTGCACATCAGTACCGGAAGGAGAAAATGTAAACAACAATGGCTTGTTAAGATCGACGAGTTCATACTTCACAAACACATCATCAAGTAAATCGTAGCCAGAGATAGGTAAAGCCATCTCTTGTTCTTGTTGAGTAAGAGCTTGCCATTCATCTAACCAGTAAAGTAGCTTCATTTTTTCTCCAAGTGCATCCGCAGTATTTAGACTGGAACTCTATCAAAATGCGTTTAAGCATCCCACGTTGAGACTTAAGAAAGCTCTATTTGAAGCCCAAATGAGACGTATGGAAATGTCTTCGATTGAAGGTATTACTGCGTAAACTAAACCCAAAGTAGGTACGCAAAAACTTGGAGAAAGAGCTAGAGAAAAATCAATTAGAAGTTTCGATAACAGCGGTTAAAAAACAGCAGATACAAAAAAACCGCTGTAAGAACAGCGGTTTTTTTAAAAGTGGCGGAGAGATAGGGATTTGAACCCTAGATACGCTATTAACGTATGCCGGTTTTCAAGACCGGTGCTTTCAACCACTCAGCCATCTCTCCACAAATTGTTACTAAAACTTAGTCTTATACTATTGATGCTAATTTTTAGTTTTGCCTTCAGTTATACCAAGTGAAAAGGAAACTTGAAAGCGATGTTTAAA
Source organism: Vibrio sp. Y58_MX_L22 (assembly GCF_024181865.1). Taxonomy (NCBI): domain Bacteria; kingdom Pseudomonadati; phylum Pseudomonadota; class Gammaproteobacteria; order Vibrionales; family Vibrionaceae; genus Vibrio; species Vibrio sp. Y58_MX_L22. The sequence continues at coordinate 615,743 of NZ_JAMZAN010000003.1, forward strand.
GCCTGGCGATGTCCTACTCTCACATGGGGAAGCCCCACACTACCATCGGCGCTATTTCGTTTCACTTCTGAGTTCGGCATGGAAATCAGGTGGGTCCAAAACGCTATGGTCGCCAAGCAAATTCTTTAATCTGGAAAGCTGTTTTTTAATTCTCGTTCTTACACATTCAATGTTCTTTCATTGAGTCCATCAAAACCCCTTGGGTGTTGTATGGTTAAGCCTCACGGGCAATTAGTACAGGTTAGCTCAACGCCTCACAACGCTT